>NZ_BOPU01000005.1:0-330722 GCF_017312765.1 Phycicoccus sp. DTK01 | reverse complement strand
CCTCCCGGCCGCCCCCGAAAGTCCCTACTGTCAGGCCCACGATGACACTTGTGTCAGCGATGTCCTGGCACATGACACCGGGGCTCCTCGGCGAGTCAACACACGTTCGCGCGGAAGGAGGGGCGGCGGGGAGGGGGTGGCAGGGGAGGGGGTGGCAGGGGAGGGGGCGGCGGCGAGGGGGTGGCAGGTGTAGGCGGCGGGGAGGTCAGCGGCGGCGGCCGGAGCCGCGGACGACGAGGCGTGTCGGCAGGACGATGGTCCGCGGCGGCGACTCGTCCCCGAGCAGGCGGGCGAAGAGCACCTGCGCGGCCTTCTCGCCCATCGCCGTGGGGTCCTGGTGGACGGCGGTGACCGGTGGGTCGACGAGCTCGGCCAGCTCGAAGTCGTCGTACGCGACGAGCGACAGGTCGAGCCCGAGGTGGCGCAGCGCGACGAGCGTCAGCACCGTCACGCGGTTGTTGCCGGTGACGACGGCAGTGACCGGCTCGGGGTCGGCCGCCCACTCCCCCAGCGCTGTGCGCACCGACTCGGCCGAGTGCGGCCCCATCGCGACCGGCGGGGTGCGGGGCAGCCCGAGGGAGACGTGGGTCGCGAGGAAGGACTCGCGTCGCTGGCGCGCCGTCCAGAACTCGGGGTCGTCGCCGAGGAAGCCGATGCGCCGGTGCCCGTGCGCGACGAGGTGCTCGACCGCGCTGCGCATCCCGCCGACGTTGTCGCTGAGGACCGTGTCGCAGGTCGCGCCGCGGACCGGCCGGTCGAGGTGGACGATCGGCGCCCCGGCCCCCTCGACCTCGGGGTCGGCCACCGGTGTCTCGCCGGCGGGGACGACGACGATGCCGTCGACCCGACGGGCCAGCAGCGCCCGGATGACGGCCCGCTCGCGGTTCGGGGAGTTCTCGGCCGACGCGGTGATGAGGTGGTACTGGTGCATCCGGGCCTCGCGCTCGACCCCGGCCGCGATCTGCGAGTAGAAGGGGTTGGCGAGCTCCTCGACGGCCAGCCCGATCGTGAACGTCCGTCCCTCCCGGATGGTCGCGAGCCCACCCGCACGGCGGAAACCGGTGCGCCGGATGACCTCTCTCACCCGCTCGGCGGTGTCCGGGCGCACGCCGGCCTGGTGGTTGACGACCCGCGACACGGTCTTGACCGACACGTGCGCCTCCGCGGCCACCTCGGCCATCGTGGGGCGCCCCGGTGTCCGGTTGGCCGACATCGCTGTCACCGCGTCATGACACCACACGGCGCCGCGACCAGCGAGGCGGGCGCGACGTCCACCCCGCCCGACACCCCGTTGTCCGGTCGGATGTCCTGACCGGACAAGCCCGCGTCCCGGCTTGCCGGCCGCCGCGCCCCCACCGAGGCTCGCCGCACCGGTGGGCAGCGACGCCCCCTCGACGGCCTCACCTGCCGCGTCGTCGCCGCCCCGGACAGCCGGCACGACGCCCGACGCGGGCGAGCACGGAGGACCGATGGGTGTCATGACGAGGTTCCGCGCGGGGGCCACCGTCCTCGCGGTCGCGGCCGCCACGGTGTCGGGGGCGGCGCTGCCGAGCGCCGCTGCCCCGGCGCCGGGCGACTTCTCGACCTCCTTCGAGGAGGGCCAGCCGCAGCCGGCCGACTCGAGCGTCGAGCAGGGGCCGAAGGGCCCGCTCCAGCAGAACGTCACCGGCACGGCGTCGACCGACGGCAGCCTCCTCGGCCAGGTCACCGACGTGACGGCCAGCGCCGAGAACGCCCCGAACGAGGCCGCCTCGAGCCTCGCGGACGCCAACCCCGACACCAAGTGGCTCGCCTTCGAGCCCTCCGGCTGGGTCCGCTACGAGCTCGCGAAGCCGGCGACCGTCGTGAAGTGGTCGATGACCTCGGCCAACGACTCCCCCGAGCGCGACCCGAAGGACGTCACCCTCCAGGGCTCCGCCGACGGCACGACGTGGACCGACCTCGACCGCGAGACCGGTCTCGACTTCCCGCAGCGCTTCGCGACCCTCGACTTCGAGGTCGACGCCCCCGCCGAGTACCGCTTCTACCGGCTCGACGTGACGGCCAACCACTCCGGCGGCCTCGTGCAGCTCGCCGACTGGGACATCAGCGACGGCACGACCGGCCCGGGCACCGTCTCGCCGATGGTGACGCGCACCGGTCCCGGCCCGATCTCGGGCTTCAACATCAGGCCGCTCGTCGGCTGGACCGGCGTCAAGGCCCTGCGCTACTCCGGCGGCCACACCGCGGCCGGCCGGGGCTACGCCTGGAACCGGCTGTTCGACGTCGACGTCCCCGTCGGGCACGCCAGCCGCCTCACGTACAAGATCTTCCCGGACATGGTGAGCGGCGACCTGACCTACCCGTCGACGTACACGGCCGTCGACCTGCGCTTCACCGACGGCACCTTCCTCTCGGACCTGCGGGCCACCGACGCCCACGGCACCGAGGCGAGCCCGAGCGGTCAGGGACGCGGCAAGATCCTCTACGCCAACCAGTGGAACGCCGTGACGGTCGAGCTCGGCCGGGTGGCCGCCGGGCGCACGGTCGACGCGATCCTCCTCGGCTACGACAACCCGACGGCGGCAGCCGACGCCCGCTTCGGCGGCTGGCTGGACGACGTGAGCATCGAGGGGAAGCCCGCCGTCGTCGACGGCCGCGACCTGACCAACTTCGTCGACGTCCGACGCGGCACGAACGCCTCGGGCAGCTTCTCGCGCGGCAACAACCTGCCGATCAGCGCGTTGCCCAACGGGTTCACGTTCCTCACGCCGGTCACCGACGCGACCTCCCAGTCGTGGCAGTACTACTACCAGTCGGCCAACGACGAGCAGAACCGCCCTGTCCTGCAGGGCCTGGCGGTCTCGCACGAGCCGAGCCCGTGGATGGGTGACCGCAACCAGCTGTCGGTCATGCCGTCGACCGCGTCCGGCACGCCCACCGGGGACGCCGACGCCCGCGGCCTGGCCTTCGACCACGAGACCGAGATCGCGCACCCCGACTACTACCGGGCGGTGCTCGAGGACGGCACCGTCGCCGAGCAGACCCCGGCCGACCACGGTGGCGTCTTCCGCTTCACCTTCCCGAAGGGCACCGCCACCGGCCACCTCGTCCTCGACACCGTCGACGACGACGGCGAGTTCACCGTGCAAGCCGGCACGAACACGGTGACCGGCTGGGTCGACAACGGCAGCGGCCTCTCGGCCGGCCGCAGCCGGATGTTCGTCTACGGCACGTTCTCGCAGAAGCCGACCGGCGCGGGCACCGCTCTCGATGGGCACGACGGCACTCGCTACGCCACCTTCGACACGAGCACCGACCGCGCCGTGACGCTGCGGCTCGCGACCTCGTTCATCTCGCTCGACCAGGCCAAGCACAACCACGCGCTCGAGCTGGCCGGGCGTGGCTTCGACCGCGTCCGCCAGGCCGCCAACGCCGCGTGGAACGCGCGGCTCGGGGTCGTCGAGGTCGAGGGCGCGAACGACACCGACCGCTCGACGCTGTACTCGAACCTCTACCGGCTCAACCTCTACCCCAACAGCCAGTTCGAGAACACCGGGACGGCCCGCTCGCCGAAGTACGCCTACGCGAGCCCGGTGTCGCCGAAGGACGGTGACGCCACCGCGACCCGCACCAACGCGAAGGTCGTCAAGGGCAAGATCTACGTCAACAACGGCTTCTGGGACACCTACCGGACGGTGTGGCCGGCGTACAGCCTCCTCTACCCGGAGGTCGCCGCCGAGCTGGCAGACGGCTTCGTCCAGCAGTACCGGGACGGCGGATGGGTCGCGCGCTGGTCCTCGCCGGGCTACGCCGACCTCATGACCGGCACGAGCTCGGACGTGGCGTTCGCCGACGCCTACGTCAAGGGCGTCGACCTGCCCGACCCGCTCGCGGCCTACGACGCCGCCGTGCGCAACGCCACGGTGCTGCCGACCTCGAGCGCGGTCGGCCGCAAGGGCATCGACACCTCGACCTTCAAGGGCTACACGAGCAACGCCACGCACGAGTCGGTGTCGTGGGGGCTCGAGGGCTTCGTCAACGACTACGGCATCGGCCAGATGGCGAAGAAGCTCGCGACGGACCGCAGGACCCCGAAGGACCGACGGGCCCACCTGCGCGAGGAGTCGGCGTACTTCCTCGAGCGGGCGACCCACTACGTCAACAGCTTCGACCGCGAGACCGGCTTCTTCCGCGGCCGCGCGGCGGACGGCGACTTCCCGGACGCGGCGTCCTTCGACCCGGAGGACTGGGGCGGCGACTTCACCGAGACCAACGGGTGGAACTTCGCCTTCCACGCACCGCAGGACGGCGTCGGCCTGGCCAACCTCTACGGCGGACGGGACGGCCTCGCGAAGAAGCTCGACGAGTTCTTCGCGACGCCGGAGACCGCGACGAAGCCCGGCGGCTACGGCGGGGTCATCCACGAGATGCTCGAGGCCCGCGACGTCCGGATGGGGATGCTTGGTCAGAGCAACCAGGTCTCGCACCACATCCCGTACATGTACGACTGGACGGGCCAGCAGTGGAAGACGGCCGAGAAGGTCCGCGAGATCATGCGGCGTCTCTACGTGGGCGGCGAGATCGGGCAGGGCTACCCCGGCGACGAGGACAACGGCGAGATGTCGGCGTGGTACCTGCTCTCGTCCCTCGGCATCTACCCGCTGCAGGTCGGGTCCTCGCAGTGGGCCATCGGCTCACCGAAGTTCACGAAGACGACCGTCCACCGCACGCAGGGTGACCTCGTCGTCGAGGCGCCCGGCAACTCGGAGCGGGCGATCTACGTCCAGGGCGTGAGCATCGACGGCAAGCGCCAGTCGGGCGTGTCGATCGACCAGTCGCAGCTGGCCGGCCGCACGACCGTCCGGTTCGCGATGGGGACGCGTCCCTCGTCGTTCGGCTCGCGGCCGCAGGACCTGCCGCCGTCGCTGACGAAGGGCACGGACGCGCCGAACCCGCTGCGCGACGCCACCGGCGCCGGGCGTGGCTCGGCCACGGCCACCGGTCTCGCGGACGGCAGCAGCGCCAAGTCGCTGTTCGACGACACCTCGCGCACCGCCGCGACGTTCACCACCAGGCGACCGACGGTGTCGTACACGCTCTCCGGCCCCGGGCAGCGCGCCACCTGGTACACGCTCACCTCCGGTCCCGAGAAGGGCGACCCGACGGCCTGGCGGCTCGAGGGCTCGAAGGACGGCAAGCACTGGAAGACCCTCGACCGGCGCTCCGGCGAGACCTTCCCGTGGCGGGTGCAGACCCGGCCGTTCGAGATCCGCCACCCCGGCGCGTACGCGAGCTACCGGCTCGTCGTCACCGCGGCGAACGGTGCGGTCAACCTCTCGGAGGTCGAGCTGCTGACCGACGGCACCAAGGCGGCGCGAGGACCCCTGTCGGTCACCGGTGCCGACGCGGCGGAGACCTCCGTCGGCCGCGAGTGGTCGGGCACGCTGGCGACCTTCGCCGGTGGGCGTAGCGGTCAGGAGTCGACGCCGACGGTGACGGTCGACTGGGGTGACGGCACCTCGTCCCCCGGCCGCGTCAAGGTCGGCGACCTCGGCACCTCGACGGTCAGCGGGTCGCACACGTGGGCCGAGCCGGGCTTCTACCAGCCGCGGGTCACGGTGACCTCCGGCAAGGAGTCCGCGAGCGGGCTGGCCGCCGTGACGGTGCACCAGGCCGTCGTCCCGTCGTACGCGAAGGGCTTCGACCTGCAGTGCATCGGTGACGTCGGCACGGCCGTCCCCTGTGACGGCGGCCGGTCCGGCATCGCCCGTCAGGCCCTGGCCGACGAGGGCGTCGTCCCCGGGCGGGTGCAGACCGTCCCGGGCACCGACCTGCGCTGGTCGCTGCCGGCCGTGCCGGCGGGTGAGCCCGACAGCGCGTCGGGCGCCGGGCAGACCCTCGCCGTCACCCTGGCTCCCGGCGCGACGCGGATGTCGCTCATCGGCACCGCGACGCAGAAGGACCAGGACACCACCGCGACGGTGACGTTCGACGACGGCTCGACCGCGGACTACCCGCTGCAGTACGGCGACTGGTGCGGCTCGGCGAAGTTCGGCAACACCGTGGCCGTCGAGCTGGCCTACCGGACGAACGGGACCGGGACGGACCCGTGCCGCCTCAAGCTGTTCGCCACGGCGCCGCTCGAGGTGCCGTCCGGCCGGTCCGTGGTGTCGGTGACGATGCCCGAGCAGACCGGCGACCCGCAGACGGCCGGACGCGTCCACGTGTTCGCCGTCGCCGACGACGGTGCCCCCGTCGCCCTCGACGCGGCCGGGGCGACGACCGCCCGGCGCGGCAGCGCGACGACGGTGCCGCTCGGCACGGTGTCGGGCGGCGTGCCCGGCGAGGCCTACACGGCTCGCGTGCAGTGGGGCGACGGCAGCGTGACCGAGGACGCGACGCTCGCTGCGGGCTCCGACGGCGCCGTGCGCCTCTCGGGGCGGCACACCTGGGCCGCGGCCGGCGCCTACACCGTGACGGTCCTCGCGGGCGACACCCGCTCGGACGTCGTCGGCACGCTGGTGGTCACCGTCCGCTGAGCGCGTCCGCCGCCGGCTCGACGCACGAGCTCGTTCGCGAGACCCCGGTTCCGAACCGGGGTCTCGTGGACATTTCGGGGTGACCCCGAGATGTGGAGGCGCTAGGGGAGGGTGAGGCGGGCGACGACGTGGAGGACGCCGAACGGGTCCTCGGTGAGCAGTGCCTCGCAGCGTGCGCGCCCCGGCCCATCGAGCCTGCCGAGGACACCGGCGGCCACCTGGAGCGGGGCGCGGCCGTGCACGAGGAGGTCGGCGCAGAGCGCGGGGTCGAGCGCCAGCAGCGCCTCGGGGTCGGCCGCGCGCAGCGCCGCGACGAGCGCCTCGTCGACGGCGAACGCCCGTTCGTCGAGGTGCCCGGGGGCCTTCTCGCCCCGGCGCGCGCTGCCGTCGGCCACGACGACGACCGAGGCCTCCGGATGCGACGCCGCCAGGGCCTCCCCCGCCGCCACGCAGCGGTCGACGGGCGCGTCCCACGGCACGACGACGACCTCGGCGACGGGGAGACCGGCCAGGCCGGCGAGGTGCCGGCCGACGCGCTCCCCGAGCGGCGGCCGGGTGCCGCGCTGCTCGCGGTCGGTGGCGACGACGAGGACGACGGACCCGGCGTCCGGGACGGCGGCGGCGAGCACCTCGACGGCGCACGAGCGCAGGTCGGCCACGGCGTCGGTGCGCCCGGTGTACTCGGGCAGCAGCATCGGCGCGCTGGGGACGACGACGACCGAGCGCCTCACGCGAGCCCCCTGACGGTACGGGCCGGCCGCAGGTCTCCAGCGACGACGGACACCATGTCGAGCACCTGACGCGTCTCGACGACCTCGTGCACGCGGTAGACCTGGGCCCCGAGCCACGCGCAGAGCGCCGTCGCGGCGAGCGTGCCGGTCAGCCGCTCACCCACGGGCAGGTCGAGCGACTCACCCACGAAGTCCTTGTTGGACAACGAGACCAGCGTCGGCCAGCCGAGCGACGTCAGCTCGTCGAGCCGCCGGGTCACCTCGAGCGAGTGCCACGTGTTCTTCCCGAAGTCGTGCGCCGGGTCGATGATGACCCGCTCGCGCTCCACGCCCATCGACACCGCGCGCTCGGCCTGGCGCAGCAGCGACGACCGCGCGTCGGCCACGACGTCGTCGTACTCGATGCGGTGCGGCCGGGTCCGCGGCGTCACTCCGCCGGTGTGCGTGCAGACCAGCGCCGCACCGAACTCGGCTGCGACGGTGGGCAGCTCGGGATCAGCCCCGCCCCACGCGTCGTTGATGAGATCGGCCCCGACCTCGCAGACGGCGCGGGCGACCTCGCTGCGCCAGGTGTCCACGCTGATGACGAGGTCGGGGTACTCGCCGCGGACGCGCTCGACGAAGCCGACCACCCGTCGCTTCTCCTCGGCGGCGTCGATCTCGACCCCGGGTGCGGCCTTGATGCCGCCGATGTCGACGATGTCGGCGCCCTGCTCGGCGACCATCCGGACGCGGTCCAGGGCAGCGTCCTCGGCCCAGCTGATGCCCTTGTCGTAGAACGAGTCCGGCGTGCGGTTGACGATCGCCATCACCAGGCGCGCCGAGGCGGGGTACTCGTGCCGACCCAGCCGGAGCACCGCCCCACGTCCCGCAGCGGACCCGCTCATCGCACCGTCTCCGTCCTGCTGGCGTAGCCCTCGACCGTCACGGCCGGCGGCCGCTCGGCGAGGTCGACCTCGCGGGGCCGTGGCGTGAAACCCTCGGCCGTCCGCTCGTACTGCTTCAGGGTGGCGCGGCCGTCCGCGACGCCGGCCGCCGCCTCGACGCCCCGACCGAGCCGGGCCTCGACCGCGGCCAGCACCTGGACGGCCATCGGACCGAGCGTGTCGTGGCGGTGGTGCCGGTGCGTGCGACGGCCGAGGTCGACCTGCGCCACGGCGTCCGCCCCGAGGAGGGCGGCGGTGTCGACGAGAGCCGCGATCTCGACCCCGTAGCCGACCGGCACCGAGAACCGCTCGAAGGCGGAGCGCCGCACCGCCCACTCGCCGGCCAGCGGCTGGACGAGCCCCGCGAGCTCCGGGTGGTGCAGCGCGAGGAGCGGCCGGGCGACGAGCTCGGTCACGCGACCGCCCGTCTCGGCCTCCCGGCCCTCGGCGTCGAGGAGCGGCCGGTCGTAGACGGCCTTGACGAGGGCGACCCCCGGGTCGGTGAGCAGCGGGCCGAGCAGGCCGCTCACGAAGTGCGTCCCCCACTCGACAAGGTCGGCGTCGAGGAAGACGAGCACGTCGCCGTTGGTCACGTGCAGGGCCTTCCACAGCGCCTCGCCCTTGCCGCGGGCCGGCCCGAGCCCGGGCAGGACCTCGGCGGCCGCGTGCACGGTAGCGCCGGCGGCGCGCGCGACCTCGGCGGTGCGGTCGGTGGAGTCGGAGTCGATGACGACGAGCTCGTCGACCAGCGGCACGTCCTCCACCCACGCCCGGCGCACCCCGGCCACGACGTCGCCGACGGTCGCCTCCTCGTCCCGCGCGGGGATCACCACCGAGACGGTCGTGGCGCCCTTGGCGGCGAGCAGGTCGGGGACCGACGGCCCGGGGCCGCTCACGGTGCGGACCGGCATCAGGCCCCGCCGGGGGTGGGACGACGGAAGACGGCGAGCAGGCCACCGGCCGCGAGCAGACCACCGACGGCCGCGGCCAGGCCCCACCACGCGCCGGCGAGGTCGAGCCCCGCGGCGGCGTCGACGGACCAGCCGCCCGGGCCCACGACCGCGAGCGCGACGGCGGCCATCGCGACGAGGAGCACGTACTCCCAGCCGCCCTTGAACACGAAGTAGCCCTTGCCGCGGTGGTCGGTCAGGGCGGCGACGGCCATGAGCCCGACGAAGGCCATGGCGGCGAGACCGGTGAGCAGGCCGAGGGTCACGAGCACGCCGGCGACGATCTCGGTGCCGGCGGCGAGCCGCGCGTGCAGCCACCCCGGGCGCAGGCCGAGCGACTCGAACCATCCGGCCGTGCCGGACAGCCCACCGCCGCCCCACACCTTGTTCACGCCGTGGAGGACGAGCATCGGCCCGAGGGCGAGCCGCAGCACGAGCATCCCGAGGTCGAGGTCCATCCCGCTCCCGTCAGTCGCCCCGCGCACCGGCGGGGTGGCCCGGCGAGCCCGGGCCGTGGCCCGGTCGGGCCGCCATCACTCTAGGTCTCGGCGCCGGTCGGTCAGGCGGTGACCTCGACGCCCTTCCAGAAGGCGTAGCGGCCGGTGATCTCGCGGGCGGCGTCCTTCGGCTCCGGGTAGTACCAGGCGGCGTCGGCGTTGACCGTGCCGTCGACCTCGAGGCTCTTGTAGCTCGCGGTTCCCTTCCACGGGCAGACCGTCGTCGTGCCCGAGGGGCGCATCAGGTCCTCGCGGACCGACTCGGCGGGGAAGTAGTGGTTGCCCTCGACGACGACGGTGTCGTCGCTCTCGGCGACGACGGTCCCGTTCCAGATGGCCTTCATGTCCGCTCCTTCGCGTGGGTCTGCGGCCGGGCGCTCCCGGTCACGGGCGGAAACACCCGACGGGCGGGCCCTCTTCCCGGGCGGCGAGCGCTTGTCGAAGCCTGTGTCCCGGGTGAGGATGGGCCGGTGACCGACACCGCCGCCCGCGCCACCCACCTCCTCGAGCTGCACCGTGCCCCGGAGCTGCTCACCGTCGTCAACGTCTGGGACGTCGTCTCCACCACCGTCGTGGCGGACGTGCCCGGCACGCGGGCCATCGCCACGGCATCGCACTCGATCGCCGCGATGCTCGGCTACGAGGACGGCGAGAACATCCCGGTCGACGAGATGCTGGCCGCGGTCGAGCGCATCGTGCGTGCCACCGACCTGCCGGTCACGGCCGACCTCGAGTCCGGGTACGGCGACCCGGCCGGCACGGTCGTCCGCGCGGTCGACCTCGGCGTCGTCGGGGCGAACCTCGAGGACGGGATGCGCCCGCTCGCCGACTCCGTCCGGGCCGTCGAGGCCGCGATGGGCGCCGCCCGTGACGCCGGCGTGCCGGACTTCTGCCTCAACGCCCGCACCGACGCGTTCGTCAAGGCCGAGGGCCGCAGCCCGCAGGAGTGCCTCGACGCGGCCATCGAGCGCGGCCGGGCCTACCTCGACGCCGGCGCCCCGCTGGTGTTCGTCCCCCGGGCCACCGAGCGCGCGCACGTCGAGGCGCTGGTCGAGGCGTTCGGCCCGCAGCGCCTGACCCTCATCGGCGTCCCGGGCACCCTCCCCCTGGCCGAGCTCGAGCAGCTCGGGGTCGCCCGCGTCTCGTACGGGCCGTGGTCGCAGCGGGTGGCGCTCACCGCCCTGCAGCAGCTCGTCGAGGGCGTGCACGAGGGCCGCGGCCTGCCCGAGGGCACCCGACCGCTCAACTGACCCCCGGGTCGGCGTCGGTCAGCCGGCGTCGACCGGCACGAGCGGGTGGATGGCGATGTCGCCGGCCAGCGCGCCCTGCGCGGCCCCCATCGCCGCGGCGATGTGCGGCGAGGCCATGTGCGCGTCGAGCGCCTCCTGCCCGGTCCAGCGCTCGACGGTGACGAAGACGCCCGGGGCGGAGGCCGACTCGTAGAGGTCGTACGCGAGGCAGCCCTCCTCCTGCCGGGTGGCCTCGACGAGCGTGCGCAGCGCCGCACGGAGCGGCTCGACGTGCTCGGGCGCGGCGGGGATGGTGGCGACGACGTGCAGCTCGGCCATGGGGGTCTCCGTTGCTCGGGGAGCCCCAGCGTAGGGCGCCGGGCGCCGTCCACGGCCGCGCCGAGCGGCCGGCCTCTCAGGACTCGGCGAGGGCCTTCCAGGTGAGCAGCTGGCGGCGGGCCATCACGAGGTCGCCGACCGCGACGGCGGGCGCGAGCAGGCGTCCCCGCGCCATGACGAGCTTGAGCAGCAGCCGCGTCGAGGAATCACCGGTGGGCTCGAGCCGGTAGCTCATGACCGCACCGAGGATGCGCCCGGTCAGCTCGCGCCCGGGTGCGACGGCCACGACCCGGCCCACCGGGCGGCCGGCGGTGCTCGTGAACGGGTCGCCGACCGCGAGCGGCGGGAGGTCGAGGAGCTCCCGGGGCGAGGGGCGCCCGAGGTTGTCGACCCAGTCGTAGGAGTAGGGCGCGACCCGCAGCTGCGTCACCCACGGCCACACCCGCTCGGGCGGAGCGTCCACCGTCACGCCGCGCCAGGCCTGCAGCGCCGGCCGGGGCACGATCGCGTCGCACCCGTAGCGCAAGGCGACCTCGTCGTCCGTCACGCCCCAGCGGTCACCGATCACGGGTCCATCCTCCCGGACGCGCCGGCCGGAGCGCGACGAGGGCGCCGGCCTCCCGGAGGGGTGGGAGGCCGGCGCCCGGGGTCGACGGGGCGAGGGGGACGGGGTCAGCCGCGGGGCTGGATCTCGCCCATCGGGCCGAAGCCGTCGACCTCCTCGGCGTCCACGTAGATGATCTGCGGCTGCGCCGAGACGATGTCGGGCATCTCGCGCATGAACCGCTCGACGTGCGGCTGCGCCATGTGCTCCTTGCCGGCCGCGTCGTCGCGGAAGCCCTCGATGCAGACGAACGTGCGCGGCTCGTGCACGCTCTCGGAGAACTCGAAGAAGACGTTGCCCGGCTCGGCCGTGACGTGCTCGACGTAGTACTGCGAGAGCTCCTTCCACTCCTCGAGCCGGTCCTCGCGGATCGGGAACTTGACGGTGATGAGGATCAAGGGGCTCTCCTTCTGCCGGGGGGGTCCGTACCGGCTCCACGGTAGGGGCGCGGCGGTGGTGGCGACCCGTCCGGCCCGCAGCAGCCGGGTCGGACGGGTCGCCGGATCAGAGGGCCGCCGGGGCGGCGGGGGGCTCCGCGGCCGGCGGCCGGGCGGCACCCGAGCGCCCGTCGACGAGCGCCTGGATGCGGGCACCGGCGACCGCCGAGGCCCACCCGAGGACGGCGCCGACGACGACGGCGACGACGGTCGACCAGAAGGACGCCCCGTTGCCGAAGTACGACGCCGCGCCGAAGAACGCGCCGGGGATGAACGACAGGACGAACCAGCCGGCCTGCAGGCACATCGCGGCGGCGATGACCGCGACCGCGACCGCGAGCGCGCCGGGGAACGTGGCGACGCCGGCGAACCAGACGGCCAGCCAGCCGTAGACGACGCCGGACAGCGCCGAGGCGAGGATGCGGACGAACCCGTCCCGGTTGCCGCCGGCGGCGTAGAAGCCGGCCCACACGACGAACGCGATCCAGGTGACCAGGCCCAGCTCGACGCTGACCTGCGTCCAGATGCCCGCGAGGACGCCGATGGACACGGCGACTCCGATGTAGCTCTTCACGACGGACTCCTTCGTCCGGGAGGTGAGGGGGGGTCGCGCCCGGTCAGGGCACGAGGATGGCGCGGCCGCGGACGGCGCCGTTGTCGAGGTCGGTGACGGCCTGCTGGAAGTCGTCGAGCGCGTACTTCTGCGTGTGCAGCGTGACCAGCCCCTTGGCGGCGAGCGCCATGAGGTCCTGGAGGTCGTTGTACGAGCCGACGAGGTTGCCGATGACGTTCTTCTCGCTCGAGATGAGGTCGATCGTCGGGACGTCGACGTTCTCGCCGTAGCCGACGACGTGGTAGTCGCCGGCCTGCCGGGTCATCGCGAGGCCCTCGGCCGTCGAGCCGTTCTCCCCGACGAAGTCGACGACCACCTCGGCCCCGTGGCCGCCGGTGAGGTCGAGCACGGCCTCGACCTGGTTGCCGTCGGCCGCGACCCCCTCGTCCGCCCCGATCGAGCGGGCGAGGTCGAGCGCGGCCGGGATGCGGTCGACGACGACGATCCGGGCCGGCGTCAGGGCCTTGAGGACCTGGATCCCGATGTGCCCCAACCCTCCTGCGCCGATGACGACGCAGGTGTCGCGGGGCGTGAGGCGCCGGGCCGCCTTGGCGGCCGCGTGGTAGGCGGTGAGCCCCGCGTCGGCGAGGGCCGCGACGTCCGACGGCTCGAGCGAGTCGTCGATCCGGACGCAGGAGCGCGCCGAGGTCAGCAGGTACTCGGCGTACCCGCCGTGGGTGTCGATGCCCGGGAACGCGCTGTTCTCGCAGTGCACGTCGTCGCCCGAGCGGCACGCGCGGCACAGGCCGCACGTGACGAGCGGGTGCAGGATGACCTTGTCGCCCTCCGTGACGTTGGTGACCGCCGACCCGACGGCGTGCACCCACCCGGCGTTCTCGTGGCCGATCGTGTACGGCAGCGCGACCTGTGACTTCTCGGCCCACTGCCCCTCGAGGATGTGGAGGTCGGTGCGGCACACGCCCGCCCCGCCGATCCGGACGACGACGTCCCACGGGCCGGTGGCCTCCGGGACGGCCTTCTCCGTCATCTCGAGCTTCTCGTGGTAGCCGACCACCTGGACGGCTCGCATGGTGCTCATGGGTAGGACTCCTTCGGGGTGGCGTCGGCGACAGCGGTGCCGCGGGTGACGGGGGTGAGGGGCAGCAGCAGGTGGTGGTCGGCGGGCTCCGCCCCGTCGGGCCGGGGCGCCTGGTCGGCGCCGGAGCCCTCGTAGCGGGTGCGCAGCAGGCCGCGGCAGAAGTGCGCGTTGCCGTCGATGCTGATGCGGGTCGAGCGGGCCCGGCGCAGGAACATCGCCGTGTCGCCGGCCACCGGCGGCCGGCCCTCGTGGTCGACGAGGACCGGCGCGTCCGGCGCGTCGGGCAGCCCGAGCGCCGACCGACGGGACAGGAGCGCGTCGCGCTCCCGGCCGGCCGGCAGGTCGCGCAGGCGCACCGACCCCAGCCCGTCCTCCGCGAGAGTGGAGTCCGCCCGCAGCAGGGCGGTCAGGCAGCGTTCCATGGCGGCGGTGTGGGCCTTGCGGCGGAAGGTGGCCCGCAGCTCCTCGAGGTCCTTCTCGGCCTCGTGCCCGAACGTCCCCCGGTACCCCGCGTCCGCGGCGAGCCCGCGGTTGATGAGGTCGGAGTCATGGTGGTCGTCGAGCTCGACGACCACCCGCCCGACCCCCGCGAGGCCGGTCAGGGCGTCCTTGCTGTCGGAGGCCATGAGGTAGGCGAAGTTCGGGGAGCAGAACGACGTCGGGAGGCGCAGGTGCACCGTGACGTCGCCGCCGTCGACCTCGACGGAGCGGACGAAGCCGAGGTCGGTGATCGGCTCGTCGAGCTCGGGGTCGAGGACGCCGGAGAGCGCGGCCCGGACGTCGGCGTCGGTGACGTCCCGCGTGGCGAGGGCGGTCATCAGACCGTCGCCAGGTCGGCGGCCTCGGGGTCGCGCGGGCCGGTCTCGGTCGCGTCGGCCTCGGGCAGGCGCAGCTCGGCGGGCACGTCGATGCCGTACATCTTCGCGGCGTTGAGGCCGAGGATCTTCTTCTTCTGCGCCGTCGTGACGGGCGCGTACTCGCTCATGTCCTCGGGGATCTGGAAGTCGACGAACTTCTCGACGAGCCACTTCGGCGTCCAGATCGCGTAGTCGCTCGAGAAGAAGATGCGGTCCTCGCCGATCCAGTAGAGGAGCTCGCCCAGGATCTGCGCGAAGTAGCGCGGCCGGGTGTGCATGAACGGCATCGCGACGGCGAGCCCGCCGTAGACGTTCGGCTCCTGGGTGGCGATCCAGCAGAAGTCCTCGAGGCGCGGCAGGCCGACGTGCTCGACGATGAAGTTGAGGTCGGTGAAGTCGGTCGCCACGTGGTCGATGTCGGCGACGTCGAAGGCGTCGCGGTCCAGCGGCCGGATGGTGGGGCCCTTGTGGATGTGGATGTTCGTGACGCCGAGCTCCCGGCAGGCCTCGAGGTAGCGGTAGGCCCACGGGTCGGTGAGCTTCCAGCCGCGCGACTCCCCGTGCCACTCGGCGGTGTAGAGCTTGACCCCGGTGAACTTCATCTTCTCGTGGTCGGCCCGGAGCTGCTCGAGTCCCTGCTCGCCGTTGCGCGGGTCCCAGTTGTGGTTGTACGTCAGCCGGCCGGGGTTCGCGGCGGCGAGCTCGTACGCCTCCTCGGTCTGACCGAAACCGTTGCGGTAGAACTCGGTCAGGGCTGCCGGCTGGAAGATGGCGTGGTCGACGTAGCCGTCCTCGAAAAGGTCCTTCATGAGGCGCTGACCGCCCTGGTAGAGGTACTCGTCGTAGGTCCACACCTCGCTCTCCGGCGACAGGTTGCGGTGGTAGTCGTAGAAGCAGTCGATGAACTGCTTGCCGTGGACGTTGCGCAGGTTCTCCGCCCGCGCGTCCCAGAGCGCGATGTGCGCGTCGACGATGAAGTAGCTCTCGCCGTCCTTGGTGTACATCCCCGATGTCTCCGTTTCCCCACGACCTCGTCGTCGTGGACCCCACCGACGCTAGGTCGGCCCCCCGGAGGCGTCCCAGACCCCTCGTGTCCCACTTTGGGACACGGATCGCTGGCCGCCCGGACGGTGCGGGGTTACCGTCGGGAGGTCGGAAGGAGTCGGCGATGGGGCCGAGCGGCGGGGCACCACTCCCGGAGCGGGCGTCCGCGCCCTTCGGTGCCCCGGGGTCGGCCGTCGACCACCGGCTGCTCGCCTCGTGGCGCCGCAGCGAGGAGTACGGCGTGTCGCTCGAGTCCGTCGAGCCGGTCTGGGTCGGGCCGGTCGCCGACGGGTCGCTGTTCGCCGAGTGCGGCGGCGCGGTGCTCACCGACCTGTACCGCACGCTGGCCAACGAGCCGCTCTCGCTCATGCTCACCGACCCGGACGGGCTGGTCCTCAACCGCTTCTCCGGCGACACCTCGCTGCTGCGCGCCCTCGACGCCGTGCACCTCGCGCCGGGGTTCGCCTTCTCCGAGCGGGAGGCGGGGACCAACGGGCTGGGCCTGGCCCTCGCCGACCGCACGCCCTCGCTCGTCCGCGCCGAGGAGCACTACAGCGCGAGCCTGTGCACGTACACGTGCGCGGCCGTCCCGGTCCTCGACCCGGTGAGCGGCCGGCTCGAGGGCAGCGTCAACATCACGACGTGGGCCCGCTCGTCGGCCGACCTGCTGCTCGCCCTCGCGCAGTCGGCCGCGAGCACGACGAGCGCGATGATGCTCGCGCGTTCGCGGGGTCGCGCGCCGCGGACCCCGCCCAAGGGCGGTGTCTTCCGGGTGCAGCGCGGGCGCCTCGAGCCGGGCGCGGGCACGCTGCGCAGCGTCTCCGGCCCCTGGGTCCGCGCCCTCGAGGAGGCGACCGCCGGGCTGGCCGCGGGCCGGGTCGTCGCCGCGGTGGGAGAACCGGGCGCCGGCCGCGCCACCCTGGTCGCCCAGGCCCTGCGCCGGGCCCACCCGCACCACCGCATCCTCAGCGCCGCGGCGCCCGCCCCCGACGACGTCGGAACCTGGCTGTCGCTGTGGACCCCGGAGCTGACCAAGCCCGACACCGCCGTCGTCGTCGAGAACGTCGACACCCTCCCCGCGTGGGCCGCGGCCGAGCTGCACCGGCGGGCCGTCGACGCCCTGCGATCCTCCCCCTCGGGCGAGCCGTCCGACCTCGCGTGGGCCGTCACCACCGAGTCGCTCGAGGCGGTGCCGGCGCCCCTGGCCGGGCTCGTCGCCTCGGCCGTGCGGGTCGCACCGCTGCGCGAGCGTCCTGACGACGTCATGCCGCTCGCCCGGTACGTCGGCCACCAGACGCGGATGCGCGAGGTCCACTTCACGCCCGCGGCCGAGCGCGTCCTCACGACGTACGCGTGGCCGGGCAACGTCGACGAGCTCGTGCGGGTCGTCCACGGGGCCGCCACCCGCGCCGAGACCGTCGACGTGCGACACCTGCCCGGAGAGCTGACGGCCACCCGCGGCCACCGCCTCTCGCGGCTGGAGTCGCTCGAGCGCGACGAGATCGCGCGCACCCTCACCGCGCCCGGTGTCACCGTCAAGCAGGCCGCGACCGAGCTCGGGATGAGCCGCTCGACCCTCTACCGCAAGATCAGCCACTACGGCCTCGACGACCTGCGCTGAGACATCGCTGGGGACGGGTCGGGCGGAGTCGTCGCCCGAGCGGCGCCGCCTTGCCATGATGACCCGGGGCGCCGAGCAGGCGGCCGCCCCGGAAGGAGCGTCGTGCCCAGGGTCGTGGCCATCACCGGAGCGTGTTCGCGGACGGCGGTCGAGGCGGCCGCACGCTTCGCCGGACGGGGCGACCGCATCGCGCTGCTGTCACGCACCCCCATCGCGGTCGACGAGCTCGTCACCGCGCTGCGCCGCTCGGGGGCCGACGCGATGGGGGTCGTCGTCGACACGACCGACCCCGACGCCGTCGAGTCCGCCGTGGCCCGCATCGAGGTCGAGCTGGGGCCGGTCGACGTCTGGGTCAACACGGCCGACGACCCGCGCGACCGCAGCTTCCGCGACCACGAGCCGCGCGAGTTCCGGGCGATCACCGAGCAGCTCTACCTCGGGCACGTCCACACGACGATGGCGGTGCTCGAGCGGATGCGCGAGCGCGGCCGGGGCACGATCGTCCACGTCACGTCGGCGGCCGCCCGGCGCGGCCGGGCCGGGCAGTCGGCCCGGTCGGGCGCGGAGGCCGCGGTCCGCGGCTTCCACGAGTCCGTCACCGAGGAGCTGCGCACCGAGGGCAGCCCGGTGCGTCTCGCGCTCGTCGAGCGCGGCGAGGGCGACAGCACCGCGACCGCCGCGTCGGCGGTGCTGCGTGCGGCCGCCGGCTCGTCCCCGCGGGAGCTGACGGCGGCGGCCGGGCTCCTCGCCGCGGCCGCGACGGGGGTCGGGATGGCGGTGCGGCGCCGCCGACGCTGACCCCGGACCGCGCTGCGGCTCAGGCCGGCTCGACCCCGACCTCGGCACTCGGCGTGACGAGGAGGTCGCCGAGGTACGCGGCGAACCCGCCCGGCGACCGGCCGACGAGCCGGGCCGAGGTGACAACCCGCAGCCGGTCGGTGGCGACCGACGCCCGCCCGGCCGCCCGGACCCGGCGGACGAGCTCGACGTCCTCGTGGGTGGGCCACGGAGGAAAGCCACCGGCCTCGTCGTAGGCGTCGGCGCGGACGCCGAGGTTCGCCCCGTGGACGTGGGGATGGCCCTCCTCGAGGACGTGACGGGCGCGCCACGCGGCGGCGGCGCCGGGCGCCAGGTCGGGGTGCGGCTCGACCGTGCCGACGACGAGGTCGTGGCCGGCGTCGGCGAGCCGGACCTGCTCGCTCAGCCAGTGCACCGGCACCTCGGAGTCCGCGTCGGTCGACGCCAGCCACGTCGCGGTGCTCCCCGCGCGCGAGGCCCCGGGGAGCGACCGCCCGACGGTGACCGCGAGGTGCCTCGCGGCACCTGCCGCACCGGCGTCGAGCGTCACGGCGAGGGCCGGGTGCTCCTCGACGACGGACGCCGACGCGTCGCGGCAGCGGTCCAGGGCCACGACGACGTCGACACCGATCCCGGGGCGGTGACCCGCGAGGTCGCGCACCGCCCGGCCGATCGCGGCGAGGCAGCGGCCGAGGACGAGCTCCTCGTCGCGCGCCGGGACCGCCACGACGACGTGGCGCACGGGTGTCACGCGCGTCCCTCGCGCTCGGCGACCGAGCCGGGCAGGCCGCCCCACAGGTCGACGACCACGTCGTCGTCCTCGAGGTGCAGCCGGTGCGGGAGATCCTCGAGCACGGAGGCCGCGACCTCGTGGACGAGCGGGCCGTCGAGGGGCACGTCCTCGGTGGCGTGGCGCCAGTGCACGAGGAGCACCTCACCCGAGGAGGAGAGGGCCGACCGGACACACCGCAGCGTCTCGAGGAGCTCGGTCGGCCGCAGGAAGTACCCCACCTCCGAGAGGACCGCGAGGTCGACGACGTCCTCCCGCGACCCGTCGTCCGGCAGCGCCTCCGGCACCCGCCCCAGGACCCAGGTGACGTGGGTCGGGGCCTCGCGTCGGGCGAGGTCGAGGGCCCGCGCGCTGACGTCCGTCGCCGTCACGCGGTCGGCCCGTTCGGCGAGTAGACGGGTCAGGACCCCTGTGGCGCAGCCGATCTCGAGGACGTGCTCGTATCGCTCCCTCGGCAGGACGGCGAGCGTCAGGTCGCGCTTGCGTCGCTCGTAGAACGAGCCGTGGAACCCCCAGGGGTCCTCGCCGTCGTCGTACATCGCGTCGAAGGCGCCCGGCTCCACCCCGCGCGGGAGCTCCGGCAGGGCGCGTCCGTCGCCGAGGAGGAGCTCGGCCGGGCGGGAGGCCCGGCGCAGCACCTGCGGCGGGAGCACCGGCTGGTCCCCCGCGGCCGGCCCGAGCGGGGCGGACTGCGAGCCGTACTCGCTCAGCGCGACGGCCCGCCGGTCGTGCGCGGCCCGGTCGAGCTCGACGACGTGGGCCCTGGCCCAGGGCAGCTCGTCGGGAGTCGCCCAGTGCCACAGCCACACCGGGTACTGGAGCAGCGTCGCGCCGCGCCGTCGGGCGACCTCGTCCGCCGCGGCCCCGAGGGCGTCGTGGTCCGGGTGGCCGTCCGAGCTCCACGGCGCGACGACGAGCGAGCCCGGCCGCACGAGACCGTCCAGCGCGGTGTCGAGCTCGTCGCGCCGGTCGGCCAGCGACCCGTCGCCGAGCCCGAGGTGCCGCAGCTCCGCGCCGGGCGCGAGCGCTGCCACGGCGGCGGCGGCCTCGTCCCGGCGCACCGGGGCGAGCCGCTCGGGGTCCCACACCGAGGCATCGGGGTGCGAGCCCTCGCCGTCGGTCGCGACGACGACGCGCACGGGCATCCCGGCGCGGGCGGCCATCGCCATCAGGCCTCCCGCCCCGAGCGTCTCGTCGTCCGGGTGCGCCGCGAGGACCAGCAGCTCGTCGTGGGCCGCGGCGAGGGCGGCCACGTCCAGGACGGGGGCGAGCGCCCAGCGCGGGTCGCCGAGCCAGCGGCTCTCACCGGTCCCGGCGTCGCTGTGCCGGAACGGGACCGGGTCCGTCATCGGACCCCTCCGGTCTCGAGGACCATCGCTCCGAGCGCGGCGAGGTCGCGCTCGGCGTGGTGCTGGCGCAGGTAGACGGTGAGGTCGGCGACCCGCCCCGCGTGCTCGTCGTCGGCGGTGAGCGGCGCCGGTCCGAGCGCGTGGCCGACGAGGCGCAGCACCTCCTCGGCGGCCTCCGCGACGACCGCCCGCACCCGCGCCGCGAGCAGCGCCCCGGCGGGGCCGTCGGCCGTGCCGTCCGCGATCTCCCGCGCCGCGTCGCGCAGGGCCAGCAGCGCGGCGTGGAGCAGCCGGTCGGCCGTGCCCAGGTGCACGAGCGCGACCTGGTCCGGCGGGCGGCGCGCCGCCGCGTCGACGAGGCGTCCCGCGACCGCCGCGGCCGCGCCGAACCACACCGCCGCCACCCCGATCCCGCCCCAGGCGAACCCGGGCCGTTCGAGGTACCACGAGCCCTCGCCGACGGGGACGGCCGGGACGTCGGTCAGCGTCATCGAGCCGGTGCGGACGGCGGCGAGGCCGCGCGGCACCCAGCCACCGTCGTCGTGAACGACCCCGGGATGCCGCAGCGGGACGGCGTACAGGCCGGGACGCTCTCCCGCGTCGACCGTGACGAGCGCGTGGCTGACCACGGACGAGAGCGAGCACCAGGCCTTCGTGCCCTCGAGGCGCACCGACCCGTCGCCGGCCGTGCGAGCCGCCAGCACGGCCCCGGGCGCGCGGGCCGCGTAGACCCCGAAGCTGCTCGTCGCGTCGACGCCGAGCGTCGAGAGGTCCGGGTCGCCCGCCTGCGCGAGGATCGCGACGGCGTCGAGGTGGGGCTCGGCGGCGCGCGCGAGCGTCAGGTCGAGGGAGCCCAGCGTCGCGAGGGTCGACAGGTAGCGCCACGGGTCGGCCGCCAGCCCCTCGGCCACCCGGTGCTCGTCGCGGGCGACGGCGAGGCCGGCGGCGACGTCACGCCCGTCCGGCTCGAGGTCGGGGCGTCGCCACTCCTGCGCCCGCCACGTCGTGTGCACCCGGGCGTCCACGCCCCACCGTCCTCACCGCCCGCCAGGGCCCTCGTCTTCGTCGGCGAGGGGGTGTACCCCGCGGGGCGGGATCCACACCTGCGGCGGCTTCGCGGGTGACGCGAACAGCCGGTCGGACGGGTCAGGCGCTCATCCGGGGGGCCGCGACGCCGCCACCGGCGGTGGAGACGACGGTGCGGCGCAGCACGAGGGCCGCGACGTCGTCGTCGGCCGACTCGTCGCCGACGGTGCGGACCAGCCGCGAGAGCGCGTCGTCGAGGGTCGCCCCGCGCAGGGCGCGCATCGCGTTCTGCAGCCGGGTCAGACCCGTCTCGATGTCCTCGTCGCGGCGCTCGACGAGCCCGTCGGTGACGAGGAGCAGCGAGTCACCCGGGCCGAACGGCAGCTCGAGGCCGTGCCGGCCGTCGGCGAGCCCGAGCGGCGGGCCGTCGGCGTCGGGCAGTCGCTCGACGCTGCCGTCGGGGTGGGCGAGCAGCGGGGGCAGGTGCCCGGCGCTCGCGACGTGCAGGGTGCCGGCGCGCGCGTCGGCGAGCACGTAGACGAGGGTCACGAGCTGGTCGGCGTCGAAACGGGTGACCATCCGGTCGAGCGCGTCGAGGACCGACTCCGGCGTGGGGTCGACCGAGGCGAAGGCGCGCACCGAGGCCCGCATCTGGGCCATCGCGGCCGAGGCCGCGACCCCACGACCCATGACGTCACCGACGAAGGCCACGTGCCGGCCGTCCCCGACGGGGAAGGCGTCGTAGAAGTCGCCGCCGACCTCGGTGCGGCCGGACGGCTCGTAGCGCCAGGCGACCTCGAAGTCGTCGTCGCCGGTGAGCCGCTCGGGCAGGACCGCCCGCTGCAGCTGCTCGGCGACGGCCCGCGTCTGCCCGTAGAGGTCGGCGTTGTCGAGGGCGCTGGCCGCGCGCCGGGCGAGGTGCTCGGCGAAGCGGACGTCGTCGTCGTCGTAGTGCCGGCCCGGTGTGCTCGAGCCCCACGTGAGCAGGCCGGCGACCCGGCCCCGGACGAAGAGCGGGACGATGAGGACGCTGCGCAGGTCGAGGGCGGCGAGCGCCGCGCGGTGGCCGGCGTCGCGCGCGGTGCGGTCGAGGAGCTCGTCGGTGACCTCGGAGACGAGCATGGGCCGGCCGGTCTCGACGACCCGGTCGAGCCACGAGCCGTCGGCGGCGCCCTCGGGCCACCGCTCGCGCATCGCGGCGACGAGGTCGGCCGCGGCCGGGTCGGTGTGCGCCGAGGCGAGACGGCGGAGCGAGCCGCGTCGCACGACGTCGACGGCGCACCAGTCCGCGTAGCGCGGCACCGTCATCCGGGCCATCTTCGCGGTCGTGGCTCGCACGTCGAGGCTGCTCGCCAGCTGGATGGAGGCCTCCGCGAGGAAGGCGAGGCGGCTGGTCTGCCGCTCGGCGACGGCGGCGGCCTCGATGCGCTCGAGCGCCTGCGCGCAGGTGTCGGCGAGGACGTCGACGAACTCCAGCGCCGCGGGGTGCGGGGCGACCGCCTCCGGCACCGACAGGTGGATCGCACCGATCGTGCGCTCGCTGCCCTGCAGCGGCACCGTGATGATGGTCCGCTCGCCGCGGCCGGCGATCTCGGGGAACCGCCGGCTGATCTCGTCGGCGCCGACGACGACGACGCGCTCGCCGGTGCGGATGGCGTGGGCCATCGAGTTGCCGGAGGACAGCGGGAAGGTGCGCCAGGCGCTCGCCTCGTCGGAGGGCAGCCCCCGCACCCCGATGAGACGGGCGTCGGTCTCGCCCTGCCGCAGGCCGAGCGCGGCGATCGTCGCGCCGACGGCATCCGCCATGTGCTCGGTGACGACCGTCGTCACGGCCTCGACCGTCGTGGCGCGCACGAGCTCGTTCGTGACGTGCGCCAGCTCGGTCAGTGTCTGACCGACCTGGCGGGGGAGGCGCGGCGTGCGCGGCGCTCCGTCGAACGGCTCCACGCTCGTCATCCTCGCAGGTGGAACGACTGCTTGTCAGCACCGGCCATCGGGCAGGGGCCGAACGGACCGCCGCCCGGAGCCGCTCCGCCCCGTCCTCACGCGGCGTCCGGACCGTGCATCGACCGACGAAGGTGTCGAACGTTGCCCGCCCGCCCCTCCCGGCAGGATGGCTCCGTGGACGGATGGGTACGTGTGCTGCTCGCCGTCGCCGCCGGGCTCGTCCTGCTCTGGGCGGCGCTGCTCGTCGTGCTCTGGCGCGCCCGGCCCGACGAGACCGGCCTCAAGGAGGCGCTGCGCCTGCTGCCGGACGTCGTCCGGCTGATCGCGCGGCTGGCCCGTGACCGGTCGCTCCCCCGGGGCCTGCGGGTGCGCCTGTGGCTCCTGCTCGGCTACCTCGCCCTGCCGGTCGACCTCGTCCCGGACGTCGTCCCGGTCATCGGGTACGCGGACGACGCGGTCGTCGTCGCCCTCGCGCTGCGCTCCGTCACCCGCCGGGCCGGACCCGAGGCGCTCGAGCGGCACTGGCCCGGGAGCCCGGCCGGCCTCGCCGCGGTGCGCCGGCTGGCGGGCCTGCCGCCGGGCTGAGGGGCCGTCGCACAAGGTCCTCGACAGGACGGTTCGCGGGCGGGCCGCCGGGGTAGCGCAGGTGTCCAGCCACCTCGAACACGAAGGAGCACGACATGTCGGACGACGCCAAGGCGGCCAAGGAGCTCGTCGAGACCCTCAAGGACGGCGAGCGCGGGTTCGCGGACGCCGCCGAGAAGCTGCGCGACAGCGACCACCCGGAGTGGGCGACGACGCTGCAGCGCCTGTCGGAGCAGCGCGCGGGCTTCCACCGCGAGATCGTCGCGATGGGTCACGAGTACGGCGACGACGTCGACGAGAGCGGGTCGGCCGCGGCCGCCCTCCACCGTGGCTGGATCGCCCTCAAGGACGCCGTGACCGGCGACAGCCCCGACAGCGTGCTCGGCGCGGCCGTCACCGGCGAGGACCACGCGGTCAAGGAGTACGAGAAGGCGCTGGAGCAGGACCTGAGCGCGGGCTTCCGCGAGGTCGTCTCGCGTCAGCACGCCGACGTCGTCGCCGCCCGCGACGAGGTCAAGGCGCTGCAGACCGCGGGCTGACCCGCCCGTCCACGCCCCGAGGGGCCACGTCCGCGCCGGACGGGGCCCCTCGGTCGTGTGTGCGGTGCGCGCGGTGCGCTGCGCGTCAGGCGTTCTGGCGGGCGGCGAGCTTCGCGGCCCGCTCCTCCCGCTTCTCGACGAAGCGGGTCGCCTCGGCATCGAGCGACGACACGGCGGCGGCGAGCTCCTCGCGAGCCTTCTCGCCGTCGGCGTCGAGGCCCTCGAGCTCCCAGACGCCCCACTGCCGCAGCAGCGGCGCGACGATGTCGTCGTGGTGGATGCGCAGGTCGTAGATGCCGGCCATCGCCATCTGCACCGCCTTGCGGCCGAAGCCGGGGATGACCGAGCCCGGCATCTGGAAGGACACGACCTCGTCGGTGATCGCGCGCATCGTCTGGCTGGGGGTCAGCTCGAGCGCCGCCTGGATGATGTTGCGGTAGAAGATCATGTGGAGGTTCTCGTCCTTGGCCACCCGGATCAGCAGCTTCTCGGCGACGGGCTCCTCGGTGAACCGGCCCGTGTTGCGGTGCGAGACACGGGTCGCGAGCTCCTGGAAGGACACGTAGGCGCAGACGTTGAGCAGCGGCTTGTCGCCCGAGTCGTAGCCGGTCTCCATCGTGTCCATGCGGGCACGCTCGAGCTCGTCGGGGTCGACGCCGCGCGTGACGAGGAGGTAGTCGCGGATGCAGAACGCGTGCCGGCCCTCCTCGGCCGTCCAGCGGTTGACCCACGCGCCCCAGGCGCTGTCGCGACCGAAGGCTCGCTCGATCTCGCGGTGGTAGCTCGGCAGGTTGTCCTCGGTCAGGAGGTTGACCTCGAGGGCCGTGCGGGCGATCGGCGAGAGCTGTGACTGCTCGACCGACCACGGCTCCCCGCCGAGCTCCTTGAAGTCCCGGCCGAGCGACCACGGCACGTACTCGTGGGGCATCCACTCCTGCGCGGCGGCGAGGTGGCGGTTGAGGTTCTCCTCCACCGTGGGCTCGAGCGCGGCGAGCAGCCGGGCGCTGTCGAGTGTGGCCATGCGGGTCCTCCTCGTCGGGGGCGAACGCGCGGGCCGCGCCCACCCCCTGCCTACACCCTCGCCGGGCCCCGGGCCAGAGGGAGCGACGGACCAACCTCGCGCACTGCCACCGCCGGCCGCCACGAGGAGGCAGGATCGACCCGTGACCGTCGGCCTCCTCGACCCGCGCCATCGGGCACGGCTGTCGTCGGCACACCTGTCCTACGAACGGCGCCCCGGCCTCCTCGATCGCCCACCGGACGGGTTCGCGCTGCTCGACGAGTCTGTCGTCCTGTCCCGCACCGACGTCGAGCACGCCGCACACGACCTGCTCACCTGGCAGGTGCAGGCCCGTGCAGGGCTGCGCGTCCGCACCTCGCGGCTGCCGCTGCGCACCGGCACCGTGGTGGAGATGCGGTGGGGCGTCGGGCCGCTGGCGTTGCGCATCCCGTGCCGGGTCGTCGAGGTCGTCGACGAGCCCGAGCGCGCGGGGTTCACCTACGGCACGCTCGTCGGCCACCCCGAGGCCGGCGAAGAGCGCTTCCTGCTGGAGCGGCTCGACGACGGCCGCCTCCGCTTCCGCATCACCGCCGTCTCGCGGCCTGCGTCGCTCCCCGCCCGTCTCGCCGGCCCGGTGGGCCGCGCCGCCCAGCGGTGGATGACTCGCCGGTACCTCCGCGCCCTCGACCGCCCCTGAACCGCGGGCACCGACAGGACCGCGTCAAGACGCGTCGGGGGGCGTCAAGATCACGTCGCGACGGCGCCCACCACCTGAGGGACGTGGAGGCTGGTCGACGTGCCCACACACGCCACCACCGCCACCGTTCCTCCCCCTCCGAGCCACCGGCCCGCCCCGACGACCCCCGGCCCCGGCTCGATGCTGGCGACCGCCGCCGACCTCGTGGCGACCGGTCTCGAGCAGGCGCTGGCCGCGGCCCGCTCGGGGGACGCCACCGCGGCCCGCAGGGTCGTGCGCGGCTCCGGCCGACGCCGTCTCGCGTGCCGGCGGGCGGACTGTTGCGCCCGCGTGCGGGTGGCGGCCTCGTCCCCATCGCCGCGCTCGCTGCCGCGCACCGCGTCCGAGCTGCGGCTCGTCGCCGAGCTGGACCACCTCGGCGGCCTCGTCGACAGCCTGGCCCGGCAGGTCGCGGGCGGCGCGCTCCCCCCGGCGGCGGTGGCCCGCCTGGCCGGTGACCTCGACGTCATGGCGTCGTGCGGCGTCGCCCGCCTGCGGCGGCTCTCGGTGCTGAGGGGCCCGGACATGGACGCTGGCTACCGCCACGACGGCGAGTCCCTGCGCGCGGTGCTCGACCACCTGCCGGCCGTCGCGGACGCGTCCTCGCCGCGGACGCCGCAGCCGGCGCTCACGTGCCGGCGCATCGTCGAGTCGGTGCTCGCCGCGTCGTCGCTGGCCGCCCGGGTCGTCTGAGCGCGTGACGGCCCGGGCGCGCAACCGCTGCAGGGCCGCGTCGCCGTCGATCACCGCCGGGACGTCGAGAGACCGGCCGCCTGGTGGACCCGCGAGCCGGCAGGGAGCGGGACCGCAGGCACCGGCTCAGCGAGGCGGCGAGGCCGCCACCCGGCTGCCGTCCGCGCCGGTGTCACGCGGGCCGACGGGCGACTCGAGCGAACAGCTCTTCGTACTGGCCGACCATGCGGGCCGCGGAGAAGCGGTCCACGACGTCGGCGCGGCACGCGCCCCGGTCCAGCCCGCCGACGGCGTGCACGGCAGCCAGCGCCTCCTCCGGCCCCGCGACGAGGAACCCCGTCACGCCGTGCCGGACGATCTCGGGCATCGAGCCCCGGCGGTGCGCGATGACGGGGGTGCCCACCGCGAGGGCCTCGACGACGGCCAGGCCGAACGGCTCGTCGAAGTCGATGAGGTGCAGGAGCGCCCGGGCCCCACCGAGCAGCCGCTCACGCTCCGCCGGCCCGACCGGACCGACGTAGGACACCCGGACACCGTCGACGAGCGGCTCGACCACCTCGCGGAAATAGGCCTCGTCCTGCACGGTGCCGGCGATGACGAGCGGCACACCGGCCCGCAGCGCGACGTCGATCGCCTCCCGGGGGCCCTTCTGCGGGTGGATGCGACCGAGGAAGACCAGGTGCCCCGGGTGCCCGGACCCGGGAGCGAAGCGTTCGAGGTCGAGACCGTGGTGGATCGTCGCGGCGTACGTCAGGTCGGGACGGCGGTCGGCATCGCTGATCGCCACGTAGTGGCACACGTCGTCGTACGCCCGGTAGACCGGCAGGATCCGCTCGGACGAGAAGCCGTGGATCGTCGTGACCACGGGGGTCCTCACGAGCCGGCTGAAGACGAGCGGCAGGAAGTCGAACTGGTTGCTGATGACGTCGAACCGCTCGGCGTCCTCGTAGAGCGAGGCGATGTGGAGGGCCTCGTACACCTTGGCGTCGACGGCCGGGTCCTCCTCGTACCCCGTCGGTGCGACCGCGCGCAGCGTCGCCGAGGTCAGCGAGTCCGCGGTGGCGAACAGCGTGACGTCGTGCCCCCGCGCCACGAGGCCCTCGGTCAGCGTGGAGGCCACCTGCTCCCAGGGGCCGTACGCCCGAGGCGGGGTGCGGTGCGCGATCGAGGCGAGGACGGCGATGCGCATGGTGGCTCCGAGGGTGGGAGGCCCACCGTAGGCCCGCAGGGCTCTTGACGGCGCTGTTACGGTCGAAGAGCGAGATCGACTCGGCGACGGTGCCGGGTCATCGACTCCCTCCCCCACGGCCGGAGCCTCGGGGTGTCCCAGCCATCCCCCTTCGTGCACGGCAGCACGCTGCTGCGGCTCGGCGTCGGGAAAGCAGACCCATGTCCATCCGGTTCGGACTCCTCAGCACCTACCCTCCGACCGAGTGCGGCATCGCCACGTTCGCCCGGTCGCTCGCCCTGCACCTCGAGGCCCAGGGGGCGCACGTCGACGTCGTGCGGGTGGTCGAGCGTCGCAGCCCGGCCTCGTCGGCCGGGACCACCGAGTGGCCGACCGGCGAACCCGGGGCAGCCCGGCGCGTCGCCCGGTCCCTCAGTGCGGGTGACGTCTGCCTCGTCCAGCACGAGTACGGCATCTACGGCGGGACGGACGGCGAGGACCTCCTGGAGGTTCTGTCGTCGGTCACGGTGCCCGTCATCACCGTGCTGCACACCGTGCTCGCCCGTCCCACCCCCCACCAGCACCGGGTCCTCGCGGGCGTGTGCGCCGGGTCCGCAGTCCTCGTCACGATGACCCGCACGGCCCGTGACCGGCTCGTCGACGGATGGGGGATCGCACCGGAGCGCGTCGTCGTCATCGGTCACGGCGCGGAGGCTGCACCCCCGACCGAGGCGGGACGGCTCCACGGCGTCGGCCACCGCCCCGTCGTCCTCACGTGGGGGCTGCTCGGCGAGGGCAAGGGCATCGAGTGGGGCCTGCGGGCCCTGGCCGACCTCGGTGATCTCGACCCGCCCCCGCTCTACCGCGTCGTCGGGCAGACCCATCCCCGGGTCGTCGAGCGCGAGGGGGAGGCCTACCGCGAGCGGTTGCACTCCATCGTGGGCGAGCTGGAGCTCCACAGCGGCGTGGCCTTCGACGCGAGCTACCTCCCCCGGCCGGCCCTCCATGCCCTCGTCCGTGACGCCGACGTCGTCCTGCTCCCGTACGACTCGCGTGAACAGGTCACGTCCGGCGTGCTCGTCGAGGCGGTGGCCGCCGGAAAGCCGGTGGTGGCGACGGCTTTTCCCCACGCGGTCGAGCTCCTGTCCGGTGGGGCCGGGCTCCTCGTCCCGCAGCAGGACGCAGCCGCCATCGGTGCGGCGCTGCGGCGGGTCCTCACCGAGCCCGGGCTCGCCGCCGGCATGGCCGATGCGGCCCGCGCGCTCGCACCGTCCCTGATGTGGCCCGCGGTGGCCCGGGAGCACCTCGCCCTGGCCCGCAGCGTGATCCGGTCCGCGTCGGCCTCGGTCGCCTGATGCCCGAGCCCCTGCCCTACCTCCACCTCACGCGGATGACCACCCGGCTCGGGCTCTACGAGCACGCCCTCGGGTCGGCCCCCCGGACGGAGCACGGCTACTGCGTGGACGACGCCGCCCGCGCCCTCGTCGTCACGAGCCGGGA
This sequence comes from Phycicoccus sp. DTK01, assembly GCF_017312765.1. Lineage (NCBI taxonomy): Bacteria > Bacillati > Actinomycetota > Actinomycetes > Micrococcales > Intrasporangiaceae > Phycicoccus > Phycicoccus sp. DTK01. The sequence continues at coordinate 301,183 of NZ_BOPU01000005.1, read as the reverse complement.
CCCGACAGGCGGGGACGCAGCGGCCGCGCTCGGCGGCATCTACCTCAACGTCCTCCTCGGGGCGCTGACGCCCGACGGCCGGATGCACAACCGCCGCACCGGCAACGGCACGTGGTCGGACTCCCCCGGCACCGGCGACCACTGGGGGCGCGCGGTGTGGGCCCTCGGAGTCGCCGCGGCGCGGGGCCACGGCTCCACCGCGGGCCGCCGCGCCCTGGCCGGCGCGCGCGTCGCGATGCGAGCCCGCTCCCGGTGGCCGAGGTCCATGGCGTACGCCGCGCTCGGCGCGGCCGCCCTGCTCCACGCCGAGCGCCCCTGCGTGGACGGCGACGTGCGTGACGCCGCGGAGCTGGTCCTGCGTGATGCCCGCAGCGTGCTCGCCGGCTCCTTCGGCACGACGGCGTGGCCGTGGCCCGAGCAGCGCCTCACCTACGCCAACGCCGTGATTCCCGAGGCCATGCTCGTGGTCGCCGCCAACGCCGCCGACGCGGCCTCTGCCGGTGCCGCCCTCGACCTGCTCGCCTGGCTCGTGCGCCAGCAGCTCGTCGACGGCCACCTCTCGGTGATCCCCTCGCGCGGCCGCTCCCCCGGCGGCGTCGGCCCGGGGTACGCCCAGCAGCCCATCGAGGTCGCCGCGCTCGCCGAAGCCGGCTGGCGGGCCTTCCTCGTCACGCGCGACCCGGGGTGGATCCAGGTGGTCCAGGAGTGCCGCGGGTGGTTCGAGGGACGTAACGACCTGATGCAGCCCATGCGTGACGAGCAGACCGGCGCCGGGTTCGACGGCCTCGAGCGCCACGGCCCGAGCCTCAACCAGGGCGCCGAGTCCACCCTCGCCTGGCTGTCGACCCTCCAGCTCTCGCTCCTCGCCAGGACGCCGGTCGGGCGGTGACCCGGGGCGACCCCCTCACCGCGCACCGCGTGGCGGGGCTCGTGCTGCGCCCGGACCCCGCGCGCGTGGTCAGCCGCCTCTTCCTGCCCGGGCAGGAGCTGGGAAGCAGCGAGGGGTCGCGTTCGGCCGCCGTCGTCTCACGCATCCTGGCCTTGCCCGACGAGGTCGCTGCCGAGACCTTGGCCCGGACCGTCAGGCGGTTCGCGCCCCGGCACCACGACCTGGAGGCCACGTGGAACGACCACTTCGGCCTGGTGCGCCACCGGCTCCCCCCACCGCACGAGCCATCGGCAGCCCACGACACGCTCATCGGCGCCTACTTCACGCAGGAGTTCGCGATCGAGGGGGCGGCGCTCTGCAACCCCTCGCTGGTCGTCCATCCCGACCAGACGGGTCTCGAGCCCGGGACGACGCGCTACGTCATGTCGGTGCGGGCCATCGGCGAGGGGCACCTGTCGAGCATCGGATGGCGCGAGCTGCTCGTCGAGGCCGGCGGCGAGGTGACCGTCACGCCGGTCGGAGTCCGCGGCGTGCTCGGCGAGGTCGCCCCGAGGCCCTACTCGCGGGAGGTCTTCCGACACCAGCTGGAGGATCCCACCGAGGACGGGAACGACTGCGCGTTCGTGCTCTCACAGCTTCCAGCGGCCTTCGTCCGCGCCGACCTCGACCTCGCGCTCTCACGGCTGCACGACCAGCGGCTCACGCGCGGCTCGGCCGCGCACACGGCCGAGCGGTTCGACGCCGTGGCGGCCTCGTGCTACGCCGTGGAGTTCCCGGCGGGGTCGCGACTCGGAGAGCGGGTGCTCATGCCCCGTGGACCGGCCGAGCACCAGGGCATGGAGGACCTGCGACTGGTGCGGATGGCCGAGGACGGGGCCGTGAGCCACGTCGGCACCTACACCGCCTGGAACGGCCACCGCGTGGCCAGCCACCTCCTGCGGACGACGGACTTCCGCACCGTCGAGGTGCACCCGCTCAGCGGTCCGGGGGCACACGACAAGGGCCTGGCGATCTTCCCCCGACGCATCGACGGCCAGTACGTGGCGCTGTCGCGGGCGGACCGCGAGAGCAACGGCATCACCCGGTCGACGGACCTGACCTTCTGGGAGCGGCCCTGCCCTCTCCAGGCCCCCCAGGAACCCTGGGAGGTCGTCCAGCTGGGCAACTGCGGCTCGCCCATCGAGACCCCGTCCGGCTGGCTCACGCTCACCCACGGCGTCGGCGCCATGCGCGAGTACTCCATCGGCGCCCTCCTCCTCGACCTGCACGACCCCACCCGTGTCGTCGGGCGACTGCGGGACCCCCTGCTCTCGCCCACCGCGGCCGAGAGGGACGGCTACGTCCCCAACGTCGTCTACTCCTGTGGCGCAGCGCTCCACGGGGAGACCCTCCTCATCCCCTACGGCTGCAGCGACCAGACGGTCCGGCTGGCCACCGTCGACCTCGGTCTCCTGCTCGCTGCGATGTCCTGACCACCCGCCGCCCCACCTGGAGGAACACATGACGACACCGACCGCTCCCCGTTCGCACGCGACGTTCGACGGCGCCGAACGCAGGGACAAGCCGTGGGGACACGAGGTGGTCTTCGCCGGGGGCTCGCACGGGTACGTCGGCAAGCTCCTCACCGTCCGTGCCGGGCACGCGCTCAGCCTGCAGTTCCACCGCTTCAAGGACGAGACGATCCACGTCGTGGCCGGAGAGGCCACCCTCGAGCACTACGCCGAGCACCACAGGAGCGAGACGCGGAGCCTGGCGCCCGGCGACACGGTGCACCTCCCGGCGGGCGTCCGTCACCGTGTCCGGGCCGTGACCGAGGTCCTCCTGGTCGAGGCCTCGACCTGCGCCCCGGGGTGGGCCGAGGACGTCGTGCGCCTCGACGACGCCTACGGCCGCAGTGGGACGAGCGTCGGGTAGCGCCGACGTGCGGCGCCCGTCGGCGGGGGTGTCGGTCCCGAGGGCTCCCTCCGTCGCACGGCCGGCACCAGCCGACGGCCGACCTCGTCCGAGTCGAGCCGACGTCGATCCAGCCTCCGGACAGAGCAGGGCCCCGGCCGCGTTTCCGCTGGCAGGGGCCCGTTTCACTGTCTCAACACAGTGCGCGCCCGAAGGGATTCGAACCCCTAACCTTCTGATCCGTAGGCCCAATCCGGGCCTGACGAGCCCCGATCCGTGACGACGGGCGGCGACTGGATTCGCGACGTTTTCGCAGGTCAGGGCGCGTGAAGCGTTCCGAGTCGGCGCAGGTCGCATTGTTACGGAATCGAGACTGCGAGCGAATTTTGGGGCCCATTTTGGGGCCCAGAACGGGCGGTTTCGTCAGCCGGTCAAGGCGGCGCTTGCTCGACGAATAGCGCCTGCCGCGATCGAACCGTCACAGGGGTGCTGTGCGGAGCCGCCGGGCCGGTTGGCCGTCGCGCTGTCGGGCCAGCTGACGTTCATCCGACGACTTGCCACGCGGGTCCGCTGGCGCACGCCTGTGCCTGATAGCGGTCCGACTCGAGGAACCCGCCTCCGAGGGTCACCGGTACGCCGGTGCGGTACTCGGGTGCTTCGGACCTGGACGGATCACGAATGAGAAACTCGCCGCCGTCGGCCTGTGCAATCCAGCCCACGGGCCAGAGCACGGGCCAAGATTCGCCGGCCTCACCCTGCTCGACGAGCCGGACGCATCCGTCGTCTCCCAGCGTGAGCGTGCCGGAGATCGCGGCCGACATCGCGCTCTGCCCCGGTTGCCAGCTGGAGCGTGCCAGAGGTGATGGCGCCGTCGCCTCTGGGCGACCCGTGGGCGAGACGTCCAGCGGCGTCCGATCATCGCTACACCCGCCCGCCACGAGCAGTGACACGCCGGCCAGGAACATGACCGCCCCCCGGCCTGCACACCGCCCCCAACCCCGCATGGGCGATGGTCTCACCGCGCCATCCCCGATGTCACGCACTTCCTTCGCGCGCAGGGCACTGTCCGACGACCACCTTTGACTGCGCCGACTCACCCTGCGACCACCACACCACCGCCGACGCAGCCCCGCTCATACCCCTGCCCGACAGCCGCCTTGACCCGTCCGCCACACGCGAGCCCGACTCCCACGCACGACGCCGACGCCGACGCAGGAACGCCACAACTCATCCACGACACACCTCATGCATCGCGGGTCAACGCACTCGTTGTCACGACTCCCGTCGCGTCCACCGGGAGGTGGGTACGTGCCTTGGTAGTCATGACAACGACAGGATCACGCGGGTCGACTGAATCCGCTTCGGAAAGGGCCGGACTTGAGCAACTGACGCTGGTCGACATCGACGACACGTCACCCTCGCGGCGGCACAGCGACCCGACTCCGACCACCTCTCCACCGCCTACCGAGCTCAGGAGCCGCCATCGCCCGAGTTCCCTCCCGTGCCAGTGGTGCAGCAAAGGCTTCCCCGTGCCGGCACGGGGCCGCCTCCCCAAGTGGTGCTCCGACACCTGCAGACATCGCGCATGGGAACAGCGCCGAGCCGCCGCGTCGGGGCTGTGCGCCGTCGACGTGGTCGAAAGGGTCGTGGAGGTCGTCAAGACCCAGCGGGTCGTCGAACAGGTGCAGGTCGGGGTACCGGCGGCCGACCGCCCACGAGCCTCCGCCGCCTACGCCGCCATCCTGTTGGAGCTGTCTCTCCGGCTCGACACAGGGCGCATCTACGAGCGCGACCTCGCCTCCCTCACCTCTGCGCTGACGACACTCATCGACGCTTTCAACCGTCGCTGTCGCTGACCCACTGGTCGCCGGGTTCCGCGCGATCGACGTCATCGGCCTCGCCACGAGAACGGCACGGCAGTTTCATGGAGCGTTATGGCCCCTTCACCGCCATGACAGCCTGGCGCTCGTCGGGCACTCCGTCTCCGTCGAGGTCGACGCCGTGGAACGGTCGAGCCAGGCGAAGAACGTGTTGTACCGCCGCGCTTGGGCCACCCGCGAGGAGATAGGCATCGAGCGTCACCTGATCGAGAGGACGTACCACCGCCGCCGTCGGCAGGACGCCCTCGGCCGGTTGACCCCCGTCGAGTACGAGACCATCCGACCACACCGGCCACTCAGGCCTCCTGACCCAACCTGCCACCTATCGGTGCAGCAGTCCTGCGAAATTTCCGCATCATTTGAGGGGCTACAGGGAAAGCTCGCGCGCCATGGAAGCACCGACAGGGCGACGTGATCTCAGTGCACTTGGCTTCGCAGCAAATCACTCAACTCATACTAGGGCTTTTGTGAGCTCCTCCAAGGTGCACACGTTCATAACGCCCAGGCTATTGTCAGACCTGGCACATTCGGCCTCATGGAGAAAGAGGGGTCCGGGAATGCAAACAATTCCTTCTATGCTAAAGTTCGCATACCGCGACGGTAGCCATGAGTCACGATGACTCGTAAGATTAAGCACTAAATCCGACAATTTGCGATAGTCCGCCGCGGTGGTTAAGGAAGTGTTCCAAACGGTGTTAGCGCTCGCCATGTCGTAGTCAGGCGTACGGACCCGACTCTTCGCATCGATGATCACGATGACATCGTCGATGACCGCGAGGGCATCTAACTCGAATCCGCGACCGTTTGGCAGTTGCAGATTTCTGTTGAGCAAAGACGCCAACTCGGCGGGCGGCGCCCATTTGCTGGCATTAATGGCGTCCTGGATGTTCTGTTCAAGCATCCTTCCACGAATGTTCGCCAGCGGGCCGCCGGGATTGATGGCAATATTCAAGAGATAACTCAGCTGAACACTCAACGAAAAGAGGTCTACGAAGACCTCAGCACCATCCGTTCTTATCACATGGCCAAGGCCCGCGAGACCGCAGACACTGTGCGCCCATTCGCAGCATTCAACCAGTTCGCTCATCGTGAAGAGGAGTTGGTTGTCGGGGAAGTTCTGTTGTATAACCTCCCTCCATGCGACGCGCGGGTTGGCCAACTCGCCACTAAAGCTCTGCACATCGCTGACGGTGTACCCACCGAACGGAACGGAATATACCCACTCGTCTGGAGCAATTGCCATCTTGACAGACCTATGAGCGAGGAGCAAGAAGTACTGCAACGTTCGCAAGTGTTGATCTGGAAGTTCTTGGTCTAACGACTTGATCAGCGCGACTGCAGGGCCCATGTTCTGAAGGTCCCAAAGGAAGCGGGGGCGAGTAGTTGCAGACCACCAGTCGGCGCCTAGCAGATCCCTCCACTGCCGACTGTGCAAGGCAGCATCGCCCTGCTCCTGAATTTCATGGATGCGAAGCAGGCTTCCGATAAAGTTATCGGGGTCTCGGTGGCTAGCGGATAGGTCAGCGCCCACGACTCCAGAGAATTCGTCCTGTCGATCCCTCATTCTCCGATGAAAGAGGTCAACGAGAGTCTGAGCTTCTTCATCATTCGTTGTGCAAATTCGGCGGTTTCTTATTTCTAGCGTCGCGCCCATCTTGAGGTGCTGACGAGCCGACTGTAACCAAGCGTACTGCTCAGAGCGCACCAACAGTTTAACCAGATCCTGCAACTGCGCTTCACCAATGACGACTCCACTCCTTCCAAGCTGCAACATTCCCACCGCGAAAGCAGTCGTGTGAGTGCTAGAGGCGTATTGTGCAGAGAAAGCCTCGGCCATGAATCTGGTCTGCGGCCAGGCGGTGTCGTAAAATAGTGGAGGACAAGACGGTCCCGACAGGATTCGAAGCGTAATCATCCAGGGAACCTGGTTTTGATGTTTCAGTTGCCGATGCACGGCGCCCTCAATGACTGCGCTTGCTGTATCAAGAAGTTTCGCGGCTGTCGCGCGCTCTAGCGGGCCATCCTGTCGCGGAATGAAGGGATTCAAGGATTTTCGAAGGGCACGGCGTTGCGCGCTGATGTACGCTCCTTGCGTGGAGATTCCTTGGAGCAGGAGGTGACTATCTAGTTCTCTCTGTGACGCAGAGAGGGCGCCCCTCATGGCACGCGCCATCAGAACAATCCGTCACATGAGAACGGCGCACAACAGGTCCGATCCTGGCCGCGCCGTTGAAGGCCCTCAATGCTGTTGAGGTCATGTCGAGGGTTGGGCCTCCCGATCTGTGGAGACAATGATTGTCCGTAGCGATCGAGCCACATCAGTTAGTCGCAAAATTCGTCAGGAGAATCCAAGTACGAGTGCAAGGCCAAGCGCTGAGATGATTCATGTAGATCTACCCCTTTTTCCCGCGCGTTCCACTGGGCATTTCGAGCACCTCGATCCGTCCATCTGTCCCCGGACCCCGGTGATCGCCTTCGCGCCCCTAACCTCGTCGATCTAACCGTACGAACGCGAACTGCAACAGGTTCCTGCCCATGAGTCGGTTGCCTTCAAGCCTTATTTCTCCGTCGTCAGGCGTTGAGGACCATGCACCGTGGAACGAACGTTCGGGCTGGTCCAAAGGGTCATGCCCATCCGACGGGCCGCTTCGTGGCGGAGCTCGTCGACGGCGTGGACGTAGCGCTGCGCGGTGGCCATCTCGGTCCAGCCCATGATGGCCATGACGGTGCGGATGTCGACGCCCTGCAACAACAGCAGGGTGGCGGCGGTGTGGCGCGCGTCGTGCAGCCTCACCTCCCGCACGCCGGCGTCGCGGAGCAGCTGCTTCCACTCGCGCTGGTCGGCAGCGGGGTCGACGGGGATCCCCCAGTCGGTGCTGAAGACGAGGTCGAGGGTGTGGTTCCAAACGTTCGCCCGCTCGAGCTTGATGCGGTTCTGCGCCGCTCGATGAGCGCGTAGCTCGGCCACGAGAGGCGCGGGCAGGGCCACGGAGCGGCGTGACGCGCGCGTCTTGGGCTCGACCAGGACAAGGCCGCCGTCGCGGCGCTGTGGGCAGTCGGCGCCGCGCTTGGTGCCGCAGATCGGCTCCTTGCGCGTTCGAGGGCTGCAGCCGTGCATCCACGTGCGCCGTTGGAGCGCCCGCCGCACCCGGAGGATTCCGGCGTCGAGGTCGACATCGTCCCAGAGCAGACCGAGGGCCTCGCCCTGCCGCAGGCCGAGCGACAGGGCCACCGACCATCGTGCGCCGTTGAAGCGACCCTGGGCTGCAGCGAGCACGGCCCGGCACTCCTCGACGTTGAGCGGCTCGATCTCGGTCCTCTCGACGCGGGGAGGGCGCGCCAGCGCCGCCGGGTTGCTGAGGATCCGCTGCCGCCGCACGGCCTCGGCCAGACAGGACCGCAGGGTGCGGTGCACGCCGTGGACCACCTGGGTGGAGCGGCCCCGGTCGAGCAGCTCGCGGTAGAGCCGCTCGAGCGTCTCCGGACGTAGGTCCGTCAGCCGGACGGCCCCGATGAACGGGAGAACGTGGACCCGGAGATGGCTGGTGTACCCGGAGCGCGTCTTCCAGCGGACGGCGAGCGGGAGGATCTCGTCGAGCCAGTGCTCGACCCACTGCTCGACGGTGACGTTGTCGAGCAGCCACGGCTGCTGGCCCGAGTCGCGCGCGTTCTCGAGGTCCCGGATGGCCGCGTCGAGCTCGCGCTTGGTCCGGCGGCTGATGTGCCGCCGGTCGCGCTCGCCGTCGAGACGCCGCCCGACGGTGACCCGCGCGTGCCACCGGCCGTCGGCGCCTCGGTACCTGGTGGTCGCGCTGTCGGTGGGCGACTCGCGCGGCCTACCCCGCATCCGCGTCCCTCAGCGAGGAGATGAAGCGGTCGAGCTCGACCCGTTCGACGCGTACGGAGCGCCCGAGGTGGACGACGCGGAGCCGGTGGCCGGCGATCTGGCGCTCGACGCTGCGGCGCGTCCAGCGCAGCTGCGCCGCGACCTCGTTCAGGTCGAGCAGGAGGGTGGGCTGGGGCTGCGGTGTCATCGTCATACCGCCCAAGGGCCTCGACCGGCGCCCCGGTGGTCGTGTGCGACCTGACGAGTCCTGCTCACGACCTCAGTGTCACCCGACGCGACGGGTGCCTCCCATGGCGATTTTTGGGGCCCATTTTGGGGCCCAGAGCCCTGTCAGGGCCGTTCCAGCCCGTGGACAGAGCAGGGCCCCGGCCGCGTTTCCGCCGGCCGGGGCCCGTTTCACTGTCTCAACACAGTGCGCGCCCGAAGGGATTCGAACCCCTAACCTTCTGATCCGTAGTCAGATGCTCTATCCGTTGAGCTACGGGCGCCCGTCACGCCGAGGCGCAACGAGAGAGCAGACTACCGGACCTCCGGGGCGCATCAGAAATCGGCCCCCTCGGCGCCCGCCGGTGCAAGCCCGAGACCTTGTGAAGAGTTTCACAAGCGCGCCGCCCCGCGGCCTCTCGACCCCCGCGGACGACGGTCCTACGGTGGGGGTGAGGCCCTGAGCGATGGGCCGCCGAGGTTCCTTCCCGACAGCGTCGAGAGCCCGTCGCCCGGTGACCGACCCCACCCGGTAGCGGCGGAAGGACCCCGCGATGACGACCACGACCAGCACCCTCCCCCGGACCACCCATCCCGACCTGCAGTCCTGGGTCGACGAGGTGGCCGCCCTCACGCAACCGGCCGAGGTGGTGTGGTGCGACGGCTCGCGCGAGGAGTGGGACCGCCTCACGACGCAGCTCGTCGACGGCGGCACGTTCGTCCGCCTCGACGAGCGCAAGAAGCCCAACTCCTTCCTCTGCCAGTCGGACCCGACCGACGTCGCACGCGTCGAGGACCGCACCTTCATCGCCTCCGAGCGCGAGGAGGACGCCGGCCCGACGAACAACTGGGTCGCCCCCGCCGAGCTCCGGGCGACGATGACCGAGCTGTACCGCGGCTCGATGCGCGGTCGCACGATGTACGTCATCCCGTTCGTCATGGGCCACCTCGACGCGACCGTGCCGATGTTCGGCGTCGAGATCACCGACTCCGCGTACGTCGTGACGAACATGCGGATCATGGCGCGCATCGGCACCCCCGTGCTGCGCGCGATGGAGGAGCGGCGGGCGCCCTTCGTCAAGGGCCTGCACTCGGTCGGAGCACCGCTCGAGCCCGGGCAGCAGGACGTCCCGTGGCCCTGCAGCACGACGAAGTACATCGCCCACTTCCCCGAAGCCCGCGAGATCTGGTCCTACGGCAGCGGGTACGGCGGCAACGCCCTGCTCGGCAAGAAGTGCTACGCGCTGCGCATCGCCTCGGCGATGGCCCGCGACGAGGGCTGGATGGCCGAGCACATGCTCATCCTCAAGCTCACCTCGCCCGAGGGACGAGTCCACTACGTCGCCGGCGCCTTCCCCAGCCAGTGCGGCAAGACCAACCTCGCGATGATCGAACCGGCGCTCGCCGGCTGGTCCGCCGAGATGGTCGGTGACGACATCGCCTGGATGCGCTTCGGGCCCGACGGCCGGCTCTACGCCGTCAACCCGGAGTTCGGCCTCTTCGGCGTCGCACCCGGGACGGGCATGCACACCAACCCCCAGGCCGTCCGGACCGTCGAGAAGGGCAACTCGATCTTCACCAACGTCGCCCTCACCGACGACGGCGACGTCTGGTGGGAGGGCCTGACCGAGGCGCCGCCCTCGCACCTGACCGACTGGAAGGGCAACGACTGGACGCCCGAGTCCGGCGTGCCGAGCAGCCACCCGAACAGCCGCTTCACGACTCCCGCGAGGCAGACCCCGATGATGGCCGCCGAGTACGACAACCCGGACGGCGTGCCGATCGACGCGATCCTCTTCGGCGGCCGCCGCAAGACCACCGTCCCGCTCGTCTACGAGTCCCGCGACTGGGCCCACGGCGTCTTCGTCGGCGCCACCCTCTCGTCCGAGACGACCGCCGCCGCCACCGGTGCCGTCGGCGTCGTGCGGCGCGACCCGATGGCGATGCTGCCCTTCATCGGCTACCACGCCGGCGACTACATGCAGCACTGGCTCGACATCGGTGCCAAGGCCGACCCGACGAAGCTGCCGAAGATCTTCCAGGTCAACTGGTTCCGCCGCGACGACGAGGACGGCTCGTTCCTCTGGCCGGGGTACGGCGACAACGCCCGCGTGCTCAAGTGGGTCGTCGAGCGCCTCGACGGGACCGCCGACGCGGTGCAGACACCGGTCGGTCTCGTCCCGGCGCCCGGGGCGATCGACACGACGGGGATGGACCCCGCCGCCGCCGCGAAGGTGACCAAGGCCCTGCGCGTCGACCCCGAGGACTGGAAGGCCGAGGTCCCGCTCGTCCACGAGTGGTTCGACACCATCGGCGACCGGCTGCCGGCCGCGCTCGCCGACGAGCTCACCGCCCTCGAGGAGCGCCTCGAGAAGGCCTGAGCCGCAGCACACGACAGGGCCCCGCCGGCATGCGCTCCGGCGGGGCCCTGCCGTGCCGTCAGGTGGAGGGCGAGGTGCCGTTCGCGTCGCCCGGATCGGGGGAGGTCCCGCCCTGCTGGCCCGGCGCGCCGGGCTGCTGACCGGGGAGGCCCGGCAGGCCGCCGCGGTCGCCGTCGCCGTCGCCGAAGCCACGGCCACCGTCGTGGTCGCCATCGCGGTCACCGAACCCGTGCCGGTCGCCGAACCCCTGCCCGCCCTGCTGCTGGCCCGGGCCACCGCCGGGGAAGCGCCCCTGCCCGAACCCGCCGCGCCCGGCGTCGGACTGCGTGATGGCCGCCGTCGCACCGGCCGCCCCGAGGGCGCCGACGACGAGGGCCACGACGAGCGACGCGACGGTCCGGGGACCGGACCACCGCGACGGCGTGCCCCAGCCGGCCCACGGCCGACGCCACGTGAAGCCGTCGCCCGCGGCGGGCGCCGGCGCCGGAGCGGCCGCCGCCGCGGCGGGCACGCCGTACGCCGCGCCCGGTCCCCCGCTCGCCGGGACCGGTCGCGCCGCCTCCGGACCGGGCGCTGCCCAGGCCGGCGCGACGGGCTCGGAGGCACCCGTCGCGGGCGCCATCTCGTGCGTCTCGCCCGCGACCGGCAGTGCGGCGGTCTGGTCGGCCGGGGTGGGCTGTGCGGCAGGGGAACCGGGCGTCACGGGGTCGTGCTCGTCGCGGCGCTCGCTCATCGAGGGTCTCCTTCGTCGGGCGGATGGCTGCGTGCACCCTCACACCCGCGGCTGTCACGAACCTGTGGCGCATCCAGCACCCGGCTGGCAGATTGAAGGGGTGGCACACAGGAAGCGCACAGGTGACGCATCGGGAGGGCCAAGCCGGCCGCCGCAGAGTGGGCGCATGCCGACCCGCCAGCAGCCCGCCCCTGCGCCCGCCCTGACCCGCCTCGACGGCAGCCCGGTGCGCGTCCTCGTCGTCGACGACGAGCAGAACCTCACCGAGCTGCTCTCGATGGCGCTGCGCTACGAGGGCTGGGAGGTCCGCAGCGCCGCGAGCGGCATCCAGGCGGTGCGGGCGGCGAAGGAGTTCGGGCCCGACGCCGTCGTCCTCGACATGATGCTCCCCGACTTCGACGGGATGGAGGTCCTGCGGCGGATGCGCGCCGACGACCCCAACGTCCCCGTCCTCTTCCTCACCGCGAAGGACGCCGTCGAGGACCGCGTCGCCGGCCTGACCGCCGGCGGCGACGACTACGTGACCAAGCCGTTCAGCCTCGAGGAGGTCGTCGCGCGGCTGCGGGCCCTCATGCGGCGCACCGCGATCGCCGCCGCCGACAGCGACTCGGTGCTCGTCGTCGGCGACCTCACGCTCGACGAGGACAGCCACGAGGTGACGCGCGGCGGGGTCGAGGTCCAGCTGACCGCCACCGAGTTCGAGCTGCTGCGCTACCTCATGCGCAACCCCAAGCGCGTCCTGTCCAAGGCGCAGATCCTCGACCGGGTGTGGAACTACGACTTCGGCGGCCAGGCCAACGTCGTCGAGCTCTACATCTCCTACCTGCGCAAGAAGATCGACGTCGGCCGCGCCCCGATGATCCACACCATGCGCGGCGTCGGGTACGTCCTCAAGCCGGCCGAGTGAGCCGATGACACCTGCCCTGCGCCGGCCCGCGGCCCTCGCGCGGCCCTCGCGCTGGACCCTGCGCACGCAGCTGCTCGCGGGCGTCCTCGTCCTGTTCACCCTCGTCATGCTCGCGACGAGCGCGCTGACCGTCGTCGAGACCCGGCGCTACCTCGACGGCCAGCTGAGCCAGGACCTCCAGAGCGCGCTGTTCCGCGCCGGCGACCGGCGCGGCGTGTTCGACGACGACAACGACGGGCGCGGCTTCGGCGACGGCCAGCCACCCGGGGCCCCCGGCAGCGACCGCACCCTCGTCCTCGGGCTGACCGCCTCCGGCGCCGTGGCCACCGACCCGCGCGGCTACCCGCTCAACCAGGTGGTCACCCGCTCCAACACCGACGGCACGCTGAGCGCGGACGAGATCCGCCGCCTCGCGAGCGCCGTCGAGGGCGGCGAGCCCGTGCGCATCTCCCTCGGCAACGACCTCGGCGACTACCTCGTGACCTCGCGCAGCATCGGCGACGGCGGCACCTTCGTCGTCGGCGTCTCGACCCGTCCGGTCGACGAGCTGCTCGGCAAGCTGCTGGCCCTCGTCGTCGGCGGGACCGTCGTCGGGCTCGTCCTCGTCGGCGTGGGCGGCGCGGTGGTGGTGCGCCGCAGCCTCGCCCCGCTGGACCGGGTCGCCGCGACGGCCCGCCGGGTCTCGACCCTCCAGCTCGACTCCGGCGACGTGTCGCTGGCCGTCCGCGTCCCGGAGCGGGACGCCGACCCCCGGACCGAGGTCGGCCAGGTCGGCCTCGCCCTCAACACGATGCTCGACGACGTCGAGCAGGCGCTGCAGTCGAGGCAGGAGAGCGAGATGCGGGTGCGCCGCTTCGTCGCCGACGCCTCGCACGAGCTCCGCACCCCGCTCGCGTCCATCCGCGGCTACGCCGAGCTGACCCGGCGCGAGCGGGAACCGGTGCCCGAGACCGTCACCCACGCCCTCGGCCGGGTCGAGTCCGAGGCCCTGCGGATGCAAGAGCTCGTCGAGGACCTCCTCCTGCTGGCCCGCCTCGACTCCGGTCGCCCCCTCGAGCGCGAGCCGGTGGACCTGTCACTGCTCGCCGTCAACGCGGTGAGCGACGCGCACGCCGCGTCGCCCGACCACAGCTGGGAGCTCGACCTCCCCGAGGAGCCCGTCGAGGTCACCGGCGACGGCGCGCGCCTGCACCAGATCCTCGCGAACCTCCTCGCCAACGCCCGCACCCACACCCCGTCCGGGACGCGGGTGGTCACCAGGCTGCGACCCGAGGCCGACATGGTGCGCATCTCGGTGTCGGACAACGGGCCCGGCATCCCTCGCGACCTGCAGCCCACCGTGTTCGAGCGCTTCGTGCGCGGCGACGACTCGCGCAGCCGTGCACAGGGGTCGACCGGGCTCGGGCTGTCCATCGTCGCCGCGGTCGGGCAGGCCCACGGCGGGCGGGTCGAGGTGACCTCGGAGCCGGGCGCGACGACCTTCTCGGTCCTCCTCCCCGCCTCCTGACCCACCTCCCCACCCGACTTCTTGCCCATCCGCCACCTCGGGAGCGCTCCGACGCGGCCCGGGAGGTGGCGGATGGGCAATCAGTGGGGTCGAGGAGCGGCGGGGGTTGTCAGAGGTCGAGGCGGAAGGCGAGCAGGTCGATGTCGGGCCGCGGCGACCAGTCGCGCTCCGGCCGGCGCCGGAAGCCGAGCCGCCCGTAGAGCCGGTGGGCGGCGAGCATCCACGAGGCGCTCGACAGGACGACGGCCCGGCACCCCTCGGCGCGCGCCCGCTCGACGCACGCCTCGCTGAGGACCCGGCCGACGCCGGCGCCCCGGGCCGAGGGCGACACGGCGAGCATCCGCACCTCGGCCTCGCCCTCCCCGCCGACCTCCGCGAACGGCGTGCCGGGGCGGACGTAGGTGACGGTGCCGACGACCGCACCCCCCTGCTCGGCCACGAGCAGCTCGGCGTCGCGCAGGCGCGCCTCGGCATCGAGCAGCGATGCGGCGTACGGGTGCTCGCGCGTCATGCCGCTGTCGGCGGCGTAGGCGGCGAGGGTCAGCTCGCCGACCGCGGCGAGCTCGTCGGGGCGGGCGGGGCGCACGGTGACGGTCACCTCCCGATCCTCGCACCGGGTCATCCACCGGCGACAGGGCGACCACAGGAACGCCACAGCCCCGGACCGGACCGTGGACGCATGGACACCGCCACCCTGCGCACGGCCTCCGGCCCCGGGACCCCCGACCTCGCGACGCACCCCACCACGACGACCCCGAGGACCGGCCGCCTGGCCCGCACCCTCCGGGGGCCGGCCGAGGACCCCGCGTGGGCCCGGCCGGCACTCGTGGCCCTCCTCGTCGTCACGGCCGCCGCCTACCTCTGGAACCTCACGGCGAGCGGCTGGGCGAACAGCTTCTACTCCGCCGCGGTCCAGGCCGGCAGCGTCTCGTGGAAGGCCTTCCTCTTCGGCAGCTCGGACGCCGGGAGCTCGATCACCGTCGACAAGCCGCCGGCGTCGCTCTGGGTCATGGCCCTCTCGGTGCGCCTGCTCGGCCTCTCCTCGTTCGCGATGCTCCTGCCGCAGGTGCTCATGGGCGTCGGCACCGTCTGGGTCACGCATGCGACCGTGCGCCGGCGCTTCGGCCACGGCGCGGCGCTGCTGGCCGGCGTCGCGCTCGCCCTGACCCCGGTGGCCGTCCTCATGTTCCGGTTCAACAACCCGGACGCCCTCCTGACCCTGCTCATGGCTCTTGCGATCTGGGCGACGCTGCGGGCCGTCGAGGCGGGCTCGTACCGCTGGATCGCCCTCGCCGGTGTCTTCACCGGCCTCGGCTTCCTCACGAAGAGCCTCCAGGTGCTGCTCGTCGTGCCGGCCGTGGCGATCGTCTGGCTCGTCTGCGCGGACACCCCCGTCCGCCGGCGACTCGTCGGCGGCCTGCTGTCGGCGGCGGCGTTCCTCGTGAGCGCCGGCTGGTGGGTGGCCGTCGTCGAGCTCACGCCGGCCTCGATGCGCCCGTACATCGGTGGCAGCCAGACCAACTCCTTCCTCGAGCTGACCTTCGGCTACAACGGCCTCGGACGGCTCGACGGCTCCGAGGTCGGCCGGGTCGGCGGTGGCGGCGGGGGCGCCGGCGGCTTCTCCGACGGCGTCGGCCTCCTCCGGATGTTCGGCTCCGCGGTCGGCGGCCAGATCTCGTGGCTGCTGCCCGCCGCGCTGGTCCTGCTCGTCGCCGGGCTCGCGCTGCGCGGCCGGGCGCCACGCACCGACGGCCGGCGCGCCGCCTACCTCGCGATGGGCCTGTGGCTCGCCGTCACGGCGCTCGTGTTCTCGCTCATGCAGGGGATCTTCCACGAGTACTACACGGTCGCCCTGGCGCCGGCGATCGCCGCGCTCGTCGGGATGGGCGCCGGCGAGGCGTGGGAGCGACGGCACGACGCCCTCGGCGCCCTCACCCTCGCCGCCGGCACCGCGGCCGCGTCGGTCTGGGGCTTCGTCCTCCTCTCCCGCACGACCTCGTACGGCGGGTGGCTGCGCTTCACCGTCCTCGCGCTCGGTCTCGCGGCGACCCTGCTGTTCCTCGTCGTCGGTCGGCTGCACCGCCGGGGCCTCGCCGCCGTGGCCGCCCTCGCGGTCGTCGCCGGGCTCGCCGGGCCCGCGGCGTACTCCGCCTCGACGCTCGCGACCGGGCACAGCGGGTCGATCGTCACGGCCGGACCGGCCGGCAGCCGTGGCGGACCCGGCGGTGGCGGGATGCCGGGGGGCATGCCGCAGGGCGGCCCCGGTGGCGGGCAGGGCGGGACGCCCGGTCAGGCACCCGGCGGCACCACCACCAACCCCAACGGCGGCACCGCGCCCTTCGGCAACGGCACCGCACAGGGCGGCACCACGCAGGGCGGGACGTCCCGAGGCGGCGGGATGGGCGGCCTGCTCGACGCCACCACCCCCGACAGCGCGGTCGTCGAGGCCCTCACCGCCGACGCGTCGAGCTACACGTGGGTCGCGGCCGCCGTCGGGTCGCAGAACGCGGCCGGTCTGCAGCTGGCCACCGAGCTGCCGGTCATGGCCGTCGGCGGGTTCAACGGCTCGGACCCCTCCCCGACCCTCGCGCAGTTCCAGCAGTACGTGGCGGACGGACGCATCCACTGGTTCCTCGCCGGCGGTGGGTTCGGTGGGCAGCAGGGCGGCTCGAGCGCCTCGAGCGAGATCGCGACCTGGGTCTCGCAGCACTTCACCGCGCAGACCATCGGCGGGCAGACGTTCTACGACCTGACCCGGACGACGACGGGCTCGGGGCAGTGACCGTCGTGCGGACCCCTGCGAGCGCCGCCCCGGTGCGCTCGCGGGGGTCGGTACCCCGCGAGCTGCTCGTCTTCGCCGTCATCGGGGTCGCGAGCACCGTCCTGCACCTCGGCGGCTTCGTCGTCCTGCGGACGCTCCTCGGGACGCCCCAGGTGGCCAACGCCGTCGCCCTGCTCGTCGCCGCCGTCGCGAACACCTGGGCCAACCGGCGCTGGACGTTCGGCATCCGCGGCCGCGAGGGGGTCGCACGCCACCAGCTGCAGGGGCTGCTCGTGCTGGCCCTCACGCTCGCGATGACCTCGGGCGGGCTGGCGCTGCTGGCCCACGTCGCGCCGGACGCACCGACGTGGGTCGAGACCGGCGTGGTCGCCGTGACCACCGTCGCCGCGACGGCGGTCAAGTACGCCGCGATGCGCTGGTGGGTCTTCGCGCCGCGCGGGCCTCAGAACTCGGCGACGACGAACCCGCCGACGGAGTCCTCGAACAGCACGGCCCCGGTCCAGTCCGCGTCCTCGTAGGTCCCCGTGCACACGACGACCGTCGACGTGGTGACGGCCGGGGTGTCGGGGCAGCTGAGGTCGTCGATGGTCCAGCCGAAGTCGCTCTCGGCGGCGCCGACCGCCCACTCGAGCCGGTCGCCGCTCAGCGCCGCACCGTCCGGGAGGGCGGTCACCTGACCGCGCACCGACTCCGCCCATCCGCCGCCGTCGTCGACCGCGCCGGCGAAGAACCCGCTGCCGGCGAGGAGCAGCGCCACCACGGAGAGGACCACCGCGACGCCCGACGCGACGGCGGCCCCCACGGCCCACCCGACGGCGGCGCCACCCCCGGTCGAGGCGTGCGCGGGCGCCACGGGCGGCGCCATCGGGTCCGGGCCCGCGAGGTGCGGATGGACCGGCTGCGGGGACGGCGGCTGCGGGAACGGGGCACTCGACACGGCGGCAGTGTGGCAGCCGTCCGCGGGCTCCGTCCCGCGATCCGGCCGACCCCGGGCCGTCCGTCCGATGGGTCGCCGGTCACCGGGCGGGGCGCTTTTGCCCGCAGGTCCCGTGCCGGATACCCTGTGCAAGCGTTGGAGGCGTCGCCTAGTCCGGTCTATGGCGCCGCACTGCTAATGCGGTTTGGGCTAACCGCCCATCGAGGGTTCAAATCCCTCCGCCTCCGCACGAAGAAGTCCCCCGGGGAAGCTTGCGCCCCCGGGGGACTTCGCTGTCTCCCGACGCCCCTCACCCGTCGAGTGAACAGGACGCGCCGCCGGCACCCCGGCGCACACGGCGTGTCCTGTTCACTCGACGGGGTACCGACAGCGGGACGGGCGCGGAGCAGGCGCGGAGCAGGCGCGGAGCAGGAGCATGACGAGGCCCCCGGGAAGGCCCAGTCACTCCCGGGGGCCCCGTGACGGCACCGCCGGCCGGCCGGGCAGGGTCGCCGGCCGGCGGTCGCTCGGGGGATGCCTCAGTGCTGCTCGGCGAGGCTCCACATCGTCCAGAGCTCGGTGCGCATCCGCCGCGGCTGCTGGAGCACGTGGACGACGGCGCCGCCGATGTCGGCCGGCTCCATGAACGGCCCCTGCGACGGGTCGCCGTCGCCGAAGCGTCCGTCGGCCGCGGCGAACGGGGTGTTGACCCCCGCGGGCGCGATGACCGTCGTCCGGATGCCCTCGCCGCGCAGCTCGCGGTCGAGGGCGTAGCCGAGGTTCACCTGGGCGCCCTTGGTCGCGGCGTAGACCGCCTCCTTGCCACCGCCGATGAGCAGGCCCGCGACCGAGGCGAGGACGACGAGGTCGCCACCGTCGCCCTGGGCGCGGAACTGCCGCACCGCGGCCCGCGTGGTCCAGATGGTGCCCTTGAGCGTGACGTCGACCATCAGCTCGACCTCGTCGGCGCTCTGGTCGAGCACCCCGCCGTAGAAGCCGACGGCGGCGTTGGCGACGACCGAGTCGACCCGGCCCCACGCCTCCACCCCGGCGGCGACCAGCCGGTCGGCGGTCCCCTCGTGGCGGACGTCGCCGACGACGGGGACGACGTGGTCCGACCCCAGCTCCTCGACGAGCCGGTCCAGGCCCTCGGGACGCAGGTCCCCGGCGACGACACGGGCCCCGGCCTCGACGGCCAGCCGGACCGTCGCGCCACCGATGCCCCCGCCGGCTCCGGTGACGGCGACGACCGTGCCGGTCAGGTCGCGGCTCGGCGCGGGCATCAGACCACGACCCGACGAGCAGGGGACGACGTTCGGGTCACTTGATGGCTCCCATCGACAGGCCGCGGACGAGCTGCTTCTGGGCGACCCAGCCCGCGACGATGACCGGCAGAGCGGCGATGGTCGCCGCCGCCGAGAGGACCGCGAGGAACTGCCCGCGGCCGTCGACGAACGAGCCGAGGAACGGCGGCGTCGTGCGGGCGGCCGACGAGGTGAGCAGCGTCGCGAGGAAGTACTCGTTCCAGCTGAAGATGAACGTGATGAGCGCGGCCGACGCGACGCCGGGCAGCACGAGCGGCAGCGCGACCCGGAAGATCTCGCGGCCGAGGCCGGCGCCGTCGACGCGGCAGGCCTCGATGATCTCGAACGGCACCTCGAGGAAGAACGAGCGCATCATCCACACCGCCACGGGCAGGTTCACCGCGCCGTAGACGACGGCGAGCATGTAGATGTTGTCGAGCAGCCCGAGCGTCTTGAGGATCATGAACAGCGGCAGCACGACGGCGGCCAGCGGCATGAACCGCGTCGAGATGAAGAACGACAGCGCGTTCTCGACGTTCTTGACCCGGCGGATCGACAGGGCGTAGGCCGCCGGGATGGCGAGGACGACCGCGATGATCGTCGCCGTCACCGCCGCGGTCACCGAGTTGAGCAGGTAGCCCTTCATCCCGCGGTCCATCGCGAGCTGGTAGCCCTCGGTCGACGGCGAGAAGAACAGCTTCGGGTTGACCGACGAGGCGACCGACTCGGGCTTGAAGCCGTTGAGGATCATCCAGAAGACGGGGAAGAAGAACGCGAGCACGAGCACCCACGTGAGCGCGGTGACCAGGGAGCCACGGAGCGAGCGGTTCATCGGCTGCCTCCTGCCATGAAGACCCTGAAGAGGGTGCGCAGCGCCACGGTCGCGACGATGATCGTGAGGATCACCGTGACGACGCCGTAGGCCGCGGCCTGCCCGACGTCCAGGCCGATGAAGGCCCGCTCGTAGAGCAGGTAGGCCAGCGTCTTCGTGCCGCCGGTGCCCTTGGTGAGGATGGCGATGGGGTCGAAGACCTGGAGGATGATGACCGCCCCCAGGAGGACGCCGATCTCGACGTACATCCGCAGGTGGGGCAGCGTGATCCACGTGAAGGTGCGCCACGTGCCGGCGCCGTCGACCTGCGCCGCCTCGAGGATGCCCTTGTCCTGGCCCTGCAGCCCGGCCAGGAGGATGAGCATCATGAACGGGGTGAACTGCCACGTGAGGACGATGACGACCGAGAGCATCGGGTGCTCGGTCGACCACGACACGACGGGCAGGCCCAGCGTGCGGGAGAGCCAGTTGAGGATGCCGATGTTCGTGTCGAACATCGAGTACTTCCAGATGAGCGAGGCCGCCGCCGGCATGACGAGGAACGGCGTGATCATCAGCGTGCGGGCGATGGCCCGGCCGCGGAAGGGCCGGTCGAGGAGGATCGCGAAGATCATCCCGAGGGCCACCGAGAGGATGACCGAGAAGGCCGTGATGAGGACGGTCGCCAGCACCGAGGGCCAGAGGTCCCCCGAGGTCAGCGCCGACGCGTAGTTGGACAGACCCGTGAACCCGCGGTCGTTGGGGTACAGCAGGTTCCAGCGGAGCAGCGAGTAGACGATGGTCACGACGAACGGGACCTGCGTCAGGAGGATCAGGAAGATGACGGCGGGCAGCAGCAGCCCGCGCGCGGTCCGCAGCTCCTTCTTGTTCACCCGCCTGGGTTCGGTGGCGGTCTCGGCCTCCACCGTGTCGAGCTCGGTCACGGTCATCTGGGCACTCCCTTGTGCGAGCGGTCTGGCGGGGATGTGGCGACGGGTGTCGAGGCCGGCCGGGTGGACCGGCCTCGGCACCCGTCGCTCACGGGGTGCTGCGGGTCAGCTCTTGTGCTTGTCGCCGGCGGCCTGGGCGAGCGACTGGCACTTGGCGAGGGCGTCGTCGACCGACGAGCGGCCGGCGAGGTAGTCCGCCACGAGCTGGGCGCACTGGTTGCCGACGTCCTGGAACTCGGGGATCGAGACGTACTGGATGCCGACCCACGGCTGCGGGTTGACGCCCGGCTGCTTCGGGTTGACCGAGCTCATGACGTCGAGCGTGATCGGGGCGTAGGCGGCCGCGGCCTCCTTGTACTCCGGGATCTCGTAGGTCGAGGTGCGCGAGCCCGGGGGCACGTTGGACCAGCCGATCTGCTGACCGACGAGCTTGATGTAGTCCTTGCTCGTCGCCCACTTGACGAACTTCAGCGCGGCGTCCTTCTGCTTGGTCGAGGACGGGATGGCGAGGTTCCAGCTCCAGAGCCAGCCGGACTGCTGGGTCTTCTCGACCGGCATGTGCGCGTAGCCCATCTTGCCCTTGACCGGCGAGTCGTCGGCCTCGAGCATCGACGCGGCGACGGAGGCGTCGGCCCACATCGCGGCCTTGCCCTCCTTGAGCGCGGTGAGGCACTCGTTGAAGCTGTACGACACCGGGTCCTTCTCGCCGGACTCGTCGAGCATCGTCTTGTAGAAGGTGACGGCCTGCTTCCACTCCGGGGTGTCGACCGTCGCGTTCCACTGCTCGTCGTACCAGTTGCCGCCGAAGGTCTGCACGACCGTCGTCAGCGGGGCGAAGAGGTCACCCCAGCCGGGCTTGCCGCGCATGCAGATGCCGGCCATGTCGGCGGAGTTGACCTTCTTGGCCGCGTCCGCGACCTGCTGCCAGGTGGGGGTGTCGCCCAGCGTGACGCCCGCCTTGTCGAGGACCTCCTTGTTGTACATGAGGATGGAGGACTCGCCGTAGAACGGGACCGCGAACAGCTTGCCGTCGTAGGTGTTGACGTCGCGCACCGGCGGGAGCAGGTCGTCGACGTCGTAGGCCGAGTCGGACTGCAGGTCCGGCGTGAGGTCGACGAGCCAGCCGTTGGCGCCCCACTGCGGCGTCTCGTACGCGCCGATGGTGACGATGTCGTACTGGCCGGCGCCGCTCGCGACGTCCGCGGTCACGGCGGCGCGCAGGTCGCCCTCCTCCATGACCTGGAAGTTGACGGTCGTGCCGGGGTTGGCCTTCTCGTACTCGGACTTGAGCTTCTCCATGTCCTTCATCTGGCCGTTGTTCACGGTGGCCACGTTGAGGGTGACGTTCCCGCCCCCGCCGCCACCGGCGGAGCCCGAGTCCGTGGAGACGTTCCCCGACGAGCAGGCGGCCAGGGCGAGGGCCGAAGCCAGCGCACCGGCGCCGAAGGTCAGGGCGCGCTTCGTGGTGAGCATGCCTAACTCCTTTGGTAGGTCTTTCCCCCACCCGTCCCCGGGAGGAGGTCCCCGAGCCCGGGGAGCGTTCCGCGTCGCCTTGCCGCGGTGGAACACCGGCAACGTAGAAGGCGGGCGCGCCGGGCGACAAGGACCATGCGCCTCGTCGTTTCGGTACTATTTTTCCGCGCTCACCCGTGCGGGCGACCGTACGGCTGAGCGGCACCGCTGCACGCGGCACCGTGAGCGGGGTCCTGACGAGGATGTCAACGAGGAGTGGTGACGATTTCGTATCAGTCCACCGGCACGCCCCGGCTCAAGCTCGCGGGTTTCCCCTCCTTGGCCGTCGAGGGCACCGAGCCCGACACCCCCCTGGTGCGCGGCCCCTACCCCGACGCCCCGCGGCGCGAGATCATCCCGCCGCACCCCCAGCACGCCCTGCGCGTGCTCACCCACGACTTCCCGAGCGAGATCTGCGGATGGGGGGCGCACCCCGAGTACGAGATCCACCTCATCACCAAGTCGCACGGGTCGTTCATCGCCGGCGACCACGTCGGGACCTTCTCCCCCGGCCACGTGAGCATCATGGGCCCGAACCTGCCGCACGACTGGGTGAGCGACCTCGAGCCGGGCCAGGTCGCCGTCGACCGCGACGCCGTCGTCCAGTTCTCCGACGACTGGATCCGGCAGTGCATGCGGCTCATCCCGGAGCTCCAGGAGGTCGACGAGGTCCTGCGCCTCTCGACCCGCGGGCTCGTGTTCTCCGGGGCCACGGCGTGGCGCGCGGCCGAGACGATCCTCGAGGTGACGCGCACCCAGGGCGCCGAGCAGATGGCGCACTTCTTCCGCCTGCTCGGGCTCTTCGCGGCCGCTCCCCCGGAGGAGCGCGACGTCGTCGCCAGCGAGTGGCTCGGTCGGCCGACCGACGCCGGCTCGCTCGGCGCGGTCGAGGCCGGGCTCGCGTACATCTTCGAGAACCTCACCGGCGACATCCGGCTCTCGACGGCCGCGCGGATGGCCTACATGTCGGAGCCGACGTTCTCGAAGTACTTCAAGTCGGCGACCGGGATGACCTTCAGCAACATGGTCAAGAAGCTGCGGATCGCCCACGCGCGCAGGCTGATCGACACGACCGAGCACCCGATCGCGCAGGTCGCGGCGATGAGCGGCTACCACAACATGGCGAACTTCAACCGGCAGTTCCTCGCCGAGGTCGGCACCACGCCGACGTCGTACCGCAAGCTCGAGTCGTCGCAGAAGCCGCCGCCCGAGGTCTTCAGCCTCGGCCTGCGGGCGCCTGTCGACCCCTGAGGTCCTGACGGCGCCCGACGGCGCCCGGGCCGCTCAGCCCCCCAGCACCTCGTCGAGCGTGGCCGGCACGCCCTCGGCCGCCAGCGCGCTGCGCATCCGCAGGAACTCCTCGCGGAAGCGCTCGTCGTCGGCGAGGTCGCCGAACACGGCCTCGATGCGCAGGAACGCCGCCGGGTCGTCGTCGGACGCCGCCTCGCGCAGCGCCTGCGCGTGGACCTCGGGCGGGACCTCGCTCTCCGGCAGGCCACCCCGGGCGATGAGGGCCCAGTACTCGGCCCAGGCGGCGACCATGAGCGCGCCGAGGGTCACCGGTCGCCCGGCCTCCAGGTTGGCGCGCACGGCCGGTAGGGTGAAGGTCGCCATCCGGTTCGCGCCGTCGGTGGCCAGGCGGACGAGGGTGTCGCGGATGCCCGGGTTGGCGAACCGCTCGAGCAGCGTCGCCATGTACCCCGGCAGGTCGATGCCGGGCAGCTCGCCGAGCGTCGGCGCGGCCTCGTCGGCCATGTAGCGCTCGAGGTAGGTGCGGATGCGCTCGTCGCGCATCGTCTCGTCGACGAGCGTGTACCCGACCGGGGCGCCGAGGTAGGCCAGCGCCTGGTGGCTGGCGTTGAGCAGGCGCAGCTTCATCAGCTCGTAGGGCTTGACGTCGTCGACGAACTGCACGTCGACCTGCTCCAGCGCCGGTCGGCCGAGGGGGAACTCGTCCTCGACGATCCACTGCGTGAACGGCTCGGCCGGCACCGGCCAGCGGTCCTCGATGCCGAAGTCGGCGAGCAGCGACTCCCGGTCGGCGTCGGTCGTCGCGGGCGTGATGCGGTCGACCATGCAGTTGGGGAACGAGACCGACGCCTCGATCCAGTCCGCGAGCGCCGGGTCGACGAGGCGGGCGAAGCCGGTGACGGTCTGGCGGCAGACCTCGCCGTTGCCCTGGAGGTTGTCGCAGGAGAGGACGGTGAACGGCTCCAGGCCGGCCTCGCGCCGGCGCCGCAGCCCCTCGACGACGTACGCGAAGGCCGTCCGCGGGTTCTCGAGGTGCTCGACGTCGTGGACGACCGCGGCGTCGGTCGCGTCGAAGGCCCCCGTCGCGGCGTTCTTGAGGTACCCGCCCTCGGTGACCGTGAGGCTGACGATCCGCACCGCGGGGTCGCAGAGCCGGGCGTAGACGGCCTCGGCGTCCTGCGGCCCGTAGAGGTACTCGAGCACCGACCCGACGACCCGCGGCTCCAGCGAGCCGTCCGGGTGCCGCACGACGAGCGTGAAGAGGCAGTCCTGAGCGCGCATCGCGTCACGCATCGCGGCGTCCTGCGGCAGCACCCCCACCCCGCAGATGCCCCAGTCGAGGCCCTCGCCGCGCTCCATGAGGCGGTCGAGGTACATCGCCTGGTGGGAGCGGTGGAAGTTGCCGAACCCGAAGTGGACGATGCCGACCGTCGCGGTCGTGCGGTCGTACGAGGGGCTCGGCACGCCCGCGTCGGGCGCGGTCGTCGTGAGTGCGGTCACCGGAGGGGTCCTTTCGCGCGCGGCCCGCCGCCGCTGTCACGCGCGACGTCGCGGGTCCGTCCCGCATGAAACCAAGGTTCGGGCCGCGTGGGGAGACCCCGGGCCGGGACGGGAACGAAAGCACCAGCACCCGAGGACTTCGTATCGGTCCGACCGCCCGGTGCGGCCGGACCCCGCCTCAGGCGCAGATGTCCTGGTCGGCGGTGCGGGCCTCGATCGTCTTCTCGGGGGACGGCGGGCTGATCGACGGGCTGGGGACCGGGTCGGACCCGAGGCGGTTCGGCAGCTCGACGACGGTCTTGGCCCCGGGGCCGATGACCACGCGGATGGTCGTGCCGAGGCCGTCCGCCTTCTCGGTCTTCGAGCCGGGGAAGGCGGCCGCGACCGTGCGGGCCGCCTGCTCCTGCCCGGAGGAGTACTGGACGAGGACGCCCTCGGTGCGCTCGGCCGTCGAGGCGGTCGTGACGAGGGGGAAGCCCTGGACCTTCAGCGCGTCGGCCTCCTGCTTGGCGAGGCCGTCGACCCCGGTCGCGTTGACGACCGCGACACCGGCGACGTCGGCGGGGCTGACGGTCAGCGGCGCCGCGCTGGCGGTCGGCGTCGGCTTCTTCGTGGGGCCGTCGAGCGGCTCGTCGGTGCGGATCTTCGTCCACAGCGTCTCGGCGGCCGGCGTCCACTCGACGCGGTTGGCGTCCTTGGCGTACGCCTGCACCGGCACGGTGACGAACGCGACGTTCTTGATGCCGACGTCCTGCACCGAGGTCGCGAGGTCGCGCATCGTGCCGAGCCCCATGTCCTCGTCGGTCGTCAGCGACCTGGTCGCCGCGTCGAGGAAGCCGTAGAGCTTGTCGGGCCGCAGCAGCAGGGAGGTGCGGGTGGCCTCCTGGACGATCGAGGAGAGGAACGCCTGCTGGCGCTTGATCCGGCCGAGGTCGGAGCCGTCACCCTCGGTGTAGCGGACCCGCACGTAGCCGAGCGCCTGGGTGCCGTCGAGGACGTGGCGCCCGGCCGCGAGCTTGAGGTGCGCCCGCCGGTCGTCGATGGCGACGGGCGTGCAGACCGGGACGCCCCCGAGCGCGTCGACCATCCCCTTGAAGCCGTTGAAGTCCACGACCGCGAAGTGGTTGATGAACACCCCGGTGTTCGCCTCGATCGTGTTGATGAGGCAGGCGGGGCCGCCCATGCTGAACGCGGCGTTGAACTGCTGCACCGGCCACTGCTGCTTGGGGACCTTCGCGTCGCAGTTCGGCGGGATGGGCACCATCGAGTCACGGGGGATCGAGACGACGGTGACGTGCTTGCGGTCACCGGACAGGTGCGCGATGAGCGTGGTGTCGGAGCGGGCCCCCTGGACGGTCGCACCGTCGCCGGTGCCCTGCCCCACCCGGGTGTCGGAGCCGATGAGGAGGATGTTCGTCGGGTCCGCGTCGACCGGGGTCGGACGGTCCTGCGAGAGCGCGCTGCTGATGTCGAGCCGGCTGATGTTGCCGTCGAGGCGCCACCACGCGGCGCCGCCGACGAGGGCGGCCACGACGACGAAGACGACGAGGACGGTGACGATGCGCCGGCGCCGGGGTCGACGCGTGGCGCGCGCGCGCTCGGCGCGCGCCCTCCGGGTGGGCTGCGACACGGTCTGCTCCTTCGGTGCCGACCGTGTCCGGCCGGTGGGCCGGGCGAAAGAGGTACGGACGACCGTCCGAGTGTACGGACGCCACCTGTGCGGCGGCTGGAAACGCGAGCACCGGCGTCGCGTCGGGCGGCCCGGGGGCCCATCGGGTTGGATGTCCCCATGGGACGTCGCACGGGGTGGGTGCTCGGGGTGGTCGCGGCGCTGGTCGTGGTGGCCGGCGGCGGGGCGTGGTGGACGCTCGCCCGAGGCGATGCGCAGGACGACGCGGCCCGGGCCGCCCTGGCCCGCTACGCCGCCGCCTGGCAGAGCAAGGACCTCTCGGCCGTCCCCTTCGCGACCGGTGGCGCGGGCACGGACTTCGCGGCGGCGGTCAAGGGCCTCGGGTCGGCGTCCGTGTCCGCGCGTCCCGGCGCCCTGACGCGCGACGGAGCCACCGCCAGCGCCTCCCTCGACGTGACGTGGACGCTCCCCGGCGACGTGGCGTGGAGCTACCGCACCCCCGCGCGCCTCGTCGAGCGCGGCGACCGCTGGCTCGTCGCCGGCCCGACCGACGGCTCCCCGTGGCACCCCTCGCTCGCGGCCGGCGAGCGCCTCGCCCTGAAACGCACCGCGCCCACCCGCGGCGACCTGCTCGACCGCGACGGCGAGCCGCTCATGCCGCAGGGCACCGTCTACCAGGTGCAGCTCGACCCCGTGCGCGCCGACGCCGCCGACGCCGCGGCGCTCGAGAAGGTGACCGGGGTGCGCGCCGGCTCGGTGGTCGAGGCGCTGGCCCAGCGCGAGAAGTCGGGGTCGCAGGCGCCCATCCCGGTCATCACCTACCGGGAGTCCGACTACCGCTCGCGCGAGGCCCGGCTCGACGCCATCACGGGGGTCATCGCCCCGAGCGCGACCCAGCCCCTCGGCCGGACGCGGACGTTCGGCCAGCCCCTCCTCGGCTCCGTCGGGGAGGTGACGGCCGAGGTCGTCGAGGGCAGCGACGGGCGGTACGTCGCCGGCGACCGCGCGGGCATCAGCGGGCTGCAGCGGCAGTACGACCCCGAGCTCGCGGGGCGCCCGGGCCTCACGGTCGAGGCCGGCGACCGGACCGTCTTCGAGTCCGCCCCGACGGCCGGCTCGGACGTCAGCACCTCTCTCGACCCGGGCGTCCAGGAGGCGGCGGAGCAGGCCCTCGCGGCGTCGGACCTCACCGTCCCCGGGGCCGTCGTCGCGGTCGACGTCCGCAGCGGCGAGGTGCTCGCCGCCGCGAGCTCCCCGAGCAGCGGGTTCGACCGCGCGATCACCGGCAAGTACCCGCCCGGCTCCACCTTCAAGATCGCCTCGACGTACGCCTACCTGACCAAGGGCCTCACCACCCCGACGAGCACCGTGCCCTGCCCGAAGACGATCACCGTCGACGGTCGCTCGTTCCGCAACTACGCCGGTGAGTCCATCCCCGGCTCGGTCCCGTTCGCGCAGGACTTCGCGCACTCGTGCAACACGGCCTTCATCTCGCTCTCGCAGCGACTCGGCACGACCGACCTGACCGAGGCGGCGAAGGCGCTCGGCATCGGGGCGGGATGGGGGTCGACGCTCGGCGTCGCGAGCGCGTTCGACGGCAGCATCCCCGAGACGCGCAAGGGCACCGACCAGGCCGCGGCGGTCATCGGCCAGGCCCGGACCGAGGCCTCGCCGCTCTCCCTCGCGGTGATGTCGGGCAGCGTCGCGCGCGGCACCTACGTGCCGCCGGTGCTCGTGCGCAGCGGCACGACGCCACGGCCCACCCCGCTCGACGGCCAGGCCGTCGCGCAGCTGCGCGCGATGATGGGCGAGGTCGTCTCGAGCGGCACCGCGACGACGCTGCGCGGCACCCCCGGCGGGACCGTCCGCGGCAAGACCGGTACCGCCGACCACGGCGTCGACGAGAAGCCGTACACGTGGTTCACCGGCTACCAGGGGCAGGTGGCGTTCGCCGTCCTCGTCGAGGAGGGCGTGAGCGGCGGGCAGACCGCGGCGCCGGTCGCCAAGCGGTTCCTCACCGCCCTCGCCGACCGCTGACCGCGCCCCTGCACGGGGTCGAGTGCGCACGTGGTCGCCCCGGCGACCGTCTGCGCCCTCGACTCGAGCGTTCACGACATCTGCCCGGAGTCGAGTGCGCGAGTGGTCGCCCCGGCGACCGTCTGCGCCCTCGACCGCGGCGGACGGGGCGACAGCCGGGCCCGGACGCGGACGACCCCGCCCGGTGCACCCGGGCGGGGTCGTCGTCAGTCGGAGGAGACCGGCGTCAGATCGGGCGGACCTGCTCGGCCTGCGGGCCCTTGGGGCCCTGGGTGACCTCGTACTCGACCTTCTGGTTCTCGTCCAGGCTGCGGTAGCCCTGGGTGTCGATGGCGGAGTAGTGAACGAACACGTCGGGGCCGCCACCGTCCTGGGCGATGAAACCAAAGCCCTTCTCGGCGTTGAACCACTTCACGGTGCCCTGTGCCATGTGGGGGGTACTTCCTTTTCCTGTGTGTCACTCGCCCGGCACACTGCGCACCGGCCGTGGATGCGACTCCAGCCCCCTGTGGCGCGAGGATGGTTCGACCTTCGAGGTACTGCTGTTGCTGCAACCGGTCACGAAACTAGCAGAGCGCGCCACGCCGCGCGGGGTCCGCGGCGCCCGCGTCCACGGACCGGGAGCGCAGGCCGCTCAGCCCCGCACGAAGCGGCTGACGAGGACGTCGCACTCGGCCTCGGCGAGCAGCCGGACGACCGTCGTGTCGCCGGACCCCGGGCGTCCCCCGTCGCGCAGGCCGACGACGAGCAGCCGCGCCCCGCAGGCGCGGACCGCCTCGAGCAGCTCGTCGGCGGGGGCGAGGCCGCGGGCCGGCTGGCGCACCTCGACGGGCACCCCGCGGCGGGCGAGGTCGGCGCACATCGCCTCGATGTCGCGACGCTGTGCGCGGCCCGTGCCGCGGGGGTCCGCGTCGGCGCCGGCGTTGACGACGACGAGCGGCTCGTCACGCCGTGCGGCCTCGGCGAGCGCGGCCTCGAGGGCGGCGAGCCCGTCGCTGCGCGGGACGTAGCCCACGACGATGGTCATCGCCGGTCCGGTTCGCGCAGAAGGGAACCCGAGGCACACGGCGTCATCCGGCGGGCCCGCCACCTGGGACGTGGCGCCGCACCTGGTGACAGGTACAGGTGCGGCGCCACGCGATCAGGACCGGGAGAGCGTCTTGGCGCCGGTCATGATCGCGACGCCCTCTCCCATGTCGTGCGACTGCGGCGTGATGACACCGGCGCAGCCCCCGAGCCGCTGGATGTGGATGCGGTCGGCGACGTCCCACACGTGCGGCATGTTGTGGCTGATGAGGATGACGGCCAGGCCGCTGTCGCGCAGCTGCTTGACCATGTCGAGGACCATCCCCGACTCCTTGACGCCGAGCGCGGCCGTCGGCTCGTCGAGGACGACGACCTTGGACCCGAACGCCGCGGCCCGGGCGACGGCGACTGCCTGACGCTGCCCACCGGAGAGCGTCTCGACGGCCTGACCCATGTTCTGGATCGTCTGGATGCCGAGGTCCTGGACCGACTTGCCGGCGCGCTTCTCCATGCCGCCCTTGTCGAGCATCCGGAACACCGAGCCGAGGATGCCCTTGCGGCGCTCCTCGCGACCCAGGTACAGGTTGCTCGCGATGTCGAGGGCGGGGATGACGGCCAGCTGCTGGTAGACCGTCTCGATGCCGGCCTCGCGGGCGTCCTGCGGCCGTCGGAAGGCGACGTCCTTGCCGTCGAGCCGCAGCTGGCCGGAGTCCGGCAGGTACGCCCCGGTGAGGCACTTGATGAGCGTCGACTTGCCGGCGCCGTTGTCGCCGATGACCGCGAGCACCTCGCCCCGGTAGAGGTCGAGGCTCACGCCGTCGAGGCCGACGACGCGCCCGAAGGTGATGACGAGGTCGCGGGCGGAGAGGATCGGCTCGGCGTCGTAGATGTGCCGACGGTCCTCGGGGATGTGGTCGACCGTGAGCGGGAGCTTGTCGATGGTGCTCATCGGGGTCCCCGGAAAGTATCGGAGCGACGAAGGAGCGGAGAACTTTCTGGGGTGATCCTCATGCCTTGACCTTCCGGATCCACTGGTCGATGGCGACCGCGACGACGACGAGCACACCGGTCGCGAGGTAGCGCCACTGCTGGTTCACGCCGAGCTGCGAGAGCCCGAACGAGAACGTCTGGACGATGAGCGCGCCGATGAGGGTGCCGATGAGCCGGCCCCGGCCGCCGAAGAGGCTCGTGCCGCCGATGACGACCGCGGTGATCGACGCGAGGTTCGCGTCCGGCACCGCGTTCGGGGTGGCGGCGCCGGCCCGGCCGATGAGGATCCACGCCGCGAGGCCGTAGATGAGCCCGGCCACGGTGTAGACGCCGAGGAGGATGCGCCGGCTCGGGACGCCGGAGAGCCGCGAGGACTCGGCGTCGTCGCCGACGGCGTAGACGTAGCGCCCCCAGGCGGTCTGCGACAGCACGAACGCCATCACCGCGTACATGAGGACGACGACGACGATCCCCCACGTGAGCCGGAAGGACCCGATCCCGAAGCCCTCACCGAGGAAGTTGAGCAGCCGCGGCAGGTGCTCGGCCTGGATGCTCTCGCCTCCCGAGTAGAGCAGCGCGATGGCCGTGAAGATGCTCAGGGTGCCCAGCGTGACGATGAACGGCGGCAGGTTGATCCGCGTGACGAGCAGGCCGTTGACGAGGCCGGCGAGCGTCGCGAGGGCCACGCCGATGAGCAGCGCGAGGAGACCGGGCATCCCGCCGTCACGGGCGAGGGAGGCCATGACCATCATCGAGAGCACCATGATCGCGCCGACCGAGAGGTCGATGCCCGCGGTGAGGATGACGATGGTCTGGCCGACCGCCAGCGCGGCGACGACCGCGGTCTGCTGCAGCAGGATCCCCATCGAGCTCGGCGTCAGGAACGTCGGGGTCGCGACGAAGAAGGCGAGGAACGCCACGAACAGCAGGAACAGCGGACTGAGCCACGGCCGCTTGTGCAGGAGGCCCTGCACGCGCTGGAGGGGCGACTGCTGCCGCCGAGCGAACTCGGCGGCAGCAGAACCGGTGGTGGAGCTCATGCTCAGTTGCCCCAGCAGATCTCGGAGCCCTTGGTCGAGTCGATGCTCTCGACCCCGTCGACCGGCTTGTCGGTGACGAGCGCGACGCCGGTGTCGAAGAAGTCGAGACCCTCGGTGGTCTTCGGCTTCTCGCCACCACGGGCGATCTTGGCGATCGCCTCCATGCCGAGGGTCGCCATCTTCAGCGGGTACTGCTGGGCGGTGGCGCCGATGACGCCCTCCTTGACGGAGTTGACGCCGGCGCAGCCACCGTCGACCGAGACGATGGTCGCCTGGGTGCCCGCGGCCTTGAGGGCGGCGTTGGCGCCGACGGCGGCCGGCTCGTTGATCGTGTAGACGAGGTTGATGTTCGGGTTCTTCGCGAGGCACTTCTCCATCGCGGTGCGGCCGCCGTCCTCGGCGCCGTTGCTGGCCTCGTTGCAGACGATCGTGTAGTCGCCGCCCTTGCCGCCGGTGTACTTACCGGTGGGGGCCTCGTCGCCGTTCTTCTTGCCGTCGGCGACGTCGATGCCCATGCCCTCGAGGAAGCCCTGGTCGCGGTTGTAGTCGACCGAGACGATCTTGTCGTCGAAGAGGTCGAGCAGCGCGATGACGGCGGGCTTGCCGTCGAGCGTGGCGGCGGCCCACTGGCCGTCGAGCTTGCCGGCCGAGCGGTTGTCGGTGGCGAAGGTGATGTCGACGGTGTCGGCCGGGTCCGGCGGGGTGTCGAGGGCGATGACGTAGAGGCCGGCGTCGCGGGCCTTCTTGATCGCCGCGTTGACGCCGGTGGACATCGGGGTGATGAGGATGCCCTTGTCGCCGCGGGCGATCGCGTCCTCGATGGCCGTGATCTGGCCCTGGTCGTCACCCTCCTGCTTGCCGGAGGCGACGGTGAGCTTGACGTTGTTCTTGCTCGCGTCGGCCTGCGCGCCCTTCTGCATGGCGACGAAGAACGGGTTGGTGGAGTCCTTGGTGATGAGGGTGACGCCGACGGCGGCCTCCCCACCGGAGCCGGTGTCGGCGTCGCTGCCGCGGTTGCACGCGGTGCTGGTGAGGGCGAGGCCGACGATCGCGGCCGAGACGACGGCACGGCGGGCGGTGCGCGTCGTGGGGATCTGACGGAGCTGCATGTCCGTGACTCTCCTTTGAGTGCTGGGCTGGACCGAACGACGCTGCCGGGTGACAACGTTGTCAGGCCACAGTTGTACCCGCTGCTTGCGCCGAGGTCAAGAGATGGGCTACACCTTGTGACATGGCCGTGACATCGTTGTCAGGAGAGAGTCGCCCCCGAGCGACGATGCGTGACGTCGCGGCCCTGGCGGGGGTGAGCCTCAAGACGGTGTCGCGCGTCGTCAACGAGGAGGCGGGCGTCTCCCCCGACGTCCGCGAGCGTGTCACCGCCGCGGTACAGCGCCTCGACTACCGGCCCAACCTCGCCGCGAGCAACCTCCGGCGCACCGGTGCACGCTCCGGGCTCATCGGCGCCCTCGTCCAGGACGTGTCCAACTCGTTCTCCGCCGGGCTCCTCCGCTCGCTCGAGGACGCCGCCCGCTCGCACCGCACCGGCGTCCTCGCGGCGAGCCTCGACGAGGGGGTCGACCGCGAGCAGGAGCTCGTCCACGACCTCGTGACGCGCCGCGTCGACGGCCTCGTCCTCATGCCGGCGAGCGACCGGCAGGACTACCTCGTCGCCGAGCTGCGCACCGGCACACCGGCGGTCTTCGTCGACCGGCCGCCGCGGGGGGTCGACGTCGACTCGGTCGTCATCGACAACCTCCTCGGGGGTCGGATGGCCGCGGAGCACCTGCTCGACCGTGGCCATCGACGCATCGCCGCGCTGTTCCACCTCCCGACCCTGACGACCGCGCAGCTGCGGCGCGAGGGCTTCACCGCCGCGCACACCGACCGCGGCCTGCGCCCCGACCCGCGGCTCGTCGTCGACGGCGTCGCCTCCACCGACGAGGCGAGCGAGGTCGTGCACCGGCTCCTCGACCTCGACGACCCGCCGACCGCGGTCTTCGCGGGCCGGAACATCCTCGCGTCCGGGGCCGTCCGGGCGCTGCGCGAGCGCGGCGTGCACCACGAGGTCGCGCTCGTCGGCTTCGACGACTTCCCGCTGGCCGACCTCCTCGACCCGCCGCTCACCGTCGTCCGCCAGGACGTGACGAAGATCGGCCGGCTCGTCGCGGAGCGGCTCTTCGCGCGCATCGGTGGCGACACCTCACCGCCGCAGCACCTCGTCGTCGACCCGACGCTCGTCAGCCGCGGCTCCGGGGAGATCCCGCCGCGCGCCTGAGGGCGGTTGCGGCACAGGCTGTTCGGCTCGTCAGAGGTCCTTGCGCAGGTGGACGTCCGCGGTGCCGCGCGCCGGCACGTCGTCCCAGCGGAAGAGCTCGCGGTAGCCGGCGCCCTGGTAGAACGCCGGCGCCTGGAACGTGAACGACGTGACGTAGACGTGCGCGCAGCCGCGCCGGCGCGCCTCGTCCTCGAACGCGTCGAGCAGCCTGCGGCCCACGCCGGTGCCCCGCTCGTCCTCGCGCACCCAGGTCATCCCGATGCCTGCGGCGACGCCCCAGGTCCAGCCGGAGACGCCGGCCACGAGCTCGCCGTCGTCGTCGGTGACGCGGACGGTCAGCTCCTCCGCCGGGGCGAGTCCCGGTGTCGCGGCGGCGTTCACGCGGTCCAGCTCGTCGGAGAGCCGCTGGTCGAGGGCGGCGTCGGCGGTCCCGGTCGTCAGGCGCATCCGGCCATCCTCGCCGATGGACGCGGCGCGCGTCAGCGCAGGAGGTGGCGGGCGCGGGTCATCAGGTAGACGCCGAAGGCGACGAGCCCGAGCGAGACGACCGCGAGCGCGTAGCGGCCGGCCGGGGCGTCCTGGAGGAAGCGCAGCGCGCCGTCGATGCCGGTGGAGGCACTGACGTCGTGCGTCCACGCGGCGATGACGAAGAGCAGCCCGACGATGCCGAACGCGACGCCGCGGGCGACGAACCCGACGATGCCGACGAGCACGAGCAACCGGCCCGGCCGGCGCGCGAGGTCGACGAGGAAGTCGCGCGAGAGGCCCGACCAGATGCTGAAGGCGCCGACCCCGGCGACCGCGATGCCGGTGCCGACGACGAGGAGCACGCCGCCGGGCAGCGCGAGGAGGGTGCGCGTGATGCCGACCGTCGAGTCCCGGCTCGTCTGCCCCGCACCGATGGCGAAGGCGGCGGCCGCCCAGGCCACCGTCGCGTACGCGATGCCGTCGGCGGCGTGCTCGAGCCGCTTGAGCCGGGTGTGGCAGTGGCGGCCGGTCAGGGCGCGGGCGAGGTTCCAGACGGTGACGACCGCGAAGCCGACGACCCCGACCCACAGGACGGCCCGCCCGCCGAGCGATGTCGCGATCGAGGTGAGCGCGCCCGACTCGTCGGCGGTGCTGCGGCTGTGCCCGAGCCAGACGATCTGCAGGCCGGCCCACCCCATCGCGGCGTGGAGCAGGCCGTCGAGGAAGAACCCCAGGCGCGCACCGGTGCTCACCGCGGCGTGGGTCTCGGCGACCTCCGCGGCCTGCGCGGTCACCTCGGCCACCTGGTGCGCGGTCTCCGCGACCGCCTCGAAGGCGTCGTGGGCCGCGTCGACGACCGGCGCGGCCAGGTCGGCGGCGGCCCCCCGCACGTGCTCGAGCGGATCTGTGTCGTCGGGCACCGCCGTGCCGCCCGGCGGGGTCGGCGTCGCGCTCACCCGCGTCCCCGGTGGGGCGGCGGCGCCTCGTCGACGTTGACCGTGGGGATGCCCGTCCCGGCGCGGGCGATGACCGCCAGCGACGGCTCGCGCCCGGGGTTGGACTCGCGGTGGACGGTGAACGCCGGCACCTGCACGTAGCTGCCCGGCACGGCGTCGACCCATCCCTCGACGCCTTCGCACTCCAGGCGCAGCACGCCGCGGACGACGTAGAGGACGCTGCTGTTGCTGTCGTGGTGGTGCCACCCCGAGACCGCGCCCGGCTCGGTGACGACCTGGCCGGCCCACAGCCCCGGCACCTCGAAGGCCCGCCGGCGCAGCATCCCCGAGGTCGGGTCGGCGTCGACGAGCTCGGCGTCGGTCACGACGCGCACCGGCTGGTGGTCCACCCACCCACGGTAGCCACCCCGCTCCCCCGACCCAGCCGACTTCTTGCGAGTTCCGCCGCTCGACACGCCCTCCAGCGGCGTGTCGACCGGCTCAACTCGCAATCAGTCGAATGACACCCAGGCCGACTTCCTGCCCATCCGCCACCTCCTCGCGCCCGCAGAGGCCCTCGGGACGTGGCAGATGGGCAATCAGTCGCGCCCGATCTCCCACTTCTTGCGAGTTCCGCCGCTCGACACGCCCTCCAGCGGCGTGTCGAGCGGCTCAACTCGCAATATGTCGGGAGGGCACGGGCGTGGGACTCCGGCTCGCGCCTCGTCCCTCGGCGCGGGCCTCCCCGTCATCCCCGGTCCTCCGCGGCCTCCGCCGCTCGCGGGCTCGCGGGCTGAGCCGCGCGGAGGGCGTGGGATTCGAACCCACGATGACGTTGCCGCCATAGCGGTTTTCAAGACCGCCGCACTAGGCCACTATGCGAGCCCTCCAACGGCCCGGGGCATCACGCCCGGACCGCCCGCCCAGCGTAGGGCTCGCCCGGGCTGCGGCTCGCGCGGGGCGCGGGCGCTCGGCATCCGCCCGGTGCGCGGCTGCGTGGCGCCACCGGGCCATGGGTAAGGTCGGAGGCCGACGAGAGGAGCCCTCATGGGCAAGCTGACCTTCATGGCCGGGCTGGCCGCGGGCTACGTCCTCGGGGCCAAGGCGGGGACGCAGCGCTACGAGCAGATCCGTCGCACCTCGAGCAGGGTGTGGAACTCCGGGCCGGTGCAGAAGCAGGTCGCGCAGGCCAAGGAGGCCGCGCGCACCAAGGCCGCGCCGGTGGTCGCCGACCTCGTCGCCGACGCCGCGCGCGCCACGGGCGAGCGGCTGCGGCAGGGTCGCACGGTCGCCTCGGAGGCCATCGCCCCCAACGGTCACCCGACCAGCGACGGGGCGCCCCTGCGCTCCGAGCAGGCCGAGCACGCGGACGCGTGGGCGGCCGCGACCCGGGCCCCCGGCACCCCCGACTGACCGCCCCTCCGCGGCCCGGACCGCCGGTGGGAGACCGGCCACACCGTCCGGGCGCCCTCTGGAAGCACCCGGTGGCGCCCCCCTGCGGGCGCCGTTCGGCGTGACCGGTCCCCCGGGTGCGCGGTTCCTCCGACCGGTACGACACCGCAGGTCCGGGCGGTGAGGCACCGGGGCCGTCGGCCCCGCTCGGTCGGCCGGCCACGTGGACCGTCCGCCCGGTCAGCCCCGGGGACCGCCGGTCCACCACCTCGGGCGGCGGACCGGCCCCGGGTCACGGCGACCGGGGCAGCTCCCCAGCGGGACCCGATCGTCGTGGCCCGAGGGGGCTCACGTGCGTCAGGAGCACCGACCGGCCCTCCTGATACGTCCTCGACGACGAGATCCACGTCACACGGTCGGAGGTATCACCCCGGCCCTCGTCGGCTCCTTCTCAGCGTTGACGATCCTCACTACGCTGGACCGGCGCGGACACCCCATCCGGCCCGGTTCCCCCAGGAGCAGCCATGGACGGCAAGGACCCCGACCGCCCGACCAACGACGACGGCCGCCCACCCCGGCCACCCGTCCCGCCGGTCTTCGCGGTGCCCGAGACGGCCCTGCGCCGCTTCGGTGCGACGGTCCTCGACCCCCGCACCGCCACGCGCGTCGGGGACGAGCCGGCACCGCGCGCGGTCGCGTACGTCCCGCACCGTCTGTTCGTCCCGGGGCTCACCGACGAGCAGCTCGACGAGGGACCGCTGCAGCTGCTGCGCCGGATCGGCGAGGAGATGGACTTCCAGGTCGACGTGCTCCCGAGCCGCGTCGCCGCCGCCGCGCAGGAGCTGGGCTACGCCGAGCGCCTCGGCCGCTCGACCCACCGCCTCGTGGAGCTGCGCCCCAACCCCGGCCGCGTCGGCGCGCCGCTGACCGCCTGGGACGTCGTCCAGCGCGCCCGCGGCGTCGACCGCAAGGCCGCCGCCGGATTCAGCCTCAACCACGTGATGATGTCGAGCGGCCTCGAGGGCGTCGGCTACATGGGTGGCGTCGGGTACATGGGCGGCGTCGGCTACATGGGTGGTGTCGGGTACATGGGCGGTGTCGGGTACATGGGCGGTGTCGGGTACATGGGCGGGGTCGGCTACATGGGCGGCGTGGGGGCGCCGGGCGTCGCCGCCGGGCGCGGGCCCGTCCAGCTCCACGTCGACGCACCGCAGCCCACCGGCGGCCCGTCGCCCGTCGTCGCCGTCCTCGACACCGGCCTCGGCTCCCACCCGTGGTTCGACGGCTCACCGCTCGTCGACCGCGACCCGACCGTCGCCGGGCAGACCATCGGCCTGCGCTTCGCGCCCGACCGGGACCCCGAGGGCCGCGGTGTCACCGTCGACACCGTCAACGGCACCCTCGATGCCCTCGCGGGCCACGGCACCTTCGTCGCGGGCGTCATCCGGCAGCAGTGCCCCGACGCGCGCCTCGTCGTCGTCCCCGTCATGTACGGCGACGGCGCGGCCGACGAGCAGGACGTCGTCGAGGCGCTCGGCCTGCTGGCGCTCTACCACTGGGCCGCCCAGGAGGGCCGGGTCGACCACGAGCCGCTCAGCGTCGTCAACCTCTCGATGGGCTACTACCACGAGCGCCCGGACACGGTCTCGGACGAGGACGCCCTCTTCCGCGTCATCGCGACGCTCGCCGAGGACGGCGTGGCGGTCGTCGCCGCCGCCGGCAACGGCTCCACCACGGAGCACTTCTGGCCGGCCGCCCTCTCGCAGAACCCGAACCGCACCATCCCGGTGGCCGCGGTCGGTGCCCTCAACCCGACGGGCAAGGCCGCGGCGACGTTCTCGAACACCGGCGAGTGGGTC
Source organism: Phycicoccus sp. DTK01 (assembly GCF_017312765.1). NCBI lineage: Bacteria > Bacillati > Actinomycetota > Actinomycetes > Micrococcales > Intrasporangiaceae > Phycicoccus > Phycicoccus sp. DTK01. Next base: position 262,264 of record NZ_BOPU01000005.1, on the reverse strand, counting down.
ACCCACTGGCACCCCGGCGTGGCCGTCGTCAGCACGATGCCGACGACGCTCGAGGGGTCGCTGCGCGGTGACCTCGCGGTGCCCGCGAGAGACGGGTCGCCGGCCCGCGAGACCCCCGACCCCGACTGCTACGCCACCGGCTTCGGTGTCTGGAGCGGCACCTCGTTCGCCGCCCCGTGCTGCGCCGGCGGCATCTCGCAGCTGCTCGCCACGAAGGCCTGCGGGTCGGTGGCGGAGGCGGTCGCCAAGGCCCTGGGAGGAGCACCGTGATGCACACCGACGCCGACGGCCTCGCCGTCCGGGCGGCCGCCGCGTTCGAGACGTTCCGCGACGGCGACGGCTCGGGGATGACCCTGCTCGTCGGCGAGGTCACGCCCCTCCTGTGGGCCGTGGCGCGCCAGTCGGGGCTCGACCACCAGGCCGCCGAGGACGTCGTCCAGAACACCTGGCTCAAGCTCGTCCAGCACGCGGGGTCGGTCGACGACCCCCGCTCGGTCCTCAAGTGGCTGCTCACGACGACGCGCCGTGACTCGTGGCGGCTGCGCTCGCGCGGGCACCGCGAGGAACCCGACGCCCACGACGACGTGCGCGAGGCCGAGCCCGACCACACCGCCCCCTCCCCCGAGGACGCCGTCCTCGCGCACGACGAGCAGCGCGTCGTCTGGGAGCACTTCCACCTGTTGTCCGACCGCTGCCAGACCCTCTTGCGCGCCATCGCGTACGCCGACCGACCCGACTACGCGGGGGTGGCCGACGCCCTCGGGATGCCGGTCGGGTCGATCGGCCCGACCCGGGGCCGGTGTCTCGCGAAGCTGCGCGCCGCCCTGACCTCCGATCCCCGTTGGGAGATGACCTCATGAACCCTGCACCCGACCACGAGGAGCGCCTGGCCGGCGAGCCGGTCGACGCCACGGACGTGCGCGTCCTCGCCGCCGTCCGCGCCGCCCACGACGCGCTCGACCCCGTGCCGTCCGGCCTCGTCGAGCGCATCACCTTCGCGATGACCGTCGCCTCGCTCGAGGCCGAGGTGGCCCGCATCGTCTCCGACGCCGAGGCCCTGACGAGCGTGCGCGGCGCCGACTACGACCGGGCTGACACCGTGACCTTCGCCAGCGACGGCCTGAGCGTCATGGTCAGCCTCGAGCCGGCCGGCCCCGGGCGGGTCGACGTCGTCGGCTGGGCCAGCGAGGGCGAGGTCGACGTCGAGCTGCGCGAGCGCAGCCGGACCCGCACCGCGGCCACCGATCCCGACGGGCGGTTCACCTTTGCGGGGGTCGAGCGCGGTCTGGTGAACTTCGTCCTGCGGCGACGCGGGCGACCGGACGCGCCGCCGGTCATCACACCGGCCATCGACCTCTAGAGGAGGAGCCATCGAGCGCGACCCGCTGCAGTCTGCGGGGGGGCTGCTCGATGCTGCGCGCGCCGACAACGAGATCGGTGAGTTCGCCTCTGCCGCCGTGCGGCTCGACCAGGCCCTCGGCCTGCTGGAGGGTCGCTCCGACCACGGGGCCCGCTGGCTGCGGGTCCGCATCCGCATCACGCGGGCGTGGTCGGAGCTCGAGGCGGACGGCATCCAGCCGGCGCTGCGGACGCTGCACGCCGCGCGGGCCGAGGCGCTCGAGCTCGACGACCCGTTGCTCGTCGCGCTCACCCACATCCAGGAGGGCACGCTCCACGGACGCGTCGGCGCGTGGCCGTCGTGCGTCGAGGCGCTGCTGGCGGTCGACGTCGAGGGCTCCGGGCTCGAGCCCGCCCAGCGGTGGGCCTACCACCTCAACCTCGGGCAGGCCTGGCTCGGCGTCGGCCGCTCGGAGGACGCCGCCGAGAACTTCGACCTCGCCCGCGACATCGCGGTCGCCAACGGCTACCCGGAGCTCGAGTTCAAGGCCCGGCACAACCGGGCGGTCGTCGCGTTCGTCGACGGCGACCTGCCCCGCGCCCTCACCCTCATGCGCGAGGCCGACGCGATGGACGTCGCGGTCGCGCGCGACCGGGCCCGCCTCGACCACGCCGAGGTGCTCCTCGCCGCGGGGCTCGTCGATGGGGCACGGTCCGAGCTCGAGGCCGCGCTCTCGACGGCCCACTCCTCCGCCCACCGCCTCGAGGAGGGGGAGATCAGCCTGCGCCTCGCACGCTGCGACCTGCTCGTCGGCGACCTCGAGCGGGCACGCGACCGGATCCGCGACGCCACCGCCGCCTACCGCGCCCGGCAGGCCGACGACCTCGTGCGCGAGGCCGAGCTGCTGCGGGCGGGCGTCGACGTCGCCGAGGGGCGTGACCTGCCGGCCGTCGTCGAGCGGCTCGTCCGGCACACCGAGCACGGGGCCGGCGAGCCCGGCGCCCCGGGGCTCGGCACCTCGGGCCGCGAGGCCGTCCGGCTGGAGGCCGAGGCCCGCCTGCTGCTCGGCGACGCCGACGGGGCCGAGCAGCGGCTCGAGGCGCTCGGGGACGGCGGCGAGCCGTCTCTGGCCGCGACCCTCCACGAGGTGCTCGTCCGGGCGCGCCTCGACCTCGCCCGCGGCCGGGGCCCGCAGGCCCGGGCACGGCTCGAGGACGGCAACCGCGTCCTCGCGGCGCACCAGGTCCAGTCGGCCAGCCTCGACGTGCGCGCCGCCCTGGCCCTCCACGGCCGGCGGCTCGCGGCCCTCGACACCGAGCGCGCCCTCGCCGAGGACCCCGCCGACGAGGTGCTCGCGACGGTCGAGCGCTGGCGGGCGATCTCGCACCGCATCAACCCCGTCACCGACCCGGACGACCCCGACCTCGCCGAGGCCACGCGCGAGCTGCGCCGCCTGCGGCAGCTGCTCGCCGACAGTGACGGCGACCAGGCAGCGACGCTGACCCCCCGGGTCGACGAGCTCGAGACCCGTGTCGCACAGCGGGAGTGGAGCCTCGCCCTCGACGGGACGGCGAGCGGTGCGGTCCATCCCGTGGATGCCGACGAGGCCCGCGCAGCCCTCGACGACGGCACGACGGTCGTCGAGTTCTTCGAGTCCGCCGGCGAGCTGCACCAGGTGGTGCTCCGCGCATCCGGGGCCGAGGTCGTGCACGTCGGGCCGGTGGCCGCGGTCGTCGAGGCGGTCACGCGGCTGCGGCGCGACCTGCGCGCCCGGGCGACGATCGCCCCCGGGTCGCCCATGGCCGCCGTCCTCGAGCGCGCGACGGTCTCGTCGCTCGCGGCGGCCGACACTCTCCTCAACCCCGGTGGCGCCGACGAGCACCGGGTCGTCGTCGTGCCGTCACGCACCCTCGCCGGGATGCCGTGGAGCCTCATGCCCAGCCTGCGCGGTCGACCGGTCACGGTGGCGCCGAGCCTGACCCGCTGGGTGCGGGGTCCCGCCCGCGCGGCCTCGGCACGGCCGACGACCCCCGTCGCCGCCCTCTACGGGCCGGGGCTGGCGCGCACCCTCCCGGAGATCCGGGCCGTCGCCGGGGCCTGGGGCGTCGCCGGGGAGGTCGCCGAGCGGCCGGCCTCCAGTGCGGACGTGCTCGACGCCCTGGGATCGGCGCGGGTCGTGCACCTCGCGGCCCACGGCCTGCACCAGGGCCAGAGCCCGCTCTTCTCGTCGGTGCGGATGGCCGACGGCCCCGTCTTCGCCCACGAGTTCCCGCGGCCCGTGGCCGCCGAGCACGTCGCGCTGTCGGCCTGCGACGTCGGGCAGTTCTCGACCCGTCCGGGCGACGAGCCGCTCGGGCTGGCCATCGCCCTGCTCTCGCTCGGCGCGACGAGCGTGCTCGCCGCCGTCGCCCCGGTCGCGGACGACGTGGCCCACGACGCGATGGTCGCGCACCACCGGCGCATCGCGGCGGGGGTCGACGCCGGGCTGGCGTGGGCCGAGGTCGTGGTCGACCACCCCGGAGCCGGGGTGTTCTGTCTCTACGGTTCGGAGTGGCGGGCGACGCCATGATCTCGCGTGACCAGAAAGGCTCTCGCGCAGGTCAGATGAAGATGGCCGGCTCGGCGAACAGCGCGTCGTAGGGGTCCTCGCCGGGCAGCTGGGGCACGCGAACGCGCGCCGGCACGCCGGTGGCGACGGCGCCCGCGGGGACGTCCTTGACGACGACCGAGTTGGCGCCGATCTGCGCGTCGTCCCCGATCCCGATGTCGCCGAGGATCCGGGCACCGGCGCCGACGACGACGCGGTCGCCCAAGGTCGGGTGCCGCTTCGTGCCGCGCGCCAGCGACCGACCGCCCAGGGTGACCCCGTGGTAGAGCATCACGTCGTCCCCGACGACGGCGGTGGCACCGATGACGACGCCCATCCCGTGGTCGATGAAGAAGCGCCGGCCGATGCGGGCTCCGGGGTGGATCTCGACGCCAGTCACCGCGCGGGTGGCCGTCGACAGCAGGCGCGCGAGCGGGCGCCACTGGGGACCCTTCTGCCACAACCGGTGCGCGAGCCGGTAGGACCAGATCGCGTGCAGCCCGGGGGAGTTCAGGGCCACGTCGGTCCGCGTCTCTGCGGCGGGGTCGCGCCGCATCGCCGCATCGAGGTCCTCCCGGACCGCGGCGCGCGCCTGCTGGAGGAGGGACATGTCAGTCGACGAGACCCTCGAACAGGATCGTCGAGAGGTAGCGCTCGCCGAAGCTCGGGATGATGACGACGATCGTCTTGCCGGCGTTCTCGGGGCGGCTCGCGACCTGGTTGGCGGCGGCGAGGGCGGCGCCGGACGACAGCCCGACGAGCAGGCCCTCCTCGGTCGCGGCCCGGCGGGCCCACTCGACGGAGGTCTGGGCGTTGACGTCGATGACCTCGTCGTAGACCTCGGTGTTGAGGATCTCGGGGACGAAGTTCGCGCCGATGCCCTGGATCTTGTGCGGGCCGGGCTGGCCCCCGTTGAGGATCGGGGACTCCTCCGGCTCCACCGCGATGATCTGGACGTCCGGCTTGCGGGACTTGAGGACCTCGCCGACGCCGGTGATCGTGCCACCGGTGCCGATGCCGGCCACGACGATGTCGACGGCGCCGTCGGTGTCCTTCCAGATCTCCTCGGCGGTCGTGCGACGGTGCACCTCGGGGTTCGCGGCGTTGGCGAACTGCCGGGCGAGGACGGCCCCCTCTCGCTCGGCGACGATCTCGTCGGCCTTGGCGACCGCGCCCTTCATCCCGGTCGAGGGGTCGGTGAGGACGAGCTCGGCGCCGTAGGCGCGCAGGAGGGCGCGACGCTCCTTGCTCATCGACTCGGGCATCGCGAGGACGACCTTGTAGCCGCGCGCGGCACCGACCATCGCGAGCGCGATGCCGGTGTTGCCGGAGGTGGCCTCGACGATCGTGCCGCCGGGCTCGAGCTGGCCCGAGGCCTCGGCGGCGTCGATGATGGCCACCCCGATGCGGTCCTTGACCGAGCTCGCCGGGTTGTAGAACTCCAGCTTCGCCGCGACCGTGGCGTCCCCGTCGATGATCCGGTTGAGCCGGACGAGCGGGGTGTTGCCGACGGCCTGGGTCACGTCGTCGAGGATGGGCATCGGGTCGCCTCTCTGTCGGTGGGCGCCGGCCCCGGGATCCGGGGATGCGGCGCGTCGAGCCTGCTCTCCGGGCCAACCCCGGAGTCGTTATGCGTATTCCAACACGCCGTTATCCGGTCGGACAACGAGCTCTCGGGGCTGTCCGGGCCCTGTTGACGGTCGTCACAGACCGGTGAGCGCTTGCTTACCCACGGGTACGCTGACCCGCATGCCTGCTGCCCTCGCGCCCGCCCTGGCCAGCGACGTCATCCCGTCGTTCGACGACCGGTTCGGCGGGGTCACCGCCCTGCAGGTCGTCGCCATCGTCCTCTGCCTCGTCGTCCCGACGATCGGGTGGGCGCTGCTCTTCCGGCAGGTGGGGCGGTTCGTCACGCTCTACCGCCTCGGGCAGCCCGACGGCTCGCGCACCGACGCGCCGGCGGCCCGTACCTGGACGCTGGCCAAGGAGTTCCTCGGGCACACCCGGATGTCGCGGCTCAAGGTCGTCGCGGCGGCGCACTGGTTCACCGCGCTGGCGTTCATCATCCTCTTCACGACGCTCGTCAACGCGTTCTTCCAGCTCGTCCAGCCCGACTACCGGCTGCCGGTCCTCGGCCACTTCGCCCCGTTCGAGTGGCTCGTCGAGGTCTTCGCGTGGGGCGGGCTCGTCGGCATCGTCGTGCTCATGGCCATCCGCCAGAAGAACCACCCGCGGCGGGCGCGCGGTGAGGGCGGGCGGTTCTCGCGGTTCTACGGCTCGACCTTCTGGCAGGCCTACTACGTCGAGCTGACCATCCTCTTCGTCACGTTCTGCATCCTCCTGCTGCGCGGGCTCGAGGCGGCGATGGTGCAGCGCTTCGAGCCCGACACCTCGCTGGTCGCCCACTTCCCGCTGACCGGCTGGATGGCCGGCTGGTGGTCGGGCACCACACCGGCGGGGCTCGCCGCCTGGGTGCAGGTCGTCGCGACCGTCAAGATCCTCATCTCGTTCGCGTGGATGATCACCATCGCGCTCCAGCCGACGATGGGCGTCGCCTGGCACCGCTTCCTGGCCTTCCCGAACATCTGGTTCAAGCGCGAGTCGTCCGGCCGCACCGCGCTCGGCCCGGCCAAGCCGATGACGGTCGGCGGCAAGCCGTTCGACATCGAGGCGATGGAGGAGATGGAGGAGGGCGACGTCCTCGGCGTCGGCCAGGTCGAGGACTTCACGTGGAAGGGGCTGCTCGACTTCTCGACCTGCACCGAGTGCGGCCGCTGCCAGTCGCAGTGCCCCGCGTGGAACACCGAGAAGCCCCTCTCCCCCAAGCTGCTCATGATGACACTGCGTGACCACGCGGACGCCAAGGCCCCGTACCTGCGCGCGCTCTCGGCCGCGGACGGTGACCAGGAGAAGGCGATGGCCTCCGTCGCGAGTGCGGCCGCGACCGTCCCGACCGACGGCATCGAGCCCGCCGGCTCGGTCGACGTCGTCGACTGGACCTCGATGGCCCTCGTCGGCGACACCGGCTACGACCCCACGGCCCCGCTGACCGCGTACAACCCGCACGGCCCCGACGCCGTCATCGACCAGGACGTGCTCTGGTCGTGCACGACGTGCGGCGCCTGCGTCGAGCAGTGCCCGGTCGACATCGAGCACGTCGACCACATCATCGACATGCGCCGGTACGCGACCCTCATCGAGTCGGCGTTCCCGCAGGAGCTCGGGGGCCTGTTCAAGAACCTCGAGGGCAAGGGCAACCCGTGGGGCATGGGCGCCCGGGCGCGCCTGGACTGGGCCAAGGACCTGCCGTTCGACGTCAAGATCCTCGGCCAGGACGTCGAGAAGGCCTCGGACGTCGAGTGGCTCTTCTGGGTCGGCTGCGCCGGCGCCTACGAGGACCGCGCGAAGAAGACCACACGCGCCGTCGCCGAGCTCCTCGACACCGCCGGCGTCTCGTTCGCCGTCCTCGGTGACGGCGAGACGTGCACCGGCGACTCCGCCCGCCGCGCCGGCAACGAGCTGCTGTTCCAGACCCTCGCCGCGCAGAACGTCGAGACCTTCGGCGAGTTCGGCGTGACCAAGGTCGTCGTCACCTGCGCCCACTGCTTCAACACGATCAAGAACGAGTACCCGCAGCTGGGCGGGAGCTACGAGGTCGTCCACCACACGCAGCTGCTCAACCGGCTGGTGCGCGAGAAGAAGCTCGTCCCGGTCGCCCGTCCCGACGAGGCGCCCGGCATGTCGTCGGCGAAGAACGCCGCCTCGACCGCGCCGTCCGTCACCTACCACGACCCCTGCTACCTCGGTCGGCACAACGACGTCTACGCCCCGCCGCGCGAGCTCATCGGCGCCCTCCCCGGGGTCGAGCTGCGCGAGATGCCGCGGCACGGCGAGAAGTCGTTCTGCTGCGGCGCCGGCGGCGCGCGCATGTGGATGGAGGAGAAGCTCGGCACCCGCATCAACACCAACCGCACCGACGAGGCCCTGGCCACCGGCGCGGAGCGCATCGCCATCGGCTGCCCGTTCTGCCGGGTGATGATCTCGGACGGGCTGACCGCCAAGCAGGCGCAGGGCGTCGGCGAGGAGGTCGAGGTCGTCGACGTCGCGCAGATGCTGCTCGCGGCCGTCCGCCGGGGCCAGGAGTCGCCCGAGGCCGCAGTCGAGGCGGAGGCCACGTCGGCCGCGCCGGAGGTCACGGCGCCTGCCGCTGCGGCGACCGCTGCTGCTGCGGCCACCGTCACCGAGCCCGAGACCGCCCCCGCCCCGGCTGCTGACGCCGCGCCCGTCCAGGAACCGACGAACGTGTCGACTCCTGACCAGGAGGACAGCGACCCCTGGGACGACCAGCCCACGCCTGCACCCAGCCCCGACGCTGCGCAGCCCGTGCAGGAATCGACGAATGTGTCGACTCCCGAACAGGACGAGGCTGACCCCTGGGACGACCAGCCCGCCGCGCCGGCCACGTCCGAGCGCGCCGCGGAGCCCGAGGTCGCGGTGGACTCCGAGACGGCGGAGGCCGTCGTCGACGGCTCCGAGCCCGACCCGTGGGACGAGCCCGCTGCCGTTGCGGACCCGGCACCCGGCCGCTCGCAGGGCGAGCCGTCCGAGGAGAAGGCCAAGGCCGATGCCGCCGCCTCGACCGACGAGGTCGACCCGTGGGACGAGCCCGCCGCCCACGTGCTGGAACCGACGACTGCGTCGACTTCCGACCAGGCCACCGCGTCGACCCCGGACGCTGACGACGTCGACCCCTGGGACGAGCCCGCCGCCGCGCCCGCCACGCAGCTTGTGCAGGAACCGACGAATGTGTCGACTTCTGACCAGGCCACCGAGACGACCACGGACATCTACGACGTCGACCCCTGGGACGAGCCCGCCGCCGACGTGCAGGAATCGACGAATGTGTCGACTTCCGACCAGCCCGAGGCTGCGGCCACGGACATCGACGACGTCGACCCCTGGGACGAGCCCGCCGCCGACGTGCAGGAGTCGACGAATGTGTCGACTTCCGACCAGCCCGAGGCTGCGGCCACGGACGCTGACGACGTCGACCCCTGGGACGAGCCCGCCGACTCGGTGGCGCCTGCCACTGACGCTCCGGCGCCGGAGCCGGACACAGCCCCCGAGCCGGACGCCGTGCAGCAGGCGGACGAGGAGCCGGCCCCCGAGGCGGAGCCCGTCGCGGAAGAGGCACCGGCGGCACCGGCGAGCGGCTCGTTCGGCGGCGACGCATCACTGCTCGACGAGCCCGACCCGTGGGACGAGCCGGTCGACGCCCCGGTCGCTCAGGCGACGCCGGCGACCGCGGTCGACGATGTCGCACCCGACAGCTCTTGGTCGCCGGACGACGCGAAGCCCGCCGAGGATGCGGCGGCCACCGACGAGACGACCGACGCCCCGGCACCCGTCGCGGAGCCGCACCCGACCGAGCACACCGAGCAGTCCGCCACACCGGAGCCTGCCGACGAGCCGGAGCCCGTCGAGGAGCCGGCCGACGAGCAGCCGACGGACGAGGCGCCGACCACCGAGGAACAGAAGCCGGCGAGCAAGCCCGGCGCAGCCCCCGGGTCGTTCGGCGGCGACGCAGCGCTCCTCGACGAGCCCGACCCCTGGGACTGACCGCCGGCTCGACCCATCCCGACTGATTGCCCATCCGCCACCACAGAAGCGCCCCAGAGGCCCCTCCGAGGTGGCGGATGCGCAAGAAGTCGCCCTCACCACCCCACTCATTGCGAGTTGAGCCGCTCGACACGCCCACCCGCGGCATGTCGAGCGGCTCAACTCGCAAGAAGTCGGATGAGGCCGACGTCGTAAGAGGCCACGCCCCCGGCGTGACTTGCCGCGCGATCCATCCACGCCAGTCACGAGCCCGACCCCTGGGACTGACCGCCGGCTCGACCCATCCCGACTGATTGCCCATCCGCCACCTCAAAAGCGCCCCAGAGGCCCCTCCGAGGTGGCGGATGCGCAAGAAGTCGCCCTCACCACCCCACTGATTGCGATTTCCGCCGCTCGACACGCCGTCCAGCGACGTGTCGAGCGGCTCAACTCGCAAGAAGTCGGGAAAGGGGCGGGCGGCGAGCAGGCGGCGGACGGGGCGACGGGGCAGGCCGCACACCGGCCCAGGACGACGAGCGGGCCCCCGGTGACCTGGTCGGTCACCGGGGGCCCGGTCGATCACCTGCGGGGTCGCGACCCCGCGGATGGTCACTCACCCACGGGGTCGCGCCCCGCGGACGCTCGCTCAGCCCAGCCCGTTGCTCTTGAGGAACTCCTCGGCGACGGTCTTGGGGTCCTTCTTGTCGATGTCGGTCTGCTTGAGCATCTGCGTCACCGCGTCGGTCGTCAGCTTGGCCGAGACGGCGTTGAGCGCGTCCTTGACCTCGTCGGCCTTGTCGGCGCGCACGAGCGGGACGATGTTCTGCGAGCCGAAGACGCGCTTGGTGTCCTCGAGCACGACGAGGTTGTTCGCCGCGATGCCGGGGTCGGTCGAGAAGATGTTGGCGACGTCGGCCTGGCCGTTGACGAGCGCCTGGAGGACGGCCTGACCGGTCAGCGGGCGGAAGGAGCCGAACGTCACGCCGTAGACCTTCTCGAGGCCGACGACACCCTGCGGGCGCTCCTTGAACTCGGGCTGCGCCGCGAGGGTCATGTCGCCCGCGACGGCCTTGAGGTCCTCGATGGTCTTGAGGTTCTTCGAGTCGGCCGTCTCCTTCGTGACGGCGAGCGAGTCGACGTCCTCGGCGGCGGACTTGTCGAGCACGGTCAGGGTGTCGGGGACGACCTCCTTGGCCTTGGCGTAGACCTCGTCGGCGTCGGTGCCGGCGTACTCCTTGTCGTAGTACACGGCGAGCGCGCCGGTGTACTCGGGGAAGACCTGCACCGAGTTGTCCTCGAGCGCGCGCAGGTAGATCTCGCGCGCCCCGATGTTGGTCTTGGTCGACGCGTCGATGCCCTTGGCGCGCAGCGCGCCGGCGTAGACCTCGGCGAGGACGGTGGACTCGGAGAAGTCGGCGCCGCCGACGACGATCGAGCCGGACGAGGCACCGCCGGAGGAGGATCCGGCGGCCGGGCTCTCGCTGGCGAGCGGGTCGCTGCCACCACCGCAGGCCGACAGCCCGAGGGCGGCGGCGACGGCGACGGAGGTGAGGACGGTTCTGCGCTTCATCGGGGTCGGTCCCTTTCGTGGTGGCCGGGCTCGGTGGCCGGGGCCGGTGTGTGGTCGGTGGTGCACGGATGGGGGACGCCGGCTCGTGGCGTCCGGATGGCTCGCGAGGCAGGTCGGGTCAGGAGCTCGTACCCGACCTCCCACCCGGAGCAACAGCCGTCCGGGCGTTTGCTTCCGCGGAGACGGATTCGTCATCGTTTCGTGACCCACCGACACGACGCCCCCGACCGGTGAGACCCGGCGACACGAGGCGCCGCTGGAGCAGCGCGAGCAGGCCCTCGAGGGCGATGGCGAGCAGCGCCACGAGCAGGGCGCCGCCGGCGGCCCGCGGGTAGTCCCCGAGGGCGATGCCGTCGACGAGGTAGCGCCCGAGCCCGCCGAGGCCGATGTACGCCGCGATCGTCGCGGTCGCGACGACCTGGAGCACCGCGGTGCGCAGGCCCGACATGACGAGCGGCAGCGCGCACGGCAGCTCGACCTGGCGCAGCACCTGCCAGCCGGTCATCCCGACCCCGCGGGCGGCGTCGCGCGCGGCCGGGTCGACGGCCTCGACCCCGGCGTAGGTGCCGGCGAGCAGCGGCGGGACGGCCAGCAGGACGAGGACGGCGATGCTCGGCGCGAGATAGGCGGCGTCCCCCTTGAGCACCGGGCCGACGAGCAGCGACGCCGCGAAGAGCAGCCCGAGCGTGGGGATGGCGCGGGCCGCGTTCGTCGCGGTGACGAGCCAGCGCATCCGGCCGCTGTGCCCGATCCACAGGCCGAGCGGCAGCGCGACGACCGCCGCGATGACCATCGTCAGCACCGCGTACATCAGGTGCTCGAGCAGCCGGGTGGGGATGCCGTCGGACCCGGACCAGTTCGCGGGGTCGGTGAGCCACGAGAGCAGCGAGCCGATCATGGGGTACCTCCGGCCACGCGGCGCCAGGGCGTCAACGCCTTGGCAAGGAGCAGGATGAGGCCGTCGAGCAGGAGCGCGAGCACGAGGCACGCGACGATGCCGGTGACGAGCTCGCCCCAGATGATGCGGCGCCACCCGTCGACGAGCAGCGTGCCGAGCTGCGAGACGCCGACGAGCGAGGCCACGCTGACGATGCTCACGTTGCTCACGGCCGCGACCCGCAGGCCGGCGGCGATGACCGGGACGGCCAGCGGCAGCTCGACCCCGACCAGCCGGCGCAGCCCCCGGTAGCCCATGGCGGTCGCGGCCTGCTCGACGTGGTCGGGCACGGACATCAGGCCGTCGGCGACGGTGCGGGCCAGGAGCGCGACGGTGTAGATCGTCATCGCGACGACGACGTTGACCGGGTCGAGGATCTTCGTCCCGAGGACGATCGGCATGATGATGAAGAGCGCCAGCGAGGGGATCGTGTAGAGCAGGCCGCTCGTCGTGACGACCGCCGGGTACGCCCCGCGCCAGCGCTTCGCCGCCCAGCCGAGCGGCAGCGAGAGCACCAGCCCGAGCACGAGCGGCACCCCCGCGAGGTAGAGGTGCTGCCCCGCGAGGTCGATGACGGTGCGCCAGTTCGACGCGAGCCAGTCCACCTCAGGCCCCCTCCTCCGCGAGGGCGACCGCCCCGCCGTGCACGGGGTCCTCCTCGTCGCGCTCGGGCCGGTCGGTGTCCTCGATGGCGCTGAGCACCTCGTGGGCGAGCACCGTGCCGACGAGCACGCCGCTGTCGTCGACGACCACCCCACGCCGCGACGGCGAGGACAGCGCCGCGTCGAGCGCGCCCCGCAGCGTCCCGGCGGCGCGGGCGACGGTGCCGCCGCGGTGCAGGTCGGCGTCCTCGACGCCCCGGGAGCCGATGCGCGCCGGCTCGACCCATCCGAGCGGCTTGCGCTGCTCGTCGACGACGAGCAGCCAGGCCGCGCTGCCCGCCGCGGGCTGCTCGCCGAGGACGATGGTCCGCTCGGAGCGCAGCGGCAGGCGCGGGGTCCGCTGGAACTGCAGGGCGCGGTAGCCGCGGTCGCGGCCGACGAAGTCCGCGACGAAGTCGTCCGCCGGGTGGGCGAGGAGGTACGAGGGCTCGGCGACCTGCGCCAGCCGGCCACCGACCCGGAGGACCGCGACCTGGTCGCCGAGCTTGATGGCCTCGTCGATGTCGTGCGTGACGAAGATGATCGTCTTGCCGAGCTCGTCCTGCAGGCGCAGGAACTCGTCCTGCAGCTGGTCGCGGACGATGGGGTCGACGGCCGAGAACGGCTCGTCCATGAGCATGACGGGCGGGTCGGCCGCGAGCGCTCGGGCGACCCCGACGCGCTGCTGCTGGCCGCCGGAGAGCTGCGCCGGATAGCGGTCGCCGAGCACGGGGTCGAGCCCGACGCGCTCGAGCAGCTCGTGGCTGCGCTCCTGCGTGCGCTTGCGGTCCCAGCCGAGGAGCCGGGGCACGGTGCCGATGTTGTCGAGCACGGTCCGGTGCGGGAAGAGCCCCGCGTGCTGGATGACGTAGCCGATGCCGCGCCGCAGCTCGGACTGCTTCATCCGACCGGTGTCCTGGCCGTCGAGGGAGATGGACCCCTTCGTCGGCTCGATCATCCGGTTGACCATGCGCAGGCTCGTCGTCTTGCCGCATCCCGACGGTCCGACGAGCACGGTGATCTTGCCCGTCGGTGCCGTGAGGCTCAGGTCGTCGACGGCCACCGTGCCGTCGGGGAACTGCTTGGTCACGCCGTCGAAGCGGATCATCCGTCGACCCTAGTGCGCGCAACCGCAGGTGGAGCGCCCCTGATGACGCACGTTCGACGGACCGAGACCGGATCGAGACCCGCGCTCACCAGCTGTCGGCGGGCTCCCGGGCGGGGTCGGGCAGTGGTTCGTGCGCCGCCTCGGCGAAGGCGGTGAGCGCCGCGACGAGCCCCGTGCGGCGCTCGGCCGGCATCCGACGGACGACCTCGGCGATGGCCGCGCGTCGCCGGTCGGTCACGGTGTCGACGACCTCCCGGCCCCGGTCGGTCAGCCCGAGGACGACCGCGCGCCGGTCGCGCGCGTCCTCCTGCCGGGTGACGAGGCCGGCGGCGAGGAGGCGGTCGACGGTGCGCAGCGCGCTCGACGGGCCGACGCCCAGGCGCTCGGCGAGCGTGCTCAGGCGCGTCTCGCGCAGGCCACTGAGCACGACGAGGGCGCGGAACTGGGTGAGGGTCAGGCTCTCCTCCACGTCCGCGAGCGAGCGCGCCGAGACGGCGACGAGCACCCGGGACGAGACGAGCACGGCGCCGACGATCGCGTCGAGCTCGTCCGCGCCCTCGGCACCGGGGGCGGGGGGTGTCGCGGCCGGTCGATTTTCACTCACAAGTGCAACTATTGCATACTGCAAACATGTCCGTCGCCCCCGCCACGCCCACGACCCCCGCCCGACCGGACCTCCGTCAGCGGCTCGCCGTCCGCCTCGACCGGCTCCGCCTGGGCAGCGGCGGGCTCCTCGCGATGGCCCTCGTCGTCGGCGCCGGCACCGCGGGCGCGGCGGTCGCCTTCCGCTGGCTCGTCGGCACCGCCACCCGCCTCCTGACCGGCCACGAGGACTACGCGGCCGTCCCGGGGGCCGCCAACCCGCACCTGCCGGGACTCGGCCGCTGGTTCGTCGTCCTCACGCCCGTCGTCGCCGGCCTCGTCTACGGGCCGCTGGTCCACCGGTTCGCCCGCGAGGCCCGCGGGCACGGCGTGCCCGAGGTGATGTTCGCCGTCGCGCGCAACGGCGGACGCATCAAGCCGCGCGTGGCCGGTGTCAAGGCGCTCGCGTCGGCGCTGACCATCGGCGGTGGCGGCTCGGTCGGCCGCGAGGGCCCGATCGTGCAGATCGGGTCGGCGCTCGGCTCGACCGTGGGGCGGCTCGTGCGGGTCAGCGAGCCCCGGATGCGCGTGCTCGTCGCGTGCGGCGCGGCCGGCGGCATTGCCGCGACCTTCAACGCCCCGCTCGCCGGCGTGTTCTTCGCGCTCGAGCTCATCCTCGCCGACTTCACCGCGCAGTCCTTCGGCCTCGTCGTGCTCGCGGCCGTCACCTCCTCGGCCATCGGGCGCGCCGTGCTCGGCGACGAGCCCTTCCTCACGCTGCCGGCCTTCACGGTCGGGCACCCGAGCGAGTACCTGCTCTTCGCCGTGCTCGGGGTCGTCGCGGGCGCGGTCGGCGTGGCCTTCACGAAGGTGCTCTACCGCGTCGAGGACGTCTGCGACGCCGTCTGGCGCGGCCCCGAGTGGGCCCGGCCCGCGGTCGGCGGCCTGCTGCTCGGCCTCGTCCTCCTCGTCCTCCCGCAGATGTACGGCGTCGGCTACCCCGTGCTCGGCGACGCCGTCGACGGCCGCTACGCGCTGGGGTTCCTCGTCGTCCTGCTCGTCGGGAAGATGGTCGCGACCTCGCTGACCATCGGCATCGGCGGCTCCGGCGGCGTCTTCGCGCCCAGCCTGTTCATCGGGGCGATGCTCGGCGCGGCCTTCGGTGCCGTCGCCCACGCGGCCCTGCCGGGAGTGGCCGGCCCGATCGGCGCCTACGGCCTCATCGGGATGGGTGCGGTCTTCGCCGGCGCGGCCCGGGCCCCGATCACCGCGGTCGTCATCCTCTTCGAGCTGACCAACGAGTACTCGATCATCCTCCCGCTCATGACGGCCATCGTCGTCGCGACCCTCGTGAGCCACCGCCTCTCCGCCGACTCGGTCTACACCCTCAAGCTGCGCCGGCGCGGGGTCGACCTCACCGCGCCGCCGGAGTCCGGCGCGGCGCGCACCCCGGTCGGCACCGTGATGCGCCCGCTGCCCACCCCGGTCGAGGCCGGCACACCCCTGCGCGAGGTCGCGGCCCGGCTGTCGGGCGCGAGCTACGGGGTGCTGCCGCTCGTCGGCGCCGCCGGCGGCTACCACGGCGTCGTCACCGCGCGGGCGGTCTCGGAGGCGCTCGTCGACGGTCGGCACGAGGTCGAGCCGGCGTCGATGGTCACCGAGCTGCCCGAGCCGCTGCGGGTCACCGACACCCTCGACCGCGTCCTCGACGCGCTCGACCACAGCGGGGTCGGCGGGATGCCGGTGCTCGACGCGGACGGCGTCGACCCCGTCGGCTGGGTCACCTACCGCGACGCGCTGACCGGCATCCGGGCCGCCCGACCGAGCTGACCGAGCAGCGCCGGGATGCCCGGCGGCCGCGCCGGTGTTGCGACCCCCGTGACCACCGCCGCCGAGCCCGTCCCCGCCGACGAGCACCTCGACCGCCGCTCGGCGCAGGGACGGCTCGTGCTGGCCGGGCTGGTGCTCGGCACCGGGGTCGCCATCCTCGACGGCAGCGTCGTCAACGTCGCGCTGCGGACCATCGGCGCCGACCTCGGGGCCTCGCTCGCGCAGCTGCAGTGGGTCGTCAACGGCTACCTGCTGGCCCTCGCCTCGCTCGTCCTCGTCGGTGGCGGGCTCGGCGACCGCTGGGGCCGGCGGCGGGTCTACGAGGTCGGGGTCGTGTGGTTCGCGCTGGCGTCCGTCGCGTGCGCCCTGGCGCAGACCCCGGCCCAGCTCGTCGGGCTGCGGGTGCTCCAGGGGGTCGGGGCGGCCCTCCTGACGCCGGGGGCGCTCGCCATCATCCAGACGACCTTCCGCCCGGCGGACCGCGCGGCGGCCATCGGCACGTGGGCCGGCTTCTCGGGCATCGCCGCTGCGCTCGGGCCGTTCGTCGGCGGCTGGCTCGTCGACCACGCGTCGTGGCGCTGGGTCTTCGCGATCAACGTGCCGCTGTGCGCGGCCGTCGTCCTCCTGACGGGTCGACGCGTCCCCGAGAGCCGCGACCCCGGCGCCGCCGGCCGGCGCTTCGACGTCGCCGGCGCGGTGCTCACGGTCGTCGCTCTCGGGGCGACGACGTACGCGCTGACCGCCGCCGGCACGCTGGCGCCCGTGGCGCTCGTCGGGTGCTGGGTGGTGGCGGCGGCCGCGGCCGTCGGCTTCGTCGCCGTCGAGCGGCGCTCGGCCCATCCGCTGGTCCCGTTGTCGTTGTTCGGTTCTCGCGTCTTCTCGGCGGCCAACGCGATGACGCTCCTCGTGTACGGGGCGCTGGGCGCGGTGACGCTCTTCGTGGTGCTCGAGCTGCAGGTCGCCGGATGGAGCGCGCTGACCGCCGGCATGTCGGCCCTCCCCCTGACCGTGGTGATGATGCTGCTGTCGTCGCGCTCGGCGGCGCTCGCGGAGCGCATCGGGCCGCGCCTGCCGATGACCGTCGGCCCGCTGCTGTGCGCGGCGGGCAGCCTCCTGCTGCTGCGCGTCGACGCCTCCGCCGGGTGGCTCGACGTGCTGCCGGGGATGGTCGTCTTCGCGCTCGGGCTCGCGGGGCTGGTGTCGCCGCTGACGGCCGCGGTGCTGGGCGCCGCGCCGGACCGGCATGCCGGGGTGGCCAGCGGCGTCAACAACGCCGTGGCGCGGGCCGGGTCCCTGTTCGCGGTCGCGGCGCTGCCCGGCGTCGTCGGGCTCGCCGGCGAGGACTACCTCGACCCCGTCGCCATGACCGCGGGCTACCGCGGGGCGATGCTCTGGTGCGCCGGCCTGCTCGTGGCCGGCGCGGCGGTCAGCTGGCTCGGTCTGCGACCGGCAGCGCGCCGCTGACGAACTCCGTCACGGTGTCGTGCCAGCGGCGCGCGCGGCGCAGCATCGCGTGGCGCTCGCCCGGCACCCGGACCCACGTGACGGGGACGCCGAACTCCTGCCAGCGCTCCGCGACGAGGGCCGTCCGCCGCGGGTCGGTCGTGCGGTCGGCCGAGCCGTGCATGAGGAGGACGGGTCGGCCGTCCCGCGGGGCGCGCAGGTCGCCCTCGACCCACGGGGCGAGGGCCGCCACGGCCGCGATGCCGGCGTCCGCGGCGACGGTCAGCGCGACGCGGCCACCCATCGAGTGTCCGACGACGGCCACCGGGACGCCCGGCAGGACGCGGCGGATGCGCTCGAGCGCCCAGCGGGTGTCGACGACGGGGTCGGCCGCGTGGCCGTTCCAGCCGCGCACCCGGTAGGTGAGGCGGACGACGGCGACCTGGTCGCCGAGGCCCCGGCGCAGCGAGCCGGCGAAGGGCAGCATCCGCAGGACGGCGAGCTGCCAGCGCGTCACCTTGGCGCGGCTCCTCTCGCGCCCTCCGTGGAGGACGAGCACGAGGGCCTGCGGACGGTCAGGGACGTGGCCGCGCAGGCGCGCACCACCACCCCCGTCGGGGGCGAGCAGGAGGGACTCGAGGGTGCGTCGGCGGGGACGGCGCACCGGGGTGCGGGGCGTGCGGGAGGTGTGGGCGGCGGTGCGGGACCGACCGTGGGCGGCGCGCTCGTACATCGTTCGTTCCCCCCTTGCGGGTCGGGCGGGTCCAGCCGTGGGACAGGGACGGGCGGAGAGCCGCACCCACGATGCGTACCCCGTGACGACCGATTCCGCACGCAGGACGGGCGAGGATCGGCGTGTCGTGGGGTGTTCGGCACCCTCCGTCTCACCGGATGGCCACCCGGGAACGGCTCAGACGTCGGCGCGGTGGAAGTTCTGGAAGCTGCGGCTGGCCGTCGGGCCGCGCTGGCCCTGGTAGTGGGATCCGTAGGCCTCGGAGCCGTAGGGGTTCTCAGAGGGGCTCGTCAGCCGGAAGAACGCCAGCTGCCCGATCTTCATCCCGGGCCACAGCATGATCGGCAGCGTCGCGACGTTGCTCAGCTCGAGCGTGACGTGCCCGGTGAAGCCGGGGTCGACGAAGCCGGCCGTCGCGTGGGTCAGCAGGCCGAGGCGGCCGAGGCTCGACTTGCCCTCGACGCGGGCCGCGAGGTCGTCGGGCAGGCTCACGGTCTCGAGGGTCGAGCCCAGGACGAACTCGCCGGGGTGGAGGACGAAGCCCTCCTCGGCGTCGACCTCGACGAGGCGGGTGAGGTCCGCCTGGTCCTGCGCGGGGTCGATCACCTGGTACTTGTGGTTGTCGAAGAGCCGGAAGAACTTGTCGAGGCGGACGTCGACGCTGCTCGGCTGGATCATTGCCGGGTCCCACGGGTCGAGGGCCACCCGACCGGCGTCGACCTCGGCGCGGATGTCACGGTCGGAGAGGAGCACGCGGTCAGGCTACCGGGACGGGGCGGACCGGGTGCGAGGCGGCTGCGGCGGTGGGCTAGACTTCCCGGGCGCCGGGGAGGTCACTCGACCCGGCACGCCGATGTAGCTCAATGGTAGAGCGCCAGCTTCCCAAGCTGGACACGCGGGTTCGATTCCCGTCATCGGCTCCATCACGAAGGCCCGGATGCGACAGCGCCCGGGCCTTCGGCGTCCCCCGGGCCGTGACAACCCCGCACGTGCGGGCTTATCGCGGTCGGCGAGGTTATCGGACAGCGACAACCCCGCACGTGCCGGCCTCTCGTGCTCGGCCACGCGACCGGACAGCGATAACCCCGCACGTGCGGGCTTTTCGTGGTCGGCCGCGCGATGGGACAGCGACAACCCCGCACGTGCCGGCTCTTCGGGACGGGCGTGCGCCGGGCGGCAGCGATCGGCCCTTCGGAGGGGCCGGCTCCGTTTCGCAGGACAGGGCGGGAGTCAGCGGGTTAGCCTCCTGCCGACCGCGGCGGCAGGGGCTGACGGCCGCTCCTGACCGCACGTCACGATGGAGAGCGCGATGCGCCCAGCCCTCCGCCCCACCCGCCTGCTGACCGCCGTCGCGATCGGTGCGGCCCTCGTCGCCGCGCCGGCCACCGCGTCCGGGGCGACGACCCCACGGCCGTACACCCCTGTGGTGACGACGCCGCGTCCGGTGCCGGTCGCCGCGAGCGGCTACACGTTCTCGGCCGCGGACCAGCGGATGCGCACGAAGCTGACGCAGCGCGTGACGACGACCGCCTTCGGGACGGCGTTCTCGGGCACCGTGATCGACGCGGCCTCGAACACGCGCATCTGGTCGCTGAGGGGCACCACCACCGAGCTGCCCGCCTCGACCGCCAAGCTCGTGACCGCGCACAACGCCCTGACGGTCTTCGGCCCGGACAAGCGGTTCCGCACGAGCGTCCGGCAGGGCTCCGCCGTCGACCGCGTCGTCGTCGAGGGCGGCGGGGACCCGCTGCTCAGCAGCGCCGCGCTGGACGCGATGGCGGCGACCACGGCGGCCACGCTCAAGGCCCGGGGGCGCACGAGCATCCGCGTCTACGTCGACGACGACGTCTTCCCGACCCCGACGCTCGCTCCCGGCTGGAAGACCAGCTACGTCCCCGACTCCATCACCCCCGTCCGCGGGCTCGTGCGCGACCAGCGCGACGTGGCCGACACGAGCGCCGACGTCGGCTCCTACGTCGCCTCCCGCCTCAAGGCCCGCGGCGTCACCGCCACGTACGCCGGTCGTGAGAACGTCCGCTCCGGTGCCGAGACCCTCGCCTCGTCCGACGGCGCGACGATGACCGACATCGTGGGCCGGATGCTCCTGGTCAGCGACAACGAGATCGCCGAGGCGCTGCACAAGCTCGTCGGCCGCTCCGCCGGCGGCGACGCCACGTGGACCGGCGCCCGCGCCGCCCAGACGCGCGTGCTGCAGCAGGCCGGCCTGTCCGTGGGCGCGATGTACGACGGCTCGGGGCTCTCGCGCTCGGACCGCATCAGCTCGCAACAGCTGGCGACGGTCATGGACCGCGCCGTCGACTCGAGCCACGCCGAGCTCGCCCCGATGCGCAGCTCGCGCAGCCTGCCGATCGCCGGGCGCACGGGCACCCTGGCCGCGAAGTACGACCGGTTCACGAGCAGCGCCTCCCGCTGCGCCGCCGGCAAGGTCTGGGCCAAGACCGGCACGCTGAGCGACGTCGCCTCGCTCGCCGGCTACACCCGCGACCCCGACGGCCGCATCAAGGTCTTCGCGTTCATCGTCAACGGGCGGACCTCGAGCACCGCGCTCAAGCAGGGCCTCGACATGCTCGCCGCCACCGTCAACGGCTGCTCCTGACGCCGCCGGCCCCGGGGGCGCTGGGTCAGCTGGGGACGACCCAGCCGAGCACGGTGACGATGCCGATGACGGCGCACACGACGAAGAGCGCCGCGAGGATCCAGCCGATGACCTGGGCGCCGTCCACGCCGCCCGCCTCGTCGGCGTCCGAGGTCTTCTCGGCGTCCGGCGCGGTCAGCTCACCCGGTCGCACGAGCGGCTCCGGCGGCGCGTCGAGCTTCGGGTCGGCGACGAGGGCCTTGGTGCGCAGCGCCTCGATGCGGGGCGCGCGCGGCTCCTCGCGCACCGGCTCCGGCAGGGCGCGCCACATCGCGACGAAGTCGTCGCCGGACTGCTCGCGCCACGCGGCGACGGCGTCGTCGGCCTCGGGGCCCTTGACGCCGGCGGCGAACCAGATGGCCCCGGCCCGCGGCAGGTCGCCCATCCCGTGGAGGACGTGACCGAGGACGCGCAGGAGCTCGGGGTCGGCGTCCGTCTCGGCGTGCTCGAGCAGGAGGTCACGGGCCTTCCACGCCTGGCCGTCGTCGACGAGCCGGCGCGCCTCGGCGAGGACGTCCGCGGTGCTCACGCCCCCGAGTATGCCCCGCAGCGCCGCGCTGTCGCGGCTGGCGCGCAGGCGTCAGCCGCGCCGACCGACCCAGAGTTCCCGTGCGCCGTCGGCGAACTCGTCGGCGAACTGCAGCAGCCTGACCCAGCGTTCCGGCACGGCCGTGGCGCCGTCGCGCGCCCCGAGCAGGCCGCCGGCGATGGCGGCGTTGCTGTCGGTGTCGCGTCCGATGCGCACGACGTCGACGAGCACGGGCTCGAGCGGACGGGGATCGAGGACGGCGGCGAGGGCGATGCGCAGCGAGTCGAGGACGTACCCGCCGCCGTCGCCGGCCAGCCGCGCACGACCCTCGGCGAGGTCCGCCACCGACGGCCGCCCGTCGTCCGCGAACGCCTCGACGACCCCGTCGACGCCGAGCCGCTCCGCGGTGGCGAGGCCCGTGGCCACCGCGTCGGCGGCCCCGATGCCGTCGACGAGCGCGGCCGCCACCTCGACGTACGCGGCGCAGGCCGCCGTGCACCGGGGATCGTCGTGGGTGACCGCCGAGATCTCCACGGCCAGGCGGACGCGGCGTGCGGCGTCCCGCTCGGCGAGGGCCGTCGGCAGGCAGCGCATCAGCGAGCCGTTGCCCGCCTGCCCGGGGCCCGAGCCGGCACGGCGGGGGTCGCCCGAGGCGCGGTAGCGCGTCAGGCCGGTCCGGGTGGCGCCGCCGACGTCGCGGGGCGGGATGCCGGGGGTGCGGCCGGGCCAGCGCCCCTCGAACCAGTCGAGCATGTGGTCGGCCGCGGCGCGCACGACGTCGTCCGGTCCCTCGAGGTGGGCCAGCAGCACCGCCCGGGTCAGGTCGGTGTCGTCCGTCGCGTGGCCGGCCGGCCACGCGAACGGCCCGCCGCCGACGACGTCCCACAGCCCGTCGGGGTACCGGGCGCGGATCTCCTCGCGCGAGGAGAACTCGACGGCCGCGCCGAGGGAGTCGCCGGCGTGCACCCCGAGCAGGGCCCCCACGGCGCGGTCGACCCCGTCCGCGTCCTGCTCGGCCGTGACCATCCGCGCTCCCTCCGGTGCCGGGCGACCCCCGGGCGGCCGCGACGTCTCGTCACCCTAGGCCGACGGGGTCCGCCGGACGGGCGAGACGGCCCTCACCCACCCGGTGGTTGCGTCGGTTACCCGCTGGTAGCACACTGGTGAGCAAGCGCTCACTTTGCGACGTCCCCGGGAGGACCACGATGGGTCACTACAAGAGCAACCTCCGCGACATCGAGTTCACCCTCTTCGAGGTGCTCGGCCGCGGCGAGGTCCTGGGCAGCGGCCCCTACGCCGACCTCGACGCCGACACCGCCCGCGAGATGCTCAAGGAGATCGCGCGCCTCTCGGAGCACGAGCTCGCCGAGTCCTTCGCCGACGCCGACCGCAACCCGCCGGTCTACGACCCGCAGACGCAGGCCGTCACGATGCCGGAATCGTTCAAGAAGTCCGTCGAGGCCTACCGCGAGAGCGGCTTCTGGGCCATCGACCTGCCGGCCGAGCTCGACGGCACCGTCGCCCCGCCGAGCGTGCGCTGGGCGGCCAACGAGATGCTGCTGGGCTCCAACCCCGCGCTCGCGATGTTCGCCGCGTCCTACTCCTTCGCCAAGCTGCTGTACCTCATCGGCAACGACGACCAGAAGAAGCTCGCCCGCTGGATCGTCGAGAAGGGCTGGCACTGCACGATGGTGCTCACCGAGCCCGACGCCGGCTCGGACGTCGGCGCCGGCCGCACCAAGGCCACCCAGAACGAGGACGGCACCTGGACCATCAGCGGGGTCAAGCGCTTCATCACGAGCGCCGAGTCCGACATGGTCGACAACGTCGTCCACTTCGTCCTCGCCCGCCCCGAGGGCGCCGGCGTCGGCACCAAGGGCCTCAGCCTGTTCATCCTCACGAAGTACGCCGTCGACCTCGAGACCGGTGAGCTCGGCGAGCGCAACGGCGTCTACGTCACCAACGTCGAGAAGAAGATGGGCCTGAAGGTCTCGACGACCTGCGAGCTGACCTTCGGCGGCGAGAAGCCGGCCGTCGGCACCCTCTTCGGCGACGCGCACGACGGCATCGCGCAGATGTTCCACGTCATCGAGAACGCGCGGATGATGGTCGGCACCAAGGCGATCGCCACGCTCTCGACCGGCTACCTCAACGCGCTCGAGTACGCCAAGCAGCGCGTCCAGGGCGCCGACCTCACGCAGATGACCGACAAGTCGGCGCCGCGCGTCACCATCACGCACCACCCCGACGTGCGCCGCTCGCTCATGCTCCAGAAGGCGTACTCCGAGGGCCTGCGCGCGCTCGTGCTCTTCACCGCGAGCCAGCAGGACGTCGTCGACCAGCACGTGCTGACCACCGGCGAGCAGACCTTCGAGAAGGGCTCGGCCGCCGACGTCGCCAACCGCGTCAACGACCTGCTGCTGCCGATCGTCAAGGGCCTGGGCTCGGAGCGGGCCTGGGTGCTGCTCGGCACCGAGTCGCTGCAGACCTTCGGGGGCTCCGGCTTCCTCCAGGACTACCCCGTCGAGCAGTACGTCCGCGACGCGAAGATCGACACGCTCTACGAGGGCACGACGGCCATCCAGGGCATGGACTTCTTCTTCCGCAAGATCGTCCGTGACAAGGGCCAGGCGCTGACCCACCTCGCGACGCAGATGCAGGAGTTCGCCAAGGACCTCGGCCTCAACGGCGGGCGCCTCGACCGCGAGCGCGAGCTGCTCGGCCAGGGCGTCGAGGACGTCCAGGGCATCCTCGGATACATGGTCGGCGAGCTCATGAAGTCCGACCCGCGCCAGGGCGGCGAGCTGCCCAACCTCTACAAGGTCGGGCAGAACACCACCCGTCTCCTGCTCGGCGCCGGCGACCTCGTCGTCGGGTGGCTGCTGCTGCGCCAGGCCGCCGTCGCGCTCGACGCGCTCGAGGCCGGCGCCGAGGGCCGGGAGAAGGACTTCTACGAGGGCAAGGTCGCCGCGGCCCGCTTCTACGCCCGCCAGGTCCTGCCCCGCCTCTCCGCCGAGCGGGCCATGGCCGAGGCCAGCGACAACGACCTCATGGACGTGCCCGAGTCCGCCTTCTGACCCGCCCCACCCGGCGGTCCCCCGACCCCGGGCCCGGCGCGCCTGCCCGGAGCACGCGCCGCGCCCGGACCCACGTGACGACTGGCCCGTCCCTCCTCCAGGAGGGGCGGGCCCGTCGGGCGTGCTGCGTGCCGGCGTGGCCGGGCCGCACCGGCGTCAGCGCGGGTCGATCTCCGTGCGGTCGACGCGGGTGCCGGTGTTGGGGTCGACGTGGCTCTCGCGGGTCGTCGTCACGCGCCCGCGGCGGCTGCCGGCCTGCATGACGAAGGACAGGAGGATGGCGAGGACGCCGCCCGCCATGAGGATGTAGCCGATCATCTCGAGGTCCAGGCCGGCCACGCTCTGGTCGCCGACGGCGAACGTGAGGATGGCGCCGAGGACGAGGAGGAAGATGCCGAGTCCGATGTACATGGGGTCTCCTGGGGCAGGGGTCGGCGGGCGGTCATCCCGACCGTACCTGTTCCGACCTGCACCGTCGAAGGTTTGTGCAAACTTCGTCGACGCCGGGCAGCGGCCTACTGGCCGCCGCCACCACCCAGGCCCGGGCCGTTGTGGGTCATCCGGGAGGCTGCCGCCTCGGCGCCGTAGGGCGCGTCGCCGGTGAACTCCGAACGGGTGCCCGTGCCGCGGCGCCGACGCTCGAGGACCACCCCGAGCACGACGACCAGGGCCAGGAGTCCGATGATCCACCACATGGCGCCACTCCCCTTCCGGCGTCCGGTGCCTCCGGGCTGCCGTGCCGTCAGGGTCGCACGGCGTGGCGCGGCTGTCGAGGCATCCGGTCAGACGAAGGAGCCGGGGTTGAGGATGCCCTGCGGGTCGAGCGCGGCCTTGACGCGGCGGTTGAGGTCCATGACCTCGGGACCGAGCTGCGCCTCGAGCGAGCCCTTCTTGAGCCGGCCGACGCCGTGCTCGCCGGTGATCGTGCCGCCGAGGCCGATGGCGGCGTCCATGATGTCGCCGAAGGCGAGGCGGGCCCGCCGCTCGGAGTCGGCGTCCGTCGCGTCGTAGACGATCGCCGGGTGCGTGTTGCCGTCGCCGGCGTGCGCGACGACCGGGATCTCGACCCCGTGGCGCTGGCCGATGGCCTCGATCTCGGCGAGCAGCGCCGGCAGCTGCGGCACCGGCACGCCGACGTCCTCGGGCAGGACGGCGCCGCGCGGCTCGAGCGCGGTGAAGTGCACGCGTCGGGCCTGGACGAACATCTCGGCCTCGTCGGGGTCGTCGGTCGCGACGACCTCCTTGGCGCCGGTGACCTCGCAGGCCGCGACGATGGCCGCGACCTCCTCGGCGCGCGAGGCGCCCGGGGCATCCGACTGGATGAGCAACAGGGCGCCGGCGTCGCGGTCGAGCCCCATCGGCTGGTAGTCCTCGACGGCGTTGATCGAGGCGCGGTCCATCAGCTCGACCATCGAGGCGCGGACGGTGCGGCCGAGCTCGATGACGGCCGCGGCGGCGTCGGCGACGGTCGGGAAGAGCGCGACGACGGTGGAGCGCGGCGCCTGCGCGGGCACGAGCCGAAGGATCGCCCGGGTGACGATGCCGAGCGTGCCCTCGGAGCCGACGAAGAGCTTGAGCAGCGAGAGGCCGGCGACGTCCTTGACCCGCTTGCCGCCGAGCGTCACGAGGGTGCCGTCGGCGAGGACGACGTCGAGGCCGAGGACGTAGTCGGTCGTCACGCCGTACTTGACGCAGCAGAGGCCGCCGGCGTTGGTCGCGATGTTGCCGCCGATCGAGCAGATCTCGAACGAGCTGGGGTCCGGCGGGTACCAGAGGCCCTCGGCGACAGCGGCGTTCTTGACCTCGACGTTGAGCGCACCGGGCTCGACCACCGCGACGCGCGCGGCGGTGTCGATCTCGACGGCGCGCATCCGCTCGAGGCTGAGGACGATGGTGCCGTCGACGCCCATCGAGCCGCCGGACAGGCTCGTGCCGGCGCCGCGGGGGACGACGCCGATGCGGTGCTCGGTCGCCCAGCGCAGGGTCTGCTGCACCTGCGCGGCGTCCTCGACACGGACGGCCGCAAGCGGCGTGCCGGCGCCGGCGTCGTGCGTCCAGTCGTGGCGGTACTTCTCGAGCGCGGCGGGGTCGGTGGTGACGACCCCCGGCGGGAGGGCCTGCGCGAGCTCGGCGACGGCGGCTGCGGTGACGGCGGCGTCCATGCCCCTTACCTTCGCACGGCGTCGCCCACCCCGCGCCCCCGCACCTCCTACCGGAGTCGAGTGCGCAAGTGGCTGCCCCGGCGACCGCCGGCGCCCTCGAATGCACCAGGCCGCCGCCTTCCCCGGCCTCGAGGGCGCACGTGGCTGTCCCAGCGACCACTTCCGCACTCGACCCCGGGGCTGTGGAGAACCTCGCGGCGCTCTGGGCCGATCGCGGCACAGTCGGCGGATGGACTCGTGGCGCGCGCTCGCCGACCAGCAGGCCGACGTGCTCTCCTGGCGCCAGCTCGCGGAGCTCGGCGTCAGCCGCGGGGTCATCCGGCACAAGCTGGCGTCCGAGCGCTGGCGACGACGGACCGAGTCCGTGCTCACGACGACGACCGGACCGCTGTCGCCCGAGCAGGAGCGCTGGGTCGCCGTCCTGCACTGCGGACCGGACGCGATGCTGGGCGGCCTCACCGCGCTGGCGGTCCACGGCCTCACGGGCTGGACGCGGGACGAGGTCACCGTCATCGTCGCCAACCCGGACTCGTTCCAGCACGTCGACGGCATCCGACCGTTCCGTACGCGACGACCCCTCGAGCGGCTGCGGGGCCCCGGCGCCCTGCCGTGCTGCCGCGTCGAGCCGGCGGCCCTCCTCTGGGCGGCCCACGAGCGCAACCCTCGTTCGGCGGCCGGGTTGCTGGCCGCCGTCGTGCAGCAGCGCCTGACGAACGCGACCTCCTTGCTCACGTGGGTCGATGCGTTGCGTCCGCTGCGCCGGGCGGCCGACTTCCGTGCCCTGCTGCGCGACATCGAGGGCGGGTCCGAGTCGCTCGGGGAGGTCGACGTCGTCCGGATGTGCCGGGCCTACGGCCTCGCCCTGCCGGCCCGCCAGCGCGCGCGCACCGACCGGTCGGGGCGACGCCGGTACACCGACTGCGAGTGGGACCTGCCCGACGGCCGCACGCTCGTCCTCGAGGTCGACGGGGCCTTCCATCTCGAGGTGGGCCAGTACACCGAGGACGTCCGGCGCCAGCGGGGGCTCACGCGGCCGGACCGCATCGTGGTCCGCGCCACGACCGACGAGCTGCGCCGGGAGCCGTGGGTCGTCGCCGGCGACCTGGTCGCTCTCGGGGTGCCGCGCGACCCCGACGCCGCGGCCGGCTGACCCTGCGCCGCCCCACCGTCCGGAGTCGAGTGCGGAAGTGGTCGCTCCAGCGACCGCGAGCGCCCTCGACTCCACCGGGTCGCCCGCCCGCCTGGGGTCGAGTGCGGAAGTGGCAGCCCCGGCAACCACTTCCGCACTCGACTCCGGGAAAGGGAGGGGAGGGGAGGGGAGGGGGGCGGGTCAGAGGCGGCGGTCGGCGAGGACGGGGAACGCCTCGCGGTAGGCCGTCGTCGCGGCGAGGTCGACGTCGACCGAGAGCACGGCCTCGTCGGTGTGCGCGAGCTCGCCGAGGACCTCGCCGTTCGCCGCGACGACCTGGCTGTGGCCACCCATCGGCGTCCGGGCGTGCGTGCCACCGGTGTTGACCTGCGCGAGCACGCACTGGTTCTCGACCGCCCGCGCACGCCCGAGCAGCGTCCAGTGCGCGACGCGGGCCAGCGGCCACGCGGCCGGGACGAGCAGGAGGGACGCCCCCGCCTCCTGCTGGCGGCGGTAGAACTCGGGGAAGCGCAGGTCGTAGCAGGTGCTCAGGCCGGTGCGCACCGTGCCGCCGGCGCCGTCGGGCAGGTCGAGGACGACGACGTCCTCCCCGGCCTCCATGAGCTTCGGCTCGCCGGCGCCGAACCCGAAGCGATGGATCTTGCGGTAGACGGCGAGGCGCTCGCCGTCTCCCGAGTAGAGGAGCGAGGTGTTGGACAGCGTGTTGCCGTCGGGCCCCGGCTCGGGCAGCCGCTCGACGAAGGAGCCGGCGTGCAGCGGGGTGCCGACCGCGCGGGCGGCGTCCGCCATCGCCGCGGCGAAGCGGCCGTCCAACGGCTCGGCCTCACCGTCCCAGCGGGTGTAGTCGAAGCCGGTCGGCGCCCACAGCTCGGGCAGCACCACGAGGTCGTGGCCGCGCTGCTGCGCGACGAGGTCGGCCGCGCGGTCGATGCGGGCGCCCGCGGGCTCGTCGTCGCCGTAGGCCAGCTGGAGGAGGGCGATGCGCATCGCCCCATCCTCGCGCACCCGCCGGTGTGCAGGAACCGACACCTTCGTCGGTTGCTGTACGCCCACCTGCTCGACGCCGGAGGTCAGTCGAGCTGGTCGGCCTCCTCGCGCAGCCGGGCCAGGCGCGCGTTGTAGGCGGTGAGGTCGGCGTCGCCGTCGCGGTCGGCCTTGCGGTCCAGGCGCGCGGTCTCGCGCATCTCGCTGCGGAACCACTGGACGGCGACGATGACGGCCAGCGTCAGCGTCGGCGCCTCGCCGATGCCCCACGCGATCTCGCCGGCGGTGTGCTGGTCGGCGAGCGGGTCGGGGCCCCACGGCAGGTTGATGGCCGTGAAGAAGTCCGGCGCGAGCAGCGTCGAGCTGCCGGTCAGCGCGACCCCGAAGAACGCGTGGAACGACACGGTCGCGAAGAGGATGACGAGCAGCATGAGCGGCGACCAGCGCGGCACCCCGGGGTCGATGCCGATCATCACCCAGACGAACAGGTACCCGGTCAGGAGGAAGTGGGCCATCATCAGCAGGTGGCCCGTGTGGGTCGTCAGCGCCAGCTCGAAGAGGCCCGTGTAGTAGAAGGCCGCGAGGCTGAAGAAGAACACGGCCGCGGCGACGACCGGGTTGGCCAGCACCCGCATCGCCCGGGAGTGCACGACCTGGAGCAGCAGCTCGCGCGGTCCCCACGTCTTGTCGCGCCGGGCGGCCAGCGTCCGCAGGGCCAGGGTCACCGGGGCCGCCGGCACGAGGAGCAGCGGCACGATCATCGCGACGACCATGTGCATCACCATGTGGGCGCTGAACAGCACCCTGCCCCAGATGCCCGGCGCCCCGCACGTGGCCCAGACGAAGAGCGCCCAGCCGAGGGTCCACGTGACGACCCGCAGCACCGGCCACGCGTCGCCGCGCCGCCGCAGCCGCACGAAGCCTGCGACGTAGAGGCCGACCGCGAGCACCGCGACGGCGACGAAGAGCCAGTCCATCCGCCACGCGAGGAGCCAGTCGGCGCCCCCGAACGGCCCGGGGTCGGGGTAGCCGGTCAGCTCGAGGACGATGCCGGGGTCGGGCAGGGCGTCCGGGACCGGCGGGATGCTGCGCGCGAGCACGGAGGCGAGCCCGACGGCGACGCCCATCACCGCGAGCTCGGTGACGGCGAGGCGCGCGAAGGCCCGGCCGTCGGACGGATCCGCGCTCAGGCGGGCCGCGAGGGTGCGGCGCTGCTGCGCCCCGAGCACGGCGAGCACCGCGATGGCGACGACCTTGCCGAGCAGGACGATGCCGTACGTCGTGGTCAGGCCGTCGAGCGAGCCGATGCGGATCCACGCCTGGACGAGCCCCGAGAGACCGACGGCGACGATGGCCCACGTCGCGAGCACCGAGAAGCGCCCGACCGTGGCCCCGAGGTCGCGGCCCAGGGCGCGCCGCATCATGACCAGCGCGAGGAGCCCCCCGACCCAGACGCTCACCCCGAGCAGGTGCACGGCGAGGCCGTTGACGGCGTCCTCGTGGCTCGCCGAGCCGGCCGAGTGGCCGTTGAGGGCGTGGACGACGATCGCGACGAGCGTCAGCGCGGCGAGCCACGCCGTCGCGGCGCGGCTGCGGGCCAGGCCGACCGTGGCGGCGACGACGACCGCCACCCCGGCGGCGATGACGAGGACGCGGGTGGTCTCGAGCGCCCAGGCGAACGACAGCAGCTGGGGCAGGAGGCCCGGCGAGGTGAGCGGCGTCCCGGACAGGTCGGCGAAGGTGAGGACGACCTCGAGCAGCGCAGCGACGGCCCACAGGACACCGGTGGCGCCGGCCAGCCGCCGGGCCGTGCCGCGGCGGTCGGTGCGGGCGCGCTCGGGCGCGAGGAAGACGGCGAGCAGCAGCAGGCCGAGGGTCGTGGACGAGGCGATGTTGCCGACGGTCGCGACGACCGGGACGCCCCAGCGGACGGCCGGGCCGGGGTCGGCGAGCGCGAGCGGGTCGGCGGCGCCGGTCAGCAGCGCGGCGGGCACGAGGGCCACGAGGCCGGCCGCGAGCGTCAGCAGCAGCGGCCGCAGCCAGCGGGCGGTGTCGGTGCCGTCGCCCGTCGCGTCACGGGCCGCGGGGCGGCTGCTCGGCAGGGAGGTCACACCCCCCAGCGTAGGTACTGTGGTCGACATGTCCCTGCACCCACCTGCCCCGACCGGCTTCGCCGAGGTCGTCGACGCGTGGGCGCACACCGTCCGCTGCGTGACCGACCTCGGCCGCGCGCTGCGCCCCGGTGACGCCGAGCGCCCCACCGACTGCCCCGGCTGGACGGTGGCCGACCAGCTGGCCCACGTCCTCGGCGGCGAGTCGATGGTGGCCGGCGACCCCGACCCGGACGTCGACGTCAGCGGCTACGACTACCTGCGTCACGACTTCGGCACGCGGCACGAGAAGTTCGTCGAGGCCCGCCGCGGCCGCTCGCCGGAGGACCTCGTCGACGAGCTCGACTGGCGGCTCGAGGAGCGCCTCGCGGTCTACCGGTCCGAGGGCGTCACCGGCGAGGAGGAGGTCCGCGGGCCGTTCGGCCGCACGACGCTCGCCGACCTCGTCGGCATCCGCACCTTCGACGTCTGGATGCACGAGCAGGACCTGCGCGAGGCCCTCGACCGTCCCGGCGGCCTCGACACCCCCGCGGCCGCGCTGAGCGTCAGCCGCCTCTTCGCCGTCCTGCCCCGGGTCGTCGCGCGCGACGCGCGGGTCGGCGCCGGCCAGGCGGTCGTCCTCGACCTCACCGGCCCCACGGTCGGCCGCGCCGGTGTCCGGGTCGAGCAGGACGGCGACCGCGCCGTCGGCATCCCCCTCTTCACCGGCGAGGACGCCGACCACCCCGACGTCGTGACGACCTCGCTGTCGATGTCGACGCGCGTGGCGATGCGGCTGGCCGGCGGCCGGCGCTCCCCCGACGAGCTGCCGGTCACCGTGCACGGCGACGAGGCCGTCGCCCGGTCCGTCCTCGCGGCCCTGGCCATCACGCCCTGATGGCGCGCTTCTCGACGTCGACCCGGTCCGCGGCGACGGTCAGTGCCGAGCCCGACGCCGTCTGGGCGACGCTGACCGACCCCGACGAGATCGCCCGGCTCACCCCGTTCCTCCAGCGCGTCACCGAGCACGGCGAGCACTGGGTGTGGGAGATGACCCGCGTGCCGGTGCTCGGGAAGAGCTTCTCGTTCTCGTTCACCGAGCGGATGACGTTCGACGAGCCTCACCGCATCGAGTTCGCGCACGACCCGGACGCCGCGCTCGCCGAGGAGTCGGCCGGGGTCGAGGGCTGGTACGCGCTGCAACCGCGTTCCGGCGGAACGCATCTCGAGACGTCGATGACGATCTCGGTGGACCTGCCGTTCCCCGCCCTCACCAGGCCGGCGGTCAACACCGCGATGAAGGGTGTCGTGACGCTCATGGGCCAGCGGTTCTCGCAGAACCTGCTGAACCACCTCGGCGCCCGCTCGCTCTGAGGCGCGCCGGCCGGCGGTCGTCCGCCGCGCGCCTGTCGAAGGTCGGTCCCGATCCGTGCCGTCGTCCGCCGATGTAGTTGTATGCTGCAAACAACTGCCCGCCCGGACGCCCGCGTCCGCCCCCACCCCCGAGGAGGTCCGATGTCCTTCAGCGCCGCCTCGTCGACGCCGACGGCCGTCCTCGGCGACGAGCTCGTCCGCGTGCTCAAGCTCATGCACGTCGCGCGGGCCCGTGCCCCCCGCATGCACGAGCAGGTCGACCCGATGGCCTACCCGCTGCTGTTCAACCTCGTCCGCACCCCCCTGCGCGTCTCCGAGCTCGCCGACGCCGTCCACTCCGACGTCTCGACGGTCAGCCGCCAGGTGAGCACCCTCGTCGAGCACGGCCTCGTCGTCCGCGAGCCCGACCCCGACGACGGGCGCGCCCACGTCCTCGCCGTGACCGACGAGGGCACCGCGCTCCTCGTCGCCATCCGCGAGGGCCGCGACCGCTGGCTCCAGGGACTGCTCGCCGACTGGAGCGAGGACGACGTCCGCACCCTCACCCGCCACCTGGCCCGCCTCGCCGCGGACCTCGAGGCCTCCTTCACCGACCCGACCGCCAGGAGCACCCGATGAGCTCACCCCGCCACGCGGACCCCGACCAGCCGACGAGCCACTCGAGCGCCGGCGGTCCCGGCCGCCACGTCGCCGGCAGCGGCGGCGCCCACGCCGCCGGGGCCACCCGCGCCGCGACCGCCGGCGGCCCCGCCGCCCCCACCGGCGACGGCGCCCTCTCGCACCGCCAGATCGTCACCATCCTCATCGCCCTCATGGCCGGGATGTTCCTGGCCGCCCTCGACCAGACGATCGTCGCCACCGCCATCCGCACGATCGCCGACGACCTCAAGGGTCTGGACCACCAGGCGTGGGCGACGACGGCGTACCTCATCACGTCGACGATCGTCACGCCGCTGTACGGCAAGCTCGGTGACATCTACGGCCGCAAGAAGCTGTTCGTCACGGCCATCTCGATCTTCGTCGTGGGCTCGGTCCTGTGCACCCTGTCGACCTCGATGACCGGCCTGGCGTTCTTCCGCGCCGTCCAGGGCCTCGGCGCCGGCGGCCTGTTCTCGCTCGCCCTGGCGATCGTCGGCGACATCGTCCCGGCCCGCGAGCGCGCCAAGTACCAGGGCTACTTCCTCGCGGTCTTCGGCACCTCCTCGGTGCTGGGCCCGGTCATCGGTGGCTTCTTCGCCGGCACCGACGCCATCTTCGGTGTCACCGGGTGGCGCTGGGTCTTCCTCGTCAACGTGCCGATCGGCATCGTCGCCCTCGCGCTCGTCACCAAGACGCTGCACCTGCGCCACCAGCGCCTCGACCACCGCATCGACTGGCTCGGCGCCGGGCTCCTGTCCGTCTCGCTCGTGCCGCTGCTGCTCGTCGCCGAGCAGGGTCGCGAGTGGGGCTGGGGCTCGGGTCGCTCGATCGCCGCCTACGTCGTCGGTGGTGTCGCGGCCGTGCTGTTCCTCCTGCAGGAGAGCCGGATGGGCGACGAGGCGATCCTGCCGCTGAAGATCTTCCACAACCGCACCGTCGGGGTGTCCTCGGCCGCCTCGATCATCATCGGCATGGGGATGTTCGGCGGGCTGGCCGCCCTGCCCCTCTACCTGCAGATCGTCAAGGGCGCCTCGCCCACCGAGGCCGGCCTGCTGCTCCTGCCGCTGACCCTCGGCATCATGTCCGGGTCGATCTCGTCGGGCCAGATCATCTCCCGCACGGGGCAGTACCGGCTCTTCCCGGTCACCGGCGCCGTGCTGCTGACCGGGTCGCTGTTCGCGCTGCACTACACCGCGTTCGACACCCCGCTGTGGCAGACGATGGTCATCATGGTCTTCTTCGGCCTGGGCCTGGGCTTCAACTTCCAGCCGCTGACCCTCGCCGTGCAGAACGCCGTCCCGCCGCAGCAGATCGGTGTCGCGACGTCGACCGCGACCTTCACCCGGCAGATCGGCGGCACCATCGGGACCGCGGTCTTCCTCACGGTGCTGTTCTCCCTCGTGCCGGACCGGATCTCGTCCGCGTTCCGCACCGTGGCCCCCACCGCGGAGTTCCAGAGCGCCCTGCGCGACCCGGCCAACGCGGCCTTCGCGCAGCAGCTCCAGCAGAGCCAGGCCGGCGGGTCGGCCGCCGCCTCCAGCGGTGTCCTCCAGGACAGCTCGTTCCTCAACGGGCTCGACCCCGCACTGGCCAAGCCGTTCCTCATGGGCTTCTCGGAGGCGATGGACGTGGTGTTCCTCGTCGGCTCGATCGTCATGGTGCTCGCCGTCGTCGTGCTGGCGTTCCTCCCGCAGGTCGAGCTGCGCAAGGGCTCCGCCTACACCGAGCGCGCGAACGCCGGGGGCGGGTCGACCGGGGAGGGACCGCGCCCCGGAGCGGCACGCTCCGACGACGCGGCGGTCACGGCACCGGCGAGCTGACGCGGGCCGCCTCGGCACCCTCGAGGTGCCGACGGCGGACCGCGACGATCGCCAGGGCCAGTGCCCCGGCGAGCACGGGGACGGCGTAGGCGCGCTGCGGCCCGAGGGCCTCGACGGCCCAGCCGCCGACCGCCGACCCCGCCGAGATGCCGATGAGGATGCCGGTGACCGCGACGGCCATCCCCTCGGTGACGAGGGCGGCCGGGACGAGACGCTGCGCCAGCGACAGGCTCGTGATGAGCATCGGCGCGGTCGCCGAGCCCGCGACGACCATGACGGCGGTCAGCTGCCACGTGTTCGCCACGAGGAGCGCCGGGACCTCGAGGACGAGCATCGCCGCGGCGGCGACGAGCAGGCGCTTCGTCAGCGTCGAGCGGAAGGTCCGGGCGCCGAACCACAGCCCCGAGAGCGTCGAGCCGACCGCGAAGCCGCCGAGCACGAGGCTCGAGAGGCTGGCGTTGCCGTCGGCCTCGGCGAAGGCGACCGCGACGACCTCGTTGGCGCCGAAGATCACGCCGGTCATGACGAGCGCGGTCGCGACGACGAGCAGGCCGGGCCGGCGGATCGCGAGCCCGCTGGGCCGGTCGGCGCGGGCCACGACCGGCGGCTCGGTCGCCCGGGCGGCGAGGAAGGTGAGGACGCCGACGGTGAAGAGGACCTCGGCGAGGACGAGCCCGGCCTCGGGGAACCACAGCGTCGAGACCAGCACCGCGATGACCGGACCGATGACGAACGACGCCTCGTCGGCGACCTGCTCGAAGGACATCGCGGTGTGGAGGCGGTCCGGGTCGTCGCGGAAGATGTGCGCCCACCGGGCGCGCGACATCGGGCCGGGCTCGGGCAGGAACGCGCTGACGCCGTAGAGGACGAAGAGGGTCCAGACCGGCGCACCGAACCCGGACGCGAGCGCGGTGCCCAGGCCGGCGACCGCCGAGAGCACCATGAAGGGCCGGGCGACCCGGCGCTGGCCGTACTGGTCGATGAGCCGCCCGAGCACCGGGCCGGCGACCGCGAGCACCGCGAGCCCGACGGCGCTGACCGCGCCGGCGAGGCCGTAGGAGCCCTGCCGCTCGCTGACCATGACGATGACGGCGACGCCGAACATCGCGCCGCCGGTGCGGGAGAGGGCGGTCCCGGCGATGAAGGGCAGGGCACCGGGGACGGCGAACAGGGGGCGGTAGGGGGCGAGCACAGGGGCCTCGTCGGTCGGGCGACCGCCGGGGCACCCGGCCGGGTCGAGCGTTCTGGAACAGGTCGCCTCCAGTGTGCTCCCGGGAGGCGAGAGGCGACAAACCGGTTCCGGCGCGCGTCGTGGCGCGCCCGACGGCGCAGGAACGGGGGTGATCACCCCACGACGGCCGCCACCACCTCGTCCCGACGCCGCTGCGCCTCCCCGCGCCCCCGTCCCGGCGCCGGCTACACCGCAGTACCTGTCGCCACAGCAGCACTTACTGCGGTGTAGCGCGCAGCGGTGAGGGTCAGCGGAAGGCGGCCTCGCCGGTCAGCGCCTGACCGATGACGAGCGTGTGCATCTCGACGGTGCCCTCGTAGGTCAGCACCGACTCGAGGTTGTTGGCGTGGCGCATCACCGGGTACTCGCCGCTGATGCCGTTGCCGCCGAGGATGGTCCGCGCCGTGCGGCAGATCTCGATCGCCTTGGTCACGTTGTTGTACTTGCCGACCGAGACCTGCTCCGGCCGCAGCCCGACCGCGTCCTTGCGCCGCCCGAGGTGGAGGGCGAGCAGCCGGCCGAGCTGGAGCTCGGTGGACATGTGCGCGAGCTTGGCCTGGGTCAGCTGGAAGCCGGCGATCGGCCGGTCGAACTGCGTGCGCTCCATCGAGTAGCGGCGGGCGGAGTCCAGGGCCGAGCGCGCGGCGCCGAGGCACCCCCAGACGATGCCGTAGCGCGCCTCGGACAGGCACGACAGGGGCCCCTTGAGGCCGCGCACCTCGGGCAGGACGGCATCCGCCGGCAGGCGCAGCCCGCTGAAGGTCAGCTCGGCGGTCACGGACGCCCGCAGCGACATCTTGTTCTTGATGACGTGCGCCTCGAACCCCGGCGTGTCCGTCGGGACGACGAAGCCCCGGATGCCGCCGTGCTCCTCGCCCGCGTTGGCCCAGACGACCGCGACGTCGGCGAGCGTGCCGTTGGTGATCCACATCTTCGAGCCGTCGAGCACCCAGTCGTCACCGTCACGGCGGGCGCGCGTGCGCATCGAGGCGGGGTCCGAGCCGTGGTCGGGCTCGGTGAGGCCGAAGCAGCCGATCGCCTCGCCGGCGGCCATCCGCGGCAGCCACTCCTGCTTGTGCTCCTCGGAGCCGAACGCGTGGATGGCGTACATCGCGAGGCTGCCCTGCACCGAGACGAGCGAGCGGATGCCGGAGTCGCTCGCCTCGAGCTCGAGGCAGGCCAGGCCGTAGTCGACCGAGGACATCCCGGCACAGCCGTAGCCCTCGAGGTGCATCCCGAGGAGGCCGACCTTGCCGAACTCGCGGGCCAGCTCGCGCGCGACGGGGAGGTCGCCGGACTCGTACCAGCCCATGACGTGGGGGTCGACGAGGTCGTCGCAGACCTGCCGGACCGTGGCCCGGATCGCCTTCTCCTCGTCGGTGAGCATCGAGTCGACGTCGATGACGTCGAGGGGGTCGGAGGGGCGCTTCGGCATCGTCGACGAGCTCATGGGCCCATCATGCAGGCTAGCGTTCGGGGATCCCATGACCGATCCTCGGAGGTCGCCCGTGCGCATCGTCGGCGCCGCCCTGCCCCGCACCGGGACGATGTCGCTCAGCCACGCGCTGCGCGAGCTGACCGGTGCACCGTGCTACCACATGACCGAGTGGTTCCACTGGCCCCGGGACTCCCGCACCTGGGCCGCGGCCTTCCGGGGGGAGGACGTGGACTGGCCGGCCTTCCTCGCCGGGTACGGGGCCGGTGTGGACACCCCGTTCTGCCTGGCCTGGCGCGAGGCCGCCGAGGCCTTCCCCGACGCCCCGGTGCTCCTCACCCGGCGGACGGACCCCGAGACCTGGTGGGCGTCGATGGATGCGACGGTGCTGCCGAACATCCGGCGGTGGCGGGACCTGGGGTCGGCCGGCGACCTGCCCGACGACGCCCTGCCGCCGTGGCTCGCCGAGGTCCCGGCCGACGAGCGGCGCGACATGACCGAGGTCATGGCCGTCCTCGGACAGCGGATGCTCGGCAGCCCCGAGGCGCTCGACGACGCGGCCACGGCCATGCGCTTCTACGAGGACTGGGGTCGCCAGGTGCGCGACGAGGTCCCGGCCGACCGCCTCGTCGAGTGGCAGCCCGGCGACGGCTGGCAGCCCCTGGCCGACGCCCTCGGGGTCGCCGCGCCCGACGCCCCCTTCCCCAAGGTCAACACCCGCGAGGAGTTCCTCGCCCGCAGCGCTCCCCCGACCCCGCCGGACGCCTGAGCCCGCACCACCGGTCCGGCGGCGATGTCGAGAACCCGTCGGCGGCTCCGACCCAGGGGTGAGCGCGGCCAGAATGGGCCGCACCACACCGAGGAGAGACCGATGGCGAAGTACCTGATGCTCAAGCACTACCGCGGCCCGAAGACCGCGGTGCACGACGTGCCGATGGACCGGTGGACGCCCGAGGAGGTCGACGCGCACGTGCGGTTCATGGACGACCTCGCCGACGACCTGCGCGAGAGCGGCGAGTTCGTCGACGCGCAGGCGCTCTCGCCGGGCGGCACGTGGGTCCGGTTCGACGGCGAGGGCCGGCCACCGGTCGTCGACGGGCCGTTCGCCGAGACCAAGGACCTCATCGCCGGATGGATGGTCATCGACGTCGAGTCCGAGGAGCGCGCCCTCGAGGTCGCGTCCGTCCTGTCGTCGGCGCCGGGCGCGGGCGGCGTCCCGATCGGCGAGTGGCTCGAGCTGCGGCCG
The DNA here is from genome assembly GCF_017312765.1 of Phycicoccus sp. DTK01. Taxonomy (NCBI): domain Bacteria; kingdom Bacillati; phylum Actinomycetota; class Actinomycetes; order Micrococcales; family Intrasporangiaceae; genus Phycicoccus; species Phycicoccus sp. DTK01. The sequence continues at coordinate 223,503 of NZ_BOPU01000005.1, read as the reverse complement.
TTCCTCGACGACCGGCCCAACGCCGTCGAGTGAGCGCGCTCGACCCCACGCTCGTGCGCGAGCTGGCGCCGCAGGTCATCGGCGTCCTCCTCCGGCGCGGCGCGGACTTCGCGTCGGCCGAGGACGCCGTGCAGGAGGCGTTGCTCGCCGCGCACGAGCAGTGGGGCGAGCAGCCGCCGCGCGACCCCCGGGCCTGGCTCGTCACGGTCGCGTGGCGGAGGCACGTCGACCTCGTCCGCTCGGACGCCGCGCGCCGGGCCCGGGAGGAGCGGCTCCACCACGAGCCCCCGCCCGGCCGTGCCGCGGCGTCCGACGACACCCTGTGGCTGTACTTCCTCTGCGCCCACCCGTCGCTCTCGCCGTCTGCCGCGACGGCCCTGACGCTGCGGGCGCTCGGCGGGCTGACGACCCGGCAGATCGCCGAGGCCCACCTCGTGCCCGAGGCGACGATGGCGCAGCGCATCAGCCGGGCCAAGCGCACCGTGGCCGACGTGCCGCTGGGGGTCCCCGGCGACCTCGCGACCGTGCTCCGGGTGCTCTACCTCGTCTTCAGCGAGGGCTACGCCGGCGAGGTCGACCTCGCGGCGGAGGCCATCCGGCTGGCCCGGCACCTCGTCACGCTCACCGACGAGCCGGAGGTGCGCGGGCTGCTCGCGCTCTTCCTGCTCCACCACTCCCGGCGGGCGGCGCGACGCGATGCCGAGGGCCGGCTCGTGCCGCTGCCCGAGCAGGACCGCTCGCGCTGGGACCGGCGGCTGGCGGCGGAGGGCATCGACCTGCTCCAGGACGCGCTGGCGCGGGACCGGCTCGGCGAGTACCAGGCGCAGGCGGCGGTCGCGGCGCTGCACGCCGACGCGCTGCGGGCCGAGGAGACCGACTGGGTGCAGGTCGTCGAGTGGTACGACGAGCTCATCGCGCTGACCGGCAGCCCCGTCCACCGGCTCAACCGGGCGGTCGCGGTCGGTGAGGCGGACGGCGGGGCCGCCGGCCTCCGGGCCCTGCGCGAGCTCGACCCCTCGCTCCCGCGGTACGCCGCCGTCGCCGCCCACCTCCACGAGCGCGCCGGCGACCTCGCGGACGCGGCGCGCCTCTACGCGAAGGCCGCGGCCGCCGCGACGCGCACCGACGAGCGCGACCACCTGACCCGGCAGGCCGCCCGCCTCGCGCCCCACCGCCGCGACCCCTGACCGCGGCTCCCGGGCTCCCGGCTCCCCTCCCAGCGCCTCCCTCATCGCGAACGTGTGTGAAATCGCCGGGGTCCACCGGCGATTTCACACACGTTCGGGGAGAAGGAGGGGCAGAGGGTGGGTCAGCGGGCGGAGGCGGCGCCGAGGAGGGCCGCGAGCCCGAGCGCGCTGCGCGGGTCGTAGGCCGTCCGCCACAGGCCGCCGTGGGCCGCGGCGTACGCCTCGTCCTGCCACGGGTGGTCGTGCGCCGGCGAGCCCTGGGCGAGGTCGTGGACGAGCAACGCCGCCATCAGGGTGTTCGCGGTGCCGGGCTCGAAGACCTCTACCCCGAACCGGTGTGCCCCCGAGTACGCCGCCGCCAGCGCCCGGTTCTTGACGACCGAGCGCGTGCGGGTCGGCGGCGCGACCTTGAACGACACCGTCGTGCCGGCGGCGCGGGCCGCGGTCGCGCGCCAGCGCTGGATCCGCTTGGCCAGCAGGTAGTTCGGCCCCTGCTGGAGCACCACGGAGTCGTTGATGCCGGGCTCCGTGCCCGGGACGTAGCTGCGCCGCAGCAGGCGCCCGCCCGACAGCGTGCGCAGCGGCACCCGCAGGACCTTCGAGGTGCGCCGGGTCGCGTACGCCTCGACGGACGCGTCGACCGCCTCGCCGGGCACCGCGAAGACGTCGGTCGGCGTCGCGAGGAAGGACAGCGCGGTGTCGGAGCGATGGGCCAGCACGGCCTGCGTCAGCGCGTCGACGGCGGTGCTGACCCGGACGTTGGTCGCGCCGTCGGCGTAGACGTAGTTGCCGAGGACGAGACGTCCCTCGAGACCGCCGACCCACGCGGTCGCGTCCGGCAGGTCGTGCAGCAGGTCGACGCCGGCGCGGTGGGCGAGGTCGCCGTCACCCGGGCGCGCCGGCACGACGAGGGTGCCGGCCAGGCCGCGGGTGTCGTCGAGCAGTCGGGTCCACAGCTCGGGGCGCGGCAGGTCGAGCGCGGCGACGGTGGCACCCCAGCGCAGGAGCGAGCGCAGCGGGCCCATCTCGGCCGCGGCCCCGAGGACGACGACCGTGCGCCCGTCGAGCCGCAGCCACTCGGGGTTCTCGAGGACGGCCGTGACGGCGTCGCGCAGGCTCGGCTCGACGACGTCGGCGTCCACCCACGCGTCGAGCTGGCGGCGCAGGTCGTCACCGGCGAGCCGGCGCCCGCGGTAGGGGATGGTGAGCGCGGTGTCGGCGCGGCCGCCGCCGGCCAGCGTCTCGACGCCGGGCGCGGTGCCACCGGCCACGGCCGCCGACAGCGGGTGCTCCTCGGCGCCGTCGGGGCTCCAGCGCATCCGATGGTGGACCGACGCGAGCCCGGCCTCCGCGACCGAGCGGGCGTCCGAGTAGCTGGGGAGCCCCGCCTCGACGAGGCGGCGGAAGTGGGTGAGATAGCCACTGCGCCAGTTGGTCTCGCGCTCGGCCGCGCCCGCGCCGACGGGGTCGACAGGGCGTAGGGCGTCCGCGACGACCCCGCGGCCGGTGGCCGACGTCGAGCGTCGGTCACCGGCCGTCGGGAAGACGACCCCGTGCTCCCCCGTCGCCACGGGTCAGCCCCAGACCAGCCCGCGGGCGGGGTCGGCGAGGAGGGCCGCGACGTCGGCGAGGAAGCGCGAGCCCAGCTCGCCGTCGACGAGGCGGTGGTCGAAGGAGAGCGCGAGGGTCGTGACCCACCGCGGCTCGATGCGCTCGTCGGCCCCGGTGCCGACGACCCACGGCCGGCGGGTGACCGAGCCGAACGCGAGGATGGCCGACTCGCCGGGGTTGAGGATCGGCGTGCCCGCGTCGACGCCGAACACCCCGACGTTGGTGATCGTCAGCGTCCCGCCGGACATGTCGGCCGGCTGGGTGCGCCCCTCGCGGGCGGTCGCGGTCAGGCCGGCGATCGCGTCGGCGAGCTCGCGCATCGTCATCCGGTCGGCGTCCTTGATGTTGGGGACGACGAGGCCGCGCGGCGTCGCGGCCGCGATGCCGAGGTTGACGTAGTGCTTGAGGACGATCTCCTGGGCGGCCTCGTCCCAGCTCGCGTTGATCTCGGGGTTGCGACGCACCGCCACGCACATGGCCTTGGCCAGCACGAGGAGCGGCGTGACCTTGACGTCACGGAACTCCCTGTCGCGCTTGAGGTTCTCGACGAGCTCCATCGTCGCGGTGACGTCGACGGTGACCCACTCGGTGACGTGGGGGGCCGTGAACGCGGAGCCCACCATCGCCTGCGCCGTCATCTTGCGGACGCCCTTGACCGGGACACGGGTCTCGCGGGTGCCCGTCTCTGCTCCGCGGTCGGGGGCCGCCGCAGGGGGCTGCGAGGCACCGGAGGCCGCGGCCTCGACGTCGGCGCGGGTGACGACGCCGCCGTCACCGGTGGGCGTCACGGAGCCGAGGTCGACTCCGAGGTCCTTGGCCAGCTTGCGCACCGGCGGCTTGGCCAGCGCGCGGGCGCCCGTCCCCGCTTGCGACGGTGCAGAAGTCGACACCTTCGACGATTCCTGCACGCCTGAAGCGTCCGGCCGGGCGTCCGACCGTACAGAAGTCGACACATTCGTCGATTGCTGCACGGGCGCGGGGGACGGCGACGTGCCCGGGGCCGGGGTCGCGGCGCCCTTGCGGGGACGGCGGACGGCCTCGGTCTGCTTGACGCCGTAGCCGACGAGGACGGCCGTGCGGCCGGTCGAGGTCGTGCCCCCGATGAGCCCCTCGCCGATCTCCTCGCCGTCCGAGGCAGGAGCTGCCGGAGCCGCCGGCTCCTGCGCCGCGGCGGGCGCCGGAGCGGCAGGAGCGGACGCGCCGCCCACGCCGTCGTCGACGGTGATGATCGGTGTGCCGACCTCGACGGTGTCGCCCTCGGCGACGTGCAGCGCTGACACGGTTCCCGCGAACGGCACGGGCAGCTCGACGAGCGACTTGGCCGTCTCGACCTCGACGACGACGTCGTTGACCTTGACGGTGTCACCGACGGCGACGTGCCAGGTGACGATGTCGGCCTCGGTCAGACCCTCGCCCGGGTCGGGGAGCTTGAACTCACGAAGAGCCATCTGCGGCGGTGCCTTTCAGTACGCGAGCGAACGGTCGACGGCGTCGAGGACCCGGTCGAGGTCGGGGAGGAACTCCTCCTCCAGACGGCTCGGCGGGTAGGGGACGTTGTAACCGCCGACGCGCAGCACGGGCGCCTCGAGCTCGTAGAACGCGCGCTCGGTGACCATCGCCGAGATCTCCGCGCCGATGCCGAGGAAGGTCGAGGCCTCGTGGACGACGACGACCCGGCCGGTCTTGCGCGCCGACGCGAGGATGGCTCCCTCGTCGAGCGGCGAGAGCGAGCGCAGGTCGACGACCTCGAGCGAGCGACCCTCCTCCTGCGCCGCCTGCGCGGCCTGGAGGCAGGTCTTGACCATCGGGCCGTAGGCCAGCAGCGTGAGGTCGGTGCCCTCGCGCAGGACGCGGGCCGAGCCCAGCGCGCCGTCCGGGCCGTCGCCGACCTCACCCTTGTCCCAGTAGCGCCGCTTGGGCTCGTAGAACACGACGGGGTCGTCGGACTCGATCGCCTGCTGGATCATCCAGTGCGCGTCGTGCGGGTTGCTGCACGCGACGACCCGCAGGCCGGCCGTGTGCGCGAAGTAGGTCTCGTTCGACTCGCTGTGGTGCTCGACCGCGCCGATGCCACCGCCGAACGGGATGCGGATGACGAGCGGCATCTTCACGTAGCCGAGCGAGCGGGCGTGCAGCTTGGCGACCTGGCTGACGATGTGGTCGAAGGCCGGGTAGACGAAGCCGTCGAACTGGATCTCGACGACCGGGCGGTACCCGCGCAGGGCCATCCCGATCGCGGTGCCCATGATGCCGGCCTCGGCGAGCGGCGTGTCGATGACGCGGTCCTCGCCGAAGTCCTTCTGGAGGCCCTCGGTGACGCGGAAGACGCCACCGAGCTTGCCGATGTCCTCGCCCATGAGGACGACCTTGGGGTCCTTCTCCATGGCGGCCCGCAGGCCCGAGGTGATGCCCTTGGCGATCGTCGTGGTGCTCATCGGGCCCCCTCCTCCTCGAAGGACGCGTGGTAGCCGGCGAACCACTCCTTCTCGCGCGCGGTGACCGGGTGCTCGGTCGCGTAGACGTGGTCGAACATCTCGGAGGGCTGCGGGTCGGGCATCGCGAGGCAGCGCTCACGGACCGAGGTGCCGAGCTCGTCGGCCTCGGCGTCGACGGCGTCGAAGAAGTCGGCGTCGCCCTTGCCGGTGGTCGTCAGCCAGCGCTTGTAGCGCTCGATGGGGTCGCGGTGCTTCCACACCTCGACCTCGGCCGAGACGCGGTACTTCGTCGGGTCGTCGGAGGTCGTGTGCGCGCCCATCCGGTAGGTGAAGGCCTCGACGAAGGTCGGGCCCTGGCCGGAGCGGGCGGCGTCGAGCGCCTGCTTGGTGACCGCCCAGACCGCGAGGACGTCGTTGCCGTCGACGCGGATGCCGGGGAAGCCGAAGCCCCGGGCCCGGTGCCACAGCGGCGCACGGGTCTGCTTCTCGTTGGGCTCGGAGATCGCCCACTGGTTGTTCTGGCAGAAGAAGACGACCGGGCTGTTGTTGACGCCGGCGAAGACGAGCGCCTCCGAGACGTCGCCCTGCGAGGTCGCGCCGTCACCGAAGTAGGCGATGACGGCGGTGTCGCGGCGCTCGTCACCGGTGCCGACGTCGCCGTCGCGCTGCACGCCCATCGCGTAGCCCGTCGCGTGGAGCGTCTGGGCGCCGATGATGATCGTGTAGAGGTGGAAGTTCTTCTCGTTGGGGTCCCAGCCACCGTGGTTGACGCCGCGGAACATCCCGAGGAGGTTGACCGGGTCGACGCCGCGGGTCCAGGCGACGCCGTGCTCGCGGTAGGTCGGGAAGGCGTAGTCCTGACGGCGCATCGCCCGGCCGGAGCCGACCTGGGCCGCCTCCTGGCCGAGCAGGCTGGCCCACAGGCCGAGCTCACCCTGGCGCTGGAGGGCGGTGGCCTCGGCGTCGAACCGGCGCACGAGGACGAGGTCGCGGTAGAGGCCGCGCAGGGCCTCGTCGGACAGCTCGTCGACGAGCGCGTCGAGCTCGGCGTTCGGGACCCGCTCGCCCTCCGGGCTGAGCAGCTGGACCATCTCGGGGCCCCCCTCGTGCGCCGGGCGCTCGGGGGCCTCCGCGGTGGTCACGTGGTGGTCGACGCCGAAGGCGGTCTCGAGGGGGGCGACCTCGTTGTCGCTCACTGGGCACTCCTTCTCGGGCCCCGGTGTGGGGGGCCGTTCTCGGGGGCGTCGCGACGTCGCTGCGGGGTGTGGCAGGGGTCACGGCCGGTGTCGGGGCCACCGTACCCTGACCGGTGCGGCGGTCCGACGCCGCGACGGGACCCACGGGACGAGGACGATGACCCTGCAGACGCGCGCACGGCCGGGTGACCGGCGCGGCCGGGCCGTCCCGCTCGTGGCCCGCCTGGCGGCCACCGGCGCGCGCCTCCAGCGGTTCGAGCCGCCCCTCGGTGCGCCGTCGCGCATCACCGAGGCCCGCTTCTCCGGGCCGGGGCTGCTCCTCGGGGCGGTCTTCACCGCGGCCTCGCTCGCGCCCTCGCTGCTGCCGCGCCCATCCGTGGTCCAGGGCGCCATCTCGGGGGTCAGCCTCTTCCTCGGCTACGCGGCCGGGACGGCCCTCTCGGCCCTGCGCGCCTACCTCGGCATCCCGCGGCTGCGTGGCCGCCTGCACGAGGCCGTCGTCGGGGCGGCCGCCGCGGTCGCTGTCGCCGCGCTCGTCCTCGCTGCGTGGAAGCAGGTCGGCTGGCAGAACGACATCCGGGTCCTCTACGGGATGCCGCCGATCGGGCCGGACGGCTGGCCGCTCGTCGCGGCCGTGACGGTCCTGGCGGCGGTCGGGCTCCTGCTCGTGACACGCACCGTGGCCTGGGCCTTCCTCGCGGTGCGCCGCCGGCTGAACCGCCGGATGCCGCGCCGCGTCTCGGCGCTGCTCGGCGGCACGCTCGTCGTCGTCGGTCTCTGGGCCGCCTTCACCGGGGTGCTGGTCAACGCCTTCTTCGCCGGCGCCAACGCCCTCTTCGCCCCGTCGGACCAGGTCGTCTCCAGCGCCTCGCGCGCCCCGACGGCGCCGGTGCGCTCCGGCGGCCCGGGCTCGCTCGTCGACTTCGCCGACCTCGGCGCCGAGGGGCGCGGCTTCGTGTCCGGCGGGCCGAGCGTGGACGCCATCAACGCGGTGACCGGCGGCGGCGCCCGCCTGCCGGTGCGCGTCTACGTCGGGCTGCGCAGCGCCGAGACGGCCGAGGAGCGGGCGCAGCTCGTCCTGCGCGAGCTCCAGCGGACCGGGGCCTTCGAGCGCAAGGTGCTCGTCCTCGCGACGACGACCGGCACCGGGTACCTCGACCGCAACGGCACCGACCCGCTCGAGTACCTGTGGAACGGTGACACCGCCATCGCCGGGGTGCAGTACTCGTACCTGCCGAGCTGGATCTCGCTGCTCGCCGACCAGGACTCGGCGCGCGAGACCTCGCAGACGGTGTTCTCGGCCGTGCACCGCTACTGGTCGACGCTGCCCGAGGAGAGCCGACCCCGCCTCTACCTCTACGGGCTCTCGCTCGGCGCGTACGGGGTCGAGAGCATCCTCGGGTCCTTCAACCTCATCAACGAGCCGATCGACGGCGCGCTGCTCGTCGGGCCGCCGTTCGTCTCACCGGTGCACGCCCAGCTCGTCGCCGAACGGGATGCCGGCAGCCCTGCGTCGTTGCCCGTGTACGGCGGCGGGCGGACCGTGCGCTTCGCCTCGGAGACGCGGGACGTCGACCGGACACCGGGGCAGTGGGGGCCGACCCGCGTCGTCTACCTCCAGCACGCGTCCGACCCGGTCGTGTTCTTCAGCACCGACCTCGCGTTCACCCCGCCGGCGTGGCTGCGGGCCGACCAGCGGGGTCCGGACGTCTCACCACGGATGGGCTGGTTCCCGCTCGTGACGATGGTGCAGGTGCTGCTCGACCTGCCCGGCGCCGGCAGCGTCCCGATGGGCTACGGGCACCTCTACTCGGCGCCGGCCAACCTGCGCGCCTGGGTGGCCATCACGCGTCCGGAGGGCTGGGACGCCGCGGGCCTCACCCGGCTCTCGGACGTCGTCGCGAAGCGCCCGCACCCCTACGGACGCGGCTCGGTCTCGTCGACGAGCTGAGCGCGCCGGGCCCGCAGGGCCGCGACCACGGTGAGCAGCACCGCGACCGCCGCGATGACCAACCAGCCGGTGGTGTACGGGCGGTCGAGCAGGGTCGGGTTGTCGGGGCGCGCACCGAAGCGGCCGAGCACCGGGACGGCGACGAGGGTGAGGGGCCCGAGGACGACGAGCAGCCGGACGAGCGGTGGGCGCAGCCACGGCGGGGCGACGAGCGCGAGCAGCGCGCCGAGCCCGACGACGACCGGCGCGAGGACGGCGTCGTGGGCGAGGACGCCGCCGACGACCCACACGAGCACGTCGACGACCTGCGGGCCGAGGTCGGCGACGAGGAGCAGCCCCCACGCGAGCGCGGCCAGGCCGAGGGCACCGAGCGCGAGCCGGGCGGCCCTCATGCCCGGACCACCTCGACCTCGCCGAGCCACTTGGTCTGGAGCACACCGGGCCTCGCCGAGGTGATGAGGCGGCAGGGGTACCCGTGGTCGGGGTCGAGCGGCTCGCCGGCGAGCGACAGCGCGAGCAGGGAGTCGGTACGGGCCACCCAGGCGGACGGCAGCGTCGACTCGCGGTAGGCGCCGCGGGGCTGCATCGAGCGGACCGTCACGTCGTCGGACGTCGTGCCGCCGACGAGCGCGACGACGTCCCGCACCGCCACGCCGCCCCACGTGCCGCTGGCGCTCCAGCCCTCGACGCACGCGATGGGGAGGACGACCGACCGCTGGGGCATCGCGAGGAGGTCGTCCCGCGACAGCTCGACCGTGCCCGACGGCCCGGTGACCTTGAGCCGCCACGCGGGGTCGACGGCGAGGTCGGCGACGAGCGCCCCGACCGCGCTGCGGTTGACCGGGATCCCCTGGGGGCCGGTGCCGGAGCGGACCGCGAGCAGCGCGACCCGGCGCAGCCCGGGCAGCTCGACGGCCGTGGTCGCGACGACCGCCACCGCGGAGGCCAGCCACGTCGTCCGCAGCAGCGAGCGACGCGACGGCGTGCCGGCCCGCGCCGGGCGGGCCTCCGGCGGCGCACCGAAGGCCGCGCGCACCTGCGGCAGCTTGACCGCGACGTGGAGGATCATCGACCCGACGGCGACCCATCCGATCGCGAAGTGCGAGCGGATGAAGTCGAAGCGCCACGGGTACCACTGCGCCGAGTTGGCCAGCCCGGTCGCGAGCTGGAAGACCGCCGACCCGACGAGGAAGAAGACCGAGACGCGCTCGAGCAGGTGCAGGACGAGCCGCCGCGGCGCGAGCGGCGGCCGCTCGAAGAAGCGGGGGAAGACCGACCACAGCTTGACGAGCAGCAGCGGGACCGCGGCCGTCCCCGCGGCGACGTGCAGGCCCTGGGTCACCTGGTAGAGGCGGGTCGGACCGGTCGGCAGCGGGAAGGAGCCGGGGTGCTGGAGGGCGTGGCTGAACAGGCCGGTGAGGAAGCAGAGCACGAACGCCGGCCCGAGCCAGACGCCGATGCGGGCCGCCGTGCGCGGGCCGCGCAGGGTGTCGTCGAAGTCCTCCGGCCGGGGGATCCGGGCGTCGAGGCGCGCGGCGAGCCCGCGCAGCGCCCGCTCGCTCATCGGCTCGCGCCCGTGCTGCCGCGGTCGGCCTCGGGCAGGAGCACGAGCGAGCGCCACCGCTCGGCGAACCGGGTGCCCGGCGCCTCGAGCGCGACGGCCTGCGCGTCCTCGACCTCGTCGACGTCGCGCAGGGCCGGCCCCTCGACCGGCGGATGGCCGGCCTCGGTGAGCGCCGCGGCCGTGAGGCGGCCGGTGTCGTCGCGGCTCATCGGCACCCCGGCGAGCACGCGCGCCTGGTGCGGGTGGGTCGTCACGAGCACCCACCAGCCGCCGTCGAGCGCGGGCCCGAGCACCGGGCGGTCGTGGTCGTGGGCGGCGTCCGCGACCGCGCGCAGCTGGTCGGGATGGGCCTGCGGGGTGTCCATCCCCACCTGGACGACCGGCCCGCCGGCGAGCCGGTGGGCCTGGCGGTGGCCGTCGACGAGGCGCTCGGCGAAGGTGACGCCACCCTGGGGCACGACGTGCCAGTCGGCGGCACTCCGGCGGATCGACTTCTCCCGCAGGGCCTGCGAGAGGTCGCCGGCGAGCGCGAGGACGCGGCGGCCGCGCGGCCAGACCTGTGCGGCGGCGTCGAGGGTGTCGAGGAGGGCCGCGGCGGCGAGGTCGGCCGCGGCCTCGTCACCGACCCGGGCGGCGAGGCGGGTCTTGGCCTGGCCGGGCACGGGCGCCTTGGCCATGACGAGGATGCTGCCCCTCACCGGCCGGCCTCCGTCGCGAGGACGCGGGCGAAGTCGCGGCCCGCCCGCAGCGTGCCGCGGACCGAGCCCGACACCTTCGACCTGGTGCCGGCCGCCCGGGGCAGGTAGGTGATGTCGTGCTCGGTGATGGTCCAGCCGGCCCGCTGCGCCCGGACGAGCAGCTCGACGGGGTAGCCGAAGCGGCGGTCCTGCACCCCGAGGTCGAGGAGGTCGGTGCGCCGGCAGACGCGCGCCGGCGCGATGTCGCGGACGGAGAGGCCGGTGCGCCGGCGCAGCCACGCGAGGACGACGGCGTTGCCGGTGCGGGCGTGCCACGGCCAGACGCCGCGCGCGCCCGGGCGGCGGCGGCCGACGGCCATCGTGGCCTCGCCGCGTCGGACCTCCTCCAGCAGCGGCACGAGCTCGGCGGGGTCCATCGACCCGTCGCCGTCGAGCACCGCGACGTACTCGGCCCTGGCCGCCTCGACGCCGGCGTGGACCGCCGCGCCGTAGCCCGGCCGGCTCTCCTCGACGACGGTGGCGCCGAGGCCGCGGGCGACCTCGGCGGTGCCGTCGCGGGAGCCGTTGTCGACGACGATGACCGCGAAGCCCTCGGGCACGCGCGCCATCACGCCGGGCAGGGCCGCCGCCTCGTCACGGCACGGCAGCACGAGGTCGCAGGTGGTCACGGCGCGAGCCTAGGTGGTCGCGGTCACCCGGACGCGCCGAGCGCACGGCCTCCCTCGTGCGACGTCGTAGGTGGGGTCGGTCGCGGAGGGCAGGCGGTCGAGGTGCGCAGGGCATGCTGGGGCCATGACCTCCGCGCCCGTGACGACCCGACCGCCCGCGCCGCGGGTCGACGGCGCCGGCCGGCGCGCCGGGTGGGGACTGCTCGCGGGCGCGCTCGTCGTCGGCTTCGCGGTCCTCGTGCCGGTGCTCACCGGCGTCGACGTCGTCGCCGGGGGCGCGACTCCCCTCATCGGCGACTGGGTCCTGCGGTACGGGCCGAGCAGCGTCGTCGCGGTCCTCGTCGTCGTGGCCCTCGCGCACCCGCGCCTGCCGTCGCTCGTCGAGCGGGTGCCGTGGCGGCGGCTGCTGCTCGCGTCGTGGGTGGTCGGGGCCGTCTGGATGGTCTCGCTCGCGCTCGTCGACGGGTACGCCGGCCTCGGCCGGGTCCTCGACCACGGCACCGAGTACCTCGAGAGCGCCCGCAAGATCGACGACGTCGGCGAGATGCTGCGGGTCTACGTCTCGCGCATCCCCCTCGACGCACCCGGGCACTGGGCGGTGCACCTGGCCGGGCACCCGCCGGGCGCGGTCCTCATGTTCATCGGCCTCGACCGTCTCGGTCTGGGCGCCTGGCAGGTCGCGGGGCCGATCGTCGTGGCCGTCGCCGCCACCACGCCGGTCGCCGTCGCCGTCACCCTCGACCGCCTCGGCGCCCGCGACGCCGCCCGCCGCGCGCTGCCCTTCCTCGTCGTCGGGCCGTCGGCGGTCATCGCCGCGGTCTCGGCCGACGCCGTCTTCGCCGCCACCGTCGCCTGGGGGATGGCCGCGCTCGCCGCCGCGCTGCGGGCCGGCGGCGCCCGCCGCTGGGCGCTCGCCGTCGTCGCCGGGCTGCTGCTCGGCTGGTGCGTCATGGAGTCCTACGGGCTCGTCCTCGCCGGGCTGCTCGCCGTCGGGGTGCTGCTCGCCGCGCGGACCACGTGGGCCGAGCGGGTGCGCGTGGCCGCGGTGGCGGCGCTCGTGGCCCTCGGGGTGGTGCTCACCTTCGCGGCGCTCGGCTTCGCCTGGTGGGAGGCCTTCCCGGTCCTCCACGACCGCTACTGGGCGCCCGGCGACGTCGCGAGCCGCCGGCCGGCCTGGTACTGGGTCGTCGGCAACCTCGGCGCCCTCGTCATCTGCGCGGGGTTCGCCCTGCCCGCCGGGGTCGCGGCGGCGTCGCGCCCCGTGGTGCGGCTCGTGAGCGCGGCCGGTCGTGCGTCGGCGGCCACGTGGGAGCGCGCCGCCGGCCCGCTCGTCGCCGCGGGGGTCGGGATGGTCGCCGTCGCCGACCTCTCGCTCATGAGCAAGGCCGAGGTCGAGCGCATCTGGCTGCCGTTCGTGCCGTGGATGCTCCTCGGCACGCTGTGGCTGCCCGAGCGCTGGCGACGGCCGGCGCTCGTCGGCCAGGGGGTGCTCGCGCTGCTCGTCCAGCACCTCGTCCGCACCGTCTGGTGACCGCGTCCATCGCGCGCTACACCGCAGTACGTGTCGCCAGCGCAGCACCTACTGCGGTGTAGCCCGCACCTGGGCGCGCGGCGGAGGTGATGCCGGGCGCAGGCTCGTCAGGCGCGCAGCGGGGCCGTCGCGAAGGCGCCGAGGCCCTCCTCGGGCGTGACGGACGCCGTGAACCCCAGCTCCTCGCGGGCCCGCTCCGGCGAGGCGACGACGTGGCGCACGTCGCCGATCCGGTACTGGCCGGTGACGCGCGGCTCGAGGTCTCGGCCGGAGCCGGCGGCCACGTGGCGCGCGACGTCGGCGATGGCGATCGGCGTGCCCGAGCAGACGTTGTAGGCGCGGTGGCTAGCGACCGGGGCCTCCAGCACCCCGCGGACCGCGGCCAGGTTGGCGCGGGCGACGTCGGCGACGTGGACGAAGTCGCGCATCTGCCGCCCGTCCTCGTAGACGGTCGGCGGCTCGTCGCGCTCGAGCGAGGAGCGGAACATCGCGGCGACCCCGGAGTAGGGGGTGTCGCGGGGCATCCCCGGCCCGTAGACGTTGTGGTACCTCAGCGAGATGGCGGCGCCCGGGGCCTGGCGCGCCCACGCGGCGGCGTACCCCTCCTGCGCGACCTTGCTGACGGCGTAGCTGCTGCGGGCGTCGAACGGGGCGTCCTCCGGGACGAGGTCCCAGTCGAGCGGGCCGCCGCAGACCGGGCAGGGGTTGTCGAACTCGCCGCCGTCGAGCGCCTCGCGGGTACGCGGGCCGGGCGCCTGCGGGCCGTGCTGCGGGCAGGAGTAGCGGCCCTCGCCGTAGACGACCATCGAGGACGCCTGGACGAACCGGCCCACCCCCTCGGCGTGCATCGCGGCGAGCAGCGCGGCGGTGCCGAGGTCGTTGTGGCCGGCGTAGAGCGGCAGGTCGGCCGCCGTCGCGCCGGCTCCGACCATCGCGGCGAGGTGGACGACGGCGTCGCAGCCCTGGAGGAGGTCGGCCCAGCCCCCGGCCTCGCGGACGTCGAGGACGTGGACGCCCGCCGGCGGGTCGTCGCGCGTCGTGGCCGCGTGGGCCTCGGGCAGGAGGAGGTCGACCGCGACGACGTCGTGGCCGTCGGCCACGAGCTCGCGCCAGGTCGCCGTGCCGATGAACCCGGCCGCGCCGGTCAGGAGGATGCGCACGCGCGCCATCCTGCCCTGCCGCGCTCGACCATCCGCGATCGCGTGTGAAACCGCCGGGCGACCCCGGCGGGTTCACACGCGTTCGCGAGGAGGAGCACGTGGAGGAGCCGGTGGGTGGCCGCTGTCTTCAGCGCGGGTGGACGGCGGCGGGAACCGCGGACGGCGGGGTCGGTGGCGTGGCTGATGGCGCAGGACGTGGGGCGATCACCCCGGCTCCTGCGCCACCGCCCGCGCCCCCGGCAACACCCCCTGCCACGCCGGCGGGGGACGGGACGCGATGACCCCGCACGTGCGGGGTCGTCGGTCACGGGTCAGGGCCAGGCGGACGTGTGTGAAACCGCCGGGCGACCCCGGCGGGTTCACACACGTTCGCGAGGAGGAGGAAGGAGGAGGAGGGGCGTCAGGCGGGGTGGGCCGCGCGCCAGCGGCCGGCGACCTCGAGGAGGCGGTCGTTGGCCTCGGGCTCGGCGATCGTGACGCGCACCCCGTCGGTGGCGTACGGCCGGACGGTGAGCCCGGCCTCGTCGCAGGCCGCTGCGAAGGCCGGGGTGTCGTCCCCGAGCGGGAACCACACGAAGTTCGCCTGCTGCTGCGGCACGTCCCAGCCCTGCACGCGCAGCGCCGCGACGACCCGCTCGCGCTCGGCGACGAGCTCCTTGACGCGCACGTCGAGCTCGTCGGCGGCGTCGAGCGACGCCAGGGCCGCGACCTGCGCGAGGGAGTTGACCCCGAACGGCAGCGCCGACTTGCGCAGCGCCTCGGCCACGGGCTCGTGCGCGACGGCGTACCCGACCCGCAGGCCGGCCAGCCCGTAGGCCTTCGAGAAGGTGCGCAGCACGACGACGTTGGGGTGGGCCTCGTGGACGGCCATCGCGTCCGGTGCGTCCGGGGCGTCGACGAACTCGAGGTAGGCCTCGTCGATGACGACGAGCACGTCGCGCGGCACGCGCGCGAGGAACGCCTCGAGCTCGTCGGCGCCGACCGTCGTGCCCGTCGGGTTGTTCGGCGTGCAGACGAGGACGAGCCGCGTGCGCTCGGTGACGGCGTCGGCCATCGCGTCGAGGTCGTGGCGCTCGCCGGGCGCCAGCGGCACCATGACGGGCGTCGCGCCGGCGAGCGTCGTGAGGATCGGGTAGGCCTCGAAGCTGCGCCAGGCGAAGAGGACCTCGTCGCCGTCGTCGCACGTCGCGCGGACGAGCTGGTCGAGGACGCCGACCGACCCCGGGCCGGTCGAGATCCGCGCCACCGGGACGCCGAGCCGAGCGGCGATCGCCTCGGTCAACGCGGTCACCGCCATGTCCGGGTAGCGGTTGATGCCGCCCGCCGCGTCGCGCACGACATCGAGGACCGACGGCAGCGGCGGGAACGGGTTCTCGTTGCTGCTCGCCTTGTAGGTCACGAGCCCCTCGCGGGCCGTCGCCGGCTTGCCGGGGGCGTACGCGGGCAGGGAGCCGAGGGCGTCGCGCAGGCGCACCGGGGTGGGGTGCGCCGCGGCCTCGGCGGTGAGGTCGTCGGTCATGGCCACCACTGTAGGACCGCCGGCGAGCGCCGCCGCCGCCCTCCGGCCTCGCACGCCGTCGAGTGAACAGGACGCGCCGTGTGGGCATCCGCCCCGACGGCGCGTCCTGTTCACTCGACGGGTGGGACCGGTGCGGGGACGCCTCGCGGCTAGCGTGGGCGCATGGCCTCCGACCCCACCCCGCACCGGCTCTCCGACGGCACGACCGCGCCCCTCGTCGGCTTCGGCACCTACCCGCTGCGCGGCGAGGAGGGCATCGAGGCGATGGTCTCCGCGCTCGAGGCGGGCTACCGCTACCTCGACACGGCGGTCAACTACGAGAACGAGGCCGAGGTCGGCGAGGCCCTGCGCCGCAGCGGCGTCCCGCGCGAGGAGGTGCGCGTCGCGACGAAGGTCCCCGGCCGCTTCCACGAGCGCGAGCTCGCGCTCACCTCGCTGCGCGACTCGGCGCGCACGCTCGGCCTCGAGCGGATCGACGTCGCGCTCATCCACTGGCCCAACCCGAGCCGCGACCTCTACCCGCAGGCCTGGCAGGCGCTCGTCGAGGCGCAGCGGGAGGGCCTCGTCGAGACCATCGGCGTCAGCAACTTCACCGAGGCGCACCTCACCCGCGTCATCGAGGAGTCCGGTGTGACCCCGGCGCTCAACCAGGTCGAGCTGCACCCGCTCTTCCCGCAGGAGGAGATGCGGGCCGTGCACGCGCGGCTCGGCATCCTCACCCAGGCGTGGAGCCCGCTCGGCAAGCGGCAGGCGCCCTTCGGGGCCGACCCCGTCGCCGCGGCCGCCTCGACGCACGACGTCTCCCCCGGGCAGGTCATCCTGCGCTGGCACGTACAGCTCGGCTCGATGCCGCTGCCCAAGTCCGCGACCCCGGCCCGCCAGCGCGAGAACCTCGACGTCACCGGCTTCGCGCTGACCGACGACGAGATGGCCGCCATCACCGGCCTCGGCCGTCCCGACGGGCGCCTCTTCGACGGCGACCCCGACACGCACGAGGAGATGTAGGCCGGATGCGCCCTCGCGGGTCCGTCACCCCGGGCCCGCGACCTGTCATGATCGAGCGGTGACGAACTTCCTCATCCGGGTCGGGATCAACGCCGTCGCCCTCTGGGTCGCCGCCCTCGTCGTCCAGGGGGTCGACCTCGCCGAGGACCAGGTCTCCACCGGCCGCAAGATCCTCACGATCGTCCTCGTCGCGCTCGTCTTCGGGCTCGTCAACGCGGTGATCAAGCCGATCGCGAAGTTCTTCTCGTTCCCCTTCATCATCCTGACGCTCGGCCTGTTCACGTTCATCGTCAACGCGCTGATGCTCCAGATCACCGAGTGGATCAGCAACGGCCTCGGGCTGTCGTTCACCATCGACCACTTCTTCTGGGACGCCGTGCTCGCGGCCATCGTCATCACCCTCGTCTCGTGGGTGCTGAGCGTCGTCCTCCCCGAGGACGACTGAGCGCGACGCCCGCGGCGCTAGGGTCGACGCCATGCGCGTCCTCGTCTCCGGCGGTGCCGGCTACATCGGGTCCCACACGGTCGTCCAGCTCGTCGGCGCCGGGCACGACGTCGTCGTCGTCGACTCCTTCGCCAACGCCAAGCCCACCGTCGTCGGGCGCATCGAGGCGATCACCGGGCAGCCGCTCGACGTCCGCTCCTTCGACCTGACCGACCACGACAAGACCGAGCACCTCTTCGCGCACGAGCCGTTCGACGCGGTCATCCACTTCGCGGGGTTCAAGGCCGTCGGCGAGAGCGTCGAGAAGCCGCTGGAGTACTACGAGAACAACCTCGGGTCGACGTTCTCGCTCGTGCGGGCGATGCGCCGCCACGGCGTGCGCCGTCTCGTGTTCTCGTCCTCGGCCACCGTCTACGGGGCCGAGGCGCCGGTGCCGATGCACGAGGACCTGCCGACCTCGGCGACCAACCCCTACGGCTGGACCAAGGTGATGCAGGAGCAGGTGCTGCGCGACGTCGCCGCCGCCGACCCCACGTGGCGCGTCGCCCTGCTGCGCTACTTCAACCCGGTCGGCGCCCACGCCTCGGGGACGATCGGCGAGGACCCGTCCGACGTGCCGAACAACCTCATGCCGTACATCGCGCAGGTCGCGGTCGGCCGCCGCGACAAGCTCCTCGTCTTCGGCGGCGACTACCCGACGCCCGACGGCACGGGCGTGCGCGACTACATCCACGTCGAGGACCTCGCCGCGGGGCACGTCGCCGCGCTGGCGCGCCTCGGGAGCACCGACGACGCGGTGTCGACGTGGAACCTCGGCACCGGCCACGGCACGTCGGTGCTCGAGCTGCTCCACGCGTTCGAGCGGGCCTGCGGCCACGAGCTGCCGCACGAGGTCGTCGACCGCCGGCCGGGCGACATCGCCGCGTCCTACGCCGACCCGTCGCGGGCCGAGGCCGAGCTCGGCTGGCGCGCGACGCGGACCGTCGACGACATGTGCGCCGACACCTGGCGCTGGCAGTCGCGCAACCCGCACGGCTACCCCGACGCCTGAGCGGCGGCCCAACCAGGGCGCGACGCGTCGACATTTCGGGGTCACCCCGAAATGTGCACGAGGCACGACCTCCGAGCCGGGGTCTCGTGGACGAAGCCTTGTGTCGCGCTCCGAAGCCCGCGTGAGGTGAGGCTCGCCTGCGTGGCCCGCCTCACACCGGGACGGCTGGGCGCGATCTACGACGTTGTGTAGTTTGTACTACGTCACGTCGTACTACGCGCTCCAGGAGCAAGGCATGGGATCTTCGCTCGACGTCGCCCGGTGGCAGTTCGCCATCACGACGGTCTACCACTTCCTCTTCGTCCCGGTGACCATCGGGATGTCCGGCGTCGTCGCGTACTTCCACACCCAGTGGGTCCGCACGCACCGCCCCGAGTACTACCGCCTCACGAAGTTCTTCGGGAAGCTCTTCCTCATCAACTTCGCGCTCGGTCTCGTCACGGGCATCGTCCAGGAGTTCCAGTTCGGGATGAACTGGTCGGACTACTCCCGCTTCGTCGGCGACATCTTCGGCGCCCCGCTCGCCTTCGAGGCTCTGCTCGCCTTCTTCCTCGAGTCGACCTTCCTCGGCGTCTGGATCTTCGGCTGGGGTCGCATCCCCGAGAAGCTCCACGCGAGCTCGATGTGGCTCACCCACGTCGGCACCGTGCTGTCGGCGTACTTCATCCTCACGGCCAACTCGTTCATGCAGCACCCGGTCGGCTTCCGGTTCAACCCCGAGACCGGCCGCGCCGAGATGTCCGACTTCCTCGCCGTGCTGACCAACAAGGTCCAGCTCGTCACCTTCCCCCACGTCGTCCTCTCGGCCTACATGGTCGGCGGCGCCGTGATCATGGGGGTCGCACTCTGGCTGCTGCGCCGCGACCACGCCACCGACGACGCCCCGATGTACCGCAAGGCCGTCCGCGTCGGCGCCGTCGTCTCCCTCGTCGCCTCGCTCGGCGTCATCGTCTCCGGTGACGTCCAGGGCAAGATCATGACCGAGGTCCAGCCGATGAAGATGGCTGCGGCAGAGGCGCTCTACGACACGACGAGCAACGCCCCGTTCTCGGTCCTGTCGATCGGCCCCCTCGACGGCAGCACCGCCACCCGCGTCATCCAGGTGCCCGGGCTGCTCTCCTTCCTCGGCACGGGCGACTTCAACGGGACGGTCGAGGGCATCAACGACCTCAAGGTCTCCGAGCGCGCGATGGCCGAGAAGGTCGGCCAGCAGTACGGCCCCGACGTCGCCGCGCTCGTGCAGGCCGACGACTACGCGCCGATCATCCCGGTCGCCTACTGGACGTTCCGCCTCATGATGGGCGCCGGGTTCCTCACGATCCTCCTCGCCGCCGCGGCGCTCTGGGTCACCCGCAAGAACGGTGTGCCGCAGGCCCGCTGGTGGACCGCGGTCGCCGTCCTCACCCCGCTCCTGCCGATCGCCGCGAACAGCTTCGGCTGGATCTTCACCGAGATGGGCCGCCAGCCCTGGCTCGTCTACGGCCTGATGACGACCGCCACCGGTGTCTCGCCCTCGGTCAGCGTCGGCGAGGTCTGGGTGTCGATGGTCGTCTACACGCTCCTCTACGCAGCGCTCGCCGTCGTCGAGGTCAAGCTCTTCCTCACCTACGTCCGCCGTGGCGCCGAGCCCTTCGAGGACCCGGCCGACCACACGGACGTCCCCGAGGACGCCCCCCTCCAGTTCGCCTACTGACCACAGGGACTCGCACACCATGGACACTCTTCAGCTGCTCTGGTTCGGCCTCATCGGCCTCCTCTGGGCGGGGTACCTCGTCCTCGAGGGCTTCGACTTCGGTGTCGGCGCCCTGCTCCCCTCGCTCGGCGCCGGCACGGACGCCGAGGACACCGAGAAGCGCCGCCGCGTGATGCTCACGACGATCGGCCCCCACTGGGACGGCAACGAGGTCTGGCTCCTCACCGCCGGCGGCGCCACCTTCGCCGCCTTCCCCGAGTGGTACGCGACGATGTTCTCCGCGTTCTACCTGCCGCTCCTGCTCGTCCTCGTCGCGCTCATCGTGCGCAACATGGGCTTCGAGTACCGCGGCAAGCGCGACGACGCGACCTGGCGCAAGCGCTGGGACATCGCCATCATCGGCGGCTCGGTCGCCGCGCCGCTCCTCGTCGGGGTCGCGCTGACCAACGTCGTGCGCGGCGTCCCGCTCGACGCCGACTCGGAGTACGCGGGCAACCTCTTCACCCTGCTCAACCCGCTGAGCCTGCTCGGTGGCCTCACCGTGCTGGCGCTCTCGCTCACCCACGGCGCGTTCTTCCTCGCCCTGAAGACCAGCGGGTCGATCCGCGAGGACGCCCGCCGGATGGGCACCGTCCTCGGGCTCGTGACGGCCGGCCTCGCCGTGGTCACGCTGCTCTGGCTCAACGTCGTGACCGGCTCGGTGTGGTCGTGGGTGACCACGGTCGTCGCCGCCGTCGCGCTCCTCGCGGCGATCTACGCCAACACGCAGGGCCGCGAGGGCTGGGCGTTCATCGGCACGGCCGTCACGGCCGCCACCGCGGTGGCCACGTACTTCCTGGCCCTCTACCCGGACGTCATGCCGACGAGCCTCGCCGGTGGTCGGTCGCTGACCATCGAGAACGCGTCGAGCAGCCCGCTCACCCTGAAGATCATGACCGGCGCGGCGCTCGTCTTCACGCCGATCGTGCTCCTCTACACCGCGTACACCTACTACACCTTCCGCAAGCGGATCGGGACGCACCACATCCCCGCCCCGGTCGCGGTCAAGTGAGGACCCTGACCCCTCGATGAGGCCCTTCGACCCCGGCGTCCTCGCGGTCGCCCCCGCGGCCCGCCGCCCCGTCCTGCTCCTGGCGGTCGTCGGCGTGCTCCAGGGGGCCGCCACGATCGGCACGGCGTTCGCCCTCGCGGCGCTCGTCGTGGCGGTCGTCGAGGGCGCGGGGATCGTCGGTCCCGCGGCCTGGCTCGCCGGGCTGCTCGTCGGGCGCGCCGGCCTCGGCTGGGCCTCCGAGCGGGTGGCCGCCCGGGCCGGGGTCGAGGTGACCGCCGCCCTGCGCAGCGCCCTCCTGCGGCGCTGGCTCACCGTCCCCGCGGAGCAGCGCCCGGACCCCGACCGCGCCGCCACCCTCGCAGCGCAGGGGGTCGCCGCGGTCGAGCCCTACGCCGCCCGCTTCCTGCCGGCCCTCGTCGCCGGGGCGGCCGTCCCCGTGATGGCGGTCGCGGCGCTGCTGTGGGTCGACCCGCTGAGCGCTCTCGTCGTCGTCCTCACCCTGCCCCTCCTCCCCTTCTTCGCGGCGCTCATCGGCGCCGCCACCCGCGACGAGACCGACCGCCGCTGGCAGGCCCTCTCGCAGCTGTCCGGCCACTTCGTCGACGTCATGCGCGGGCTCCCCACGCTCGTCGGGTACGGACGGGCCGAGCGCCAGGCCGAGGTCGTCGGCGACGTCAGCCGGCGGCACCGCACGGCGACGATGCGCACGCTGCGCCTGGCCTTCATGAGCTCCGCGGCGCTCGAGCTGCTCGCCTCGATCTCGGTCGCCATCGTCGCCGTCACGGTCGGCCTGCGCCTCACGCACGGGACGGTCGCGCTGCAGACCGGCCTGCTCGCCATCCTCCTCTCGCCGGAGGCCTACTGGCCGATCCGTCGGGTCGGCGCCGAGTTCCACAACGCGGCCGACGGGGCGGAGGCGGTGGCCGCCGTCCTCGACGACCTCACGGCCGACCAGCCGGCGCCCTCGCCCGCGGGACGGAGCGCTGACCTCGTCGGGGCCGAGCTGCGGGAGGTCTCCTACGCCTACCCGGGCAGCCCCGAGCCGGTCGTCCGCGACGTGACGCTGTCCGCCGGCCCCGGCCTCACCGTCGTCACCGGCCCCTCGGGGGTCGGCAAGTCGACGCTCCTCGAGCTGCTCGCCGGCCTGCGCACGCCCGCCTCCGGGGTCGTCGCGGCCGGACGCTGCCACCTCGTGACGCAGCGCCCGTTCCTCCCGGCCGGCACCCTGCGTGACGCGCTGCGCCTGGGCACCGACGCCCCCGACGACGCGCTCTGGGGGGCGCTGCGGGCCGTCGGGCTCGAGGGCTTCGTCGCCGGCCTGCCGCAAGCGCTGGCCACGCCCCTCGGCGACGACGGCGTCGGGCTCTCGGCCGGCCAGCGCTCGCGCGTCGCCATCGCCCGCGCGACCCTGTCGACCGCGCCCGTGCTGCTCGTCGACGAGCCCACCGCCCACCTCGACGAGCACGCGAGCGCCCAGGTGCACGCGCTGCTGCAGGAACTCGCCGAGCGACGCACCGTCGTCGTGGTCACGCACCGCCCGGAGCTGGTGCACCTCGCCGACCGGCACGTCGTCGTCACGGCGACCGGTGCGGAGGCGCACCGGTGAGCGACACCACGACCGTCCTGCGCCCGACCCGGGCCACCGTCCTCGGCGGGCTCCTCGGGGGCGCCGCGACCTCGGCCGGCATCGCCCTCACGGCGACGTCCGGATGGCTGGTCGTCCGCGCGAGCGAGCGGCCCGTCATCCTCACCCTGCTCGCGGCCATCGTCGCCGTGCGCGCGTTCGGGATGGCCCGGCCGTTCTTCCGCTACCTCGAGCGGATCGTGTCGCACGACGCGGCGCTCGCCGACCTCGCCGACCGGCGCGGCGCCGTGTACCGCGCGCTCGTGCCGCTGACCCCGGCGCGCCTCGGGCGCCGCTCGCGCTCGGCCGTCCTCACCGGCGTGGTCGACGACCTGACCGACGTCGTCGAGGCCCAGGTCCGGGTCACCGTGCCGCTCGTCTCCAGCGCCGTCGCCGGGCTGCTCGCGACCGCGCTGACGGCGGCCTTCGCCCCCGCCGTCGGGCTCGTCGTCGCCGGGCTGCTCGTCGTCGTCGCCCTCGGGTGCGTCCTCGCGTGGTGGTTCGAGTCCCGGTCGCGTGACGAGCTGCTCGCCGCCCGCGCCGAGACCGCCCGCGTCGGTGACCTCGTCGCCCGCCAGGCCGGCGAGCTGCGGGCCATCGGGGCCGAGGGCGCCGCGCTCGGCTGGCTCGACGCAGCGCACGCGACGCTGCGGGCCGCCGTCCGGCGGCAGAGCCGGGGCCGCGCGCTCGTCGCCGCCCTCCTGCTGCTCGGTACGGCCGCCGCGACGGTCGCCGCCGCCGCGGTCGTCGACCCGGCCGCCACCGGGGGCCCCGTCGCCGCCCTGCTCGTGCTCGTGCCGGTCGCGGTCGGCGAAGCCCTCGCCCCGCTCGTCGACACGATGCGTGCCCTCGCCCGCGCCCAGGGCAGCCGCGCGCGCCTCGAGCGGCTCCTCGACCAGGACCCCGCCGTGCACGAGCCCGCGCACCCGGCGACCCGCCCCGATTCCCCCGCCGCCGGTGGCGGCGGCGTCCGGCTGGAGGCCGCGAGCGCGTCGTGGACGGGGGCGCGCGAGGACCTCGCCCCGACCGACCTCGAGCTCGTGCCCGGCCGCCACGTCGCCGTCGTCGGGCCCAACGGGTCGGGCAAGAGCACCCTGCTGGCCGTGCTCGCCCGCAGCCTCGACGTCAGCGGCGGCCGGCACACCGTCGGCGGCGCCGACGTCCGTGGTCTGGCCCTCGCCGACACCCGTGGTGACGTCGCGGTCGTCGACGACGAGCCCCACGTCTTCGCGACGACCCTCGCCGAGAACCTCCGCCTGGCCCGGCCCGGCTGCGACGACACCGCCCTGCGCCGCGCGCTCGACCTCGCGGGCCTGCGGGACTGGCTCGACGGCCTGCCGGACGGCCTCGACACCCGGCTCGGCACCGGCGGCCGCGGGCTCTCCGGCGGCGAGCGCACCCGCCTGGGCGTCGCCCGCGCGGTGCTCGCGGACCGCCCGGTCGTGCTCCTCGACGAACCCGCTGCGCACCTCGACCACCCGACGGCCACGGCCGTGCTCGATGATGTCCTCGACGCGACCCGCGACCGCGCCGTCGTCCTCGTGAGCCACCGCCCCGAGGCGCTCGACCGTCTCGACGCCGTCCTCGACCTCTCCGTCCGTCCCGGCCCCCAGGAGTAGCCATGCCGCACTCGACCTCCGCACCCCGACTCGGCGACCTCGAGCGCGTGGTCATGGAGCGCCTCTGGGAGGCCGGCCACACCGACGGCGCGACCGTCCGCGAGGTCTTCGAGATCCTCGAGCGCGACCGCGAGATCGCCTACACGACCGTGATGACCGTGCTCGACCGGCTCGCGAAGAAGGAGCTCGTGACGCGCGTGCGGGAGGGCCGCGCCTGGCGCTACTTCCCCGCCGACTCCCGCGAGGCCCTCACCGCGCAGACGATGCGGCGCACCCTCGACGACATGGAGGTCACCGACCGCCGGGCCGCCCTCCTGCACTTCTTCGACGGCGCGAGCTCGGAGGAGATCGCCGACATCAAGGCGGTGCTCGCCGAGGTCGAGGCCAAGGCCGAGGAGAGGGCGAGCAGCCCGCGGGGTCTACGCGGCCGGCTGCGCCGCTGACCCCGCGCAGACCGACCTCCCCTCGCCCGGCCCCACGACCCTCCTGCCGCCCTTCCCCGCGCTGCGCCCTCCGGGCGCCCGGGCGCCCGAGGTGACGCTGCCCGCGGCGGGCTGACGCGGGGGTGGCTCCCCTGCCACCATGGGGTCGTGCTCCCGCTCGTCCTCGCCGGGCTGGCCGTCGCCCTCGTGTGGGTGGCGCCCGGGCTGCTCGCCCGCCAGCCGCGCTTCCGGCGTGCGCCGCGGGCCGCGCTCGTGGCCTGGCAGGCGGTCTCGCTCGGCGGGGTGCTCGCCGCGCTCTTCGTGGCGCCCGCCGCGCTGCCGCTCTTCGCGGGAGCTGACGACCTGCGTCAGCACCCGGCGCTCGTCGTCGTCGCCGCGTGCGTGAGCGCCGCCCTCATCGTCCGGGTGCTCGTGTCGGGGCACCGGGTCGGCACCCGCATCCGGGCGGCCCGGGCGCGGCACCGCGAGATCGTCGACATCGTCGCCGAGCACGACCGGGACGGCCTGCGCGTCCTGCAGCACCCCACCGCGACGGCGTACTGCATCCCCGGGCGCTCGTCGCGGGTCGTGCTGTCGCAGGGCGTGCTCGACACCCTCCCCGAGGAGCAGCTCGCGGCCGTCGTCGCGCACGAGAAGGCGCACCTGCGGGCCCGGCACGACCTGCTGCTGGAGTTCTTCACCGTGCTCCACGAGTCGGTGCCGTCGGCGCTGCGCTCGCACCGGGCGCTGACCGAGGTGCGGCTGCTCGTCGAGGCGCTGGCCGACCGGGCCGCCGTGCGTCGCAGCGGGGAGGTGGCGACGGCGCGTGCCCTCGTGGCCATTGCCCAGAGCCGCTACCCCGACGAGGCGATGGGCGCGGGCACGTCGGCGCCGGTCCGGATGCAGCTGCTCGCGCTGGGGCCGCACCCCCGCCTGGCCGCGGCCGCCTACGCCATCGCGGCGGTGGCCCTCACTGCGCCGCTGGCGCTCCTCGTGGCGGCCTGGTCGTGACCGGCGAGGCGGCGCCGGGCGACCTGCGGGCGGCCCTGTCGGCCGGCCTCGTGCCGGCGATGCGGGCCCGGGACGCGGTCACCGTCTCGGCCCTGCGCTCGGCCCTCGCCGCGCTGGGTAACGCCGAGGCCGTCCCGTCGGGCGACCGCCCGCGGGCGGGTGCGATGGAGGAGGCGGCCCTCGGGGTGGGAGCGGCGGACGTCCCGCGGCGGGAGCTCTCCGAGGACGAGGTGCGAGCGGTGGTCGAGCAGGAGGTGGCGGAGCGGGTCGCGGCGGCCGACCGGCTGCGGGCCCTGGGGCGCCCTGCGGACGGCGAGCGTCCCGCGGCCGAGGCCGCGGTGCTCCGTGGGCTCCTCGACGCTGCCCGTCGGCGGGCCTGACCGGCGCCCGCCCATCGGCGACCGGGCGGTCGCCGCCGCCCCCGGAGGTGTGTGCTCCCAGCCTCCTGGCGCTCCGGAAGGTTTACCTTCCGCGCGCAACCATCGTCGGACCCACCCACGAGACTCCTTGCCCCGCGGAAGGTTTCCCTTCCACCCGGCAAGGGATCCCTTGCGCCGCGAAAGGTAGACCTTCCGCGACTCAACCGTGTGGTTGCGAGGGGAAGGTAAACCTTCCGCGGAGCATGGATGTCGGGAGAGCACACCACGCACCCGCGTTCTCAGGAACCTCGCCGTCGTGATGCGCGAGCGGGGCGCGGCGCGGGCGCGGGCGGGCGGGACGCGGGACCGCCGCGACCGCCCCGCTCAGGCCCAGCTGGGGGGCGGCGGGGGCGGCGGCGTGGAGGACGACGGGGGCTGCTCGTCGGTGTCGGGCAGCGGCGGCCTCGGGTCCGGGGCGGCGCCCGGCGGCGGGCCGGCGGGCGCGTCCCCCGCGGGCGAGACCCCACCCGGCGGGGGCGGTGGGGGCGCACCGGCCCCGGGCGCCGGCGGCGGAGGCGGTGGCGCACCCGCCCCGGGCGGGGGCGGCGGGGGACCACCGGCCCCGGGCGGGGGCGGCGGTGCCCCGTAGGGCTGCGCAGGCGTCACCGTGAGCGGCCCGAGCCGCCCGGCGGTCTCCAGCTCGCGCAGCGTCGCCATCACCCGCTCGCGGTCGGCGGCGTCGACGGGGCGGCCGGTGGCCTCGAGCCACGCCAGCACCCCCAGGTCGCGCAGCGCGCGGTCGCCCCCCATCCCCGGGACGTTGACGCCGGCGTTGGACATCGCGACGTCGGCCTTGGCGGCGAGGTCGCTCGCCGCCGCCTTCGCCCGCTCGAAGAAGCTCATCCGGGACCTCCCTGACCTGACCCTCGGGACTCCCCGGAACCATAGTGCCGACCCCCTCGTCTCTTCTAGCGTTGACGACAGCGGGGACGCCGTCCCCGACGACACGAGAAGGCGGCACGATGACGATCCACGGCTCCTTGTTCCAGGACTTTCGCGAGAAGGAGAGCCAGGACCCGTTCTCCCTCCAGAACAAGAAGCTCCTGCGCATCGACATGCGCTACGGGCCCGTCCAGGCGAAGACCGGCTCGATGGTCGCCTACCAGGGCGACGTCCGCTTCGCGAACAAGGGCTCGGGCGGCATGGGCAAGATGTTCAAGGCGGCGATGACCGGCGAGGGCGTCAAGATGATGGAGTGCTCCGGCCAGGGCGAGCTCTTCGTCGCCGACGAGGCCGCCGAGATCCAGGTCATGTACCTCGAGAACGACATGATCTCGGTCAACGGCAACAACGTCCTCGCGTTCTCCAGCTCGATCCAGTGGGACATCCACCGCATCCAGGCCCGCGGTGCCGCGATGACCGGCGGCCTCTACAACGTCTCGCTGCGCGGCACCGGCTACGTCGCGGTGACGACCAAGGGCGACCCCATCGCCCTCGACGTCGCCTCCTCCCCGACCTTCGCCGACGCCCAGGCCGTCGTCCTGTGGACCTCCGGCGTCTCGATGGACGTCCGCGTCGACACCGGCGGTTTCGGCTCGATGATCCGCGGCGGCACCGGCGAGCTGCTCCAGATGGCCTTCGGCGGCCAGGGCTACGTGCTCGTGCAGCCCTGCGAGAACGTCGTCGACGGCGGCCACCAGGGCGGCGGCGGCCAGCAGGGCGGGATGCTCGGCCAGTTCCTCAGCTGATCCCGGTCCTCGGACGAGCTCCTCGGACCCCCGGACGGTGCAGCGCGCGCCGGCCGGGGGTCCGTCCGTCCGGCCCGGGGGCGCGCCCGACGCGACGTCGGCTGCAACAATCGCCCGCATGACGGCACAGGCCACCGGCACCGACATCCTCGACGTCGCCCGCGAGCAGGTGCTCGAGCGCGGCGTCCCCCTGACGCAGGAGCAGGTGCTCGAGGTCCTGCGCACCGGCGACGAGCGCCTCCAGGACCTCCTCGCCCTCGCCCACGAGGTGCGGATGAAGTACCAGGGGCCCGCGGTCGAGGTCGAGGGCATCGTCTCGCTCAAGACCGGCGGCTGCCCCGAGGACTGCCACTTCTGTTCTCAGAGCGGCCAGTTCACGAGCCCGGTGCGCTCGGTGTGGCTCAACATCCCCGAGCTCGTGCGCGCGGCCAAGCAGACCGCTGCCACGGGGGCCACCGAGTTCTGCATCGTCGCCGCCGTCCGCGGCCCCGACGCGAAGCTCATGGAGCAGATGCGCGAGGGCGTCGCCGCCATCCGGGCCGCCGTCGACATCCAGGTCGCCGCCTCGCTCGGGATGCTCACGCAGGAGCAGGTCGACGAGCTCGTCGACATGGGGGTGCACCGCTACAACCACAACCTCGAGGCGGGGCGCTCCTACTTCCCGCAGGTCGTGACGACGCACAGCTTCGACGAGCGGCTCGACACCTGCCGGATGGTCAAGGAGTCCGGGATGGAGCTCTGCTGCGGCGGGCTCGTCGGGATGGGCGAGACCCTCGAGCAGCGCGCCGAGCTCGCCGCGCAGCTCGGCGAGCTCGAGCCCCACGAGGTGCCGCTCAACTTCCTCAACCCCCGCCCCGGCACCCCGTTCGGCGACCTCGAGCCGATGGGCACCGGCGACGCCCTGCGCACCATCGCCGCCTTCCGCCTCGCGCTGCCGCGGACGATCCTGCGCTACGCCGGCGGCCGCGAGCTGACCCTCGGCGACCTCGGCACGCGCGACGGGCTGCTCGGCGGCATCAACGCGGTCATCGTCGGCAACTACCTGACGACGCTGGGGCGCGACCCCCGCGAGGACCTCGCCCTCCTCGACGAGCTCGAGATGCCGATCAAGGCGCTCAACGAGACGTTCTGACCCCGATGGTGTTCGCGGATGCCGGGGCGCACGAGCCGGTCGCGCGGGGCGACGAGCCCGGCACGTGGTGCGGCCAGTGCGGGCTCGCGCTGGCCGACGGCGACCACGCGGCGTGCGAGCGCCGCGGTGCGCTCGACCCCCCGCGTTTCTGCGTGCACTGCCGTCGCCGGATGAAGGTGCAGGTCACCCCGGCCGCGTGGACCGCGACGTGCGTGGCCCACGGCAGCGTCGAGCGCACGACCTGGGGCTGACGGGCGGCCGGGCGGAATAGCCGGGGGTCGTTGCGCGTTCAACGACCTGATCAGCGTCGATCGCCCCGTCCGATCCGCCCATCGCCACGACCAGGAGAACACCACCGTGAACGTCCTCGTCCTCGTCGGCAGCCTGCGCGCCGGCTCCACGAACCGCCAGCTCGCCGACGCCGCCGTCGCCCACCTGCCCTCCGGCGTCCGCACCACCGTCTTCGAGCGCCTCGCCGACCTCCCGCACTACTCCGAGGAGCTCGACCACGACGACGCGCTGCCCGAGGTCGCCCGCGACCTGCGCGACGCCGTCGCCGACCACGACGCGCTCCTGCTCGTCACCCCCGAGTACAACGGCTCCCTCCCGAGCGCGCTGAAGAACGCCGTCGACTGGGTCTCGCGCCCCCGCGGCGCCGCGGCCGTCGCCGGCAAGCCCGCCGCCGTCCTCGGTGCGAGCGGCTCGCCGCGCGCCGCCCAGTGGGCCCGCGAGGAGGGCGTCAAGGTCCTCACGGTCGCCGGCGCCGACGTCCTCGAGGACACCGTGGGCGTGGGCTCCGCCTTCCAGGCCTTCGAGGAGGGCCGCCTGGCCGACGCCGAGCTCGACGCCGCCCTGCGCGACCTCGTCCGCTCGCTCGCGGCCAAGGTCGAGCGCGCCCGCGACGCCGCCTGAGGCGACGCCACCCCCGCAGGCCCTCCCGCGAACGCGTGTGAGCACGCCGGTGCCCTCCGGCGAGCTCATACGTGTTCGCCGTGATGGGGCCGCACGAACCGCCGGGCATGATGGGCCGCGATGGATGCCGCCGCCCTCGCCGCCCTGCGCGCCTTCGACCGCGCGCACGTGTGGCACCCCTACTCCTCCGCGCTGACGCCCACCGACCCGTACGTCGTCGAGTCCGCCGAGGGCGTGCGCCTGCGCCTGCGTGACGCCGCGGGCGACGCGCACGAGGTCGTCGACGCGATGAGCTCCTGGTGGTGCGCGGTCCACGGCTACCGCGTGCCCGAGCTCGACGCCGCGGTCACCGAGCAGCTCGGCCGCATGGCCCACGTGATGTTCGGCGGCCTGACCCACGAGCCGGCCGTCGAGCTGTCCCGGCGCCTGCTGGCCCTCTCGCCCACCGGGCTCGAGCACGTCTTCCTCGCCGACTCCGGGTCGGTCTCGGTCGAGGTCGCGATGAAGGCCGCGCTCCAGTACCAGCTCGCCTCCGGCCGCCCACGCACGCGCTTCCTCACCGTCCGCGGCGGCTACCACGGCGACACCTTCTCGCCGATGTCCGTCACCGACCCCGACGGCGGGATGCACGCGCTCTTCCGCGGCGTCCTGCCCGAGCACGTCTTCGCCCCGCGCCCGCCCGGCGGGATCGACCTCGCCGCGGACGACCCCGCCCTCGTCGCGTGGGAGACCACCACGCGAGAAGTGTTCGCGCGCAACGCTGCCGACATCGCCGCGGTCATCCTCGAGCCGGTCCTCCAGGGCGCCGGAGGCATGCACGTCTACCCACCGCGGGTCCTCGAGGTGCTGCACGGGCTGGCGCGCGAGCACGGCGCCCTCGTCATCCACGACGAGATCGCGACCGGCTTCCACCGCACCGGCCCGCGCTGGGCCGGCGACCGCGTGACCACGACCCCGGACATCCTCTGCGTCGGCAAGGCGCTGACCGGCGGGTACCTCACGCTGGCGGCGGTGCTCTGCACCCGCGAGGTCGCCGAGGGGGTCAGCCGGGGCGCCGCCGGAGGGCTCATGCACGGCCCGACGTTCATGGCCAACCCTCTCGCCTGCGCGGTCGCGGTCGCCAACCTCGACCTCCTCGCCCGACGCGACACGGAGGCCGAGGTCGCGCGCCTCGAGGCCGGCCTGCGCGACGGGCTCGCCTCTGCGACAACGCTGGACGCGGTCGCCGACGTGCGGGTCCTCGGCGCCGTCGGCGTCGTCCAGCTGCGCGAGCCGGTACGCGTCCCCGAGGTCACCGCCGCGGCGGTCGCCCGCGGCGTCTGGGTGAGGCCGTTCCGCGACCTCGTCTACACGATGCCTCCCTACGTCACCTCCGACGCGGACCTGGCCACCCTGACGGGCGGCCTCGTCGGTGCCGTCGCGGACGTCCACGGCTGAGGGCCGACGGGCGCGGTTGCGAGTTCTCGCAAGACTCTTGTGGAGCCGCGCGCATACCGAGTAGACATCGCTCACCACAGCAGTGCCGGGGACTCCTGAAGGTGAGAACAGCATGCGCCGTCCACCCATCTCCACCGCGGTTCGCGCCGCGTCCGTCGCCGCCGTCGCGGCCCTCGCGGCGGCCGGCCTGACGATCCCGGCCGACGCCGCACCGCCACCGACGGTCGCGCCACGCAACGCCACCGCGAGCCCGGCCGTCGACGCCTCGGCGTTCTCGGCGGCGCAGCGGGTCCGCCTCATCACCGGTGACGTCGTCACGCTGCCCGGGGCCGGGCGGCCGCTCACGGTCACCCGCAGCCCGGGGTCGCGCTCGTCCTTCTCGGTCGTGCGGACGACCGACCACACGTACGTCGTGCCGTCGGCGGTCCGCCCCCTCGTCGGCCGCCTCGACCTCTCCCTCTTCGACGCCCGCACCCTCGCCACCAAGCCGGCGCAGACGCCGGTCACCGTCACGTACGACTCCACCTCGACCCCGACCGCGGTCCCGGGCGTGAGCATCACGAAGCGCTCCGGGCGCACGGCCACCGGGGTGGTCACCGCCGAGTCGTCGGCCGCGCTCGCGAAGGCCCTGCGGACACGCTCCGCCGCATCGGTGTTCCGCGGCGTCGCCGGCATCACCGCCGCCTCGCCGACCGTCCGCCCGACCTTCCCGATGCACACCGTGAAGATCCGGCTGGGCGACGGCAGCACCCCGGTCGAGGGGCTCGTGATCCTCACCAACGTCGACGACATGCGCAAGGCCTTCACCGCCGGGTTCACGGTGGGCGGCGAAGCCCGCCTCAGCGTCCCGGCCGGCCACTACCAGCTGGCCGCGCTGTTCGGCGACGAGACCTCGAGCGGGCTCGTCGTGCAGCCCGAGTCCCTCGTCACCGGCCCGACGACGCTGCGGCTCGACACCCGCGCCGCCACGGCCCAGGCGCGCACGCGGACCCCGCAGCCGACCGACACCGTCTTCACCGCCCTGGACGTCAACCGCCTCGACGCGAAGGGCGCCGGCTCGTTCGCCCTCGGAGTGATCTCCTTCGACGGCCAGCCGGTGCGCTACTCCCCGGTGCCGGCCGGCTCGGTGGTCCACGGCTCCCTGGACAGCGCCTACACCTCCATCTCGACCGAGCGCGGACACGCCGCGGCCCCGGCGTACCAGTACGACCTCGGCGCCGCATTCGCCGACGCCCTGCCCGCCGACATCACCCTCGACCCGAAGCCGTCGGAGCTGATGCAGGTCACGCACCGGTACCGCGGCAGCACGGCACGCAGCGGCATGGACGCACTCATCGAGCACGGCATCACCCTCCCGAACGGCAGCGGCATCGGGATCGGCTTCTTCCGGCCGGCCCCCGCCCGGACGACGGTGTGGAGTGGCGGCAGCGCGGGCCTCACGGTGTCGGCGTCGTACACGGCCGCCTACGACTGGGAGAGCAACGTCGGCTCGGAGTACCTCACGTCCGCCGAGCGGCCCATCGTCCCCGGCACCTCGCACTCCGAGGTGTGGAACCAGCGGCCGTCGCACCCGAGCATCGCCCGACCGAGCCCGACCTTCCCGGTGTGCGGCGCGTGCCTCCAGGACGGCCACCTGTTCCTCGGCGTGCCGTCGTTCTCCGACAACGACCCCGCGCACTGGGGCCTGGTCGACGACCCGTCGCGCGTCCGGTGGTCGGTCTCGACCGCGGGGCGGGTGCTCCGGGAGTCCGACGGTCCGATGGTCGACCTCGTCGAGCTGCCGAAGGGCACGGCGCCCGTCGTCATCCAGCACCGCGAGCGGATGCGGCGCCTCGGCTTCGCGGACTCGACGACCACGACGACCTGGCAGGTCCCGCGGACCGCGCGGGGCACCGTGCCCGCCGAGTACTGCCTCGACGGCGTGGGGCCGTGCAGCGCGCTCTCGATGCTGGAGCCGCGCTACGACCTCCGGATCGGGGACGACGGCACCGTGCTCCCCGGCCGGCACACCGGCACCCTCACCCTGACGCCCTACCTGTCGACGGCCCGCGTGACGAGCCTGGCCGTCGACGTGAGGTACGGCTCGGGGCCGTGGACGACGGTGCCGTGGACCCGTACCGGGCCGACCACGTTCGCCCTCGACCTGCGCGTCCCGCGCTCGGCCGGCACCGCCGACCTGCGCGTCCGTGCCAACGACTCGGCGAGCAGCACCGTCACCCAGACCATCACCCGCGCGTGGACCGTGCGCTGAGACCTTGGAGACCACGATGAACCGTCAGCGCACTGCCTCCCCCCGTCCCGGCCGCCGCGTCCTGCGGGCCACGGGCGCCCTCCTCGCCACCGCCGTCGTCGGCGCGACCCTCGTGGCCGCCCCGACGAGCGCGGCTCCGCTCGACCCGTCGCCCGCCACGGCGGACGTGACGCTCACCGCGCCCGCGGTGGTCGAGAACGCCTGCGCGACACCACGTCCGGGTAAGGCACGGTGCCTCGCCAAGGGCCGCGTCGACCGCGTCACCCGCCAGGCCGGGCTCGCTGCGAGCGCCGCGACCGACCGCCTCGTGGGGGCGCGGGGCACCGGCGCCCTCGCCACCGCGGCCACCCGCCCGCCGGGCTACGGCGCCGACCAGCTGCGCAAGGCCTACGGGCTCCCCGCGACGGGCAGCACGGCCACGGTCGCCGTACTCATCGCCGGTGACGTGCCCCACGCCGAGGCCGACCTCGCCGTCTACCGCGCGACGTACAAGCTGCCGCCGTGCCGCTCGTCGACCGGCTGCTTCCGCAAGGTCAACCAGCAGGGCCGCGCCGCGCCGCTCCCGGCGGGCGACCCCGGGTGGGCGCTCGAGGGCTCGATGGACGTCCAGATGGTCTCGGCCGCCTGCCCGACCTGCCGCATCCTCCTCGTCACGGCCGACGACCCGTCGCTCGAGAACCTCGCCGCCGCGACCGAGACGGCCCGTCGCCTCGGCGCGAGCGTCGCGTCGCACAGCTACGGCGCCGACGAGTCCGGTTTCGCGCTCACGGTGAAGCGCCCCTACCGCAGCGACCGGATGATCAGTGTCGTCTCCTCGGGCGACTGGGGCTTCACGACGGCGAGCTTCCCGGCGGCGCTGCCGGACGTCATCGCGGTCGGGGGGACGTCGCTGCGCCGCAGCACCAGTGCCCGGGGCTGGTCCGAGCGGGTCTGGGAGTTCGCGGGCAGCGGGTGCTCGGCGTGGTTCCCCAAGCCGGCCGGCCAGAAGGACACGCACTGCGCGATGCGCACGGTCTCGGACATCTCGGCGGTCGCCGACCCGCAGACCGGCGTCGCCGTCTACGACACGTGGGAGAACCCCTTCGGCCCGGACTGGGTGGTCCTCGGCGGCACGAGCACGTCCGCGCCGCTCGTCGCGGGGATGGTCGGGGCGGCCCGTGCCGGCCGGACCGTGCGGACGAGCGCGCTGTACGGACGCACCGCCTTCGTCAACGACGTCGTCGGCGGCACGAACGGCTTCTGCGGCGGCGACTACCTCTGCCGCGGCGTGAAGGGCTACGACGCCCCGAGCGGCATCGGCACGCCGCGCGGCCTGCGGGTGTTCACCGGCTGAGGCAGAGCCCCGACACAAGGGTTCGTCCACGAGACCCCGGCTCCGAGCCGGGGTCTCGTGGACATTTCGGGGTGACCCCGAAAAGGTGGGGCGGGTGGGGCTGGGTCAGCGGGGGGTGACGCGGTCGAGGGCCGCGGCGGCCTCGGCGGGGCCGAGACCGAGGACGCGGGCCCGCTCGAGGTAGGCGCGCGCGGCCTCCTCGAGGGCCTGCTCGGGGGTCGAGGTGGTCGGGGGGTGCGGCGCCACGCGGGTCCCCCCGCCCCGGCGCGAGCGGACGTGACCGGACTGCTCCAGCTCCCGGTAGGTGCGGGCGACCGTGCCCGGCGAGAGCCCGAGGTCGGCGGCCAGCTGCCGCACCGGGGGCAGGCGGTCGCCCGGCGCCAGCACGCCGGAACCGACGAGGTCGGCCAGCTGGCGCCGGAGCTGCTCGTAGGGCGGTGTCGGGTCGAGGACGTCGACCGTGACGGACTGCAGCGTCATCGCCGCGGGGCCCCGACCGGTGACGCGTCCCCCGGCAGCGGGCGGGGCAGGTCCTCGACGCGCACGCGCGGCGTGACGAGCAACGCCCCGAGCGCGGCGGCCGCCCCGACGAGCGCGAGCGGGCCGAGGACGGTGACGACCCAGCGGCCGACGGCCTGGGCGGGGGTGCCGCAGTCGAGGTCGGCGAGCGGCGCGACCATGAGCGAGGCGACCGGCCCGAGGGTGCCGAGCACCGCGAAGAGCGCGGCGGTGAGGACCGTCCCGGCCGACCACCGGCGCAGCACCGAGTCCAGGCCGAGGCCGTGCGGGTCGGGGCAGGGCCGACGGACGACCGCCCGCAGGGCGAGCACCGTCAGCAGCGCGAGGACGCCGGACGTCGCCGCGAGCGGCAGGGCGTAGAACGACCCGGGCCACGGCCCGCGCGAGCCCGCCACCTGCGTCGCGACCCCGTCGACGAGCAGCGTGCACCGCTCGGAGAGGGCGCGACCCGCGCGGCCGAGATCGTCCGGTGAGCCCCAGGCGGCGCCGGCGGCGAGGACCCCGCCGAGCGCCACGGTGGCGAGCGCGAGGAGGGTCGCCCGCCCCCGCGGCAGCACCGAACGCACGGTCCGCGTCTCGACGACCGCGGTGCGCCGGACCCCGACGGAGGGCCGTGCCGTCAGCTCGCCGACGACCGTGCCGAGCAGCACCCCGGCGCCGACGGCCGCCGGGGCGAGCGCCGTCAGCCGGCCGAGCGCGTCGACCCGCTGCCCGAGGCCGAGCAGCAGCCCGCCGCCGACGAGCCCCAGGGCGAGGCCGACGAGCCGCCATCCTCGGGTGCGGTCGGCGATGCGGACGACCTCGGCGTGCTCGTTGACCCCGACGGTGACGACGTGGCGACGCGCCAGGGCGACGCCGAAGGCGACGAGCGCGAGCGGCAGGGCGAGGATGCTGACGAGCACGGTCGCCTCCTTTGCTTGTACCGGATGCTTGACACAAGGAGGATGACTGCTCGCGGCACTTGTGTCAAGGACTTGTCACAAGTGCCGGCGGCCGGGCATGGCAGGATCGAGGGATGAGCAGCCCGCTGGACTGGATCAGGGACGCCGCCGCGGCCCGCGACGCCGTGGGGCTGACCCGGCGTCTCGTGACGACCAAGGCGCGCGACGTCCTCGACCTCGCGGGCAACGACTACCTCGGCCTGCGGCACCACCCCGCCGTCGTCGCCGGGGCCGTCGCCGCCGTCGAGACCTACGGCACCGGCGCCGGCGCCTCCCGGCTCGTCACGGGCACGCTCGACGTCCACGAGCAGCTCGAGGCCTCGCTCGTCGCCATGACGGGCGCCCCCTCGGCCCTCGTCCTCTCCAGCGGCTACGCGGCCAACCTCTCGGTCCTCACGACCCTCGCCGACGCCGGCTCCCTCGTCGTCAGCGACGAGCACGCCCACGCCTCGCTCATCGACGGCTGCCGCCTCGCCCGGGCCGCCGTGACGGTCTCGCGGCACAACGACCTCGAGCACGTCGCCGAGCTCCTGGCCCGCCGTGACACCCCGCGCGCGGTCGTCGTCGCGGAGTCGGTCTACTCCGTGCTCGGTGACGTCGCGCCCGTCGAGGACCTCGTCGCGCTGACCGCCGAGGCCGGCGCCCTGCTCGTCATCGACGAGGCCCACGCGCTCGGGGTCGTCGGGCCGGGCGGCGCCGGGCTCGTGGCGGCCTCCGGGTCGATGGGCGCCGAGCACGTCGTCGTCACGACGACCCTCTCGAAGTCGCTGGCCTCCCAGGGCGGAGCGGTCCTCGCCGCCCC
Organism: Phycicoccus sp. DTK01; assembly: GCF_017312765.1. Lineage (NCBI taxonomy): Bacteria > Bacillati > Actinomycetota > Actinomycetes > Micrococcales > Intrasporangiaceae > Phycicoccus > Phycicoccus sp. DTK01. The sequence continues at coordinate 186,628 of NZ_BOPU01000005.1, read as the reverse complement.
CGAGGTCCGTGAGCACCTCGTCAACACGGCCCGGCCGTTCGTCTACGACACCGGCCTCGCCCCGGCGGCGGCCGGCGCGGCGCTCGCCGCGCTCGAGGTCCTGCGCGACCATCCCGAGCTGCCGGCCCGCCTGCACGCCAACGCCGCCCGCCTCGCCGAGGCCGTCGGGGTCGAGGCGCCGACCGGGGCCGTCATGTCCGTGCCGATGCCCGGGCCGCACGAGACGGTCGAGGCCGTCGAGCGGGCGCTCGCGCTCGGGGTGCGCGTCGGCGCGTTCCGCCCGCCCTCGACCCCCGACGGCACGTCGCGGCTGCGCCTCACCGCGCACGCCCACCACACGGCGCACGACCTCGACCGTGCCGCAGCCGTCCTCGCCGAGATCGTCCCCGGGCGCGAGCAGTGAGCGACCCGCGCGCACTCCCCTCCGTCGTCCTCGTCACCGGCACCGGCACCGACGTCGGCAAGACCGTCGCCACCGCCGCCCTCGCGGCCCTGGTCCGCGGGCGGGGCTCCGAGGTGCAGGTCGTCAAGCCCACCCAGACCGGCGTCGGCCCGGGCGACCCCGGTGACGTGGACGCGGTGCGCCGGCTCGTCGGCACCGACCTCGTGACGCACGAGCTCCTCCGGCTGCGCGACCCGCTCTCCCCGGAGGCCGCGGCCCGCCGCGAGGGCGTGACGCTTCCGCCGGTCGCCCTGCACGCCAAGCAGATCGGCGAGCTCGCGGCGCAGGCCCACGTCACCATCGTCGAGGGCGCGGGCGGCCTGCTCGTGCGTCTCGACTCCCGCGGCGGCACGCTCGCCGACCTCGGCACCGCCCTGCGCTACAAGGGCGTCTCGTGCGGGGTGGTGCTCGTGGCGTCGCCGGGCCTGGGCGTGCTCAGCACCGCCCAGCTCACCGCCGAGGCGCTCGCCGCCCGCTCGCTGCCGCTCATCGGGGTCGTCGTCGGCTCGTGGCCGGCCGACCCCGGGCTCGCCGAGACCGAGAACCTCGTCGACCTCCCGCGCGTCACCGGGGCGCCGCTCTGGGGACGCATCCCCGCGGGTGCGGGGTCGATGACCGCCGAGGACTTCACCGCCGCCGCACCGGGCTGGTTCGACATCTCCTGACGACCGGCCGGGGCGGGCGCCGCACCCGCACGGAGCCCGGCGATGATGGGGGCATGAGCGCCAGCGACCACCCCTACCGCGTCACCGTCGTCTGCCACGGCAACATCTGCCGCTCGCCGATGGCCGAGATGCTCCTGCGCGAGGCGTTCGACGACGCCGGCCTCGGCGACCGCGTCGAGGTCGACTCGGCCGGCACCTCCGCCGAGGAGCTCGGCAACCCGGCGCACCCGCAGACCATCGCCACGCTGCGCCGGCACGGCCATCCCGACGTCGGCTGGTCGGCCCACCGCGCCCGGCAGTTCCGCGCCGACTGGTTCGACGACACCGACCTCGTCCTCGCCGCCGACCACCCGCACGCCGAACGCCTCGGCCGCCTGGCCCGCGACGAGGACGACGCCGCGAAGGTCCGGCTGGTGCGCTCCTTCGACCCGGACGCCGTGGCCGTCGGCGAGCTCGGGATGGACGACCCCTGGTACGGCGGCGACGCCGAGTACGAGCAGACCTACGACGAGATCCGCGCCGCCGTGCCGGGCATCGTCGAGCACGTCCGCCGCGCCCTCGACGCCTGACCGCCGACCCGGCAGCGGGCGGCGCCCGGACGCCGGGGACGACGCCCGCGCGCGCTCTGGGAGGATGGGGGCCATGTCGAGCACGCCCCCGGTCGCGTCCGGGCTCCACGCCGCCCAGTCCCTCGTCGACGTCGCCCCGCCCATCGCGCTCGGGGCGCTCGACGGCCGGTACCGCGGGGTCGTCGCCGGGCTCGTCGACCACCTGTCGGAGCCGGCGCTCAACCGCGCCCGCGTGCACGTCGAGGTCGAGTGGCTGCTGCACCTGACCGACCGCGAGGTCGTGCCCGGCGTGCGCCGCCTCACCGACGACGAGAAGGCCCGGCTGCGGGCCGTCGTCACGACCTTCGGCGCCGACGAGATCGACGAGATGTCGGCCACGGAGCGGGTGACGCAGCACGACGTCAAGGCGGTCGAGTACTTCCTCAAGGCGCGGCTGCGCGACATCGCGCCCGCCAAGGAGGACGCCGGCCTCGCCGAGCTCATCCACTTCTGCTGCACGAGCGAGGACATCAACAACCTCTCGTACAGCGTCATGGTCCAGGGCGCGGTGCGGCAGGTCTGGCTGCCGCGGGCGACCGCCCTCGTCGAGCAGCTGACGTCGATGGCCACCGAGCTCGCCGACGTGCCGCTGCTCGCGCACACCCACGGCCAGCCGGCGACCCCGACGACGATGGGCAAGGAGCTCGCCGTCCTCGCGTGGCGCCTGCGCCGCCAGCTGCGCCGCATCGAGGACGCCGAGTACCTCGGCAAGCTGAACGGTGCCACCGGCACCTACGGCGCCCACCTCGCCGCGGTGCCCGAGGCCGACTGGGAGGACATCAGCCGGACCTTCGTCGAGCACCTCGGCCTCACGTGGAACCCGCTGACGACCCAGATCGAGAGCCACGACTGGCAGGCCGAGCTCTACGCCGACGTCGCGCGCTTCAACCGCGTCCTGCACAACATGTGCACGGACGTGTGGACGTACATCTCGATGGGCTACTTCGCCCAGGTGCGCGGTCAGGGCACCGTCGGGTCGAGCACGATGCCCCACAAGGTCAACCCGATCCGCTTCGAGAACGCCGAGGCCAACCTCGAGGTCTCGAACGCCCTGCTCGACGTGCTCGCCTCGACGCTCGTCCAGAGCCGCCTGCAGCGCGACCTCACCGACTCCTCGATGCAGCGCAACATCGGCACCGCGTTCGGGCACAGCCTCCTCGCCATCGACAACGCGCACCGGGGGCTCGACGGCCTCGACGCCGTGCCGGCCGCGATGGCCGCCGACCTCGACGCCAACTGGGAGGTCCTCGGAGAGCCGGTGCAGTCCGCGATGCGCGCGCTCGGCGCCCGCGGCGTGCCGGGGATGGAGGAGCCGTACGAGCGGCTCAAGGAGCTGACCCGCGGCCGCCGCATCGGCCAGGACGACCTCGTCGCGTTCGTCCGCGGCCTCGGGCTGCCCGCCGACGTCGAGGAGCGCCTCGCCGCGATGACGCCGGCGACCTACGTCGGCCTCGCCCCCACCCTGGTGCGGCACCTGCCGTGAGCACGGCGGCGGTGGCCATCGTCCCGGCGCGGCTCGAGGACCCGCGGCTGGCCGTGCTGGTCGCCGAGCACCTCGCCGAGATGGAGCCCACCGCGCCGGCGTGCAGCCGCCACGCGCTCTCGCTGGAGCAGTTCCGCGACCCCGCCGTGCGGCTGTGGGTGGCCGAGTCGGCGGGCGCGCTCGTCGGGTCGGTGGCGCTCAAGGACCTCGGTGGCGGCCACCTCGAGCTGAAGACGATGCGGGTCGCGCCCTCGCTGCGCGGCTCCGGCCTCGGGCGGCGGCTGCTCGACCACGCCCTGGAGCAGGCGCGCGCGGCCGGTGCGACGCGGGTCAGCCTGGAGACCGGCTCCGGCGACGTCTTCGCGCCGGCGCGCGGCCTCTACCGCGCGCACGGGTTCGTCGACTGCGAGCCCTTCGGCGACTACCGCCCCGACCGCCACAGCACCTTCCTCACCCGCACCCTCTGACGCTGCCCGCCCCCTGCCCCCGCCCCCTGCCCCCGCCCCCTCCTTCACCCCCTTCCTCCCGCGAACGCGTGTGAACACGCCGGTGCCGACCGGCGGGTTCACACGCGTTCGCGGTGGGAGACTGCGCCCAGTCGTCCAGGGGGTTGCATCGTGGGTGGGTCCACCGCTGAGCTCCGTCGCGCCTCGTGGCGCGGTCGGACCGTTCTCGTCCTCGTGGCGGTCGGCGGCGCGATGACGCTGGGTGCGTGCACCGGCACCCCGGCCGGAGGCGCGACCGCCCCGACCACCGCGCCGGCGGCGTCGCGTACCGCTGCGTCCACGTCGGCCACCCCGGCGCCGGGGCCGGTCGACGCCGAGGCGTTCCTCGGTGGGCTCCTGGAGAAGGTCGAGGGGCAGGACTCGGTGAACGTCGTGGTCGACTCGGACTACGAGTTCCTCAACGCCGACCTCCTGCTCTTGACCGGTGCACAGCGGGTCCTCCTGCGGGACGCGGAGCAGTCGCTCAACGTCGTCGTCATCGACGACGTCGTGTGGACCCAGGACGAGGAGCCGCTCGGGTCGCCGTGGACGGAGGTCGACGAACGCCCGGAGGGACTCGAGGCCGCCGGCCCGTCGCACCACGTCCGGGCGTGGCAGGACGGCGTCCGGTCAGTGACGCGGGGCAGGACGGAGGTGGTCGAGAGCCACACCCTGACCACCTACGCCGTCGCCGTGCGGGCGGACGCCGCCTGGGCGACGCTCGGGATGGTGACGCAGCCCGGGTCGCCCGACACGGTCACCTACATCGTCCGGGTCGACGAGGACGGCCTGCTGCGCGACGCGAACGCGACGATGGGGGACTCGAGGGTCACCATCACCTACGACGGCTGGGGCGCCCCGCTCGAGATCGTCGCCCCGCCGCGCGACTGACCGCCCCCTCCGCCTCCCCCTCTCCGCGAACGCGTGTGAACCCGCCGGTGTCGCCCGGCGGTTTCACACACTTTCGCGGTGGAGCGCGGGACGCCCGGCGTGGGAGGGTGGGGCCGTGTCCAGCACCGACCCGCGTCCCGTCGACCGCGACGACGTCGACGGCATCGCGATGGCCCTGCCCGACGTCACGCGCGAGGGCACCGACACCCACCCGTCCTACGCGGTGCGCGGCAAGGGCTTCGTCACCTGGCGGGGGCCGCGCAAGGACGCGGTCGACCCCGACACCGGTGAGCGGATGGACGACGTCATCTGCATCGTCGTGCCCGGCCCGGACGACAAGGAGTCGATCCTCCAGCTCGGCGAGCCCTGGTTCACGACACCGCACTTCGACGGCTACGACGCCGTCCTCGTCCGCGAGCGAGACCTCGGGCGGCTGGACTACCTCGAGCTCGCCGAGATCATCACCGACGCGTGGGCGACCAGGGCGCCGAAGAAGCTCGTCAAGGAGCACCTCGGCTGACCCGGGCGGCGGCCCCCGGATGGTCGCCTAATACCCCATGGGGGTATCATCGACGCATGACCACCTCCCCCGCGGCCGACCCGGTCGTCCCCGGCTACTCCGAGACCAAGGACGCCCACCTGCGCCGCCTCAAGCGCATCGAGGGCCAGGTGCGGGGCATCGCCCGGATGGTCGAGAACGACACCTACTGCATCGACGTCCTCACCCAGGTGAGCGCCGTGACCCGCGCGCTGCAGGCCGTGAGCCTCGGCCTGCTCGAGGAGCACGTCGCCCACTGCGTCGTCGACGCCGCACGCGAGTCCGACGAGGCCGCGACCGAGAAGGTCGACGAGGTCATCGCCGCCGTCACGCGCCTCGTGAGGAGCTGAGATGACCCAGACCGCCGACCGCCCCGCCGACGAGGTCCGCGAGGTCGACCTCGCGATCTCCGGGATGACCTGCGCGTCGTGCTCGGCGCGCATCGAGAAGAAGCTCGGCCGCCTCGACGGGGTCGACGCCGTCGTCAACCTCGCGACCGAGAAGGCCACCGTCCGCTGGACCGGGCCGCTGACCGTCGCCGACATCGTCGCGACCGTGCAGCGCACCGGGTACGGCGCCGAGGTGCTCGGCGACGCCCCGGCCGCCGATGCCGATGCCGCGACCGCAGCCGCCGACGCCACCACCGCCGACGGCGCGTCCACCGACGCCCCGGCGTCACCCGCCCCGGACGCGGGCGCCGCGGTCGAGCGCGCCGTCGCGCCGGCGGCCCGCCACCAGGTCTCCCGCCAGGACGACCTGCGCCGGCGCGCCGAGGTCGCCGCCCTCCTCACCGTCCCCGTCGTCGTCCTCGCGATGGTCCCCGGCCTGCACTTCACGGCCTCGCCCTGGGTGCAGCTCGTCCTCGCGACCCCCGTCGTCGCGTGGGCCGGCTGGCCGTTCCACCGGGCCGCCGCGCTCAACGCCCGGCACGGCGCCTCGACGATGGACACCCTCGTCTCGCTCGGCGTCCTCGCGGCCTACCTCTCGTCCCTCGTCGTCGTGGTGACCGGCCGCGCCGGCGGGATGGACGGCGACGGCGCGCACGTCTGGTTCGAGACCGCGACCGTCGTCACGACCTTCCTCCTCGTCGGCCGGTGGATGGAGGCGCGCGCGACCGACCGCACCCGCGACGCGCTGCGCGGCCTGCTCGACCTCGGCGCCAAGGACGTCGCGGTGCTGCGCACCGACACCGCCTCCGGGGCCACCGTCGAGGAGCGCGTCCCCGTCGACCGGCTCGGCGTCGGCGACCGCTTCGTCGTCCGCCCCGGCGAGAAGGTCGCCACCGACGGCGTCGTCCGCGACGGGCGCAGCGCCGTCGACGCCTCGCTCGTCACCGGCGAGTCGGTGCCGGTCGACGTCGCGCCGGGCGCCGAGGTCACCGGCGGCACCGTCAACACCACCGGCCGCCTCGTCGTCGAGGCCACGCGCGTCGGCGCCGAGACGACGCTGGCGGGCATCACGCGGATGGTCGAGCGCGCGCAGACGAGCAAGGCGCCGGTGCAGCGCCTGGCCGACCGTGTGTCGGCGGTCTTCGTGCCGGTCGTGCTCGCCGTCGCGGCGCTCACCTTCGTCGGCTGGTGGCTGGGGTCCGGCGACCCCGCCCGCGCGCTCGAGGTCGCCATCTCGGTGCTCGTCATCGCCTGCCCCTGCGCGCTCGGCCTCGCGACGCCGACGGCCCTGCTCGTCGGCACCGGCCGCGGTGCGCGGATGGGCATCCTCATCAAGGGCGCCGAGGTGCTCGAGGACACCCGGCGCATCGACACCGTCGTCCTCGACAAGACCGGCACCGTCACCTCGGGCGAGATGACGCTCGTCGACGTCGCGACCGCCGGCCGGCTGCCGAAGGACCAGGCGCTGCGGGCCGCCGCGGCCGTCGAGCAGGGCAGCGAGCACCCGGTGGCGCGGGCCGTCGTGGCGGCCGCCCGCTCCCGCGCACTCGGCGTGCCGGAGGCCTCCGACTTCGAGGCGCTCCCCGGCGCCGGCGCGCGGGCCCGCATCAAGGGCACCGAGGTCGTCGTCGGCCGGGCCGACCTCTTCGACGAGGTGCCGCGCGAGATCGCGACCCCCGCCGCCGAGGGCACCTGCGTCTGGGTCGGGTGGGACGGCCGGGCCCGGGCCTCGCTGACCGTCGCCGACACCGTGCGGCGCAGCTCCGGGCGGGCCGTGCGCGCGCTCGACGAGTCGGGGCTGGTCTGCTACCTCCTGACCGGCGACCACGACCGGGCCGCGCTCACCGTGGCCCGCGACGTGGGCATCCCCGTCGGACGCGTCGTCGCCGACGTCCGGCCCGAGGACAAGCACGCGATGGTCGCCGACCTCCAGCGCCGCGGGCGGGTCGTCGCGATGGTCGGCGACGGCGTCAACGACGCGGCGGCGCTCGCGCAGGCCGACCTCGGCATCGCGATGGGCAGCGGCACCGACGTCGCGGCCGACGCCGCCGACATCGTCCTCCTGCGCTCGGAGCTGCCGGCCGTCGTCGACGCGATGGACCTCTCGCGGGCGACCCTGCGGACCATCCGCCAGAACCTCGGGTGGGCGTTCGGCTACAACGTCGCGGCGATCCCGCTCGCCGTCGCCGGGGTGCTCAGCCCGATGGTCGCCGGCGCCGCGATGGCCGCCTCGAGCGTCCTCGTCGTGACCAACAGCCTGCGCCTGCGCCGCTGGACCCCCCGCGGCTGACCCGTCCCTCCCCACCGACTGCGAGTTCCGCCGCTCGACGCGCCGCCCCGCGGTGTGTCGAGCGGCGCAACTCGCAATCAGTCGGATGCTCTCCGCCGCCCCGCGGTGTGCCGGGCGGCGGAACTCGCAAGAAGTCGGCCCGAGGACGTGACGAGGCCCCCGCCGGATGGTCCGGCGGGGGCCTCGTCGTCGCGGGGTGCGGGGCGTCAGACGACGACCTCGCCCTGCGGGGTGTCGAACGTGACGGCCATGAGCCCGGGGGTGCCGTGCGGCGCCACGAAGGAGAACTCGATGACCGACGAGGTGTAGTCGGCGGGCAGGCCGAGCCAGTCGCGCACGCGGTCGGGGTCACCGGCGATCGTCAGCGACTCGATGGTCACCTCGGTGTCGGCGTCCTCGGAGGGGTGCGGCGTGCCCTCCTCCCACGTGATGAAGAAGGGGAGCTGGGGGTCGGCCTGCAGGCCCTTGACCCCGAGCTGGCGCCAGCGCAGCTCGACCCCGTCGGGGCGGTGCCGGTTGCCGTTGACGGCCTCGCGGCCGAGGCGCTGCTCCTGCTCGGCGATGTCGTCGACGCGGACGACCCAACCGAGCCAGCCACCGCCGGCCTGGGAGCGCGCCCGGACGACCTGCCCGAAGGGCGCCTTGTCACTGGCGGGGTGGTCGAGGACCTCGACGACCTCGACGTACCGCTCGTGGGCGAGCGGCAGGATGACGTTGCGCGTCCCGAAGCGCGGGTGGACTCCCCCGTCGACCGGCTCGACGCCGATCAGCTTCGCGAGACGCTCGGCCGTCGCGTGCACGCCATCGTGCTCGGCCGCGTAGACGACGTGGTCAACTCGCATGCCGTTCATGGTCGCACACGCGCGAGGGTGCTCTTGACCGGGGTCGGAGGGTACCGGCTCAGACGTCCCACCGGCCACAGCAGCCCCATCGCGTCGCATGACCACCGCAGGGGACGCCCGAGCCGCGGCGGCTCAGAAGCCACCGTGCCGCCGGGAGCCCGACGGTGTCCGCCGACGCCGCCAGCGGGCCAGCCGGGGCAGCACCTCCGCGTACCGCGCCGGGTCGAGGACGGCGCCGAGGGGGTGCCCGTCGGGCAGGTCGGACGCGGCGAGCCGGGGGTACGCCTCGTAGAGGTCGACTCCGGTGAGGTACTGGTACGCGTCGGGCGTCGCGGCCGCGAGCTCGTGCGCGAGGCGGACCTCGTCGAGGTCGGCCGGCAGGTACCCGGCGAGGGCGTCGGGGTCCGCGAGCACCTCGTCGACGACCTCGAGACCGCGGAAGAGCAGGTGCGTGCGCAGGTCCGCGAAGAGGTCGTCGCCGAGCGGGCCGATGGCGAAGTCGCCCGCGCACCAGAGCGGGTGGACGAACATCCGCCGGTGCTGGCGCCCGCACTCGCGATGGAAGGCGACGACCTCGTCGGCGCCCAGCCCACAGAGGGTGTCGAACAGCTCGACCGCCATCCGGTCGACGTCACCGCCACCTCGCGCGCGCACGCCGTCGACGATCTCGCACATCCGGTCCCGGTCCATGTCGGTCCACCTTCCAGAGGGGTCCCCGCCCTACCGACCCTAGGTTCGCGGGCGGGCCCCGGTCACGACCCGACGGCGACGTCGGGCCGTTCCGCCGTCGCGGCGTCGGCCGAACGGCGACTCAGCCCTGGCGCTGACGCACCGCCTCGTAGAGCACGACCGCGGCGGAGACGCCGGCGTTGAGCGAGTTGACCGTCCCCGCCATCGGGATGCGCACGCGCGCGTCGGCGGCCGCGAGCGCCGCGTCGGTCAGGCCCGTCTTCTCGGTGCCGACGGCCACGGCGACCCCGCCGCTCAGGTCGCAGTCGGTGTGGAGCATCTCGGTGTCGGGGGTCGTCGCGACGAGCCGGATGCCCCGGTCGGCGAGCCAGGCGAGCACCTCGGGCAGCGGGGCGGAGGCGACCGGCACCGAGAAGACCGTGCCCTTGCTCGCGCGCACGACGTTGGGGTTGCCCCAGTCGGTGACCGGGTCGGCGGCGACGACCGCCGCGACCCCGGCGGCGTCGGCGCTGCGCAGGACCGAGCCGAGGTTGCCCGGCTTCTCGAGGCCCTCGAGGACGACGACGAGCGGGTCCTCGGGCAGGTCGAGCGCCCGCAGCGGCGTGCCGGCGACCGGGACGACGGCGATGAAGCCGTCCGGCCCCTCGCGGTAGGCGACCTTCTCGAAGGCGGCGCGCCCGCAGCGGATCGTGCTCGCCCCGAGGTCGCGGACCCGCTCGACGAGCCCCAGCTGCGCGTCGGCGTCGAGCATCAGCTCGGGGCAGTAGAGGAGCGTGCGCGGCCGCACCCCGGCGTCGACGGCGAGCAGCAGCTCGTCGTAGCCGTCGACGACGGTCAGCCCCTCGGCCTCGCGGGCCCGGCGGCGCCGGAGCGCGGCGACGGCCTTGAGGCGCGGGTTGGTCGCGGAGGTGACGTGGAGCTCGGCCATGGCGCGCCCAGCATCCCACGGGGCGGAGGGGCCCGCGCCCACCGCGGCCCGCCCCGGGTGCGGTAGACATGCCGGATGACCAGCACCGACGAGGCGGCCCCGTCCCGCACGCGCACCCGCCGCCTCGGGCGGGCCGCCCTCTACGCGCTGGTCACCGGGCTCGTGCTCTTCGGGGTCGGGTTCCTCGTCCGCAGCCGCTGGGACCCGCTCATCAGCCTCGACGACGACGTCATCCGGCACCTCACCGACGTCACCCGCGCCCACCCGGGTCTGCGCGAGGCGTTCATCGTGTGGCAGGCCGTGAGCCAGCCCGTCAACCTGCACGTCGTCGGCACCCTCGTCTGCCTCTGGGTCTGGCTGCGCAAGGGGATGCGGACGCGGGCCTGGTGGGCGTTCGCGACGCTCATGCTCTCGTGGTTCGTCGGCCTCGTCGCCAAGTACGTCTTCCAGCGCGCCCGGCCCGTCGTCGAGGACCCGGTCTCCGAGGCACCGGGGTACTCCTTCCCGTCGGGGCATGCCGTCAACTCGGCGGCGTGGGTGGCGGTCCTGCTCATCCTGGTGTGGCCGCTGCTGAGGACCCGGGCCGCCCGCACGGTCGCCGTCGTCCTCGGCGCGGCCGTCGTCGTCGTCACGGCGCTGGACCGGATGTTCCTCGGCGTGCACTACCCGAGCGACGTGACCGTCGGCGTCCTCACCGGCACCGGCCTCGTCCTCGCCTCGTACGCGGGCTACACCGGCTGGAACCCGCGCGACCCCGACGACGCCCGCGACCCCGACACCACGCGCCACCCGGCCGACACCGACGTCGCCTCCGACCGTTCCGCCTCTCGCCAGGAGTCCTGATGTCCTTCCTCACCCGCTGGGACGACGACACCTCCCGCCCCTCGTTCGGCTCGGCCCTGCGCGACGCGGCCGTCCGCGCCGTCCTCCCCGGCGTCGGCGTCTTCGCCGTCATCGTCGCCATCGGGCTGGTCATCATGGGCCCGCTGCGCGACTTCGAGGCCGAGAACGCGGTGAGCCGCTGGTTCCAGGACCGGCGCACCCCGCTCGGCGAGAGCATCACCAAGGTCATGTCGATGATCGGCAACACCGAGTACGTCATCGCCGTCGCCGTGCTCGTGGCCCTCGTCGTCCTCTGGCGCACCCGGCAGTGGTGGTTCGCCGTCGTCCCACTGCTCGCGATCTCGCTGCAGGCGACGATCTTCGTCATCGCGACGGCCGTCGTCGGGCGACCCCGCCCCACGGTCGAGCGCCTCGACCCCACGCCGCCGACGTCGAGCTACCCGAGCGGTCACGTCGGCGCGTCGACCGCGCTGTACGTCTCGTTCGTCCTCATGGCCACCCGCATCCCGAACCTCGCCGTGCGCCGGGCGGTCATCGCGGTGTGCGTCCTCGTGCCGTTCGCGGTGTCGTTCGCGCGCCTCTACCGGGGCGCGCACCACGTGACCGACATCCTCGTCGGGCTGGCCAACGGCATCGCGTGCGCGCTGCTGGCGTGGGGCTACCTGCGCCGGGACACCGGCGCGTCGACGGACGGGTCGGGCGACCGGGCGGCTCAGAGCCGCGCGTAGCGCGCCCGGGCGAAGGAGTAGACGCCGTACGCGGCGATGCCCAGCGCGACGACGGTGAGGACGACCGAGCCGCCCGTCATGTCCTTGAGGGACTTCAGTGCCCCGTCGAGGCCCTGCGCCTTGTCGGCGTCGTGCTGGACCGCGGCGACGAGGAAGAACACGCCGACGACGACGAGCGCCACGCCCTTCGCGACGTAGCCCGCGCGACCGGCCTGCACGGCCCAGTCCCCGGGGTGCTCGGTGAGGTCGCCGAGGAACTTCTTCTTCCAGCCCTTGTAGACGTGGTACCCGGCGATGCCGAGGACGACGAGACCGAGCGCCCCGACGAGGACCTGGCCGGCGGGGCTGCCCATGAGCGCCTGGGTGGCGTCCTCGGTGTCCTTCTCGCTCGAGCCGTTCGACCCGAGCGCGACGACCTTGAACGCCGTCCAGGCGAAGAACAGGTACATGACGCCCTTGGCGGCGAGCTTGAGCCGGTCGGTCACCTCGCCGTGGCTGATCGCGCCCTCGGTGAGGTTCCAGAGCCCGAGGAGGGCGAAGCCGACGACGGCGACCCAGAGGAGGAACGGGCCGGTCGTCGAGCCGGCGACGGCCGACAGGGCACCGGACTGGTCCGCGCTCTGCGAACCCGAGCTGCCGATGCCCCAGGCGATCTTGACGGCCAGGTAGGCGATGACGAGGTGGAGCACCCCGAGGACGCCGTACCCGACCCGTGCGCCCCACTCGACGACAGGACTCTCGTTGGCCTCACGGGTGACACGGGAGACGTCGGCGCTGCTCATGGCAGGCCACCCTGCCACCCCCGAGGAGGCGGCGTCGAGATCCGCCCCCGCGGATGTCAGCGGAGCGAGTCGAGGACCGCCACGAGGCCGTGCTCGTCGACGTGGCCGGTCACCTCGTCGGCCGCCTCCTTGACCTCGTCGGGCGCGTTGTCCATCGCGACCCCGCGGGCCGCCCAGCGCAGCATCTCGAGGTCGTTGCGCTGGTCGCCGACGGCCACGGTGGCGCCGGGCTCGACGCCGAGGCGACGCCGGACCACCTCGAGCGCGGCAGCCTTGGACACGCCCTCCGGCGTGATGTCGAGCCAGGCGCTCCACCCGACGGCGTACTCGACGCCGTGCAGGCCGATGCGCTCGGTGCCGGCGAGGAACTCCTCGCTCGAGCTCTCGGGATCGCGGATGGTCAGGCGCGTCACCGGGTGGGCCATCAGCTCCTCGAAGGGGACGACCTGGGGCGTGCCGTCGAGCTCGCCGTCGGGGAACGGGGCGGAGACCTTGAAGCCGACGCCGAGCTCCTCGACCGCGACGAGCGCGCTGGGGAACTCCTCGCGCAGGACGCGCAGGGCGGGGGCGGGGTCGAAGGTCACCGCCTCGAGGACCTCGTAGCCGTCGGGGAGGGCGGTGTCGAGGCGCAGGGTGATCGCGCCGTTGGCGCAGACGGCGTACCCGTCGACGAGGCCGAGCTGGTCGAGGACCGGCAGCGTGCCGAGGACGCCGCGGCCGGTGGCCATCGTCACGTGGTGGCCGGCGTCGAGGACGGCGCGGACGGCGCTGCGGACGGGGTCGTGGAGACGGCCGTCGTGGTCGACCGTCGTGCCGTCGATGTCGAGGCACACGAGGTGTGGAGTTCTCATCACTGCCCACGCTACCGAGGCGGGGTGAACGCCGGGTGTCCACGTCACGGACCGGCGACGACCCCGCACGTGCGGGCTTGTCGAGCCCGCCGGCCGATCCCGACGACCCCGCACGTGCGGGCTTGTCGAGCCCGGGGCCCTGTTCTGACAGCAGTAACCCCGCACGTGCGGGCTTCTCAGTCAGGGGCGGGGGCGGCCGAGCTTCCAGTAGGCGCAGAAGAAGACGTCGCGCCGGTCGGTGCCGTGACCGACGAGGACGCGTCGGGCGCCGGCGGCGAGCGAGGCCTCACCGCACGCCCAGCCGTAGGCGACCGGGCCGGGGCGCCGGGCGAGCTCGGCGTCGAGGGCCGGCAGCACGGCGCTCCCGGGGCGACCCCGGCGCACGTGGACACGGGCGTCGCCGAGGTCGTAGGCGTCGAGCACCCGCGGGTCGGCGACCTCGACGTGCACCTCGACCCCGTGGTCGCGGGCGTCGTCGGCGCCGCCCCACGCGTCGAGGATCGCCGCGACCGACGGCACCGCGGTCTCGTCGGCGACGAGCACCTGACGGCCGCCGGCCTCGAACCCGCGGTAGAGCGCCCCGCTCGCCCGGATGCCGACGGCGTCGCCGGGCCGGGCGCGCGAGACCCACGACGAGCCGGGGCCGCTGTCGCCGTGCGTCACGACGTCGATGTCGACCCGCCCGCGGACGGGGTCGTGCTCGCGGACCGTGTACCAGCGCAGCGCCGGCCGCCAGGCGGGCGGCAGCGCGGCCACCGTCACGCGCACGTTGACCGGCTCGGGGTCGGGCAGGACGAGCGGGGCGCCCGCCGGCGGCATGAGCAGGCCGACGTACTCGTCCGGGCCGCACGGCACGAAGTCGCGCAGTCCCGGTGCCTCGCAGACGAGCCGGCGCATCCCGGCCCCGAGGTCGTGCACCTCGGCGACGGTCGCCGCGTACTGCGGGAAGTCGGCGCGCACGATGCCGGTCGAGGCGTCGGTGCGGCGCTCGCGGGCCACGGCGCTCACGACACCCTCCGGCGCGGCAGGACCACCGGCGTCCCGGTCTCGGGGTCCTCGATGACCCGCGCGGACACCCCGAAGACGGCCTCGACGACCTCGGGGGTCACGACCTCGTGCGGCGTGCCCTCGGCGACGACCCGGCCGTCGCGCATCGCGACGAGGTGGTCGGCGTAGCGCGCGGCCATCGCGAGGTCGTGCAGCACCATGACGACGGTCGTGCCGTCGTCGTCGCACAGTCGGCGCACGAGATCGAGGACGTCGAGCTGGTGGGCGATGTCGAGGAAGGACGTGGGCTCGTCGAGGAGGAGCACCGGCGTGCGCTGGGCCAGCACCATCGCGAGCCAGACCCGCTGCCGCTGGCCGCCGCTCAGGCTGTCGACGGGCACGCCGGCGAGGTGCACGAGGTCGGTGCGCTCGAGGGCGTCGGCCACCGCGACCTCGTCGTCGCGACCCCAGGTGCGGAAGAGCCCGTGGTGCGGATGCCGTCCGCGCTCGACGAGCTCGAGGACGCTGACCCCCTCGGGGACGATCGGCTGCTGCGGCAGCAACCCCAGCCGGCGCGCGACCTCGCGCGTCGGCAGCGACCCGATCTCGTCGCCGTCGAGGAGCACCTGGCCGCCGCGCGGCCGCAGCAGGCGGCCGAGCCCGCGCAGGAGCGTCGACTTGCCGCAGCCGTTCGGGCCGACGACGGCCGTGGTCCGGCCGGTCGGCACGACGAGGGTCACGCCGTCGACGACCACCCGGTCGTCGTAGGCCAGCCGCAGGTCGCGGGCGGCGAGGCGGGATCCGGCCGGCGCCTCCGCCGGGTGCTGGGGCACGCGGGGTGCGGTCTCGGTCACGGTCATCGGCCCTCCTGGGACGTGGGACGGGAGCGGAGCATCCAGAGCAGGACGGGGGCACCGAGCAGACCGGTGACCAGGCCGACCGGGAGCGCGGTGCCCGGCACGGCGTAGGCGGCGGCGTAGTCGGCCGCGACGACGACGACGGCGCCGACGAGGGCGGCGACGCCGACGGACGGCCGACCGGGGACGAGCCGGCGGGCGATCGGGCCGCTGAGGAACCCGACGAACGCGACCGGCCCGACGACCGCCGTGGCCGCCGCCACGAGACCGACGACGAGGACGGTGACGCCGACGCGCAGGCGGGCGACGCGCACCCCGAGGGCGGCGGCGAGGTCGTCGCCGAGCCCGAGCACCGGCAGCCGCCCGGTGGCGACGAGCAGCAGGGGCAGAAGCACGGCGTCGACGGCGAGCAGGCGCAGGATGTCGGTCCACGTGACGGTGTTGAGGCTGCCGCTGAGCCAGACCAGGGCGTCCTGCGCCCGGTAGATGCTGGCCCGCACGAGGAGCCAGTGCACGAGCGCCGACAGGCCCGCCGCGAGGGCGACGCCGACGAGGACCATCCGGCCGGTGGCTCCGCCGCGGCCCCCGGCCTGGGACAGGATGAGCACCGCCGCGAGGACCGACCCGGCGAGGGCCGCGAGCGTGACCGGGGTGCCGCGCACCCCGAAGGCGACGACGACGAGCACCGCGCCCGCGCTGGCACCGAGGGTGATGCCGAGGACGTCCGGGCTGGCCAGCGGGTTGCGCAGCATCGTCTGGAACGCGGCCCCGGCGGCCCCGAAGGCGGCGCCGGCGAGCACCGCCATGAGGGCGCGGGGCAGCGTGGACTCGAGGAGGACGAAGGACGCCCCGGGGACCTGCTCGCCGCCGATGATGCGCACGGCGTCGACGAGCGACACGCGGTAGTCGCCGAGCAGCGCGCGGACGAGGACGAGGGCGACGACGAGCAGCAGGAGGACGCCCACCACGAGGCGGCGACGACGCCGCGGGCCGCGCCGTGCCCGGGCCAGGGCGTCGGCGGTCGCGGAGGAGTCGCGGACCTCGTTCTCTCGCAAGGCGGTCGACATCAGAGCCCCTTGACGCGGCGGACGACGAGGACGAGGACGGGCGCGCCGAGCACCGCGCAGACGATGCCGACCTGCACCTCCGACGGCGGGGCCACGAGGCGCCCCACGACGTCGGCGAGGACGACGAAGGCCGGGCCGAGCAGGGCCGAGACGAGGAGGACGCGACGGTGCCCGACGCCGACGAGGACGCGCACCAGGTGGGGCACGACGAGCCCGACGAAGGCGATGGGCCCGGCGAGGGCCGTGGCCGTGGCGGCGAGCAGCACGGCGCCGGCCGCGGCGAGCCCGCGGTGCAGCACGACGTTCTGGCCGAGGCCGCGGGCGAGGTCGTCGCCGAGCGCGACGGCGTCGAGGGTCGGCCCGGAGGTCAGGGCGAGCGCGGCGCCGACGAGGAGGAACGGCAGGACGTCGAGCACCTGGCCGGCGTCCCGGCCGGCGACCGACCCGACCTGCCAGAACCGGAAGCTGTCGAGCGAGCCGCGGTCGGTGACGAGCACGGCGCCGATGAGGCTCTGCGCCAGGGCCATCACCGCCGCGCCGGCGAGCGCCATCGAGACCGGGGCGCTGGCCCGTGGCGCCATGAGCGTGAGCGACTGCACGAGCACGGCGACGGCGAGGGTGCCGACGATCGCGGCGACGACGTAGCCGCCGACGGAGTCGAGCCCGAGGAAGCGGATGCCGAGGACGACCGCCAGCGCGGCCCCGGAGTTGAGGCCGAGGATGCCGGGCTCGGCGATCGGGTTGCGGCTCAGGCCCTGGAGGACGACTCCCGACAGCGCCACGGCCGCGCCGACGACGAGGCCGATGACGGTGCGGGAGACGCGGGAGGAGACGATCGCAGCCGTCTCGGGATCGGCGCCACCCCCCGTCAGTGCGTCGAGGACGGCACCGGGCGCGAGGTGCTGCACCCCGAGGAGGAGCGAGGCCGCCACCGCCGCGAGGACGACGAGCGCCGACCCCGCCAGGGCCCACGGGAGCGCGACGCGTGCCGACCCGCCCCGCGACCCCCCTGCGGGGGCGGGCCGGGTCGGCGGCGCGGCGGTGGTGGTCACGCGGACGGCTCGCCCTTGACCGCGGAGACGAGCTTGGGCAGGAAGTCCTCGACGGCCGTGCGGACCGACAGCGGGCTGGGCAGCGACATCGACAGGGCGACCTCGTTGTCGGCGCTCGCCACGTAGTGGCCGTCCTCGAGCGCCGGGATGCGGCCGATGAGCGCGTTCTTGCGCAGCTCCTCGGCGCCGGCGCCCTGCTCGGCGTAGAAGACGACGACGTCGGCCTGCAGGCTCGACGCCTTCTCGGCGCTGAGGTTGGCGGTGAACGCGGACGGGTCCTTCGCGCTCAGCTCGGCGACCGTCGGGGAGTCGGCGAACCCGAACTCGCGCAGCATCTGCGGGCGCAGGTCGGAGGTCGTGTAGAGGCCGATCGTGCTGAGGTCGGTGGGCGTGAACCAGGCCCAGGCGGCGGTCTTGCCCTTGATCTCGGGGTTGGCGGCGACGGCGTCGGCGATGGTCTTCTCGGTGCTCGCGGTCAGCGCGGCCGCCTCCGACGGCTTGCCGACCGCCTGACCGATCGCCGCCACCTGGTCCTGCCACGGGGTCCCCCACGCCTTCTCGGTCCAGGGCACGGTCGGGGCGATCTTCGAGAGCTTGTCGTAGTCCTCCTGCGACACACCGGAGCTGAGGCCGAGGATGAGGTCCGGGGTGGTGGCCGCGATGTCGTCGAACGGGATGCCGGCGGAGTCGTCGTAGCGGGTCATCCCGGAGGTGTCGGCGCCGATCTCCTCGACCTGCTCGTCGAACCAGTCGGTCGAGCCGGCGTCGTTGCCTCCCCACGTGATCTTCGGGGCGCCGACCGGGACGATGCCGAGCGCGGCGAGGGTGTCGGCGTCGGCCCATCCGACGGTCGCGATGCGCGTGGGGGCCCGGGTCACCGTCGTCGAGCCGTAGGCGTGCTCGATCGTCACGGGGAAGGCGGCCGCGTCGGCGGTGGCGGCGGTCGACGCGCTCGGGGTCGAGGCCCCGGTCGGGCCGGTCGAGCAGGCGGCGAGGACGAGGGCGGCTGCGGCGAGGGGGGCGGCGGTGAGCAGCCGGCGACGCGAGGGCACGATGGACTCCAGTCGGGGTGAGGCTTGCCTTACTTAGGTGAGCCTCACCTTAGCGTCACTCGCTGTGCCGCCGTCAACCTTCCCCGCCATCGGGACCGCGCAGGCGCCCTCCCCCGGCAGTGACCCCGTCGAGTGAACAGAACACGCCGTGCGCGGCGGACCACGGACGGCGTGTTCTGTTCACTCGACGGGTGGGGCGCCTACTCGGGGGCCACCCAGGCCTGCTTCATCGAGAGCTTGCCGCTCGTCTGGAGCAGCGCCCGCCGGTAGAGGCGCTCGGCCACCCGGAGGACGAGCACCGCCGCTGCCACGAGCACGGCGAGGGCGACGACGGCCTCCCACCACTGCGCCGTCCCCTCGAGGACCCGCGTCGGCATGAGCACGGCCGAGAACGGCGGCACGTACGAGGCCACGACCTTCGCCGACCCGTCGAGGAAGAGCGACCCGAAGAACACCGCCATGACGAGCATCGTCAGCGGGGTCGCGGTGCTCTGGACCTCCTCGGTCCGCGAGGCGAGGGCCCCGGCGACGGCCCACAGCGCGGCGAGGGCGACGAAGCCGGCGACGAAGAACACGAGGAACCACACGACCGGCCCGCTGACCGCCGTCACGAGGGACGCGTACGGCGTGAGCGACAGCCCGACGAGCCCGACCCCGGCGTAGAGGACCATCTGGGCGATGGCCAGCACGCTGTTGCCGACGATCTTGCCGATGAGCAGCTGCCGCACCGGGATCGAGGTCGCGATGATCTCGACGATGCGCGACTGCTTCTCCTCGACGACGCTGTTGGCCAGCGTGATGCCGAAGGTCAGCGTCGCGATGTAGAAGAGGAAGGCGAACGCGAACGCCACGCCCTGCGCGAGGCCGGCCTTCTCGGCGTCGCCGGTGAGCAGCGTCGTCGTGACCCGGCTGCCGGCCTCGAGCCGCTCGACGCTCGTCCCGAGCTCGCCGGCCTGCTGCTCGAGCGTCGCCTGCCGGACGACCTCCTGCGTGACCCGGGTCAGGTCGTCCTGCGACTCGGTGTCGGAGGTCAGCACCCACCCGCCGTCGACGCGGTGCAGCCAGGCGTCGGCGTCACCGGACGTCACGAGCGCGCGGGCGGCGGCGTCGTCGGCCACGGGGTCGACGCCCACCTCCACCTTGTCGTCGATGCCGGTCGCGGACGACGCGAGCCGGTCGGCCATCGCCCGGTCGGCGCTCGTCGCGGCGACCGTGTAGGTGCTCGTGCGCTCGGCGCTCCAGGCCTGCCAGCCCATGAACGCGGCGATGAGCACGAGGGTCACGACGGTGCCGATGACGAACGCGCGGTCGGTCAGCTTGACGACGACCTCGCGGCGGGCGACGAGCGTCCACGCCGCGCGGCCGGCGACCGGCTCGTCGGTGACGGAGGTCTGCGGGGGCGTCAGCGTCGTGGTCATCAGGCGGCCACCTCTCGGTAGATGTCGGCCAGGGCCGGTCGGACGGGGGCGAACTCGTGGACGGCGCCGCGCCCGGCGGCCTCGCGCAGCACGGCCTGCTCGGCGCCCTCCTCGAGGACCTCGACGAGGGCGGTGCGGCCGTCGACGTCGACGACGTGGATGCCGCGCACCTCGCGCACCCAGCCGGCGTCGCGGTCGAGGCTCAGTCGGTAGCGGACGGGACCGCGCGAGCGCAGCTCGTCGGCGCCCCCCGAGGCGACGACACGCCCCCGCGAGAGGATGACGAGGCGGTCGCAGAGGCGCTCGACGAGGTCGAGCTGGTGGCTCGAGAACAGCACCGGCACACCGGTGCTCGCGTGCTCACGCAGCATGTCGGCCATCGAGTCGACGGCCGTCGGGTCGAGGCCGGAGAACGGCTCGTCGAGGATGAGCGCCGTCGGCCGGTGGAGCAGCGCGGCGACGACCTGCACCTTCTGCTGGTTGCCGAGGCTCAGCTCCTGGAGCCGGTCGCCCGCACGGCCGTCGAGCCCAAACCGCTCGAGGTGCTCCTGCGCCGCGCCGCGCGCCACCGCGGCCTCCATCCCCTTGAGCTGGGCGAGGTAGACGAGCTGGTCGAGGACGCGCTGCTTGGGGTAGAGGCCGCGCTCCTCCGGCATGTACCCGAAGCGCCGCTGGTCCTGCGCGGTCACCGGACGGCCGCGCCAGCGCACCTCCCCCCCGTCGATGCCGAGGACGCCCATGACCATCCGCATGGTCGTCGTCTTGCCCGCCCCGTTGCCGCCGACGAAGCCGGTGAGGATGCCGTCGCGGACGTCGAAGCTGACGCCGTCGACGGCGGTCGTGTCACCGAAGCGCCGGGTGAGTCCCTTGATCTCCAACATGCCTCCGACGCTAGGCGCCCGCGGCCGTCGGCGGATCCCCCCGTGGGTGGGTTCAGCCCTCCGCCGGGGTGATGAGGCCCGCCTCGTGCGCGAGGACGACGGCCTGCACGCGGTCGCGCAGCTGGAGCTTGGCGAGGCAGTTCGACACGTGCGTCTTGACCGTCGCCTCCCCGAGGAAGAGCGTGCGCGCGATCTCGCCGTTCGACAGGCCGCGCCCGACGAGGACGAGCACCTCGCGCTCGCGCTCGGTCAGCCGGTCCAGGCCCGGCGGGTCGGGGCGGCGCGGGGCCGGGCGCTCGCTCGTCATCCGCTCGATGACCCGGCGCGTCACCTCCGGCGCGAGGATGCCCGAGCCGGAGCCGACGATACGGACGGCCTCGACGAGCTGCTCGGGCTCGGCGTTCTTGAGGAGGAAGCCGCTGGCCCCGGCGTCGAGCGCGTCGAAGAGGTAGTCGTCGCGGTCGAACGTCGTGAGGACGACGACCCGGCCGAGGTCCTCGGCGACGATCCGCCGCGTCGCCTCGATGCCGTCGAGCACGGGCATCTGCACGTCCATGAGGACGACGTCGGGCCTGGTCTCGCGGGCGACGACGACGGCCTCGGCCCCGTTCGCGGCCTGGCCGACGACCTCGAGGTCGTCCTCGACCGAGAGCATCATCGTGAAGCCCGAGCGGACCATCGCGTGGTCGTCGACGAGGAGCACCCGCAGCGGTGCGGCGGCGTCGGTCGCGTCCGTCGGGCCGGTCTCGCCGCTCACTGCTCCACCACCTCGGCGTCGGGCAGGCCGTCCGGGCTGTCGGGGACGCCGGGCGCCGCCTCGCGCCACGGGTAGCGGGCCCGGACCCGGTAGCCGCCCGTCGGCCGCGGGCCGATCTCGACGGTGCCGCGGTGCGAGGCCGTCCGCTCGCGGATGCCCAGCTGACCGAGGCCGCTGCCGGAGGTGCCGGCACGCGGGCGGCCGTCGTCGACGACCTCGACCTCGGCGAACCCCGCGACGTCGTCGAGCCGGACGACGACCGAGACGCGCGTGGCCGTCGAGTGCTTCTCGACGTTGGTCAGCGCCTCCTGCACCGTGCGGTGGATGGAGTGGGCCAGCGGCGTGCCGAGCCGGGACGCGGCCCCGGGCCGGGCCTCGACGACGTCGAGCGCTACGCGGCGACCCGGGGTCGTGCAGGCCGCGACGAGGTCGGGCAGCTGGGCGAGGCCCGGCTGGGGCGCGCGCCCGGGGGCGGCGGCGTCCGACGCGGCGCCCGGCCGCTCGACCTCGCGCAGCGTGCCGAGGAGGCCGCGCATCGACGTCACCGCCTCCCGCGAGGACCCCTCGATGCCGGCGAGCGCCGTCCGCGTGGCCTCCGGGTCGCGGTCCATGACCCGCCGGGCGGCCGCGGCCTGGATGCCGATGACCGACACGTGGTGGGCGACGACGTCGTGCAGCTCGCGCGCGATGCGCAGCCGCTCCTCGGTGACGGCGCGCTGGCGCAGCGCCTCGGTCTGGGCCGTGATGGTGGCCGCCTGCCGCTCGAGCACCGCGCGGTCGCGCGCCGAGCGCCACTGCAGCTGGCCGATGACGACCGCCCCACCGAAGTACACGACGTTGATGACGAGGGTGAGCAGGACCGCCGCGGGGATCTGCCCGAGGACCCCGTAGCGCTCGCCCGCGGTGGCCTCGTCGACGTAGTCCTGCGCCGCGTTGCCGAGGGCGAACTGCAGCGCGATCCACGTGAACATCACGACGACGATGACCCCGACGACGACGAGCATCCAGCGCCGGTCGCGCGCCCACGCCACCCCCGACATGAGGGCGACGAAGTAGATGACCTGCATCGTGAACTGGCCCATGACCATCGGCATCGTCACGCCGACGACGATCATGTGGACGGCGGCGAGCGCGGCGACGGTGACCGGCCAGCGCCGCCGGCCGACGAGCAGCCCGGCGCCGGTGGCGACGGCGAGCCACTGCACCCACCACGGGGCGCCGGTCTCACGGAGCACGCCGACGCTGCGGACGAGCTCGAGCGCGACGAGGCCGAAGACCCCGATGGCGACCGCCCAGGCGACGTCGGCGCGGCCGACGGGCGGTCGCGGCCGCTGCCACGTCTCGTCGGCCCCGAACCACCCGGCGACGCGGGCGAGGACGGGTCGCGCGGGCTGCGCGGGGCGCACGGGGCTGGGCATGGCGACCAGCCTAGGTCGGGCCGCGGTGTGCGGCCTCCCCCGCGAGGGGGAGCCGACCTCGGCCCACCGGACTAGGGTGCGACGGTGGCCACCGCCGAGGAGATCGCGTCCTTCCCCGACGACACCCCGCCCCCCGGCGCCTCCCCGTGGGTCGCCGGAGGGCCGTCCCCGATGGTCGCCGTCGTCGACCCGGATCCGGCTTGGCCGGTGTCGTTCGAGCGGCTCGACGGCCTCGTCCGCGACGCGCTCGGGCCCCGGGTCCTGCAGCTGGACCACATCGGCTCGACATCGGTCCCCGGCCTGCCCGCCAAGCCCGTCATCGACCTCGACCTCGTCGTCGCGGACCCCGACGACGAGGATCACTACGTCCCCGCGCTGGAGGCGGCCGGCTTCGTCCTCTGGGTACGTGAGCCGTGGTGGGACGGCCACCGCCTATTGCGGCACGCCGACCCGGCGGCCAACCTCCACGTGTTCGGGCCCGACAGCGCCGGCCCGTGGCGCGACCGCGTCTTCCGCGACTGGCTGCGCGCGCACGACGACGACCGCGACCGCTACGCCGCCGTCAAGCGCGAGGCGTCCGACGCCGCGGTCGGGGCCGGTGAGCACGCGATGCAGTACAACGCCCGCAAGCAGGAGGTCCTGCGCGAC
This sequence comes from Phycicoccus sp. DTK01, assembly GCF_017312765.1. Taxonomy (NCBI): domain Bacteria; kingdom Bacillati; phylum Actinomycetota; class Actinomycetes; order Micrococcales; family Intrasporangiaceae; genus Phycicoccus; species Phycicoccus sp. DTK01. The sequence goes on along the minus strand of NZ_BOPU01000005.1, from coordinate 163,036 downwards.
ATCGCGCGGCGGGCCTTCGCCGCCGCCGGGCTGCCCGTGCGCTGACGCCGTCGCCGCCGTCCACGGGATCGGGCCGCTAGCGTGTCGATCCCGGCGCGGCTCGCTCGTCATCGGGACGTGGGACGGCTCGACGGGCGGGCCGCCGTGACGGAAGGACGAGTGATGGCCGAGTACCTCCTGTACTTCAACCAGCAGTGGGTCGGGGAGCACCCCGCCGAGTGGTTCGCGTCGAGGGCCCCCCTCGCGCTGGCCGTCGTCGACGAGATGCGCGCCGCCGGCGTCTACGTCTTCGCGGGCGGACTCGAGGAGGACGCCCCGGTCTACTCCGTCGACCCGACGGTCGGCGACGAGGTGGTCGTCACCGACGGCCCCTACGTCGAGACGCAGGAGTTCCTCGGCGGGTTCGCGGTCGTCGACGTGCCCGACGACGCGGCCGCCCGGGAGTGGGGCGCCCGCATCTCCGCGGCCTGCGGCTGGCCGCACGAGATCCGGCGGTTCGGCAGGAACCCGGACCTCCCGGCCTGACCGGCCGGGGTGGCCGGGGCGGGGCGGGTCAGCGGACGGGCGTCAGGACGTCGAGGCCGACGACCGGCCGCAGCGCCTCGGGGACGACGACCGACCCGTCGGCCTGCTGGTGGTTCTCGAGGATGGCGACGAGCCAGCGCGTCGTGGCGAGCGTGCCGTTGAGCGTGGCCGCCACCTCGTTGCCCGCCTCGCCCCGGAAGCGGGTGTTGAGGCGGCGCGCCTGGAAGGTCGTGCAGTTCGAGGTCGAGGTCAGCTCGCGGTAGCGGCCCTGCGTGGGCACCCAACCCTCGCAGTCGAACTTGCGCGCGGCCGGCCCACCGAGGTCGCCGGCGGCGGTGTCGATGACCCGGTAGGGCACCTCGACGAGCGCGAGCATCTCCTTCTCGAGGGCGAGCAGGCGCTCGTGCTCAGCGGCGGCGTCCTCGGGACGGCAGTAGACGAACATCTCGATCTTGTTGAACTGGTGCACACGGATGATGCCGCGGGTGTCCTTGCCGTACGAGCCGGCCTCGCGGCGGTAGCAGGTCGACTGCCCGGCGTAGCGGACCGGCCCGGCCGACAGGTCGACGACCTCGTCGGCGTGGAAGCCCGCGAGCGCGACCTCCGAGGTTCCGGTCAGGTAGAGGTCGTCGGCCTCGAGCCGGTAGACCTCGTCGGCGTGGTGGTCGAGGAAGCCGGCGCCGGCCATCACCTCGGGCTTGACGAGCGTCGGGGTGATGAGGGGGACGAAGCCGAGCCCGATCGCCTTCTGCATCGCGAGGTGCAGCAGGCCCATCTCGAGCCGCGCGCCGACGCCCTTGAGGAAGTAGAAGCGCGAGCCGGCGACCTTGGCGCCACGCTCCATGTCGAGCGCGTCGAGGCCCTCGGCGAGCGCGAGGTGGTCCTTCGGCTCGAAGCCCTCGGCCGCGAAGTCGCGCGGGGTCCCGACCTCCTCGAGCACGACGTAGTCGTCCTCGCCGCCGGCCGGCACCTCGGGCTCGACGACGTTGCCCATCGTCCGCATCAGCGCGTCGAGCTCGGTCTGGGCGTCGTCGGCCGCGGCCGAGAGCGCCTTGACCTCGGCGGCGATCTCCTTGGTGCGGGCCAGGAGCGCCTGCTTCTCGGCGCCCTGGGCGCGGGCGACGTCCTTGCCCATCGACTTCTGCTCGGCGCGCAGCCGCTCGTAGGCGGTGAGCGAGGAGCGGCGGCGCTCGTCGGCGGCGAGCACGGCGTCGACGACGCCGTCGTCCTCACCGCGGGCGCGCTGGCTCGCGCGCACCGTGTCGGGGTCCTCCCGGAGCAGCCTGATGTCGATCACGTCGGCGAGTCTAACGACGCGGTCGGGGGCGCCTCCTCCGTGTTTCCCGGCGCCGGGCCACCTCGCCCGGCCGGGTTGTCCACAACCTCACCGAATCGGGATGTGCCGCGAACCGGTTGCCGCCACACTCTGCGCATGAGCACTGGGGGACAGGTGATGGCGGGCGCGCCCGCGGGGTGGTACGACGACCCGGAGGACGCGAGCCGGCTGCGCAAGTGGGACGGCACCGGCTGGACCGACTCGTGGATGGCGCGCGGGTCGGGGGCCGCCCGGGCGCAGCAGGCGTCGGGCCGTGCTCCCCTCCCGGGATGGCACCGCGACCCCGCCGACGCCGCGCGCCACCGCTGGTGGGACGGCCGGGCCTGGACGCCCCGGGTCGTCGACGGGCCGCTCTTCCTCGAGAAGGAGCGCCGGGGAGGCGGCTTCCGCACCCTCGGCTACGCGCTGCTCGCGCTCTTCGCCCTGCACGTGGTGAGCGCCGTCGCGCTCATCGGGATGAACATCTGGGCCTGGGCCCTCTTCGGCCGCTGGGTCGACGACCCCTCCTCGATCCTCACCGGGGAGGGCGAGCTCCTCGAGTCGGCCGGTCTCCTCTTCCAGGTGGGGTCGGCGCTCGCCTCCCTCGTGACCGCGGCGCTCTTCGTCGCGTGGCTGCACAGCGCCTACGGCTCGGACCGGGTCGACCCGGGCGCGCTGCGGTTCTCGCGCGGGTGGACGGTCGGCGTGTGGTTCGTGCCCTTCCTCAACCTCGTGCGACCGCACGGCCTCGTCCGGGACCTGTGGCGCGGCCTCGGCGACCGGGTCCCGCGCTCGCCGGGGCCGTGGGTCATCACCGTCTGGTGGGTCACCCTCGTCCTCGCGCGCACCGTCGCGGCCGCCACCAGGGTGGCGGAGGAGGGCGTCGCAGCCCAGATGGGCACGAGCGAGGAGACCGTCCTCGCCGGCATCGAGCGGCTGCGGCCGCTGCTCTGGTGGGAGAACGTCGCCGCGCTCGGCTGGGGCGTGGCCGCGGTGCTGGGCGCCGTCGTCGTCCTGCGGGTCGACCGGGCGATGCACGCCGGGGAGCACGACGACCCCCTGCCCGAGGCGCCGCCGGCCACCTGAGCGCCGCCCGGCCGCCGACTCAGTCGGGACGGCCGGTGACGAGCAGGCCGGTGCCGAGGCCGACCATCATGAGCCCGCCGACGCCACCGACCCGCTCCATCCGGCGCGGGGACGACGCGAACCACTCGCGGAACCGCGACGCGGCGAGCGCCACCGCGCCGTCCCCCGCCAGCGCGACGACCGCGAAGACGGCGCCGAGGACGAGGAGCTGGAGCGCGACCGGGCCCGTGCGGTCGACGAACTGCGGCAGCAGCGCCATGAAGAACACGAGCGACTTCGGGTTGGTGACGCCGACGACGTAGCCCGCCCGGACCGCGTGCGAGGCCGGCGCGGCCGGCAGCCCGGACGACAGCGCCGCCGCGAGGTCACGGCGGTGGCGGACCGACTGGACGCCGAGGTACACGAGGTAGCCGGCGCCGACGAGCTTCAGCCCGGTGTAGAGGGCCGCGCTCGAGGCGACGAGGGGACCGAGACCGACGGCGATCGCGACGATCTGGGTGAGGATGCCGCCCGCGTTCCCCAGCACCGTGAGCAGCGCGGCTCGGCGCCCCGCCGAGAGGGCACGGCCGATCGTGAAGAGCACCGACGGACCCGGGATCGCGACGATGACGACCGAGGCGAGGGCGAAGGCGAGGACGGTGGCGGCGGACGGCACGCGCCCAGTGTGGCGCCGTGAGGACGGAGGCCGCACCCCCGTTCGACGGACACCTGCCGGTGGCCGTCGACCGCTCGGATCGTGAATAAGTAACGTCCACGCGTTCCACTGCGTGACTTGTTGACCTAGCATCGGCCGCGTGGACCGTGCCGGTCCCCGAGCTGCGGGGACACGGGCCCTCCGACCACCTCCAGGAGCCGATGATGCCTTCCGTCCGACGACCGTCCGCCCGGGCCACCGCGGCCCTCACCCTCTGCGCGGCCCTCGGCCTCTCGGCCTGCGGAGGCGGGGCCACCAGCGGCACGGCCGCGTCCGGCGACGGGCGCATCGTCGTCGGCATCAGCGCCGACCCCACCCAGACGCTGCCGTGGACGGTCACCTCCAAGCAGGCGATCCAGGTCCTGTCGCAGGTCTACAGCACCCTGCTCGACACCGGGGCGAACTCCGAACCGGTCGCCGGGCTCGCCGAGCTGCCGACCGTCTCGGACGACGGGCTCACCTACACCTTCACCCTCAAGCAGGGCGTCACCTTCAGTGACGGGTCGGCCCTCGACTCGGCCGACGTCAAGCACACGTTCGAGACGATCATGGACCCGGAGTCCAAGGCCACGTCGGCGTCGTACTTCGCGAGCGTCGCCTCCGTCGAGGCTCCCGACGCCCAGACCGTCGTCGTGACGCTGAGCCGTCCGGACGCCTCGTTCCCCAGCGGCCTCACCGGGACCAACACCGGCATCGTCCCCTCCGACGCCGACCCGGCGACCCTCGAGAAGACGCCGCTCGGCTCCGGCCCGTACGCCTGGGACACCCGGACCCCGAACCAGTCGATCACCCTGAAGCGCAACGACTCCTACTACGGCGGCACGCCGGGCGCGGCGGGCCTGGAGTTCCGCGTCATCCCCGACGAGCAGGCCATGGTCTCGGCCCTGCGCACCGGGGCCGTCGACCTCACGGTGCTCGACGACCCGATCACCGCGCGGACCGCCGGGACGGGCAAGGTCACGAGCACGGCCGTCGACTCGCTAAGCTATCACGCCCTCCAGCTGCGCGCGTCGTCACCGACGCTCTCGGACGTCAACACGCGGCTCGCCATCCAGTGCGCGGTCTCGCGGCAGGAGGTCGTCGACTCCGCGGCCCTCGGAGCCGGTGAGGTGACCGGCCCCATCACCTCACCCCAGTACCGCTCCGACCCCGCCGCCCAGCCCTGCCCCGAGCAGGACCTGGCCAAGGCCAAGCAGTACCTCGCCGCCGCGGGGACGCCCGACGGCTTCGACCTCAAGCTCATGACGTCGCAGGGCCTGTACTCGACCGCGGTCGACGAGGCCCAGGCCATCCAGGCCCAGCTCGGCAAGGTGGGCATCCGGGTCCAGCTCGAGAGCCTGGACTCCGGCGACTACGTCGACCGCTGGCTGGCGGGCGACTTCGACGCGGCGATCGCGCTCAACGGGGGCAGTGCCGACCCCAACACCATGTACGCCCGGTACTTCACGAGCAAGGGCAGCTTCCAGAAGGTGGCGGGCTACTCCTCGCCCTCGCTCGACCGGCTGTTCACCGAGGGAGTCGCGACGACCGACCCGGCCGAGCGCAAGGCCGTCTACACGCAGGTCTCGGACGAGCTCGTCGACCAGGCGGCCTGGGTGTGGCTGTTCACGCCGAAGCTGTTCCTCGTCCACGACAGCGCGATGCAGGGGCTCGAGGCCCGGACCGACGCGAGCCTCAGCACCCTGTGGAAGGCCTCGCTCGGCTGACATGACCCGACTGCGCGCAGCCCTCTCCCGTCCGCTCGTCCGCCGGCTCGCCGAGGCCGTCGTCACCCTCGTCGGCGTCTCGCTGCTCACCTTCGTGGTGCTGCGCGTGGTGCCGGGAGACCAGATCACCGCGTCGTACGGCATCGCGGCCGGGGAGCTGAGCCCCGACCAGATCCGCTCCCTCGAGGCGTACTACGGCATCGACCGACCGTGGCCCGTGCAGTACCTCGGGTGGCTCGGCGGAGTCCTGTCGGGCAACCTCGGGCTCTCGACGGCCTCCGGCACGAGCGTCGCCGCCCTCACGGCGCAGGCGCTCCCCAACACCGTCGAGCTGGCGGTCCTCGCGATCGTCGTCGGGCTGCTCCTCGGGATCCCCGGGGGGATGCTCGCCGCCAGCCGTCCGGGGCGGGCCCGTGACGGGGCGACCCAGCTCGGGAGCCTGCTCTCGCTGTCCGTCCCCTCGTTCCTCCTCGCGACCGCCCTCGCCACGTTCCTCGCCAACCAGCTCGGCTGGTACCCCAACGGCGAGGGGTACCGCACCCTGCTCGAGGACCCCTGGCTCAACCTCCAGCAGATGGCCCTGCCCGCGCTCGTGCTCGGCGTCAGCATCGCCTCGCCGGTGCTGCAGACGACGCGCACCGCGATCCTCGGGGTGCGCTCGGAGGACTTCGTCCGGACAGCGAGGGCCAAGGGCGTGCCCCCGCGACTGCTGCAGGTGAGGCACGTGCTGCGCAACGCCCTGATCCCCGTCGTCACGATGACGGGCCTGCAGTTCGGCTTCCTCCTCTCGGGCGCGCTCGTCGCCGAGCAGATCTTCGCCGTCCCGGGCATCGGCCGCCAGGTGCTGCTCGGGCTCCAGCAGAAGGAGTACGCCGTGGTGCAGAGCACCGTGCTCGTCATCGCCGTCATGTTCGTGCTCGTCAACCTCCTCACCGATCTCGTCTACCGGCTGGTCGACCCCCGGGTGCGTGCCCGGTGAGCGCCACCGAGACCGGTCTCGAGCCGGGCGCGGCCGCCGCCGGTCGGGCGCGTGCGTGGCGGGCCGCCTTCGGCACGCCCTCGGGCGCGGTCGGGGTGCTGCTCATGGTGCTGGTCGTGGGCCTCGCGCTCGTCGCCGCCCTGGGCCTGACCCCGCGGGACCCCGCCGCTCAGGACGTCTCCCGCTCGTTGCTCGGCCCGTCCGGCGACGCGTGGTTCGGGACCGACCAGTTCGGCCGTGACGTCTTCGCCCGTGTCGCGTCGGGTCTCGCGAACTCGATGCGGGTCGCCGTCGTCTCCGTCGCCGCGTCCGGGGCGGTCGGCATCACCCTCGGGGTGCTCGCCGGCTTCTTCGGCGGGCTGGTCGACCGGCTCGTCGGCATGCTGACCAACATCCTCTTCGCGTTCCCCTCGCTCCTCCTGGCCCTGGCGCTCGCGGCCACGCTCGAGCGCAGCTGGCTCACCGTGAGCATCGCCATCGCCGTGGTCTACGTCCCGATCTTCGCGCGCGTGGCCCGGGGCCCCGTGCTCAGCCTGCGCTCCGCCGAGTACGTCGTCGCCTCCCAGGCCGTCGGGCGCTCGCGCCTCTCGACGCTCGTCGAGCACGTGGTGCCCAACATGACCGGCATCCTCGTCGTCCAGACGACGCTGTCGCTGTCCTGGGCGATCCTCACGGAGGCCTCGCTCAGCTTCCTCGGCTTCGGCACGCCGCCGCCCGCCGCCTCCCTCGGCGGCATGGTCTACGACGCCCAGACGCTCGCGGTCATCGCCCCGTGGCTGCTCGTGTTCCCCGGCATCGGGCTCGTGGTCGCCGTCGTCGGGCTCAACCTGCTCGGGGACGCGCTGCGCTCGGCCCTCGACCCGCGCGCCGGGGGTCGCTGATGCGCGTCCTCGGGATGATCTCCGGCACCTCGCACGACGGGATCGACGTCGCGGTCGTCGACCTCGTCGCCGACCGCGACCGGCTGCGGATGCGGCTCGTGCACACCGCGTCCGCCCCCTACCCGGCGGACCTCCGCCGCCTGCTGCTCGACGCCCTGCCCCCGACGGCCGTCGGGATGGACGCGGTGTGCGAGCTCGACACACGGATCGGGCAGGCGTTCGCCGCGGCCGCCGCCGACGCGCTGGAGGCCGTGGGCGCGGTCGACCTCGTCTGCTCCCACGGCCAGACCGTGTACCACTGGGTCGAGGCCGGGAAGGCCCTGGGCACGCTCCAGCTGGGGCAGCCGGCGTGGATCGCCGAGGCCACCGGCGTCCCCGTGGTCGCCGACGTGCGCGCCGCCGACCTCGCCGCCGGTGGGCAGGGCGCGCCGCTCGTCCCGGTGCTCGACCGGCTCCTCCTGGGCGGGACCGACGGCAGGCGCGCCGGCGCGCTCAACCTCGGCGGCATCTCGAACATCACCGTCTGCACACCGGGCGCGGACCCCGTCGCCTGGGACATCGGGCCGGCCAACGCGCTCGTCGACGCCGCCGTGGTGACCGGGACCGACGGCGCCGCGGCGTTCGACGAGGACGGCAGGCTGGCGGCGGCGGGCACGGTCGACGAGGGCCTGCTCGAGGTCCTGCTCGCCGAGCCGTACTACGCGCTGCCCGCGCCGAAGAGCACCGGCAAGGAGCTGTTCCACCGCGCCTACCTCGACGACGCGCTCGCCCGTGCGGGGACGCACCCCCTCCTCCCCGACCTCGTCGCGACCCTCGTCGAGCTCACCGCGCGCACCGTGGCCCACGCCGTGCGGGCCGCGGACCTCGACCTCGTCGTCGCGTCCGGTGGCGGGGTCCGCCACCCCGGGCTCATGACCCGGCTCGGTGCGCTCCTCGAGGGGGTCGAGCTGACCACGACCGAGAGCCTCGGGATCCCCTCCGACCAGAAGGAGGCCGTGGCCTTCGCCCTCATCGGCTGGGCCACCGCCCACGGCCTGCCCGGCAACGTCCCGTCCTGCACCGGGGCCTGCGGCCCCCGCGTCCTCGGCGGTGTGCTCGTCCCGGGGGTCGGCGGTTGGCGGCCCGGTCCCCCGCTCGCGAGCTGGCCCGGCTCGCTCGTCGTCGAGGGGGCTCCGTGAGCTCACCGGCCGACACGGCACAGCACCTCCTCACCCTCGGCGAGCGCCACCCGGCCGGAGCCGTGGTGGGGTGGCGCACCCCCGACGGCGGGTGCGACGTCGCCGCATCCGGCTGGGCCGACCTGGGGTCGGCCGACGCCGAGGGGACGCCGATGACCCCCGACTGCCGGCTGGACCTGGCCTCGGTGACCAAGGTCGCCGTGACCACCACGCTCGCCCTCCTCCTCACCGCGGAGCAGCTGCTCGACGTGGACGCCCCGGTCGGGGAGTACCTCCCGGACGCCGTCGACGCCCGGCTGCGCGAGGACGCCACCGTCGCGGACCTGCTCTCGCACAGCGCCGGGCTGCCGCCGTGGCGCCCGCTCTACCTCGCCGGCACCGACCGCGAGGGGACCCTCGAGCGCGTCCTCGCCCTCCCCCTCCACCGCCCTCCGGGCCACGAGCGCCGCTACTCGGACCTGGGGATGGTCCTGGCGGGGCTCGTCGTCGAGAGGGCCTGCGGCGAGGACCTCGACGTGGCCTTCCGCTCCCGCGTCGCCGAACCGCTGGGCCTCGCCGCCCGGTTCGGCCCGGTCGCGGCGGCGCAGGCCGCCACCAGCTCCGACAGCGACGTCGTCGAGCAGGTCATGGTCGCCACCGGCCGGCCGTACCCGGTCGACGCGGACGGCGCGGACTTCCGGGGCTGGCGCGCCGGTCCGGTCCGGGGACGTGCGAACGACGGCAACGCGGCGCACGCGCTCGGTGGCGTCGCAGGTCACGCCGGGCTCTTCGCGCCGCTCGCCGACCTCCTCCTCCTCGGAGCCGCCCTGACCGACGGACGACTCGTCGACACCACCCTCCTCGACCGGTTCGCGCGCCCGACCGCCGTGGACCCGAGCCAGGCGCTCGGGTTCCGAGTCCACGACCGGGCCAACGGGCGCGGCGGTCCCGGGAGGTGGCTCTGGCACAGCGGGTTCACCGGGACCTTCTGGGCGTTCGACCCGGCCACCGGTGTCGTCGTGGCCGCGGCCGCCACCCGACTGCACGGCACGACCGGGCCGCTCCTCGCCGTCCCACCGGCGCCGGAGACCCCCGACCCGCTGGCCGGCCTGGCCACCGGGGACGAGATCGCTGCCGCGGTCCTCGCGGCGGCACCCCGCGGTGAGGAGACCACGCGATGAGCACCCCGTCCGACCCCGGTCGCGCCGGCCCCGTCCTCTCCGTGCGGGGCCTGCGCGTCGCGTTCAGCACCGCGCGCGGTGACGTGGAGGCGGTCCGTGGCGTCGACCTCGACGTCCGTGCCGGCGAGACCGTCGCCGTCGTCGGCGAGTCCGGCTCCGGCAAGTCCACGCTCGCCTCGTGCGTCAACCGGCTGCTGCCCGAGAACGGCCGGATCATCGCGGGCAGCGTGCGGCTGGGGGACCTCGACCTCACGACCGCCGACGAGCGCACCCTGCGCGACGTGCGTGGCCGACGCGTCGGCATGGTGCCGCAGGACCCGATGACCGGCCTCAACCCCGTGCTCACCGTCGGAGCCCAGATCGCCGAGGCCCTCGAGGTGCACGACCGCGCCCGGGGGTCCGCGGCCCGAGCGGAGGCCGTGGCCCTCCTCGAACGCGCGGGCCTCACGGACGCCGGGCACCGGGTCGACCAGTACCCGCACGAGTTCTCCGGAGGGATGCGCCAGCGGGTGCTCATCGCGATGGCCCTGGCCTGCCGCCCCGAGGTGCTGCTGGCCGACGAGCCCACCTCGGCCCTCGACGTCACGGTCCAGCGGCTCGTGCTCGACCAGATGGCCGAGCTGGCCGACGACCTCGGGTCCGCGGTGGTCCTCATCACGCACGACCTCGCCCTCGCGGCCGAACGGGCCGACCGCGTGGCCGTCATGTACCGGGGAGAGATCGTCGAGACCGGGCCTGCGGAGGAGCTCGTCACACAGCCCCGTCACGAGTACACCCGCCGTCTCCTCGGGGCAGCGCCCGGCCTCGCGGTGCGCAAGGTGCGGGACCGTCCTGCCGGCGCCTCCGAGGGTGCCGTCGACCCCGGGGAGGAGAGCCCGCTGCTCACCCTGTCCGGTGTCGTGCGGCGCTACCGGGTGCCCGGGAGGTCCGAGCCCCTCACCGCCGTCGACCAGGTCGACCTCGAGGTACCGGTCGGTCGGACCGTCGCGGTCGTCGGCGAGTCGGGCTCCGGCAAGTCGACGACCGCCCGTCTCGCCCTCAGGCTCGAGGACCCGGACGAGGGCACGGTCCACTTCGACGGCGAGGACGTGACCGGACGGCGCGGCCGCCGCCTGCGCGGCTTCCGGCGGGCCGTGCAGCCGGTCTTCCAGAACCCGTACGCGTCCCTCGACCCGCGCTACACCGTCGAGCAGGCCGTCGCAGAGCCGCTCGTCGTCCACCGCGTCGGTGACGCCCGCACCCGCCGGGTCGCCGTCCGCGAGCTGCTCGACCGGGTCGCCCTGCCGGTCGCGCTCGCGGAGCGCCGTCCGCACGAGCTGTCGGGCGGGCAGCGTCAGCGCGTGGCCATCGCCCGCGCCCTGGCGCTCGACCCGCGCCTCGTCGTCATGGACGAGGCCGTCAGCGCGCTCGACGTCCTCGTCCAGGAGCAGGTCCTGGACCTCATGGTCCGGCTCCAGGAGGAGCTCGGGCTGTCCTACCTGTTCATCACCCACGACCTGGCCGTCGTGCGACTGGTGGCGCACCGGGTCTACGTGATGAAGGACGGCCGGATCGTCGAGCACGGGGACCCGGAGGCGTTGTTCGCGGACCCGCGCGAGGACTACACGCGCCGGCTGCTGGACGCGATCCCCGGCCGCTCGCTCGCCCGCTCCTGACCTCGCCCGACCACGGCCACGAAGGCGACGAGCAGCGCCCGGGCGGCCGCCTCCGACGCGGGCTCGGCGGCGCGGGCGGCGGCCCGCAGCGCGTCGAGGTCGAACCCCTCGGCCGCGACCCGGCCGGCGTCCCAGCGCTCGAGGCGTTCGGCCGAGGCCTCCGGGTGGAACTGCACGCCCCAGGCGGCGGCGCCGACCCGGAAGGCCTGGTGCGGGCAGGTGGCGGAGGCCGCGAGGTGCACGGCCGCCTCGGGTAGCGCCGTCACCTCGTCCCGGTGGTTCTGGATCGCCGGGAAGGTGTCCGCGAGGCCGCCGAACAGCGCGTCACCGGTGGCCGCGGGCGTGCGCCGGACGACGACCGACCCCCGCTCGGGGCGCCCCGAGTCGGCCGTGACCCGGCCGCCGGCGACGAGCGCGAGGAGCTGGGCGCCGAGGCAGATGCCGAGCAGCGGCGTGCCGTCGTCGAGGCAGGCGGCCGCGAGCCGCCGCTCGGCCGGCAGCCAGGGGGCGCGCTCGTCGGCGTCCGGCATGAAGCCGCCGCCGAGGAGCAGCACGCCGTCGAGACCCTCCGTCGTCGCCGGCACGGACGGGCCGTCGACGACCCGCAGCCGCACCCCGGCCTCCTCGAGCCAAGCCCCGAAGCGCCCGGGGCCGCTGTCGGGGTCGTTGACGACGACGAGGACGAGCGGGCCGTCACGGACCTCAGGCGGCACGGGCCATCCCGTCCGGTCCGCCCGGCCCGCCGGGGCGCCCCCCGCCCTCGGCGGCCGCCTCGTCGCGCCGGCGCTCCAACCAGCGCATGGCGGGGGTGGCGAGGACGCCGTGGACGACGACCGAGAGGGCCACGGTGAACCCGACGGCCGACCACAGCCAGCGCTCCTCGGTGAAGCGCGCGTGGCCGAGCGCGAAGGCGAGGTAGTAGAGGGAGCCGATGCCCCGGACCCCGAAGAAGCCGATGACGAGCCGCTCCGGCACGCTGAGGCACGCGGTGCGGGTGCCCTTGCGGTGGCCGAGGAAGGACACGTAGCCGGCGACCGGCCGGATGACGAAGACGAGGAGCAGCCCGACGAGGACGCCGCGCCAGTCGAGGTTGGCGAGCAGCCCGGTCGTGATCGCGAAGCCCAGCCCGAGCAGCATGACGAGGGTGAGCAGGGTCTCGAGCCGCTCGACGACGTCGTGCATGTGCCGGTGGTACTGGTCGTGGCGCTCGAAGGAGCGGATGGTCATCGCGCAGGCGAAGACCGCGAGGAAGCCGTAGCCGTGCGCGAACTCGGCCGCGCCGTAGGCGAGGAGGAGGGCCGAGAGGGCGAGGAGCGGCTCACCGACCTCGGCCAGCCTCAGCGAGCGGCGCGAGGCCCGGAAGGCCAGCCGGGCCAGCACCCAGCCGACGAGGCATCCGACCGCGACGCCGACGACGACCTTCCCCACGAGCTCCCAGCCGACCCAGAGCAGCACGCCGCCGGCCGGGGCCGCGCCGGCGAGGAAGATCGCCGCCCAGACGAACGGGAACGCGAGGCCGTCGTTGAGCCCGGCCTCGCTCGTCAGCGCGAACCGCACCTCGTCGTCCTCGTCGAGGTCGTCGTCGTCCCCCTCGAGGGTGGGCCCCTCGACCTGGACGTCCGAGGCGAGGACGGGGTCGGTCGGCGCCAGCGCCGCCCCGAGCAGCAGGGCCGCGGGGAACGCCACCCCGAGCGGACCGAAGGCCAGCAGGGCGACCGCGCCGATGGTCAGCGGCATCGCGATGCCGAGCAACCGCCACGTCGGCTCCCAGGAGGCCCAGGACGCGCGCAGCCGCGGCCGCAGCGGGCGGTCGAGCGCGAGCCCGACGCCCATGAGCGCGACGAGCACGGTGAACTCGGCGAGGTGCTCGATCCACGGGCGCAGCGCCACGGGGTCGATGACGACGTCACCGGAGACCGCGGTCGTCCCCACGAGGAGCCCGACCGCCACGAGGACCATCGGGGCCGAGAGGGCCCAGCGGTGCAGGGCCTGCGGGAGGACGGCCGCGAGGAGGAGCGCCCCGCCCAGCAGGACGTAGACGAGCTCGGGACTCACGGGAGGGCGACCCCGACGTCCACGAGGTGGTGCGCGAGGTCGTGCAGGCCGTAGCGGCCGAAGGACAGGGTCGTGAACCGGGCGCCGTCGGAGCGGGTGGCGGTCCGTGACCACGCGACGTCCTCGACGCCGGCGAACCGGTCGGCGAGGCCGGCGGCGGCCTCCCGCAGCTGCGCGGAGACGGTGGCCGGCTCCTGCTCGCCGTAGCGCTCGGCGACGGCGGTGGCGTCCTGGTCCCAGTTGCCGAACGTCGGGTCGTCCTGCGTGAGGATGCCCTCCAGCCGCTCCTCGAAGAGGCGGCAGACGTCGCGCACGTGGCAGGCGTACTCGAGCGGCGACCACGTGGCCGGGTCCGGCCGGACGGCGGCGTCGGGACGCTCGAGCACCGACGCCCACGGGTCCGTGAAGGCGGTCACCAGCCGGGCGATGTCGTCGGAGGCGACGGCCCGCGGGTCGAAGCCGCAGTCGGGGCACGGGCGCTCGAGCACCCACGTCCAGTCCTTGGTGTCGGGCACCAGGGCGGCGTCGGCGTTCTCGGTCATCCCCGCAGACTACGGGCGTGCCGGGCCTCCTGTACCTTCCGGTGTGTGTCTGGCGAAGCGTGGACCTGGGTCGGCGTCGCGGTGGCGGTGCTCTTCGCCGTCGTCGGCGTCTACCTCGTGCTGTCCGCGCGCGAGCCGGGGCGGCACGTCGCGGCCCAGCGCCCCTCGCGTGACAGCTTCCGCGGGGTCGACGACGCTCCGCCGCCGCGCAAGCGGGTGGCCGTCGTCGTCAACCCGACGAAGTTCGACGACCTCGACGCCGTCCGCGCCACCCTCGCCCGCGTCTGCGAGGCGCAGGACTGGGCCCCGCCGGAGCTGCACGAGACGACCGTCCACGACGTCGGGTTCGGCCAGACCCGCGAGGCCCTCGCGAGCGGGGTCGACCTCGTCTGCGCGCTGGGCGGCGACGGCACCGTCCGCGCCGTCGCCCAGGAGATGGTCGGCTCCGGCGTCCCGCTCGGGCTGCTGCCCGGCGGCACCGGCAACCTTCTCGCCCGCAACCTCGAGATGCCCGTCGACGACCTCGAGCGCGCGATGGTCGTCGCCCTCACCGGGCGCAACCGGCACGTCGACGCCGCCTGGCTGACCCTCGACCCCGAGGACCTCGAGCTCGAGGAGGGCGCCGGCGAGGGCTCGAGCGCCGGCGCGCAGCGGCACGCCTTCTTCGTCATGGCCGGGATGGGCCTCGACGCCGCGATCATGGACTCGACGTCCGAGCAGCTGAAGTCGCGGATCGGCTGGGGCGCGTACGTCCCGGCGGGCCTGCGCCACATGCTCACCGAGCGCTTCAAGGTCACGCTGACCGTCGACGGGGGCCCACCGGCCACGCAGCGGGCGCGGATGGTCGTCATCGGCAACTGCGGCAAGATCACCGGCGGCATCGACCTGCTCCCGGACGCCGAGCCCGACGACGGCATGCTCGACGTCATCGTCCTGGCGCCCCGCGGGGTGGCCGCGTGGGCGTCGGTCGCGGCGCGCGTCATCACCCGCAGCGACCGGACCAACGCCAACCTCGCGCGGCACAAGTGCCAGACGGCGACCGTGCAGGTCGACGATCCGCAGCGGGTCCAGGTCGACGGCGACATCATCGGCGAGGCGAGCCGCCTCTCGGTCGAGGTGCAGCCGCGCGTGCTCGTCGTCCGCACCGAGAACGGGCGGCCGGCCGGCGCCTGACCCGAGGTCGCCGGCGCCGGCCGCGCCGGACGGCGCTCAGCCCTTCGTGTGCTCGCGCCAGGTGCGCTCGAACGGCAGCCGCCACGTGAAGGGCGCGATGAGCTGGTGGATCTGGTTCGGGCCCCACGTCCCCTGCGCGTACGGGTGCACCGGCGGCGGGTTGTCGAGGATCGGCTGGCTGATCTCCCAGAGCCGCTCGATGCCGGTCGCCGACGTGAAGAGGGTCCGGTCGCCGCGGGCCGCGTCGTAGATGAGCCGCTCGTACGCCTCGAGCACCGCGCCGGCCCAGCTCGTCTCCTGCATCGAGAACTGCATGGAGAGCTTGTCGAGCCGGAAGCCCGGGCCGGGCCGCTTGCCGTAGAAGGACAGGGACATCCGGGACCGGTCCGCGAGGTCGAAGGTCAGGTGGTCCGGCCCCTGGTCGCCGACGCCCGAGCCCTTCGGGAACATCGACTGCGGGGGCTCCTTGAAGGCGATGGAGATGATCCGCGCGCCCTCGGCCATCCGCTTGCCGGTGCGCAGGTAGAACGGCACCCCCGCCCAGCGCCAGTTGTCGACGTAGCACTTGAGCGCGACGAAGGTCTCGGTGTCGGAGTCCGCCGCCACCCCGGGCTCCTGGTGGTAGCCGGTGTACTGCCCACGCACCACGTCGGACGGCATGATCGGCTGCATCGAGCGGAAGACCTTGTTCTTCTCGCGGCTGATGGCCAGCGGCTCCAGCGCCGTCGGCGGCTCCATCGCGGTGAAGGCGAGGATCTGGAAGAGGTGCGTGACGACCATGTCGCGGTAGGCGCCCGTCGCCTCGTAGAAGTCGGCGCGCTGGCTGAGGCCGAGCGTCTCGGGGACGTCGATCTGGATGTGGGAGATGTTGTTCCGGTGCCAGATCGGCTCGAAGAGGCCGTTGGCGAAGCGGAACGCGAGGATGTTCTGCGCCGGCTCCTTGCCGAGGAAGTGGTCGATCCGGAAGATCTGGTCCTCGTCGAACACCTCGTGCAGCTGGGCGTTGAGCGCGACGGCGCTCGCGTGGTCGTGGCCGAAGGGCTTCTCCATGACGACGCGGCTGCGCTCGACGAGCCGGGCGTCGGCGATGGTCTGCACGGCCGCGAGCGCCGCCCTGGGCGGGACCGCGAGGTAGTGCAGTCGCAGCTCGACCTCGCCGGGCAGCTGCTTCTCGGCCCGCCCGACGGCCTCGGCGAGCGCGTCGGGCCCGGCCGAGAGCGGGACGTAGTCGAGCCGCTGGACGAACTCGCGCCAGTCGGCCTCGTCGATGTCGCGGGTGCTGTGCTCACGGATCGCGGTGTGGGCGAAGTCGCGAAACTCGTCCGGTGACTTGTCGTCGAGCGAGGTGCCGACGACACGCAGGTCGTCGAGCAGGCGCGACTGGAAGAGGTGCAGCAGCCCGGGGATGAGCTTGCGCTGCGCGAGGTCGCCGGTGGCGCCGAAGAGGATGACGGTCGTGGGCGCGGTCATGGTCCCACCCTGTCGCCCGAGGCGGCCCGACACCAGCGTTTGCGCATTTCCATTGGTGCGGAATATATTTCGTCAGGAGGGGAGTTCTCCCCATCGCAGCCGGCGGTGGCCGTCGGTAGCGTCCTGACCGGAGGCGGGTCCGCGCCGGCGCAGGGGCCTGCGCGGCCTCGTCTCCCGGGTCAGGCGCTCGCCGTCTCGTGGGCCGGGTCGACCTCTCGCGGCTGCCCGGCGGCGCGGCGCGCCGGCCGCAGGAGCAGGGGCAGCACCACCCCGACGTAGAGCACCCAGGCGAGCCCCTGGCGGACCGTCATGGCGGGGTCTGTCCGACCACGCCCCGGAAACGGCGTTCCGCAGGGCGGGCCGGCCCGTCGTCAGCGGCCGCGCGGGGTCGCGAGCGCGATCTCCTCGGCGCTCGGGGTGCGCTGCTCGCGGGCCTCGGGCGGGAGGCAGTCGACGATCGCCGCCATGATCCTCTTCGTGTCGGCCGCGGGGGTGCCCCCCAGCCCCTCGACCGGCTCGCCGACCCGTACGCGGACCGTCGGCGGGTCGGTGAGCGCGAGCATCCGCGGGGCGGCCGAGCTGCGCGGCCACACCTTCTCGCTGCCCCAGATCCCGAAGGGGATCACGGGGGCGCCGGTCGCGGCGGCGAGCCGGGCGGCGCCGGTGCGCCCCTTGAGGACCGGGTCGTAGAACCGCTCGCCGCGCGGGATCGTGCCCTGGGGCAGGAGGCAGACGAGCTCGCCGGCCTCGAGCGCGACGGCCGCGGTCTCGAAGGACTCCTGCCCACCGCCGGCGCGGTCGACGGGGATGCCGCCGAGGGCGGTGGCGAGCGCCCCGACGACCGGGACGTCGAAGAGCTCCTTCTTCGCGAGGATGCGCCCCGTGCGGCCGGTGCGGCGCATCATCTGGATCATCGCGGGGATGTCGAAGTAGCTGCGGTGGTTGCCGACGAGGATCGCCGGCCCGGTGCGCGGGACGTTCTCCGTGCCGCCGACGTCGAAGCGCGCGTACGGCGTGAGCAGCGGGGGGCTCGCGAGGAACAGCAGCCGCTGGAGCTCGACCCCGAGGACCGGGATCTTGACGACTCCGGGCGAGACGTCGAAGTGCACGATGGGCCACCCCCGGGCGAGCGCGTAGACGGTGAGCCGCGGGTCGGGGTTGACCGCGGCCGGGGTGCCGACCGCCGAGAGCAGCGGCAGGTCGTAGATCGAGTCGGAGTAGGCGAAGGACTCGGCGAGGTCGATGCCCTCGCGCGCGGCCCACGCGCGCACCGCGTCGAGCTTGCCGCGCGACCAGACGAACGGCCCCTCGAGGTCGCCGCTGAAGCGCCCGTCCTCGGTCAGGGCGTACCGGGTCGCGACGACGTGGTCGACGCCGAGCCGGTCGGCGAGCGGGCGGACGAGGTGCTCCGGCGTCGTCGTCGCGAGGACGACGGGGCGGCCCGCGGCGCGGTGCTGCTCGATGAGCGCGAGCGCGAACGGGTGGATGACCGCGGAGATCGTCTCCGCCGCAGCGGTGGCCGCCGCGTCGAACGCGTCCCCGGCGCGGCCGCGCGCGACGAGCGTGGCCTGGCGGGCCAGGGCGATGCTCGGCAGGGTCTCGCCGATGAGGTCGAAGGCCTTGAAGAGCAGGCCCTCACCGGGCAGGCGCCGGCTGACGACGCCGAGGTCGTACATCGCGCGCGAGAGCAGCGGCCCGGTGCCGCCCTGCAGGAGGGTGCGGTCGAGGTCGAAGATCGCCGCGCCAGCCATGGTCGCAGGCTACCGGGCGGCATCATGGGGGGATGGCGGACGGCGAGGGGCTCACGGCGTTCGTCCTCGGCGGGGGCGGCGTCCTCGGGGCCACGCAGGTCGGGATGGTCCGCGCGCTGGCCGACGCCGGTGTCGTGCCCGACCTCGTCCTCGGGACGAGCATCGGGGCGCTCAACGGGGCGTTCGTGGCCGCCGACCCGACGCCCGCCGGGGCGGGCCGGCTGGCCGAGGTCTGGGAGGCGGTCGTCCGCGAGGGGGTGTTCGTCGAGAACCCGGTGCGTCAGGCGGCGCGGGCGGCCCGGTCGCGCACCCACCTGCTGTCGAACGCGCCCTTGCGGCACGTCATCGACACCTACCTGCCGGTGTCGACGTTCGAGGAGCTGGCGGTGCCGTTCCAGTGCGTCGCGGCCCGCATCGAGGACGCGAGCGCCGCGTGGTTCGACGCCGGCCCGCTGACGTGGCCGGTCGTCGCGTCGTGCTCGGTGCCGGGACTCTTCCCGCCGGTCGTCATCGACGGGTGGTCGCACCTCGACGGCGGTCTCGTGCACTCGATCCCGGTGGGTCGGGCGCTGGCGCTCGGGGCGACCCGGGTGTTCGTCCTCCAGGTCGGGCGCGTCGAGCAGCCGCTGGCGCCGCCTCGCCGGCCGTGGGAGGTCGGGACGGTGGCGTTCGAGATCGCCCGGCGCCACCGCTACGTCCACGAGATGGCGTCGGTCCCGGCCGAGGTCGAGACCCACGTCCTGCCGAGCGGGGCCGAGTCGACCCCCAGCGTGTCGCTGCGCGCGGCCCGGTCCTCCCGGATGCGCGAGCGGGAGCGGCAGGCCTTCGAGGCGTCGGCGGCGTACCTGGCCGCGCTCTGACGGGGCACCCGCCGGAGGCCCTGTCCCGCAGCCGGACCTGGCCCTAGGCTCGCGGGCATGGGCGCTCGAGGCATCCCCCCGCCGCCACGGGCGGTCCGCCGCGTGCTGGCGCCGCTCTGGCCGCTCGTCGGCCTCGTCGTCACCGGGCTGATGGTGCCGGTCGTCGTGGCCGGGGCCCTGCACTCGCTCGTCGACCGGCGCGCGCGGCTGTTCCGCTGCGCCTGCCTCGCCGTCCTGCTCATGTGGGTCGACATCCGGATGCTCGTGCGCTGCTGGGTGCTCGGGGCGGAGCCCCACGACGACCGGGCGCCGGAGTGGCGCGAGGCGCACGAGCGGCTGCTGTCCGACGCGCTCGACTCCCTGATGTTCTACACGCGGCGCTGGCTGGGGCTCGAGGTCCGGCTGACCGAGCGGATGCACTTCGGCACCGCGGGGCGTCCGCTCCTCGCCCTCGCGCGGCACGCGGGGCCGTTCGACTCGCTGGCCGTCGCCTGGCTGCTGGCCCGGACCGCCGGCCGGCTGCCGCGGATCGTCCTCGCCGAGGCGCTGCGGTGGGACCCCGGGGTCGACACGATCCTCACCCGCCTCGACTCGTTCTTCGTCCCGTCGGCCGGGGAGGACCGGCTGGCCGGTGTGCGCGGGATGGCCGGCACCCTCGGCGACGACGACGTCCTGCTCATCTTCCCCGAGGGCCAGAACTGGACGCCGTCACGCCGGGCGCACCTCATCGAGCGGCTGCGGCGGCGCGGCGAGCACCGCCGGGCCGCCCGGGCCGAGGCGCTGGTCAACGTGCTCCCGCCGAAGACGCGGGGGGCCTGGGCGGCGCGCGAGGCCCGTCCCGAGGCCGACGTCATGGTCGTGGCGCACGCGGGGTACGGGCAGCTCTCGAGCCCGCGGCTCATCTGGGACGCGATGCCGTTCCGCGACCGGCCCTTCCTCGTGCGGACGTGGACCTGGCGCAGCGAGGACGTGCCGTCCGACCCGGTCGCGTTCGCGGCGTGGCTGGACGCCCGGTGGGACGAGGTGGACGCGTGGGTGACGGCCCACACGGACCCCGGGGGCATCCCGGAGCGGCGTCCGGCGACGGGGTCCGCGACGGGGTCCGCGACGGGGTCCGCGGCGTCGCCGGACGCGTCGCCAGACGACCCGAGCGGTACGTCCGGAGGCACCGCCGGCGGAACCGTCCAGCTCTGACGGGCGTCGCACGGGCATGCAGCGCCTGTCCGGTCGCGTGGCGGCCGCCCTCGCCGTCGTCCTGCTCGTCGTCGCGGGGGCGGCAGCCCTACGGCTGCAGGTGGTGGGCGACGGGGGCGACGGCTCGGCGAACGGGTCTCGCCCGGTCGCGTCGGTGGACGACCTCGCGGGGCGGTGGGTGGCGGTGAACACCACCGGGGCCCCGGCCCCCGTCGTCCCGCGGACCCTGTCGTTCTCCGTCGACGGGGATCGGCTCACGGTGCAGCCGGGGTGCAACTCCGGCGGGGGGCGCGTGGCGGTGGAGGACTCTCGGCTGGCCGTCCCGGACGGGCTCGCCGTGACCGAGATGGCGTGCCTGGACGCCGACCGGATGGCGCAGGAGGCGTGGGCGCTCGAGATGCTGTCGTCCCGGCCGCGACTCGAGATCTCTGGCCCGTACCTCTACCTCCACTGGGGCGACGGAGAGCGCTGGTGGCTGGGGATGGGGCGGCAGCCCGCCGGCGCGTGAGCCCCCGACCACCCGACGCCCCCCACCCTCCGACCGTCCCGACCGGAGCACCCGGGGCGCGGGGACCGCGATCCTGAGAGCGGAAGGTCGAGGTGTGCCCTCCCAGCCTCCTGTCTCCCCGGAAGGTTTACCTTCCACCTCGCAACCATCTGCTTCCGGCCGCAAGGTCAACCTTCCCCGCGCAACCACATCCATGCTGCGCGGAAGGAAAACCTCGCCGGCGCAACCACATGGTTCCCGCGGAGAAGGAAAACCTTCCTGCAGCAACCAGACACTTGCGGGGTGAAAGGGAAACCTTCCCTGTGCAACCAGATGCTTGCGGGTGGAAGGTAAACCTTCCGGGGCGCATGGAGGCTGGGAGTCATCCATACCGGGGCCCGCTCTCAGGATCGGCGGCGGTGGGCACGACGGGGCAGGGGTCGGGGTCCGGCCCTCGACGGGTCAGGCGCCTCCGGCGCGCAGCCCTTGGATCCACTCCCGGGCCGCGGCGAAGTCGGCGTCGCTCGCGCGCGGCCCGACGGTCGCGGGCTGCCGGTCCGCCCGGGGGTAGGACCCGAGGAAGCGCACCTCGGCGCAGATCCGCTTCAGCCCCATGAGCGCCTCACCGAGCCGCTCGTCGAGCACGTGCCCCTCGACGTCGACGGAGAAGCAGTACGCCCCCATCGACTCCTTGGTCGGCCGCGACTCCAGCCGCGTCATGTTGATGCCCCGCGCCGCGAACTGCTCGAGCAGCTCCAGCAGCCCACCGGCGTGGTCCTCACGCTGGTAGAGCACGACCGTCGTCTTGTCGGCCCCCGTCGGCGCCGGCATCGCGCCCGGCCGCGCGACGAGCACGAAGCGGGTGACCGCCGACTGCATGTCGCCGATGCCCTCGGCGAGCGTCGACAGCCCGTGCAGCGACGCCGCGGCCGGTGCACACACCGCCGCGTCGAACTGCGGCGAGCCGGCGCCCGCCTGGTCCACCGCACCGGCGCGCCCCTCGTGCACCGCCCCGAGCGTCTCGGCGGCCGACGCCGTCGACAGTGTCGGCACGTACACGGCCTCGGGCAGGTGCGTCGCCATCCAGCCGCGCACCTGGGCCCACGCGTGCGAGTGCGTCCCGACGGCGCGGACGTCGGCGAGCGACACCCCGCCGCGCGCCGCGAGGACGAACCGCACCGGCACGAGCACCTCGCCCGTCACGACGAGGGGGTCGCCGCTGGCCAGGGCGTCGAGCGTCGCCGACACACCTCCCTCGACGGAGTTCTCGATGGGCACCATCGCCCCGTCGACGTCGCCGGCCCGCAGCGCCGAGAGCGCCGCCCCGACCGACCCGAACGCGACGCGCTCAGCCCCGTCGCCGGCGGCCGGCCACGCGTCCAGCGCCATCGAGGTGAACGTCCCCTCGGGTCCGAGGTAGCCGAAGCGGGTGGTCATGGCTGCTCCTTGCCGGTGCGGGCGGCGGCGAGGGCCTGCTGCTCCTCGGGCGAGAGGGTCGCCTCGGACGCGCCGCCGACGACCCCCTTCGCGTAGGTGCGCGACTCGCCGCGCGCGTGGATCGAGCTGATGACGAGGCCGTCGCCCCGGTCGTCGACGACGGCCGCGCTGAAGCTCAGCCGGCCGCCCATGTCGCCGAACGCGTCGTAGCGGACCACCGCGACGTGCCGCAGCGCCTGGGCGACCTCCGCCCGCAGCGCGCTGACGTCGGTGTCGCCGGCCGGGCGGTGCGCCTCGAGGGCGTCGACCCGCCGGCGCAGCCCGGCCGTCCGCACGAGGAGGAGCACGACGAGCGCGACCGCGGCGAGGAGCAGCAGCGCGGGGACCGCGAGCAGCAGCGCCTCCGCCGGTCCGATGTCGAGCATGCCCTCAGGCTAGGGCCGGGGACGACGGCCGCGCCTCGACGTCCGGGTCCGCACCGGCGCCGGCGCCCGCCCCAGTTTCCCGGTCCCGCCGACGGGCGGTCCACCACAGCAGCGCCAGGCACGCCAGCCCACCGGCGACGTCGGCGTTCTGCAGCACCCGCCCCGGCCACTGCGGCCAGTCCCGCTGCGCGAGCCAGTCGATGCCCCACCACGGCAGGCGCAGCGTGAAGAAGACCGTGACGGCCGCCGCGGCCCACAGCCGGTGCCGCTCCTCCCACGGCCGGGCTCCGAGCAGCGCCAGCACGACGACGACGACCCAGTGGTAGTGGTGCACCCACGACACCGGCGACACGAGGCACGCGACGATGCCGACGACCGCGAGCTCGCCGACGGGATCGCCGGCGCGGTACATCCGGGCGGCCAGCCGGAACCCCACCCACGCGATGCCGGCCACGACGACCAGCCAGATCACGGTGCCGGGCAGCCCCTCCGGGCCGAGGCGCAGCAGGAAGCCGCGCACCGACTGGTTGGCCGTCCCCGCGTTCGGCCCGAGCCGCGTGGGGTCGCGCAGGGCGAAGGTCCAGTACGTCCACGAGGTGCCGGGCAGCACGGCGGCCGCGAGCAGCGTCGCGACCGCGGCCGACGCGACGGCGGTCGCCGCCTCCTTCCAGCGCCGGGTCAGGAGGAAGTGGACGACGAAGACCCCCGGCGTCAGCTTGACCGCCATGGCCAGCCCGATGAGCGCGCCCTTGGGCAGCCAGCGCGCGAGGCGCGGTCGGGGCTCGACGAGGTCCATGACGCAGGCGAGGACGATGAAGGCGTTGACCTGCCCGAACCGGATGCCGTCGCCGACGGGGTGCAGCCAGAGCATCGGCGCCGTGAGGGCCGCGAGCGCCAGCGGCAGCCACGACCCGGAGCGGGCCAGCAGCGCCCGGCCGGCGTACCAGACGATGGCCGTCGTCGCGACGACCTGCATCGCCGTCCAGAGCCAGCCGACGACACCGAACGGGATGAGCGCCAACGGGATCCCGAGGAACGCCGCGAACGGCGGGTAGGTGAACGGCAGCAGCTGCGGCGCCTCGGTCATCGCCGAGTAGACGGGCCGCCCGGTGAGGATCGAGACCCCCGCCTGCCGGTACACGTCGACGTCGACCTGCCACTGGTCCAGCGGCCAGAAGACGAGGTAGCGCAGGGCCACCGGCGAGGCGGCGAGCGCCACGAGGACCACCGCGAGGATCCAGCGGTGCCGGGGCACGGCGGGGCGTCGGGCGGGCGGGGAGGTCACGACACCATTCTCACCACGGGTCGTTACCCTTGGG
Organism: Phycicoccus sp. DTK01; assembly: GCF_017312765.1. Lineage (NCBI taxonomy): Bacteria > Bacillati > Actinomycetota > Actinomycetes > Micrococcales > Intrasporangiaceae > Phycicoccus > Phycicoccus sp. DTK01. Next base: position 139,144 of record NZ_BOPU01000005.1, on the reverse strand, counting down.
CCGCGTGACCCGCAGAGCCCTCGCCGTCGCCGTGGCCCTGGTGGCCGTCGTCGGCGGGCTCCTGCTCGCGGTCCCGGGGTCCTCGGCCACCGCCGCGCGCGAGCCCACGGGCGCCGTCGTCCTCGTCGGCACCGGCGGCCTGTCGTGGTCCGACGTCAACGCCCGCGACACCCCGACCCTCTGGTCGATGCTGCGCAACGGCTCCGGCGCGACGCTGTCGGTCCGCTCCGTGTGGTCCAACACCTGCCCCGCCGACGGGTGGCTCGGGCTGTCCGCCGGCTCGCGGGCCGCCGTGCCGCGCACCGGCGACGCTGCCAACCCCGCCGACCGTGCCTGCCCCGGCCCGCCGACCGTGCAGGACGGACGCGTCACGGAGTGGCCGCAGTACGAGGCGGCCGCGGCGGAGCAGAAGTTCGACACCCGGCTGGGGCTGCTCGCCCAGCAGGTCGACGCCCAGAAGATGTGCGTCGCGACGGTCGGCCCGTACGCCGCGCTGGGCGGCGCGCTGCCCGACGGCCGCGTGACCCAGCAGATGGACTTCGTCCCGGACGACCTGCTCGTCGACCTCAACACCTGCCCCGTCACGCTCGTCGACGTCGGCACGGTCCGCGACCCCGACGACCTCGCACCCGGGGAGCGGGCCACCGGCTCGCGCGTCGAGCAGGTGCGCGCGGTCGACCAGCGCATCGGGCAGGTCCTCGACGCCGGCCCGAACGGCGCCGACTTCGTCGTCGCCAGCCTGTCGGACGCCGGTCTCTCCGAGCGGCTGCGGATGGTCCTCGCCCGTGGCCCGCACTTCGGCCCCGGCACGCTCGTCTCCGGCTCGACCCGGCAGGACGGCCTCGCCCAGGCCCCCGACCTCACCGCGACGGTGCTCGCCGGGGTCGGCCTGCCCGTCCCCGACTCCGTCGCCGGCTCGCCGCTGACGACCGACCCCGCGCCGGACGGCTCCGAGCGCCGCGCCACCGAGCGGCTCACCCACCTGCGGGACCTCGACGAGGCGAGCCACGACGTCCACGGCCTCGTCGAGCCGTTCTTCCAGGTCTTCGCGTACGGCCAGCTCGTCGTCTACCTGCTCGTGCTCCTCGTCTGGAAGGGCCGGATCGGCTCGGAGGCCACCCGGACGACGGTGCTGACGCGGGTGCGCGTGCTGTCGGTGGCCGCGGCCGCCGTCCCGGTCTCGACCTTCCTCGCCAACCTCGTGCCGTGGTGGCGCTTCCCCGTCGAGATGCTCGCGGTCGTCGCGACGGTGCTGGCCTTCGTCGCCGTCATCGCCGGCGTCGCGCTCCGCGGGCCGTGGGGCAAGCGCCCCCTCGGGCCGATGGCCTTCGTCTCGGCGGTCACCGCGGTCGTCCTCGCCGCCGACGTCATGACCGGCTCCCGCCTCCAGCTGTCTTCTCTGATGGGCCTGCAGCCGGTCGTCGCCGGGCGCTTCTACGGGATGGGGAACCCGACGTTCGCCCTGTTCGGGACGGCGGCGATCCTCCTCGCGACGGCCGTCTCGTCGGTCCTCGTCCTGCGCGGGGCGCGGGTCGCCGCGGCGGTCGCCGTCGGGGGCATCGGGTTCGTCGCGCTGCTCGTCGACGCGGCGCCGTTCTGGGGCGCCGACCTCGGCGGCCCGCCGGCGCTCCTGCCCGCGGTCGTCTACCTCGTCCTGACGATCCTCGGCATCCGCCTCACGTGGAAGCGCTGGGGGTTGATCGTCGTCTCCGTCGTCGTCGTGTTCTTCGCGGCCGCCGGGGCCGACTGGCTGCGGCCGCCGGGCAGCCGGACGCACCTCGGCCGCTTCGTCCAGTCGATCATCGACGGCACGGCCGACGACATCGTCGTGCGCAAGGCCGAGCAGAACCTCGAGATCCTCCGCGAGAACGCGCCCCTGACGCTCCTCGTGCCGGCGGCCCTGCTCTTCGTCGCCTACGTCCTCGCGCGCCCGACGTCGTGGGGCTCGCGCTCGCTGCAGCGCTCGTTCGACGCGGCACCGACGTTCCGCCCCGGCCTCGTCGCGCTGTTCCTCGTGCTGGCGATCGGGTTCGCGGTCAACGACTCCGGCGTGGCCATCCCCGCGGTCGGGGCGACGCTCGCCGTCCCGCTCATCGTGTCGGTGTCGGTGGGGTACCTGCTCGAGGAGGCACGGACGACGGCGCCGACCCGCGCCGGCCGACGGCGACGCTGACCCCGACCGCCACGAGCCACACGAGCAGCGCGAGCCACGGCGCGACCTCGCGCCGGAACCCGAGCGTCACGGACTCGACGCCGGGCGTCATCCCGAGGACCCGGCCCGGGACGTACGCGAGGCACATGAGCAGCAGCCGGGCGAGGGCGAGCCGGTCGACCCAGCCGGCGGCGAGCGCGGGCAGCGCGGCCCAGACGAGGACGTCGTACCAGGGCAGCGAGTAGGGGGCGGCGAGCGAGTAGGCCAGCGAGAGGACGGCGGTCCAGCGCAGGGCGGTGGCGGCGAGGCGCTGCGAGGCGGGGTCGGTGCTGCGGACGGCTCCACGCGTCGCGCGCCCCAGGAGGACCGCGAGCAGCACCGCCAGCACGGCGGCCCCGGCGCTGACGAGCGTCCGGGCGTCCGCGTTGCCGAGGGAGGAGCGCAGCGCCTCGAGGAGCGGGCGCCACGGCGTCGCGAGCGAGACGGCCTGCCGCGAGCGCAGCAGCTGGTCGTAGACGTGCGACCCGCCCCAGAGCTGGAGCAGCCCGGCCACGACGACGAAGCCGCCGACGAGCACGGCGACGCGGCGCAGCGCCGACGCGACCGGCGCCGACCGGTCGCGCGCCAGCCACAGGGCCGTCACGACGGCGAGCAGGCCGACCCCGTACGTCACCTTCGTCGAGGCCGCGAGCGCGAGCACCCCACCGGCGCAGGCGAGCCCGGCCGGGCCGGGCAGCCGGACCAGCAGCGCGACGGCGACGACGAGCAGCGCCGCGGCCACGACGTCGACGTGCGCCCCGAGCACCCCGGCCCCGAGGACGAGCGGGTTGAGGGTCCACGCCGCGTCCACCCGGCCGTGCAGGCGCGCCGGGAGGGCCGACCTCAGCGCCCAGCGCGCGCCGAGCCAGGCGAGGACGACGAGCAGCTGCCAGATCCAGACCTCCTGCCGCAGCTGGGGTCCGCCGACGAGGGCCGACAGTCCGTGCAGCAGCGTGGCGAAGGGCCCGTAGACGCTCGGCTCCTCGGTCCAGGGCGCCTCGACCCGGCTCGTCACGGGGTCGGTGCCGTTCATCCAGTCGCTCGGCGACTCGACCCACGGGTTGCCCCCGGTGGCGAGGATGCGCCCGTACGCGACATAGCTGACGTGGTCGGCGGAGCCGAAGGGCGCGGTGAGCAGCGCGGCGACGGCCAGCGCTCCCGGCACCCGCCATCCCCGCAGGGCCGGTGTGCCCGAGCGCAGCCCGAGCACGACCGCTGCGGCACCGACGAGGTACGCGGCCCACAGCACGCCGGTGACGAGGGCGGGCGAGAGGTCGAGCGGCAGCAGCGTGCCCGGTGCCCAGCCGCGCGGCGACAGGTCGGGCTGGGCGGCGTTCGGCCGGGCGAGGCCGACGACGAGCAGGAGCGCCACGGAGGCACCGAGGAGCAGCCGGCGCACCCTGTCGGTGCGCACCGGCCCGTCCGACGCGACGGTCGGGGGGTCGTGCCGGGCGGCGCTCAGCCCCGCTGCCACGGCCGCCAACCGCGCCGGACCAGGGCCAGCCACACGTCGCGGTACTGGCCGGCCCGGTGCAGCTGGCCGCGCCAGTCGCGGCCGCTCACCCGGTGCTGGAGCTCGCAGGGCACCTCGAGGACGCGCAGCCCGGCACGGAGCACGTCCACGGTCAGCGCCGTCTCGACCCCCCAGCCACGCGCGAGCGGCGACGCAGCCTCGTAGGCCCCCGGGGACAGGCAGCGCATCCCCGAGAGCGGCTGCACCGCACGGAAACCCGTGAGGTGCTCGATGCCTCGCCGGGCGAGGCCGACGACCAGCCCGCGCCCGCCACCGGCGGTGATCTGCGCGGGCAGCGTCGCGATCGTCATGTCCGCGCTGCCGTCGAGCACCGCGTCTGTGAGGACGCCGAGCGCGGACGCGGTCTCCTGGAGATCGCCGTCGACGAAGAGCAGCGCGGCCGGCGCCTCTCCGGCCGCGGCCTCCAGCTCGCGGACCCGGGCCACACCGGTCCGCAGGGCCGCCGCCTTGCCCCGGTTGACGGGGTGGCGCACGACGTCGGCGCCGGCGGCCTCGGCCGCGGCGGTCGTGCCGTCGGAGCTGCCGTCGTCGACGACGACGACGCGGGTCACGACGTCGAGCGCGGACACCGCCGCGACGGTGGCCCCGATGCGGTCGGCCTCGTCCTTGCAGGGGACGACCGCCGCGACCCCGGCCATCAGCGGAGCGTGACCTGGCGGCTGAGCAGCCCCGAGCGGGCGCGCCGCTCCTCGGGCGTCAGGGGCGCGTCCGCGGCCAGCGCGGCCCGGTAGCGCTCACCGAACGCGGCGAGCTCGGACTCGTGGTCACCGGCCTCGAGCTCGGGGTCGAGGTCCCAGACGGGGACGAGCAGGCCGCCGGTCCGGAAGGCGCCGAGGAGGCGGGTCCCCTCGCCCAGGCCGTCCTCACCGGCGGCGTGCAGGCGGGCGAGCGCGTCGGTGGCGACGTCCTCGTCCTCGGGCAGGACGAGCCGGACGTGCGCACGGTCCCCGATGCGCACCCAGTACGCCGACGGCAGCGAGGTCATCGCGACGGTCGGGACGACGGAGGAGTTGGCACGCTCCAGCGACTCCTGCGCCTCGCCCTCGAGCTCCTGGCCCTCGACCCAGAAGTCGAAGCCCTCGTGGACGGTGACCTCGAAGGTCGTGTCCTCGGCGAGGACGTCCTGGAGGCGGGGGCTGTCGGCGGTGACCTGCGGGGTGCTCGTCACCGGGGTGCCCTGCTCGGCGGCGAGGCCGGCGAGCAGCTGCGCGGCGAGGTCGCGGGAGGCGTCGCCGCTCGCGTTGCCCGACTGCGTGCCGATGAGCACGGTGCCGTCGGTGCGGTGCAGCGCGGGCCAGGCCATCGGAAGGACCGTCGCGACGGTCACCTCCGACGGGGCGCCGTCGGGGACGTGCTCGGGGCGCACCCGGACGACCGCGGTGGCCGCCGGCAGGATCTCGCGCATCGCGACCCAGTCGGTCTCGCCGGGCAGGCCGGCGAAGGGCCGCGCCTCGAACGGGGCCGGCGCCGGGCGCGCGGCCTTCGGGGTGCGGTCGGAGCCGCGCTGACGTCGGGATGCCTTGCCCATGCGAGCACCCTAAGGGACGTCGCTCAGGTGGCGCGGCGGCGGCTGGGCCCGCCGAGCGTGGCCCACACGACGTTGCCCGTGCGGTCCTCGGTGACGCCCCACTCGTGGGCCATCGAGCGCACGATGCGCAGGCCGCGGCCCGAGGAGAGCCAGACCGTGCGCGGCGCCGGCTTGGGGACGGTGGCGCCGCCGCCGTCGGTCACCTCGACCTCGACGACGTCGCCGCGGATCTTCCACCGCACGCGGATCGTGCCGTCCGAGAGCGGACGGGCGTGGCGCACGGCGTTGGTCAGCAGCTCCGAGGTCACCATCTCGGCCTCGCCGACGAGGTCCTCGTCGAGGTCGCGCTCGGTGAGGTCGGTGACGATGGCGCGGCGGACGCGGCCGACCGACGAGGCGTCCGACGGGACGCGCACGGTGCAGATGATGCTGTCGGCGCCGGGCCCGGAGGACTCGACGACGCCGAGCACCTCCTCCTCGACGTCGGGAGTCGGGGGTGTGTTCTCCGAGGTCACGGGCGTCACGCTACAACCTGCTCCCGAACCGGGCGATGGCCGTCCCGGGGCGGTTGGTGATGACGACGTCGACCCCGAGCTCGCGGCACAGGTCCATGTCGGCCTCGTCGTCGACCGTCCACACGAACACGTCGTGGCCGTGCCGGCGGTACTTCTCGACCACCGACGGCTTCCTGCGCAGGAACACGATGTCGAGGCCGACGGTGCCGACCCCCTTGGGCAGCGTCCCGTCGGGCGGCAGCGGACGGCCCGTCGCCGCGAGGAGGTGGACGAGGGGGATCTGCGGCGAGAGCCGGTGCACCCGCGCGAGCGCGCGCGCGGAGAACGACATGACCCGCACGTGCGGTCGGCCGGGGCGGTCGCCCCGGTCGAGCTCGAAGAAGCGCAGCACCTGGACGAGGGTCTTCTCGACGTCGTCGCCGTGCCGGGTCGGGTGCTTGGTCTCGATGAGGGTCAGCACCTCGTCACCGGTGTCGACGAGGGTGTCGAGCAGGCGTCGCAGGGTCAGCAGGTGCCCGCGCTCGGGGTCGGACTCGGGGCGCTCGGACTCGCCGGGGCCGCTCTTCCAGGACGCCCAGTCGAGCTGCTCGAGCCGGGAGAGCTCGAGGGTCGAGACGACACCGGACCCGTTCGACGTCCGCTCGACGCGCCGGTCGTGCACGCAGACCAGGTGGTGGTCGGCCGTGAGGCGCACGTCGCACTCGACCCCGTCGGCGCCGTGCGCGAACGCCTTGCGGTAGGCCCGGAGCGTGTGCTCGGCCTCCTCCTCGCTGGCGCCACGGTGGGCCACGACGAGGGGACGGGTGGTCGTCTGCTGCTCGACGGTCACGGGACACCATCATCCACGGTCACGGCCGTCCGCGACGCCTCGGGGCCGAGGACGCGCCGTTCGGCCGACCCGCGGGTGGTGCGGCCGGCCCGCGGTCACGCCACTCACACTCCCGGCCGCCCTACCGTTGGACCATCGTGAGCCTCCCGCCCTTCCAGCACCTCGTCGACGAGCACTGGCGCGACGTCGCCCGTCTCGCAAACGGCCTCGTCGGGCCGGTGCACGCCGACGACGTCGCGCAGCAGGCGTGGACCCGGGCGCTCGCCGCGTACCCCCGGCTCACCCACGCCCGCAACCTGCGCTCGTGGCTCCTCACCGTCACCCACCGCTGCGCGATGGACCACCACCGTGCCGCCCGGCGCACGACCCCGCACGAGGACCCGGCCGTCCTCGCCGAGGCCCCCGTCGTCGACCCGCCGACCCCGCCCGACGACGGGCTCTGGGCGCGGGTGGCCGCCCTGCCGCCCCGGCAGCGTGACGCCGTCGTCCTGCGCTTCGTCGGCGACCTCGACCACCGCGCGGTCGCGGCCGCTCTCGGCACGTCGCCCGGGATGAGCCGGCGGCTGGTCAGCGACGCCCTCGCCGCCCTGCGCCTCGACCTCACCGACCCGGAGGACCTCCGATGACCGACCCCACCACCACGCCCGCTGCCCTCACCGCCCTCACCTCCTTCGACCCGCCCCTGGCCGGACCGCCCCGCCTCGCGCCGACCGACGTCTCGTACGTCCTCGACGACACCGAGGTCGGGCGGATGCTCGTCGCGGTGCGCGACGACGGTCGGGTGCTCGCGACCGCCTTCGCCCCGGACGACGCGGCCGAGGAACGCTGGCTCGCCCGCCTCGCCGCGTCCGTCAGCCCGCGGGTGCTGCGCCATCCCGCCCCGACGGACGCCGCGCGCCGGGCCCTGGGCGACTTCCTCGCCGGACGCACGCGCCGGGTCGACGTCGAACCCGACCTCGCCCTCGCGTCGCCCTTCCAGCGCGAGGTGCTGACCGGCCTGGCGGCGCGGGTCGGCTACGGCGAGCGGACGACGTACGCGGCCCTCGCCGCCGCGGTCGAGCACCCGGGCGCCGCGCGGGCGGTCGGCACCGCGCTCGGCGGCAACCCGCTGTGCGTCACGCTGCCCTGCCACCGGGTGCTGCCGGCGGCCGGCGGGGTCGGCGGGTACGCCGGCGGTCCCGCGGCCAAGGAGCACCTCCTCGCCCTCGAGGCCGCCCACGCCTCCCACCCAGCCCACCCCTGACCCCGGCCCTTCCCGACTTCTTGCGAGTTGAGCCGCTCGACACGCCGTTCAGCGGCGTGTCGAGCGGCGGAACTCGCCATCAGTCGGGCTCTCGAGGCGTCCGGGTGGCGGACGGGCAGGAAGTCGGGTCAGTGGAAGCCGTGGCGCGCGAGGGGGTGCATCAGCTCGCGCTCCTCGTAGGCCAGGTGCGACAGGAGGGTGTCGGTCAGCACGTCGACGACGTGCCGCAGCCGGTCCATCGCCCCGTCCTCGTCGGCGACGAGCGCGACGAGCGCGCGGTCGACGTCGTCGAGGACGTCGTGGATGACCTCGTGCTCCTCCTCGAGCCGGGCGATGACCGGTGCCGCGGCGGGGTCGGTCCACCGCAGGTGCGGGAAGATCGAGGCGTCCTCGAGCGTGTGGTGCCCGGTGACGACGCGGCAGTACGACTCGCAGTACGCGCCGAGCGTCCACTGGTTCTGGCGCATCGTCATCGCGTTGACCGCGGAGCGGGCCGAGCCGACCGACAGCATCCCGCGGGCGACCTGGTCGACGACGTCGCGGACCTGGGCGAGCTCGGTGCGCAGGTGGTCGTGGACGTCGACGAGGTGGCGCGGCACGGCCAGCTGCGCCTCGGTGTAGCCCGAGGAGTCGGAGGAGTCCGGGTACCTCGGACGCGACGCCTCGTCCCAGGGCAGGTCACCGGTCAGCCGGCGGCCGTCGTCGGGGGTCGGCACGAACGGCGGTGCGGTGGCGGCCTGCCGGCGCGAGGTCTCGATGCCGGGAGCCGGCTCGCCCTGGACCTCGACCGGCTCCTCGGCCGGTGCCGGCACCGATCCGGAGGCCCGCCGCGCCCGCTCGGCCTCGACGAGCTCGCGCGTCGCCGGCGCGACCTCCCGCGCCCACGCCTGCACCAGCCCGGGGTCGTCGGTGCCGAGCACGAAGGTCGACATCCCGTGCTCGAGCGTCAGCGCAGCGAGCTGCTCGGGCCAGTCGGACGGCCGGCCGCGCAGCCCGCTGCCGCCGCCGGAGCGCGCCGGGAAGACGTTGTAGAGCCGCCGCACGTCCTCGGGTGCCCGGCCGGCCTCGAGCGCCGCCTCGTCGACGACCGCGTTCATCGCCCCCAGCGCGTCCGGGTCGGCGTAGCCCATGCTCGGCAGCCAGCCGTCGGCGACGCGACCGGTGAGGCGCAGCATCCGCGGCTTGTAGGCGCCGAGCCAGAGGCCGACCGGGTGCGCCGGCGCGGGCCCCGCGTGCAGGCCGTGGACGCGGTGGTGGCGGCCGTCGACGCGGACCGTGCCCTCGCCGGACCACATGGCACGCAGCACCGCGACCGCCTCCTCGAGCGCGTCGACCGCCTCGCGGGGCGAGAGCCGGGTGCCGCCGGCCGCCTCGATGGCGTCCCAGAAGGCACCGGCGCCGAGGCCCAGCTCGACCCGGCCGCCGGTCAGCACGTCGAGCGTCGCCACCGACTTCGCGAGGACCGCCGGCGGGCGCAACGGCAGGTTGACGACGTTCGGCGCGACCCGCACGGCCGTCGTGCGGGCCCCGATGACCGACAGGAGGGTCCACGCGTCGAGGTGGCGCGCCTGGTACGGGTGGTCCTGGACGGTCACGAGGTCCAGGCCGAGGACGTCGGCGAGCTGGGCGAGCTCGAGCACGCGCTCGGCCGAGGAGACCTCGGGCGTCGGGAAGATCCCGAGCTCGAGCGCGTGCCCGTAGTCGGTCACGGGGTGCCCGGGTGGGGCTCGTCGGTGCCGCGGTCGACACCCCGCGCCGGCGGCTCGACGTCGACGACGCCCCCGACCCCCTCGTCGCTGACGACCGGGGGCAGCCGGCCCTCGTCGCCGTAGCCGCCGAGCAGCTCGGCCATCACGAGGTGCGGCTTGGCCTCGGCCGCTCGCCCCTGGCGCTGGAGGGTGCGCCCCAGGAGCAGGTTCGCGTAGGCCTCGTCGGGGTCGTCGACGAGGATGGCGCGGGTCACGGTCTCGGCGCGGGACAGCTGCGCGGAGTGGAAGTAGGAGCGCGCGAGGAGCAGCCGGAGCTCGGTGGTCCCGTGCAGCGGCGGCTCGTAGGCGCTCGTGTCGACGAGCTGCGAGAGCTCCTCCGCGGCGGCCTGGAACTCGCCGTGCTCGAAGAGCCCCCGGGCCCTCTGGTAGCGCTCGGCCATGCCGGTCTCGGAGGTGGTCATGCGTCGCTCAACGCCACGTCGACGGCGGCTGTTCCGGCCCGGTGGCGCGGGCGGGCGACCACGGGACGGACACGACGGCGGCCCGGTCCCCCACGACCCGCCCGGCACGAGGCAGGATCGGTGCGTGACCGTCCCGCCCTCCACCCCACCGGAGCAGGAGCCGCGCGCCGCGCGCCCGCGCCGGTTCACCGACGGGGCCCGCGCCGTCGGCCGCGGGGGTGGCCGGGGCCTGCGGGCGGTCGGCCGTGGGGGCGCCGCGTCCGCGCGGGTCGTCGGGCGCGGGGGCCGGGCCGCCGGGCAGCGCTTCCGGCGCTTCGCGGGGGCCGACGGCGCCGCCGACACCGGGCTCGCGCGGCTCACCGAGCTGCACGCGGTCAACGTGGCGGGTGACGCCGCCGTCACCGTGTCGCTCGCCGGCACCGTCTTCGCGATGCCGACGGACGAGGCCCGCGGCCGGGTCGCCCTCTTCCTCCTCCTGACGATGGCGCCCTTCCTCCTCCTCGCGCCGCTCATCGGGCCGCTGCTCGACCGCTTCCGGCACGGGCGCCGCTGGGCGCTCGGCACGACCCTCGCGATGCGCGGCTTCCTCGCGTGGGTGCTGGCCACGGCCGTCCTCGAGGACAGCCCGTGGCTCTTCCCCGCAGCCCTCGGGTGCCTCGTGGCATCTCGGTCCTACGCCGTCGCCCGCGCCGCCGCCGTCCCGCGCCTGCTGCCCGCGGGCATCGGTCTCGTGAGCGCCAACTCGCGCCTCAACATCGCCGGCATCGTCGGGATGGTCCTCGGCGGCGGGGTCGCCGGGGCCGCGTCGCGCATCGGGCCCGACTGGTCGCTGCGCGTCGCCTTCGTGATCTTCGTCGCCGCCACCGTCCTGGCCATCCGCCTGCCGGCGCGGGTCGACTCCAGCCTCGGCGAGCTCGACGTCGACGGCACGCCGGTCGGGGAGGAGCCCATCGGCTCGCCCGAGCGCGGCGCCCGCCGGCTGCGGGCGCTGCCGGTCACCGTGCGCTACGTGCTGTGGCTGACGACGGGCGCACGCCTCCTCACCGGGTTCCTCACCCTGTTCCTCACCTTCCTCATGCGCGAGCACCCCATCCCCGGCTGGAACGGCCCGCTCGTCCTCGCCGTCGTCGCGGGGGCCGCGGGCGTCGGCAACGGCGTGGGGTCGCTCATCGGCAACCGCAAGGAGACCCCGGCGCCGGAGGTGATGGCCACCGCCATCGCGGTCGTCGCGGCGGCCGCCGCGCTCGCCACGGCACTCTTCTACTCCGTCTGGGTGCTGGCCCTCGTCGGGCTCGCGGGCGGGGTCTTCGGGCAGCTGGCCAAGCTGTGCCTCGACGCCCTCATCCAGCGCGACGTCGCCGAGGTCGTCCGCGCGCGGGTGTTCTCGTGGTCCGAGACGATCCTCCAGGCCTTCTGGGTCGTCGGCGGGACCATCGGCATCCTCGTGCCCCTCGAGCCGCGCCTCGGGTTCGGCGTGATCACCGCCGTCGTGCTCGCCGCCGGGGTGGTCGCGGTCCGCTCGCGGTCCACCGGCACCCGGGCGGCGGGACTCGCCTGACCGGGTCGCTGTTCGTGACTTGATACCCCCATGGGTATGTGTCATCCTGTGGTCGACCGCTCCCCCCTTGCCCTCCCGGAGGTCCCCATGTGCTCCCCCGCCACCTGCCACGTCTGCGGCAAGACCACCTGGGCCGGCTGCGGCATGCACGCCGACATGGTCATGGCGTCCGTCCCGCCGCCCGCCCGCTGCACCTGCGCCGACGAGCCCGCCGAGCAGGCCACCGACCGGCGGTGACCGCCCGCCCGGGTCCTCGCCACCGCCCCCTGGGCTGCGAGCCCGCTCGTCCTGCTCGCCCGCGCCCGGCTGATGACGGCGTCGCCGTGACGACGCGGGCCCTCGTGCCGGTCGCCGCCCTCGGCGTCGGCGCCCTCGTCCGGCGGCTGGCGACCGCCGACACCTGCGCACCCGCTCGCTGAGCGGCCTCGGCGCCGCTCGAGCAAGCCCGGATGCGGGCGCGGGCGACGTCCCCACCCGCGCCTAGGCTGACCGGGATGCCGTCCTCGACCGCCGCCCGCCTGCGCCTCGTCGGGCTCGTCGTCGGGGTGCTGCTCGCCGGCGGACTGGCGCTGCTCCTGCTCGGCGGCGACCTCGCGACGGTGCGCCGTGCCGTCGCCGCCAGCGGCGCGTGGGGTCCGGTCGTCTTCGTCGTGCTGCACGTCGTCCTCACCCTCGTCCCGGTCCCGAAGAACCTCCTCGCGGGCATCGCCGGCGCCCTCTTCGGCCTCGGCGCGGGCAGCGCGCTGTCGTGGGTCGGTGCGGTCGCGAGCGCCTGGGTGACGTTCGAGCTGGCCGGCCGGCTCGGCGCCGACGCGGTCGACGGCATCACCGGGGCCCGGGTCGAGCGGGTGCGGCGGGTGCTGCGCGAGCGTGGGCTGCTGGCGGTCGTCATCGCCCGCCTCACGCCGCTCGTCCCGTTCACGGTCGTCAACTACGGCGCCGGCGTGAGCCGGGTCGGGCGGCGCGACTACCTGCTCGGGACGGCGCTCGGCGTGGTGCCGGGGACGGTCGCCTACGTCGCGGTCGGCGCCTCGGCCGGCCAGGACGCGACGACCATCCTCCTCGCCGGTGGCGCCGGTGTGCTGCTGCTCGTCGCCGCCGGGGTGCTGGCCCGACGCCTCGGCCCCCGCCGCCCCTGACCTGACCCTCCCTCCCTCTCGCGAACGTGTGTGAAATCGCCGGACGTCCCCGGCGGTTTCACACGCGTTCGCGGATGGAGGGGCGGCGGTCGGGCTCAGGAGCCGTCGACCCAGATGTTGTCGTGCTCGGCCATGAAGGCGTCGTAGTGCTCGCGGCTCCAGCCGCCGGTGCCCGCGGCGAGGCCCTCGAAGTACCCCTCGCGCGGCGCCCCCGGCGCGAAGTGCAGGAGCATCCGCGCGGGCCCGTCCTCGTTGCGGAAGCCGTGGACGCCGCCCGGCGGCACGTGGACGAAGTCGCCCGGGCCGGCGCGCACCCAGTCGCGCCCGTCGAAGATCCGCACGAGGCCCTCGAGGACGTGGAAGGACTCGCTGAGCGTCCGGTGGAAGTGCGGCCCCGGCCCGCTCGGTGGCCCCGCGAAGGTCCACCGGTAGAGGCCGAAGAGGCCGCCGGTCGAGGCCCCCGACGCGAGGTAGTGCACCTCGTTGCCGTTCGGGTAGGTCAGGTCCGGCGGGCGGTCGGCCGGGTGCGTCCAGGCCGAGACCTCGCCGTCGTCCCCGTCGTACAGGCGTGGTGGGTACCCCATCCCCCGACGGTAGGCGCCATCCACGCCCCCGGCCAGCGCGGACGCGTGTGAACCCGCCGGGGTCCACCGGCGGGTCAACACGCGTTCGCGGGAGGGAGGCGGGGTGGACGCGGGCGAGGGGTTCGGCGCGGGGCGCCGCGGGGTACGAGGACGGGCGAGCGGCCGGACCCGCCGGCCCCCGCCCGACCCGAGGAGCAGGACGCGTGACCCGTTTCGGCTTCACCCTGATGACCGAGCAGAGCGGCCCCAAGGAGCTCGTCGACGCCGCCGTGCGCGCCGAGGCCGCCGGCTTCGACCTGCTCGTCTCCAGCGACCACTACTCGCCCTGGCTCACCGAGCAGGGCCACGCCCCCCACGCCTGGACGATGCTCGGCGCCGTCGCCCACGCGACGAGCACGGTCGACCTCGCGACCTACGTGACCTGCCCGACGATGCGCTACCACCCGACCGTCGTCGCGCAGCAGGCCGCGACCCTCCAGATCCTCGCCGACGGCCGCTTCACCCTCGGCCTCGGTTCCGGCGAGAACCTCAACGAGCACGTCATCGGGCAGGGCTGGCCGCCGGTCGCCCAGCGCCAGGACATGCTCGCCGAGGCGATGGAGATCATCCGCGAGCTGTTCACCGGCGAGCTGACGACCTACCGCGGCGAGTACTTCGACGTCGACTCCGCGCGCCTCTGGGACCTGCCCGAGCAGGGCGTCCCGATCGGCGTGGCGGTGAGCGGCCGTGCGGGCATCGAGCGGTTCGGCCCGCTCGCCGACCACCTCATCGCCGTCCAGCCCGAGGCCGAGCTCGTCGAGCAGTGGAACGAGCTCGCCGGCTCGACGATCGGCTCCGGCGCCCGCGCCATCGGCCAGATCCCGATCTGCTGGGACCGCGACGAGGCCACGGCCGTCACCCGCGCCCACGAGCAGTTCCGCTGGTTCGCCGGCGGCTGGAAGGTCAACGCCGACCTGCCGACCCCGATGGGCTTCAGCGGAGCCACCCAGTTCGTCCGCGAGGAGGACGTCGCCGAGTCCATCCCGTGCGGCCCCGACCTCGACAAGATCGTCGAGGCCGTCGCGCCCTACTGGGAGGCCGGCTTCACCGACATCGCGCTGGTCCAGGTCGGCGGCGAGCACCAGACGCCGTTCCTCGACGAGGTCGCCCCCGAGCTCCTCGAGAAGCTGCGCGCCGCCGCCCCCTCGTCCTGACACCCCGCCCCACCCCGGCGGATGCCTCCCACCGCCCGGCCCGACCGCAGCGTCAGGCCGGGCGCGGGACGGCGCCGAGGGTCGAGATGCCGACCCAGCCCGGCACGGCGCGGACGACGTCGGCCGGCGCGTCGATGGCGACGAGCCGCCCCCGCACCGCCTCCTCCCACGCCCGGTCACCGCGCCAGATCTCGGTCATCGTGCGCAGCGTCGTCGTGAGCGCCGCGTCGACCTCGAACCCCGGGTCGGCGTCGCACACGTCGACCGACGCCCCGTCGACGACGACCCACCAGCGCCGGGCGCGCGGCTCGACGTCGGTGTAGGTGAAGGCGACGACCGTGCGCTCCCGCGGCCAGCGGTCGAGGGGCAGCGTCCGCTTGAGGTCCCACATGAGCAGGTGCGGGTCGAGGTCCTCCTGGCCGAGGTCACCGACCCAGCGCACCCCCCAGGCCCCGAGCGCCTCGACGACCCCGCGCAGCTCCTCCCCGCTGCGCGTCAGGTGGTACGACGTCCGGCCGCCGACGACCCGGCGCTCCACCACCCCCGCGCGCTCGAGCCTCCGCAGCCGCTTCGAGAGCAGCGTCGGCGACATCCGCGGCACCCCGCGCCGCAGGTCGTTGAAGTGGGTGCTGCCGCAGAGCAGCTCACGCACGACGAGCAGCGTCCACCGCTCGTCGAGCACCTCCATCGCCTTGGCGACCGGGCAGAACTGGCCGTAGGTCGAGGCCATCGCACACCTCCCCCGGACGGCGGACGGGTGGTCGCCGCCGACGCCGGTGCGTCCAGTGAACCGCTGGCCGGGCCCGGCGCGCCAGTACAGATCGTGGACCGGAGGCGGTCCACATCCGGCACTGGATGGCCGGCACGGCCCGGCGGGACGCTGGTCGCCCGACGAGAGGAGACCACCATGACCGTCCACCACGCCCCGCCGGCCCCGCCCGAGGTCAAGGCCCGCCATGCCGCCCTCTGGGCGCTCGGCGACTACCCGAGCGTCGCCGACCGGGTCATCCCGCACCTCGGCGAGGTGCTCGTCGAGGCCGCCGCGGTCACCGCGGGCGAGCGCGTCCTCGACGTCGCCGCGGGCGCGGGCAACGCCTCGCTGCCGGCCGCGCGCGCCGGCGCCGACGTCACCGCGTCCGACCTCACGCCCGAGCTCGTCGAGGTCGGGCGGGAACGGTCCCGGGACGCCGGGCTCGAGGTCCTCTGGGACGTCGCCGACGCCGAGGACCTGCCCTACCCGGACGCGACCTTCGACGTCGTGCTCTCCTGCGTCGGCGTGATGTTCGCGCCGGTGCACGAGGCCTCGGCCGGCGAGCTGCTGCGCATCTGCCGGCCCGGAGGGCGCGTCGCCCTGCTGTCCTGGACACCCGAGGGGTTCATCGGCCGGCTGCTGGCCGCCATCCGGCCGTGGGCGCCGCCCCCGCCGCCCGGGGCGCAGCCGCCGCCGCTGTGGGGGCGGCCGGAGCACGTCGAGGGCCTGCTCGGCGACGGCGTGCGCGACCTGCGGGCCGAGCGCCGCGAGCTCGTCGTCGAGGGCTTCGCGACCCCGGAGGAGTTCCGGACGTTCTTCGTCGAGCGCTACGGGCCGACGGTGGCCGTGCACCGCTCGGTCGCCGACGACCCCGAGCAGCGGGCTGCCCTCGAGGCCGCCATCGACGGCGTGGCCCGCGAGGGGACGGACGCCGACGGCCGGATGCGCTGGGAGTACCTGCTGCTCACCGCGACCCGCGCCTGACGCGCGGGGGACGCCGCGGTGTCAGTGCGACACCGCGGCGTCCTGCTGGTCGCCGCCGCGGGCCCGCTTCACGGCGAGCACGACCGCGACGACCACGGCGCCGACGACCGCGCCGGCGACCGCCGAGCCGAGGGTGTTGGTCAGCCAGCCGAGCAGGCCACCGAGCGCACCGGTGGCGTCGTGGACGGCCTCCTCGGCGTGGTGGACCAGCGAGTACGGGCCGTGCCAGCCGAGCTCGTCGGCGCCGACGAGGAGGATGTGACCGCCGACCCAGAGCATCGCGACGATGCCGAGGGTCGAGAGGAACGAGAGGACCTTGGGCATGGCCCGGACCAGGCCCTCCCCGACCCGGCGGGCGCCGCTGGACTCCCGGCCGGCCAGGTGCAGCCCGATGTCGTCCATCTTGACGATGAGCCCGACGACGCCGTAGACGAGCGCGGTGATGAGGACCGCGACGACGACGAGCACGGCGGCCCGGGTGAGGAACGGCTCGGACGCGACGTCGTCGAGCGCGATGACCATGATCTCGGCGGAGAGGATGAGGTCGGTGCGGATGGCGCCGGAGACCATCTGCTGCTCCTGCTCGGGCCCGACCTCGGTGACCGGCTCCGCGTGCGCCTCGTGGTGGGCGAGCTTCTCCCAGATCTTCTCGGCGCCCTCGTACGCGAGGTAGGTGCCGCCGAGCATGAGGATCGGCGTGAGCAGCCACGGGAGGAACTGGCTGAGCAGCAGGGCCACCGGCAGGATGATGAGCAGCTTGTTGCGGATCGAGCCGATGGCGATCTTCTTGATGATCGGCAGCTCGCGCTCCGGCGAGACCCCGGTGACGTAGCGGGGCGTGACGGCGGTGTCGTCGACGACGACGCCGGCGGCCTTCGCGCTGGCCCGCCCGGCCGCGGCCCCCACGTCGTCGACGGACGCGGCCGCGAGCTTCGCGATCGCGGCGATGTCGTCGAGCAGTGCGACGAGCCCACCGGCCATCGGGGTGGTTCCTCTCGGTCGTGGCCCCGGCCGTCCGGGGTCCCGTGGGAGGCCACGCTAGTGGGTCGCGGTCGCGTCCCGGACCCGTCGGCACCCCCCGCCGCCGGACGCCGGACGCGGGCTACACCGCAGGAGTGGTCGTGATCGCGACCATGACTGCGGTGTCGCCGGGTGTGGGGCCGGGGTCAGGCGCCGGGCGGCGGGCAGGCCGCGACGATGGCGGCCTGCACCTCGTCGAGCGAGGCGTACTCGTGCGTTCGATCCAGGAGGGAGAGCCGGCAGCAGACCCGCGCGGGCGTGCCGAGCGCGAGGCAGGACGCGATGAGGTCGTCCTGGTGGGTGGGGAACGGGTGGTCGGCGAGCGCGGTGCGCAGCTCGGCGAGGTGCGACGCCAGCAGCGGGTCGTCCCCCGCGCCGGTCGCCCCCTCGGCGACGTGAACGGTCGTCATCCCCCGGACCTCCTCGTCCGTTCGTGCTCCCCGCGGTGGCGGGGCCACCCGACCGTACCCCGCCCGTGACCGGCACAAACACCGATCGACGAGCTTCCGCGCGGCGTGACGCGTCGAGGGTGCGGGGACGCGCGGGAATGCCGCCCGGGGTCCGTGGCGCTGACTCTCCCATGCGAGCAGTGACCTACGACCACTACGGCGACCTCGACGTCCTCGAGGTCCGCGACGACCTCCCCGACCCCAAGGTCGGCCCCGGCGAGGCCCTCGTCGAGGTGCGCAGCGCCTCGGTGAACCCCGTCGACTGGAAGCTGATGTCCGGCGGCCTCGACGGGATGATGGAGGCCACCTTCCCCGTCGTCCCCGGCTGGGACGTCGCCGGCGTCGTCCGCGCCGTCGGACCGGACACCCCGGAGCTCGCCGTCGGTGACGAGGTGCTGGCCTATGCGCGCAAGGACTGGGTCCACGGCGGCACCTTCGCCGAGCTGGTCACCGTCCCGGTGCGCGCGGCAGCGAAGAAGCCGGCCGGTCTGGACTGGGACAGCGCGGGCGCCCTCCCCCTGGCCGGCCAGACCGCCTACCGCACGCTCAAGCGCCTGGAGGTCGGCCGGGGCGACACCGTGCTCGTGCACGCCGCCGCCGGCGGGGTCGGGCTCCTCGCGGTGCAGGTCGCCCGCGAGCTCGGCGCGCGCGTCATCGGGACCGCCTCCGAGTCCAACCACGACCGGCTGCGCGAGCTCGGCGTCGAGCCCGTGACGTACGGCGACGGCCTCGTCGAGCGCGTGCGTGCCCTGGCTCCCGACGGTGTGGACGCCGTCGCCGACTTCGTCGGCGGGGTCCTCGACGACACGCTCGGCGTGCTGCGCGAGGGCGGCCGGCACGCCTCGGTCGCCGACCCGTCGGTCATCGAGCACGGCGGGTCGTGGGTGTGGGTGCGGCCCGACGGCGAGGAGCTGCAGTGGCTCGCCGACCTCGCGGCCCGTGGCGGCCTGACCGTCGACGTGGCCGGCCGCTACGGCCTCGACGAGGTGCGTGACGCCTTCGCCCGCAGCCAGGAGGGCCACGTCCGCGGCAAGCTCGTCATCCACGTCTCCGACGACTGAGCGGACACGACCTGTCGAACCTTCGCCCCCTTCCGCCGATTCGCGCGGGAGGGGGCGAAGTCGTTGTCCGGCAGGGGAGTTCGAGGCGAGCCGCATCGTCGGCCGCTCGGTACTGCCGAAAGTTTGTCGAACTTCCGTGACCCTCCCGCCCTCGGACGTCGAAGGTCCGTCTAGCGTCGGGACCAGACCCCGATCGGGGTCTGCGGTGGTCGAGCAAGGTGCCACCGGTCTTCGTCGTGGACCGGAGGTAGTGCCATGTCCCAGATCGTCGCCGTCGAGCAGGTCCCCACCCGGGACCACCACGTCTCCGGCCGCGAACTGCAGCGTCGCGAGCACGACGAGCGGCTCGAGTCGCTCCTCGTCGAGCTCCACGGGTCACCCGCAGGCCCCGAGCACGACCGGGTCCTCACCGCGGTGGTCACCGAGACCCTGCCGCTGGCCGACTCGCTCGCCCTGCGGTACGCCGGGCGCGGCATCGAGACCGACGACCTCGTCCAGGTCGCGCGGGCCGCGCTCGTCGCCGCCGTGCGGCGCTACCGGCCCGGGGCCGGGCGGGGCTTCGTCGCCTACGCCGTGCCGTCGGTCCGCGGGGAGCTCAAGCGGCACTTCCGGGACGCCGGCTGGGCGGTGCGCCCGCCGCGCGCCCTCCAGGAGCTGCGCTCCGAGCTCGTCGCCGCCGAGGAGGCCCTGCGGCACCGCCTCGGCCGCGAGTCGACCGCCGGCGAGGTGGCCGAGGCCATCGGCCGCAGCGAGGTCGACGTCCGCGACGCCCGGGCCACCGGGTCGGCGTTCACCCCGGACTCCCTCGACGCGCCGCTGCCCGGCGGTGGCCGGGTCGGCGACCTGCTGACCGGGTCGGCCGACTGGGCCGACGACCTCGCGCTGTCCGCGACGCTGCGCGAGGAGGTCCGTCGCTGCACGCCGCGCGAGCAGGTCATCATCCGCATGCGCTTCGTCGAGGAGCGCACCCAGCGCGAGATCGGCGAGTCGATCGGTGTGAGCCAGATGCAGGTCTCGCGCCTGCTCACCCAGCTGCTCGACCGCCTGCGGCTGCGCCTCGAGGCCCTGCCCGCCGCCTGACCTGCGGGTCCCGGCCGCTCGGCCGACGTCCCCGCAGCGCGTGCCACCGGGCGGTACCGTCCCGCCATGCGTGTCCTGCGCCGGATCCTCGCCGTCCTGCTCGTGCTCGTCGTCGTCGGCGCCGTGCTCGGGTACCGCCAGTACCGACCGCTGCTGCGCACCGGCACCGGCTACGCCGCGCACAACGCGTGTGCCGTCGAGCTCGTGGCCGGGCGCAAGGACCCCGGGGCCGACCTGCCGCCGAACCCGCTCGTGCCCTACCTGACCGGCTACGTCGACGAGGCCGGAGGTTCCTCGACCTCCGCCGTCGCCTGGGTCCTCGCCAAGCAGAAGGCCTGGTACACGCCGGGGTACGGCTGCACCGTCGCGCCCGAGCAGCCGCAGGACCAGCGCCGGGCGACCAAGGTCGAGCCGGAGGGCAACCCGTTCGAGGGGGCCGAGGTGCCGCGCGCCGACAAGGCGCTCAGCCGGGCCATGGCCCGGGCCTTCGGCGACGACCTGACCAACGCCGCCAAGCGACGGCTCGGCACGCGGGCCGTCGTCGTCGTCCAGGACGGCAAGCTCGTGGCCGAACGGTACGCCGACGGGTTCACCCCCGGCACACCGCAGCTCGGGTGGTCGATGGCCAAGAGCGCGACCAACCTGCTCGTCGGCCGGTACGTCCTGGACCGGGGGCTCGACCTCGGCGAGGACCACCTGCGCCCGGAGTGGACCGACGGGCGCGCCGACATCACCGTCGACCAGCTCATGCGGATGACGAGCGGGCTGCGGTGGGACGAGACCTACTCGTTGGGCACCCCCATCACCGAGATGCTCTACGACGCGCCGGACATGGCGGAGTACGTCGCGAGCCAGCCGCTGGCGCACCGGCCGGGCACCTACCAGCAGTACTCGAGCGGCTCGACCAATCTCGTCTGCTCGTGGCTGTCCTCGCTCGCCGACACCCCGGACCGCGACTTCCCCCGGACCGAGCTGTTCGCCCCGCTCGGCCTGTCGTCGGCGGTCTGGGAGACCGACGCCGCGGGCACGCCGGTCTGCAGCTCGTACCTGTGGGCGACGCCTCGGGACTGGGCAGTGCTCGGGCAGCTCGCGCTCCAGGACGGGGTCTGGGAGGAGAAGCGCCTGCTGCCGGAGGGCTGGATGCAGCGCTCGACGACGGCCGAGCCGGTCGACCGCAGCGAGGAGAAGGGCTACGCGGCCGGCTGGTGGGTCAACCGGCAGGCCGACGGCTCCCTCGTCACGCCGCTCCTGCCGGCGGACGCCTACTGGATGAGCGGGCACGACGGCCAGCGCGTCTACGTCGTGCCGTCGCAGCGGCTCGTCGTGGTCCGGATGGGGTTCTCGCCGGAGGTCGACCCCGCCGACCTGCGCACCGACGAGCTCGTCCAGGACGTCGTCAACGCCACCGGGTCGTGAGCCGGCGGCCGTGACCCGGCGGCCGTGACCCGCAGCGTCAGAACCGTGGGGTGACCGTGACCCGGGCGCCGTCGTCCGGGGCGTTGTCGACCATCGGGAGGCACGAGACGTCACCGGAGTCGGCGCCCTCCGCCGGGCTCGCCGTGCACGTCGTCGACGCTCCGTTGTCGAAGTCCATCGAGAACACCACCGGGAGCGCGTTGCCGCCGCCGAAGGTGACGGTCATCCCGTCGACCGTCGCGCCGACGCCGGCCAGGCTCCCGAGGGTCCAGCCGGGCTCGACGCTCGCGGATCCCAGCTCGAACCCCTCACCGACCGAGACCTCGACCGGCTCGCCGCCTCCGGGAAGGTCGCTGGGGAGCCCCGAGGGGAACGCGCTCGAGGTCGGGAACGACGTCCGGACGTCCTCGACGACGCGGTTCGCGGTGCGCGCGAGGAAGATCCCGCCGACGACGAGCGCCACGACGACGAGCAGGACCACGACGACCGCGGCGACGAGGCAGCCCTTGGCGCCGCCGCTCATCCCGCGCTTCGGTGGCGGCCACTGGCCCTGGGGCGCGCCCGGGGTGCCGTAGGGCGCCGGAGCGGCGGGGGCCACCGGGTCCCGGAAGTGGTCGGTCCACTGCTGGCCGTCCCACCAGCGGTCGCGGCCGTCGGGCTGCGGGTGCCATCCGGGGGGTGCGCTCATCCTGCTGTCCTCCTCGTGCGGCCGGGTCGCCGTGCTGGGGACAGGCTATGCCCGGCGGACGACGACCGTGGGGGCCTCACGGAGGCTCGCCCCGACGACGCAGTACCGCTCCGTCGAGGTCGCCAGCCGCTCGAGCGCGGCGTCGTCGGCGTCCGTCGCGACGGTGAACGTGAGGGTGACGGGTCCGATGCCGACGGGCACGGCGCGGTCGAGGCCGAGGGTGCCACGGGCGTCGAACGAGCTCTCGGCGACCCCGTGCACCTCGCCGAGCGCCAGGTCCATGGCCGTCGCGACGCTGCGCAGCGTCACCCCGGCACAGGCGAGCAGCGCCTCGAGGAGCATGTCGCCGCTGCACGCGTCGGAGCCGTCGCCGCCGGTCGCGCGGTGCAGCCCGGCCCGCACCGGTCCCGCGAACCCGTCGACGGTGCAGGTGACGCCCTCGTCCCGGAAGTCGGCGGTGGCGTGCAGCGGTGTGTGCGCGGAGGACGGGTCGGCGGCGTAGCGCTCGCGGAGCGGGGCCTGCATCTGGCGGAGGGTGGCGCGGTCCATCCCCCCAGCCAAGCACGCCCGGACCGGCCACGGGACCGCCCGGCCGGACGGTCCCGCGGCCCTGCCGGTCAGTCGTCGTCGAGGTCGTGCAGCTCGTCGACGGTGAGCATCCGGGAGCGGATGACGAAGCGGACGCCCTCGGGCGCCTCGAGCGAGAAGCCGGCGCCGCGGCCGGGCACGACGTCGATCGTCAGGTGCGTGTAGCGCCAGTACTCGAACTGCGCCCGCGAGATCCACACGGGGACAGCCCGGTCCAGACCGACGTCGAGCGTCCCGAGGTGGACGTCGGCGTCGCCGATGATGAGGTCGCCGTCGGGGTAGCACATCGGGGCCGACCCGTCGCAGCACCCGCCGGACTGGTGGAACATCAGCGGGCCGTACGTCGCGGTGAGGCGGCGGAGGAGCTCCGCCGCCCCACCCGTGACGTCGACCCGGCTCGCGGTGGCCGGGACGCTCATCGGCTCAGAAGAAGCCGAGCGCGTCGGGGCTGTAGCTGACGAGGAGGTTCTTCGTCTGCTGGTAGTGCTCGAGCATCATCTTGTGGGTCTCGCGCCCGATGCCCGACTGCTTGTAGCCGCCGAACGCCGCGTGCGCGGGGTACGCGTGGTAGTTGTTCGTCCACACGCGGCCGGCCTGGATCTCACGGCCGGCCCGGTAGGCCTGCGAGCCGTCACGGCTCCACACGCCGGCGCCGAGGCCGTAGAGGGTGTCGTTGGCGATCTTCAGCGCGTCGGCCTCGTCCTCGAAGCGGGTGACGGACACGACCGGCCCGAAGATCTCCTCCTGGAAGATGCGCATCGAGTTCTCGCCCTCGAAGACGGTCGGCTGGACGTAGTAGCCGCCGGACAGCTCGCCGCCGAGGTCGGCCCGCGCGCCACCGATGAGGACCTTCGCGCCCTCCTGCTTGCCGATGTCGATGTAGGACAGGATCTTCTCGAGCTGGTCGTTGCTCGCCTGCGCGCCGATCATCGTGTCGGTGTCGAGCGGGTTGCCCTGGACGATCTTCCCGACGCGGTCGACGGCGTCCTGGAGGAACTCGTCGTAGATCGAGGACTGGATGAGCGCGCGGCTCGGGCAGGTGCAGACCTCGCCCTGGTTGAGCGCGAAGAGCGCGAAGCCCTCGAGGGCCTTGTCGTAGAACGAGTCCCGCTGCGCGGAGACGTTCTCGAAGAAGATGTTCGGGCTCTTGCCGCCGAGCTCGAGCGTGACCGGGATGAGGTTCTGGCTCGCGTACTGCATGATCAGGCGGCCGGTCGTCGTCTCGCCGGTGAAGGCGACCTTGGCGATGCGCGGGCTCGACGCGAGCGGCTTGCCGGCCTCGACGCCGAAGCCGTTGACGACGTTGAGGACGCCGTCGGGCAGCAGGTCGCCGACGAGCTCGACGAGCTTGAGGATCGACCACGGGGTCTGCTCCGCCGGCTTGAGGACGACGCAGTTGCCGGCCGCGAGCGCGGGGGCGAGCTTCCAGACCGCCATGAGGATCGGGAAGTTCCAGGGGATGATCTGCGCGACGACGCCGAGCGGCTCGTGGATGTGGTACGCCACGGTGTACTCGTCGATCTCGCCGATCGAACCCTCCTGTGCACGAACGGCGCCCGCGAAGTAGCGGAAGTGGTCGATCGCGAGCGGGATGTCGGCGGCGAGGGTCTCGCGGACCGGCTTGCCGTTGTCCCAGGTCTCGGCGACGGCGAGGTCCTCGAGGTGGGCCTCCATCCGGTCGGCGATCTTCAGGAGGGTGTTGGAGCGCTCGGTCGCGCTCGTGCGGCCCCAGGCGGCGGAGGCACCGTGCGCGGCGTCGAGGGCGAGCTCGATGTCCTCGGCGGTGCCGCGGGCGATCTCGGTGAACGCCTGCCCCGTCACGGGGGTGATGTTCTCGAAGTAGTTGCCCCTGACCGGCGGCACCCACTGGCCCCCGATGTAGTTCTCGTAGCGGCCCTTGACCTCGATGCTGCTGCCGTCGCGGCCCGGCGGGGTGTACGTCGTCATTGACTCGATCTCCTTCGATCGTGGGGTGCCCGGTGCGGGATGGACGGACCGTAGGCGCGGCGACGTTGCAACCACGCTGCAGCGCGGCCCCGGCACCACGGGACCACCCCGGCACCGCGGGCCCACCTCGACCTCGCCCCGCCGCCTCCACCGCGCCCCGCCGCCCCCACATCACCCTGCCGCCCCGACCTCGCCCCGCCGCCCTGCCACAGCACCTCGGCACGTCGGGACCACCCCGGCACGGCGAGGTCGCCCCGTCACCGTGCTGCACCCCGGTTCGTCCGCGAGACCCCGGCTCCGAGGCCGTGTCTCGGGGACATTTCGGGGTGACCCCGAAAACGGGAGGCGGGTGGGGCGGGTGGGGACGGGGGGTGGCGGGTCAGGCGTCGTCGCGCAGGAGGCGCGCGACCTCGGCCTCGGCCACGGGGCGCAGCGGGGAGGCCGCCGGCAGCGCGTCGAGCTGGCGCTCCCACATCTCGAGGTCACCGGCGCCCCAGCGCGAGCGGGTCCACCCGACCATGAGGTCGGCCTCGCCGGAGGCGAGCACGGCGGCGCGCACCCGCGCCTCGAGCACCTCGCGCAGCTCGACGACCGCCGGCGCCTCCGACCCCGGCAGCAGCGGCCCCTTGTACGCCCGCAGCGCGTCGCGCACCCGTCCGGCGGCGAGGTGCGCGAGCACGCCGGACCAGTCCGTCTCGGTCTCGGCCTGCACGCGGTAGGGCCGCGAGAGCATCACCTCCGGCCCGAGCAGCGTCCGCAGCCGGGTCATCTCGGCGCGCAACGTCGACGAGGTCACCCGCCCCGGGTACACCTCGGTCTCGAGCTGCTCGGCCGACAGGCCGCGCGGGTTCTCGGTCAGCGCGACGACGATCTCGCTGTGCCGGCGGCTGAGCCGGTGCGTGCGCCCGTCGACCTCGACGACCGCCTCCGGCAGACCCAGGCCGCGCACCCGCACGACCCCCGGCCCGAGCCCGGCGCCGGGATGCTCCCCGCCCCCGAGCACCGTCCCGGTCAGCGCGAGCCGGCCGAGCTCGGACTCCGCCATCCGCGCCGCGGCCCGGATCATCGCGAGGCTCTGCGGGGAGGCGACGTCGGGTCCGCCCGTGATGTCGACGACGCCGAGCACCGCGCTCGTCGTCGGGTCGTGGATGGGCGCCGCCGCGCACGACCAGGGGTGGACGAGCCGGTTGAAGTGCTCCCCGGCGCGCACGACGGCGGGACCGTCGAGGTGCAGGGCCATCCCCGGGGCGTTGGTGCCGGCGGAGTGCTCGTTCCACGCCGAGCCCTCGACGAAGTTGATGTCCTCCGCGCGCCGCAGCACGTGCCGGGCCCCGGCGACCCAGAGCAGGTGGCCGCTCGCGTCACCGACCGCCATCAGTGCGTCGCAGTCGACCGCCGCGCGCCCGAGGACGTCGTAGAGCAGCGGGAAGACGTGCGAGAGGGCGTGCGCGGTGCGGTAGTCGGCGAGGTCACCGCCGTCGAGGACGACCGGGGGCAGGTGCCCCTCGGGGTCCACGCCCGCGGCGGACGAGCGCAGCCAGGACTCCGCGACGACCGACCGGACCCCGTCGGGGCCACCGGCGCCGCGCCGGGCCGTCCTGCTCGACACCCTCGCAGTACACCCCGACGACGCGCCGCGGGCAACGGGCCGTTCGGACAGTGGCCCCGCACCGGCGCATCATCCGGCCCGGAGGTGCCAGCATGGGCGCAGGAGGTGGTGCGACGTGTCCGACGTCGAGGTGATCAAGGACGACAAGGCCTGGATGGCCCGGGTCGACGGGCACGCCGCGGGACAGCTGGCCTACCGCGACAGCCTCGACGGCTCGGCGGTCGTGCTCGTGCACACCGAGGTCGGGCCGGAGTTCGAGGGCCACGGCGTCGGGAGCGCGCTCGTCCGGGCCGCGGTCGACGACCTCGCCGCCCACGGCCGGACGGTCCGGCCGGACTGCCCGTTCGCGGCGGAGTGGCTGCGCCGCCACCCCGACCACCCGATCACGGTGCAGCAGCGCACCTGACCGACCCGGCCGGCCGCCGCGGCGCGTGCACGGGTCCAGCCTCTCCTCCTGGCGACCCGCGCGGATCCGCGTGCGGTCGCACCCGGACCTGCGCAGGTCGCGCGGAGAAGGCGGTGCGAGAAGCGGCGCCGCGGCGGGCACGGTTGGACGGCGCCGGTGGACGGACGATCGGACACGTTGTCCCCGGCCGGTTCCCGGGTGAGGATGCCGTATGGGCACCGTCGTCAGCCGTGACGCGCGGCGGCGGTGGGCGGCCGTCGTCGCCGCGACCGGCGTGCTCGTCGGGATGCTCGCCGCGGTGCCCGTCCTCCGGTCGACCGTGGCGGTCGGGGCGGCGACGACGACCCCGGCGGAGGTGCGGCAGCGGGCCCTGGCGTCGGCCTCCGTCGCCTACACCGCCGTCGGCGAGAGCCGCGGCGGGCTGGCCCTGCCGGACGTCGGCGGCTTCGGCGACCTCGCGACGCTCCTCGGCGGGACGACCCGCACCCGCATCTGGTGGGACGGCCCGCGGCGCTGGCGGGTCGACACCGTCGACGCGGCCGGTGAGCGCGACACCTACGGCCTCGCCACCTCGACGACGACGTGGGACTACGGCAGCCGGCGGCTCGCCACCGTCACCGGCGACCCGTCGGTCCGCCTGCCCCGGGCCGACGACCTCGTCGCACCGAACGCGGGCCGCCGCCTGCTGTCCGCCGTCGGACCCGACGACCGCCTGTCCGCCCTGCCCCCACAGCGCATCGACGGACGCACCACGGACGGCCTGCGCGTCGTCCCCGCCTCGGCCCGCAGCACCCTCGCCCGCGCCGACGTCTGGGTCGACCGCGAGACCGGCCTGCCGCTGCGCGTCGTCGTCACCGCGCGCGGCGGGGCCGACGCCCTCGTCAGCGAGGTGAGCGGGGTGCGCACCGGACGGCCCCCCGCCGACGTCCTCGACCCGCCGTCGCCGCCGACCGCGCGACGCTCCCTGGACTCCGCCCCGGACCTCGTCGCCCGGGTCGCGCAGCGCTCCCCGTGGGACCTGCCGGACGAGCTCGCCGGCCTCCCGGCGTCGACGCAGGTCCTCGACGGCGCGAGCACCTACGGCACGGGACTGACCCGCGTCCTCGTGCTGCCGCTGCCCGGCCGCGTGGCGCGCGAGGTCGTCGGCAACGCGACGCGCGCCGGCTCGGTCGAGGAGGAGCTGCCCGGCGGCTCCGTCGTCCGCATCGGCTCGAGCCTGCTCAACGTCGAGCTCGTCCGCGGCGAGGACCGCTTCCACGCCTACGTCGTGGCCGGGCTCGTCGAGCCCGCGCTGCTCGACGAGGTCGCCACCGCCCTGCTCGCCTCACCACCCCCGTTCCGGGAGGACCAGTGACCGACCCCAGCCCCGACACCCCCGCCGTCGCCACGCGGGGCCTCACGAAGCGCTTCGGGCGGGTCACGGCCGTCGACGGCCTCGACCTGCTCGTGCGGCCGGGCGACCGGTACGGCTTCCTCGGGCCCAACGGCTCGGGCAAGACGACGACCGTGCGGATGCTCCTCGGCCTCGTCCACGCGACGAGCGGCGAGGCCGAGGTCCTCGGCCACCCGGTGCCCCGGCAGGCCGCCGCCGCCCTCGCGCAGGTCGGCGCCCTCGTCGAGGGCCCGGCGGCCTACCCGCACCTGTCGGCCCGGGCCAACCTGCGCCTCCTCGACGCCGCCGGCCCCCGTGACGTCGGCGACCCCCTCGCCGCCGAGGTCGGCTCCCGACGCAGCCGGCGGCGGCGCATCGAGTCCGTCCTCGAGGAGGTCGGCCTCGCCGACGTCGGCCGCAAGCCGGTCCGCGCCTACTCCCTCGGGATGCGCCAGCGCCTCGGGCTGGCCGCCGCCCTCCTGCGGGGGCCGCGGCTGCTCGTCCTCGACGAGCCGACGAACGGCCTCGACCCGCGCGGCATCGCCGAGGTGCGCGACCTCCTGCTGCGCCTCAACGAGGGCGGCACGACGGTCTTCCTCTCCAGCCACCTGCTCGCCGAGGTCGAGCTGTTCTGCACGAGGGTCGGGGTGCTGCACCGCGGCCGGCTCGTCGCCCAGGACGACCTCGACGCCCTGCGGGGTCCGACCGGCCGCACGGTCGTCGACGTCGACGACGTGGAGGCCGCGGCGCGGGCGCTCGGGGTGCCCCCACCGGACCGGCGACGCACCGGGGAGCCCGCCGGCCGTCTGGTCCTCGAGGGGTCGAGCGTCGCCGAGGCGACGTCGCGGCTCGTGCGGGCCGACGTCGCCGTCCTCGAGGCCGCCCCCGAGCGACGGACCCTCGAGGAGTCGGTGCTGGAGCTGACCTCGTGATCCGGGTCGAGCTGCGCAAGCTGGTCTCGCGTCCTCGCACCTGGGTGAGCATCGGGCTGCTCTGCCTTTTGCCCGTCGTCGTCGCGGTCTTCCTGGCGGTCACCGGGATCGCGCCCCGGCCGGGCCAGGGGCCGACCCTGCTCGCCGCCGTCCTCGGCAACGGCGCGCTCTACCCGGCGGCGGCGCTCGGCATCGTCCTGCCGTTCTTCCTGCCGATCGCAGTCGCGGTGCAGGCGGGCGAGGCGGTCGCGGGCGAGGCGTCGACCGGGACGCTGCGCTACCTCCTCGTCCGGCCGGTGGGCCGCACCCGGCTCCTCGCGGCCAAGCTCGTGTCGGTCGTCGCGTACACGCTGCTGGCCGTCGTCGCCGTGGCGGTCGTCGGGTACGTCACGGGGATCTCGCTGCTGGGCAACTCGGGGCAGCTGACGACGACCACGCTCTCCGGCACCGCCCTCACCCCGACCGACCTCGCGTGGCGCACCGGCGTCATGGTGCTCTCGATCGGCTGGTCGATGGTCGGGCTCGCGGCCATCTCGCTCTTCCTCTCGACGCTCACCGACTCCTCGCTCGGCGCGGCCCTCGGCGGGCTGGCCGCCCTCGTGAGCAGCACCGTCCTCGTGACGCTCGACGCCGCGGGCTCGGTCCGCGACTACCTGCCGACCCGGTACTGGCTGGCGTGGGTCGACCTGTTCCGCGACCCCATCCCGTGGCACGACCTCCAGGCCGGCGCGCTCGTGCAGGCCGGGTACGTGCTCGTCTTCCTCGGCGCGGCGTGGGCCAACTTCACGACCCGCGACGTCACGAGCTGAGCCGCGTCAGCCGCCGAGCGCCCCGGCGCCGGCCGCCCGCAGGGCCGCGCAGTCCGCGCTCGTGGGCGGGGCGTCCGGGGCGGTGCGGCCGAGCGAGCGCAGGACGACGCCCACCGCGAGCGGGTCGCCGGGCAGCCCGCCGTGGGTCACCCGCGCGTCCGCGCAGACCGCCTGCAGCTCGACGCCCTCCGCGCCCGCGAGGACGGCCGAGTCCGGCGGGGTGACGGTCTCGTCGTCGCGGGTCCAGATGCTCGTCCAGCGGGCGCTGCCGGGGGTCTCGGGCAGGCCGGCGAGCAGGTCGCTGCCCTCGGCGAGCTGGCGGCAGGCCGTGGGGCAGGCCCCGCCGAGCAGGGCGCCGAGGTCGGCGACGGTCGTGCCGTGGTGCGGCGACCCGAGCGTGACGACGCGTCGGGCCACCCCGGCGCCCTCGCCGGCCACCCACACGCGCGCGACGACGCCCCCGGCCGAGTAGCCGACGACGTCGACGGACGCGGCGCCCTCGGCGAGCGCGGCGTCGGCGGCCCGACCGACCGCGGCCGCCTGGGCCGCGAGGTCACCGGTGCCGTCCCCGACCTCGACGACGCGCGGGTCGCGACCCGCGGTGCGCAGGGCGGTGACGAGCGGGGCGAGCGACGCGGTGCTGCCGCCGTACCCGGGGACGAGCAGCACCGGGCCGGCGGTGGTGTCGGCGGGGTCCGACGTCAGCCGGGGGACGAGCACGAGCGCGAGCACGCCGAGGACGACGACGGCGAGCGCCCCCGCGAGGAACGCCCGGCGGCGCGGGCTCATCGTCGGTCTCCCACCCGGCCGATGCTACGAGGCGGGTGGCCCGGACCCGGCCTCAGCGACCGCGCGCGAAGACGGCGTCGACCGCCGGGATGCGCGCCCGGTAGCCGGCGAGCAGCTCGCGGGCGACGGTGACGGAGTCGACGAGGGGGTGCAGGGCGAAGGCCTGCACCGCGTCGCGCTCGGAGCCGGTGCGGGCCGCCGCGATGACGAGCCGCTCGACGGCCTTGACCTGCTCGACGAGCCCGAGCGGGTGCCCGGTGAGCGGCGGCAGCGGGTGCGGCCGGGGGCCGGAGGCGTCGACGGTGCAGGGGACCTCGACGACCGCGTCGTCCGGCAGGCCCGGGACCGTGCCCCGGCTGCGCACGTTGAGGATGAGCTCGGCCGGCTCGCCGCGGGAGATCGCCGCCATGATGGCGAGCGCGACCCCCTCGTAGCCGCCGCCCTGGACGTCGGCCTCGTCGCGCTCCTCGTCCTCGCCGCGCGCCTCCTGCATGTAGGTGGCGTTGCGCTCCATCCGCACGCGGTCCCACTCGGCGAGCGCACCGGACCCGCCCGGGCCGCTGGGCCCTCCGGAGCGCAGCGACGCGTAGAAGCCCTGCTGCTGGTCCAGCAGGTACTCGCCGCGGGTCTGCGGCGCCGCCGTGATCGAGCGGACCGCGTCGCGGGTGAAGTAGTAGTAGTAGAGGTACTCGTTGGGCACGACCCCGAGCGTGCGGACCCAGTCCAGCCCGAAGAGCTGCCCCTCCTCCATCGAGGCGAGCGCGGCGTCGTCGGCGAGGAGGTCGGGCAGGACGTCGCGTCCGTCGAAGTGCAGGCCGCGCAGCCAGCCGAGGTGGTTGAGCCCGACGTAGTCGACGGTCGTGCGGGCCGGGTCGATGCCGAGCGTCGCGGCGGCGCGCCGTGCGAGCCCGATCGGGCTGTCGCAGATGCCGACCACGCGGTCGTGCAGCACCGACTGCATCGCCTCGGTGATCATCCCGGCCGGGTTCGTGAAGTTGATGACCCACGCGTCGGGGGCGACCGCGGCGACGCGCTCGGCGACGTGCAGCGCGACAGGGACGGTCCGCAGCCCGTAGGCGAGGCCGCCGGGGCCGGTGGTCTCCTGGCCGAGCAGCCCGAGGTCGAGGGCGACGCGCTCGTCGGCCGTGCGACCCTCGAGGCCCCCGACCCGGATGGCCGAGAAGACGAAGTCGCTGCCCTCGAGCGCGGTGTCGAGGTCGGTGCTCGTGCGGACGCGCGGCGCGTCGGGGTCGCCGTCGGCCATCTCGGCGAGCACCCGCCCGATGGCGGCCAGCCGCTCCTCGTCGACGTCGTGCAGCCACACCTCGTCGACCCGTCGCTCGTGCCGGTCGCGCAGCAGGGCGCCGTAGACGAGCGGGGTCCGGAAGCCCCCACCGCCGAGCATCGCGAGCTTCATGCGAGCACCACCTCCGTGCCGGCGGCCCGACAGGCCGCCAGGGTCGCGGGGTCGGCCCCCTCGTTGGTCAGGACGAGGTCGACGGCGCCGGCCTCGCAGACGCGCAGCGAGCCGGTGCCGGGCATCTTGTGCCGGTCGACGAGGAGCACCGAGGTGTCGCCGGCCTGCAGCAGGGCGCGCTTGACCGGCACCTCGACCGCGGTCGTGTCGAGCACGGTGCCGTCGGCCCGGACGCCGCTGGCGCCGAGGAACACGTACGAGCCCTGCACCTGGCGCACCGCGTCCTCGGTGAGCGACCCGACGAGCGAGTGGTAGGTCCGGCGGACGATGCCGCCGAGGAGGATGAGCTCGACGGCGTCGTCGTCGCGCAGGACGTCGAGGACGGCGAGGCTCGCGGTGACGACCGTGACGTGCCGACCGCGCAGCTCGCGGGCGAGCAGCATCGTCGTCGTCCCGATGTCGAGGACGACCGAGTCGCCGTCGGCGACCATCGCGGCGGCCCGCCGGGCGACCGCTGCCTTGTCCGCGGCGTCGGTGGCCGCGACCTCGGCGAAGCCGCGCAGCGCGTCGGCGTCGGCGACGTTCGTCGGGACGGCGCCGCCGTGCACCCGACGCAGGGAGCCGAGCCGCTCGAGCTCGATGAGGTCGCGCCGCACCGTGGCGACGGACACCCCGCACAGCTCGGCGAGCTCCTCGGTCGAGGCGACCCCGCGCGCGCGGAGGCGACCGACGATGGATCGCTGCCGGGCCGCTCGCATGCCGTCACTGTACCGATCAGATTTCGTCACGTCATGATCACGGATGAAGAATTGTGTGCACCGACTGCTTGTCCGACCCCGTCGTCGGGTGCATGCTTGGCCCTTCGACCGCCCCGCTGACCCGAGGAGCCCGCCGTGCCGTCCCCGGCCTTCGACCCGCTCGCCGTGCAGCGGGCCGACGACGCCCCGCAGATCGACGTCCTCGTCTGGGGCACGGTCTTCCTCGACATCATCATGACCGGCCTCGACGCGCTGCCCGACGGCGGCCAGGAGGTGTGGGCCACGGGGATGGGCTCGTGCCCCGGCGGCATCGCGAACCTCGCCGTCGCCGCCCGGCGGCTCGGCCTCAACACCTCGCTCGCCGCCGCGTTCGGCGACGACGCCTACGGCGACTTCTGCTGGGAGACCCTCGCCGACGAGGAGGGCGTCGACCTCTCCCGCTCGCGCCGCTTCGAGGGCTGGCACTCGCCGGTCACCGTCTCGATGGCCGTCGCCCGCGACCGCGGGATGGTCAGCCACGGCCACCCGCCGCCCCTCGACGCGACCGCCCTCATCGGCGAGCCGCCGCGCAGCCGCGCCGTCATGGCCGAGCTCGCGCCCGACCGGCTGCTCGTCGACGCCGACGAGCCGACATGGGTCGAGAAGGCCCGGGCGCAGGGCGCGCTCGTGTTCGCCGACGTCGGCTGGGACCCCAGCGGCACGTGGCCACGCACCGTGCTCGACCAGCTCGGCACGTGCGACGCGTTCCTGCCCAACGCCGTCGAGGCGATGGCCTACACCCGCACCCGCACCCCGAGCGAGGCGCTCTACGCGCTCGCCGACCTCGTGCCGCTCGCCGTCGTCACCAACGGCGAGGAGGGCGCGCTGGCCATCGACTCGCGCACCGGGGAGGAGGCGGTCGTCCCCGCGCTGCGCGTCGACGCCCTCGACCCCACCGGCGCCGGTGACGTCTTCGGGGCCGCCGTCGTCCTCGGGACCCTCGCGGAGTGGCCTCTCCAGCAGCGCATCTCGTTCGCCGCGCTGTGCTCGGCACTCGCCGTGCAGCACTTCGGCGGCTCGCTCGCCGCCCCCGGCTGGGGCGACATCGCCGACTGGTGGCACCACCTGCGCGACGGTGAGGCCACCGACAGCTACCACCGCTCGGTCCGCCGCCGGTACGCGTTCCTCGACGACCTCGTCCAGGACGTCCCCGTCGGCGCCGGGCGCCGCGCCACCGCCACCATCGCCCGCCACGTCGACGTCGAGGGATACCCCCGCGGCACCGTCATCCACCGAGGAGCACCCGCATGAGGAGACGACCCACCACCCGCCTGATCGCCGTCGGCGCCCTGGGCGCCCTGGCCCTCACCGCCTGCACGCCCGGGTCGGGCAGCGACGGCACGGGGTCCAGCGCCGCCCCGACCGGGACGGTCAACACCGACCCCGCGTCGCTCGGCCAGGTCACCCTGACCGTCTGGGACCAGGAGGTCCGCGGCGGCCAGGCCGCGCAGATCGAGGAGCTCAACAAGGAGTTCCAGGCGAAGTACCCGAACATCACGCTCAAGCGCGTCTCGCGCTCGTTCGACGACCTCAAGACCACCCTCGGCCTGGCCCTCTCGGGCAACGACGCCCCGGACGTCTTCCAGGCCAACAACGGGCGCCCGGACATGGGCAAGTTCGTCCAGGCCGGGCAGCTCCTGCCGCTCGACCGCTACGCCGACGCCTACGGCTGGACCGACCGCTACCCCGAGTCGGTCCGCAAGTACTCGAGCTACTCGCCCGACGGCAAGACCTTCGGCACCGGCAACCTCTACGGCCTGCCGCAGGTCGGCGAGGTCGTCGGCGTCTACGCGGACAAGGCCGTCCTCGCGAAGGCCGGTGTCTCCGAGGTCCCGACCGACTGGGCCGGCTTCGAGGCGAGCCTCCAGAAGGTCAAGGACGCCGGCGAGCAGCCGCTCGTCCTCGGCAACCTCGACAAGTGGCCCGCCATCCACGTCTTCGGCACCGTCCAGGCGCAGACCACGCCGGCCGACCAGATCCGGACCCTCGGCTTCGGCCAGTCCGGCGGCAGCTGGACCACCGCCGAGAACACGAAGGCCGCGCAGACGCTCGTCGACTGGGTCGACAAGGGCTACTTCTCCAAGGACGTCAACGGCCTCGGCTACGACCCCGCCTGGCAGCAGTTCAGCAAGGGCACCGGCGCCTACCTCATCGCCGGCACCTGGCTGCAGGCCGACCTCGGCAAGGCGATGGGCGACGACGTCACCTTCGTCCTGCCGCCGAAGGCCCAGCAGGCGCCCGTCGCCACCGGCGGCACGGGCATCCCGTGGGCGGTCTCGAGCAAGACGAAGAACCCCGACGCGGCCGCGGCCTACATCGACTTCATCACGAACAAGGACGCGATGGGCGTCCTCGCGAAGACCGAGAACCTGCCGGTCGCCGACACCGCCGACCAGAAGGCGCCGAGCGCGATCGGGCAGGACGTGTTCACCGCCTTCGGCACCGCCGTCGACGACGACTCGCTCGTCCCGTACCTCGACTACGCGACGCCGACGATGTCCGACACTCTCGGCGCGGCCCTGCAGGACCTCCTCGCGAAGAAGGCCACGCCCGAGCAGTTCCTCGAGACGGTGCAGAAGGACTACGGCGACTTCGTCGCCCAGAACGGATGAGCGACACCGCGACCGCGGCACCCAGCCGCGCCCGCACCCCCGAGGGGACCCGCCGCCGACGCCGCGGCGGGCCCCCCGGGGAGCCGCGCGCCGTCGGCTGGCTCTACGTCCTGCCGGCGCTCCTCGTCTACGCGGCCTTCCTCCTCTACCCGCTCCTGCGCGCCGTCCAGATCTCGCTCTACGACTGGAACGGCAACACGCTGGCGACCTGGGCGGGCCTCGACAACTACGTCGAGGTCGTCGGCGACCCGGCCCTGCGCGCGTCCTTCGGGCACGCCCTCGTCCTCATCGCGTTCTACGCGCTGCTGCCGCTCGTCGTCGGCCTCGTGCTCGCCGCCGTCCTCGGGCGCGCCAAGGTCCGCGGCCTCGCCTTCTTCCGCACCGTCGTCTTCCTGCCGCAGGTCGTCGCGATGGTCGTCATCGCCGTGGCCTGGCGCCGGATGTACGCGCCCGACGGCA
This sequence comes from Phycicoccus sp. DTK01, assembly GCF_017312765.1. Classification (NCBI taxonomy): domain Bacteria; kingdom Bacillati; phylum Actinomycetota; class Actinomycetes; order Micrococcales; family Intrasporangiaceae; genus Phycicoccus; species Phycicoccus sp. DTK01. The sequence continues at coordinate 103,474 of NZ_BOPU01000005.1, read as the reverse complement.
GCATCAACGACCTGCTGTCGGCGATCGGTCTCGACGCCCTGACCCGCGGCTGGCTCGGCGACTACACCGCCGCGCTGCCGGCGGTCGGCCTCATCGGCACGTGGTTCGAGATCGGCCTCGTCACCGTGCTGCTGCTCGCCGGGATGGGCAAGATCCCCACCGAGCTCTACGAGGCCGCCCGGCTCGACGGCGCCGGCGCGGTGCGTGAGTTCTTCGTCGTCACGCTGCCGGCGCTGCGTGGCGAGATCGCGGTCGCCCTGACGCTCACCGTGATCGCGGCGCTGCGCACCTTCGACCTCGTCTACGTGACGACCCGAGGCGGGCCCGGCACGAGCACCTCGGTGCCGTCGTACGAGGTCTACAACCGCGCCTTCCAGCAGGGGCGTGTCGGGTCGGCCGCCGCCATCGCCGTCGTGCTGACGGTCATCATCTTCGCGATCTCGTTCGGCATCACCCGGATCGCGGAGCGGGACCGCTGATGCGCGTCTCCCGCGCCGAGCGCGCCACCAACTACGTCATCCTCGCGGCCTTCGCCGTCTTCGCGCTGTGGCCGATCCTCGGGGTCGTCGTCGCGGCCCTCGGGCCGGACGACGCCGCGGGCGGCACCGTGGGCGCCGGCGTCCTCGGCCTGCACCCCGAGAACTTCGTGACCGCCTGGAACCAGGGCCGGTTCGGCAGCTACCTGCGCACCAGCCTCCTCGTCTCGAGCACGGTCGTCGTCGTCAGCGTCGTCTTCTCGCTCCTCGCCGGCTACGCCCTCGGGACGATGCGCTTCCGCGGGGCGACGGTGCTGTTCTACGTCTTCCTCGTCGGCATCATGATGCCGAGCGAGGCCGTGCTCGTGCCGCTGTACTACGACCTGCGCGCGCTCGGGCTCACCGACACCATCTGGGCGCTGCTGCTGCCGCAGGTCGCGCAGTCCGTGGCGTTCGGCACCTTCTGGATGCGGGCGTGGTTCCGCTCCGCGAACCGGTCCGTCGTCGAGGCCGCCCGGCTCGACGGCGCCTCGACGTGGCGCATCCTCTGGCAGGTGCTCGTGCCGCTCGCCCGGCCGGCGGTCGTCACGCTCACCGTGCTCACTTTCATGTGGACGTGGAACGAGTTCCTCGTCCCCCTCGTCATGGTCGTCTCCGAGTCGCTGCGCACCGCGCCGCTCGGGCTGGCGTTCTTCCAGGGGCAGTACACGCAGGGCTTCACCCTCCTCGCGGCCGGTGCCTGCATCGTCGCGACCCCGGTGGTCGTGCTCTACCTGTTCCTGCAGCGCCACTTCATCGCCGGGATGCTCGAAGGAGCAGTCCGGGAGTAGGGCAGGGGATTCCGCACCACCGACAGGGATTGGGGTCAACGATGACCACGCACGTCAGCAGACCACGCGCGTCCGCGCGGAGGGTGGCGACGCTCGCCACCACCGTCGCGCTCGCGCTCACCGGGGCGGGGGCCGCCGCGGCGACCACGTCCGGTGACCACCACGGCGGAGGACACTCCTCGCGCCCGCCGACCTCGACGACGTCCGCCGGGAAGCCGGTCGACCTCGGGGCGCTGTTCATCGGCGCGCACCCCGACGACGAGGCCGGCTCGCTGTCGGCCTACGGGCAGTGGGGTCACGACAACCACCTGCGCACCGGCGTCGTCACCGTGACGCGCGGCGAGGGCGGCGGCAACGCGGTCGGCCCCGAGGAGGGCCCGCCGCTCGGCCTCCTGCGCGAGAAGGAGGAGCGCTCGGCCGTCGGTCGGGCGGGCATCACCGACATCTTCAACCTCGACGAGGTCGACTTCTACTACACCGTCAGCGACCCGCTGACCCAGGAGGTCTGGGACCACGACGAGGTCCTCGGCAAGGTCGTCCGGGTCATCCGCGAGACCCGCCCCGAGATCCTCTTCACGATGGACCCCGCGCCGTCTCCCGGCAACCACGGCAACCACCAGGAGGCCGCGCGCCTCGCGACCGAGGCCTTCGCGGCCGCGGGCGACCCGACGCGCTACCCGGAGCAGATCCGCACGGAGGGCCTGCGGCCGTTCTCGCCCGACAAGCTGATGATGCGCGGGTCGGCCACCGCCCCGACCGGTGAGCAGTGCATGGCGCAGCTCGCCCCGAAGGACCCGACCCAGACGGTCTACGGCGTGTGGGCCGGCGCCACCTCGCCGGACGGCCGCACCTGGGCCGCCGTCGAGCGCGACGCGCAGCGCCAGTACGCCTCCCAGGGCTGGGCCGGCTTCCCCGACGTGCCGACCGACCCGACGAAGATCGGCTGCGACGTCTTCCGCCAGGTCGACTCGCGCGTGCCGTTCGCCGAGCCGGGCACCGCTGCGGCGCAGCGCTCCTGGTCGGCGCTCGCCGGGTCCACGGTGCACGCACCGGGCACCGTCCCGCTGGGCACCGGCCTGCGCGTCGACACCGACCTCTTCGGTGTCCTGCCCGGCCGGTCGTTCGAGGCGACGGTCTCCGTCACGGCGCCCCGTCGCGCCCTGCCGGGTGCCTCCGTCCGGCTCGACCTGCCCGACGGCTGGACCGCGACCGGCCGACGTGACCTCGGCACCGTGAAGCCCGGGCGCACCGTCACCCGCACGTTCACGGTCACCCCGGCGGCCGACGCCGACGCCGGCCAGCGGGCGCGCGTCGCCGCCCGCCTCTCGACGAAGATCGGGTCCGGCTACTCGGACCGCGTCGTCGAGGTCGTCCCGACGGTCTCGGCGCGCCAGCAGCTGCTGCCGCAGGTCGCCGACTTCGAGCGGTGGGCCCCGGCGACGGCCGACGAGCCCCAGCTGAGCGGCACCGTCACGCCGGTCCTGCCCATCGCCTCCGGCAAGAGCCGTGAGGTGCGGGTCGACCTGCACAACAACGGCACCCGCCCGGATGCCGGCACGGTGGCCCTCGAGCTGCCCGACGGCTTCTCCGCCGAGCCGGCGAGCGCCGACTACGGGCCGCTGGCGGCCGGGGCGGACGGCAGCGTGACGTTCACCGTCACCAACACCGACGCCTCCCTCCCGACCTCCAACCAGGGCGGCACCCCCGGCGCCGCGGCCGGTGACTACGCCTACCGGATCGTCACGACGACCCGGGCGGGCACCTCGACGGCCGGTGGCGCCCTCGAGATCGTCCCGACGACGACGATCGAGGAGGCCTCCGCCGCACCGGTGGTCGACGGCACCGAGTCGCCGGGCGAGTACCCCGGTGAGGCCATCGACATCTCCCGCCTCTGGGAGGGGACGGCCTGCTCCTCGGCCGCCGACTGCTCGGCCACGGCGAAGGTCGCCTGGCACGAGGACACGCTCAACGTCCTCGTGCACGTGACCGACGACGTGCTCGGCACCCGGCTCGACACCGCGGACTGCAAGCGGCACTGGCGCACCGACTCGGTCGAGATCGCGATCGACCCGCGGGGCGACAGCGAGAACACGTCGACGACGTTCAAGGCAGCCGTCCTCCCCGCCACGGCGGAGGGTCCGGCGTGCGGCCTGCGCGACGCCGACAACCACCAGGGCCCGGCGGCCGAGACCGCTCCCGGCATGAAGGTGGCGTCGACGGTGAACGAGCCCTACGACGGCTACACCGTCGAGGTGTCCATCCCGATGTCGGAGCTCCCCGGCGCGGTCGACCCCGAGCACCTCGGGCTCGACCTGTTCGTCTACGACTCCGACACCCAGGACAAGACCGGCCAGACCCGCATCGGCTGGTCGACCTGGGGCGGCGTGCAGGGCGACCCGTACCGCTGGGGCGTCGCGACGCTGCCGGGCTACACCCCGCCGGCTGACCGTCCGACCGAAGCGCCGGAGCCGGTGATCCCGCGCACGGCGCTGTCCTCGCTCGACAGCCCGCCGTCGCTCGAGCAGGCGGTGCGCAACGACGTGCCGCTGGCCGGTGGCCCCGCGAGCACGCCGCAGCGCGCCGGATGGGTCGAGCGCGTCTCGACCTCGAAGGACACCGCGTGGGTCCGCCTGCACGCCAACGCCGCCGGGACGGCGCACGTCTACGTCGTCGACGGCAAGGGCACCATCGGGTCCCGCACCGTCACGATCGGCGGCGCCACCGAGCGCGGCATCACGGTCGACCTCGACCGGCGGGGCGGGAGCAACACCCGCGTCTACGTCGGCTGGCTCGACCGGGCCGGCGGCACGTTGGCGTCGATGGCCGGCCCCCGCTGACCCCCGCCCCATCGGAGTCGAGTGCGGACGTGGTTGCTCCGGCGGCCACTTCCGCACTCGACACCGGTGAGAACCCGCCACCCGCACCACCCATCGCGGGCTACACCGCAGTAAGTGTCGCCACAGCAGCAATGACTGCGGTGTAGCCCGCACCTGCGTCCGGGGGGCGAAGGGGACGAAAGTGGTTGCGACCATCCGGTGGCGCCGGGGTACCGTGGTCGGACCATGAAGCACTGACCCACGCCCTGCTCGCGCCCGAGGCACCGCCCGGCGAGCACGCAAGCACCACCGCGTGGAGTCCCCGTGCCAGCATCCTCCCCCCTCGTCGTCCGCGACCTGTCCTACGCCGTCGACGGCCGCCTCGTCCTCGACGGCGTCTCGCTCACCGTCCCGCCCGGCCATCGCGTCGGGCTCGTCGGCGAGAACGGCTCCGGCAAGTCGACGCTCCTCGCCTGCCTCGCCGGCCGGCTCGCCCCGACGTCGGGGTCGGCGGGCGTCCCCGACGACCTCGGGTACCTCCCGCAGGACTCCGGGCTCGACCCGTCCGCGACCGTCGGCGCCGTGCTGCGCGCGGCCCTCGCGCCGCTGCACCGCCTGGCCGCCGACGTCGAGCGGCTCGCCACCGACCTCGCCACGCGGCCGGACGACGCCACGACCTCGGCGGCCTACGACCACGCCCTGGCCCGGGCCGTCGCGCGCGACGCGTGGGACGCCGACCGCCGGGCCGAGGTGGCGGCGCACGCGCTCGGGCTGGAGCGCATCCCCCACGACCGGCTCGTCGCGCGGACGAGCGGCGGCGAGCGCGCCCGCCTCGCCCTCGCGGCGCTCCTCGTGCGCCGCCCGGACGCATTGCTCCTCGACGAGCCGACCAACCACCTCGACGACGCCGCGCTCGAGTTCCTCGAGTCCGAGCTTTCGTCGATGCCGGGAGCCGTGCTCGTCGCGAGCCACGACCGGGTGCTGCTCGAGCGGGCCTGCACCGGCGTCGTCGACCTCGACCCGCGCCACCGCGGCACGGACGGTGTCGGCGGGGCGTCCTGGACCGGCTCCTTCGCCGACTACCGGGCGGCGAAGGCGGCCGCCCGCCGGCGCTGGGAGGAGCAGTGGCTCGAGGAGCGCGAGCTCGTCGCGGACCTGCGCGAGCGGGCCGTCACCCGCGAGGGCGGCGTCGCCCACGGCCGGGGCCCGACCGACAACGACAAGTTCATCCACGCGTTCAAGGGCTCGCGCGTACAGACCGCCGCCCGCCGCCGGGCCAAGGACGCCGAGCGGCGCCTCGAGCGCATCGTCGCCGACCCCGTGCCGCGTCCCCCGGCGCGGCTGAGGCTGGACATCGACCTCGGCCGCGGGGGCGCGCCGTCCTCGGGCGTGCGGGTCCGCGACCTCCACGTGCCCGGACGCCTCCGGCTCGCGCGGCTCGACGTCGCGCCCGGCGAGCACCTGCTCGTCACCGGGCCCAACGGCTGCGGCAAGTCCACGCTGCTGCGCGCCCTCGAGGACGCCCCGCGGCACCGCGGCGTCGACGTCGGCGGCCGGGTGGCGCGCCTCGCGCAGGACACCGTCTTCGACGACCCGCGGCGCAGCCCCCAGCAGCTCGTCGCCGCGCAGCAGGGCCTCGCCGAGGACGACGCGCGGGCCGCGCTCCTGCCGCTCGGGCTCGTCCACCCGCGCGACGCCGCCCGCCCGGTCGGCGACCTCAGCCTCGGCCAGCAGCGACGCCTCGCCCTCGCCCTCGTCGTCCTGGACCGCCCGGACGTCCTCCTCCTCGACGAGCCGACGAACCACCTGTCGCTCACCCTCGTCGACGAGCTCGAGGAGGCGGTCGACGCGTCGCCGGCGACGGTGCTCGTCGCGTCGCACGACCGCTGGCTGCGGCGTCGATGGACCGCACGCGAGCTGCCGCTGTCCGCACGCGGCGACGTACGGTGAGGCGATGAGCCGCCGCCACGACCAGGACGCCCGATGGCGCGGATGACCCGCAAGGCCGACCTGCCGACCAAGGTCTGCGCGACGTGCGGCCGGCCGTTCGCCTGGCGCAAGAAGTGGGCCCGCGACTGGGACGAGGTGCGCTACTGCTCGGAGGCCTGCCGCCGCAACCGCCCGAAGGAAGACGCATGAGCCGCGAGCCCGGCACGCGGGTGCTGCTCATGAGCGACACCCACCTGCCCAAGCGGGCCAAGGACCTGCCGGCGCCGCTCTGGGACGCCGTCGAGGCGGCGGACCTCGTCGTGCACGCCGGCGACTGGGTCGACGAGGCGACGCTCGACGCCCTCGAGGCCCGCAGCGCCCGGCTGCTCGCCTGCTGGGGCAACAACGACGGCCCCGGCCTGCGGGCGCGGTTGCCCGAGGTCGCCCGCGCGACCATCGAGGGCGTGCGCGTCGCCGTCGTCCACGAGACCGGCCAGAAGCAGCGCCGCGAGGAGCGGATGCGCGTCACGTACCCGGACGTCGACCTGCTCGTGTTCGGGCACAGCCACATCCCGTGGGACACCGCGCAGGACGGCCTGCGGCTGCTCAACCCCGGCTCGCCGACCGACCGCCGGCGCCAGCCGGACTTCACGTGGATGACCCTGCGCCTGGCCGACGGCGGCATCCACGACGTGGAGCTCCACCGCCTCCCCCCGCACACCCCCGCCTGACCCCGGCGCCTCAACATTTCGGGGTCACCCCGAAATGTCCACGAGACCCCGGATCCGAACCGGGGTCTCGCGAACGAACCGGGGTCCCGAGCGGCCGGCGGTGCCCCACCTGACGGGACGGCGTCAGCGCAGCGGTCGGCCGCTGGAGGCCCGCGGGATGAGGGTCGGCATCGCCCGTCGGACCCCGCCGCGACCTCCGGGCGAGAGCAGCAGGTCGAGGGCCGTCGTCGCGATCTGGTCGAACGGGACGCGCACGGAGGTGATCGGCACCGAGAGGTTGGCGACGACCGGGGTGTCGTTGTAGCCGACGAGGGCGAGGTCCTCGCCGACGACCATCCGGCGCCGGTGCGCGACCGCCATCACGCCGAGGGCGAGGTTGTCGTTGGCGGCGAAGACGGCCGTCGGTCGGTCCGGGCCGGCGAACAGCCGCTCCGCCGCGGCGATGCCGTGCTCGGTCCGGTAGCCGTCGCCGACGACCCACCCCTCGGGCACCTCGACGCCCGCCTCCTCCAGGGCCCGCCGCGCCCCCCGCAGCCGGTCCCGGGCGCTCGAGGCGAACCCCGGCCCGGTGACGAGCCCGATGCGCTCGTGGCCGAGGTCCAGCAGGTGGCGGGTGGCGAGCCAGCCGCCCATCTCGTCGTCGCCGAGCGAGCTCGGGCTGACGTCGTCGGTCCGGATGACGAGGACGTGCGGGACGCCGGCGGTGCGCAGCCGCGCGGGGAGGTCGTCGTCGAGCCGGACCGAGGCGAGGACGAGCCCCTCGACGGTGCGGTCGAGGAGGGTCTCGACGGCCTCACGCTCGTCGTCGGGGTCGTCCCCGCTCGTCGTGACCACGGCGAAGAGGCCGCGGGCCCGGGCGGCGCGCTCGATCGCCTCGTAGACCATGGCCATGACGGCGTCGGTCAGCCGGGGCACGACGACGCCGATGGTGCCGGTGCTCCCCCGCCGCAGCGCCGAGGCGACGGTGTTGCGGCGGTAGCCCATCCGGTCGGCGACCTCGCGGACCCGCTGGGCGGTCGCGTTGCCGGAGCGGGGGGTGCGCTCGTCGAGGACGCGGCTGACCGTCGAGATGCTCACGCCGGCCTCGTCGGCGATGTCGCGCAGGGTGACGACGCGGCCGCGGGTTCCGGCCGCCGGGTCGAGCGCCGTCGCCCCGCGACCTGCGGATGCGACATCTCCCTCGGACATGTCTTGACAGTACCGCGCCGCGGGTGCATCGTTGCAATCGTTCTTGCAAACGTTCCCAGCAACGATTGCACCGCTCGACCGAAAGGGTCACCGATGACTCTCGACCTCCGGGGCCTGGTCCCCGCCCCCGTCACCCCGTTCACCCGCGACGGCGCCGTCGACGAGGCGGCCATCCACCGGCTCGGCGGCTGGCTCGCGTCCGTCGAGGGGGTCAAGGGCCTCGTCGTCCTCGGCCACGCCGGGGAGGGCACGTTCCTCACCCAGGACGAGCAGGCGCAGACCATCCGCGCCTTCCGCGAGGCCGTCGGCGACCGGCTGCCGATCATCGCCGGCATCACCGGCGAGGGCAGCACCGTGGCCGCGCTCGAGGCCCGCCGGGCCGTCGAGGCCGGCGCGTCGGCCGGCCTCGTCTACCCCTCGCACGGCTGGCTCCGCTTCGGCTTCCAGCCGGGCGCGCCGCAGGCCCGCTACCGCGAGATCTTCGAGACCAGCGGCCTGCCGCTCATCCTCTTCCAGTACCCGGACGCCACGAAGGCGAGCTACGACCTCGAGACCCAGATCGACATCGCGGGCCAGGAGGGGGTCTTCGCGACGAAGAACGGCGTGCGCAACATGCGCCGCTGGGACACCGAGATCCCCGCGCTGCGCGCCGCCCACCCGGACCTCCAGGTCCTCACCTGCCACGACGAGTACCTGCTCCACACGATGTTCGACGTCGACGGCGCGCTCGTCGGCTACGGCGGCCTCGCGCCCGAGCCCCTCGTCGAGCTCATCGCGGCCGGCAAGGCGCGCGACTACGCGGCGGCCCGCGCCATCCACGACCGGCTGCTGCCCGTGACGCGCACCGTCTACCACCGCGGCTCGCACATGGAGGGCACCGTCGCGCTCAAGGAGGGGCTCGTCGCCCGCGGCATCCTCGAGCACGCGACCGTCCGCTCGCCGCTGCTCCCGCTGGCCGACGGCGCGCACGCCGAGATCGCCGCCGCCCTCTCGAGCGCCGGGCTCACGCGCACCTCCGTGCCGGCCTGACCGCACACCCCTCCGGTGGCGGGACGGACCCCCGTCCCGCCACCCTCCCCACCGGCCGCAGTGGCTGAGACACTGCTGCCGGCGCACCACCCGGGTCAACGACGACCGGCGGCCGCGCCGCCAGAGGAGGTCTCGCGATGAGCGAGCGCACCGACACCAGCACCGCCCCGCGCCCGGCGACCGCCCCCGCGGCGCCGGACCACGACCAGCCGCGACGTCCGCGGCCCTTCCTCCGGCAGCTCGCCCTCGTCGGCCCGGCGTTCGTCGTGGGGGCCTGGCAGTTCGGGCCGGGCAACCTCACGACGGCCGTCCAGGCCGGCAGCGCCTACGGCTACACCCTCGTCTGGGTCATCGCCGTGTCGACGGTGCTCATGCTCGTCTACACCGACATGAGCGTGCGCCTCGGCATCCGGACGCCCGTCTCGCTCATCACCTCGATCAAGGAGCACCTCGGCCGCCCGACCGGCTGGGTCGCCGGCGTCGGCGTCTTCTGCATCACGCTGATGTTCTCCGTCGGCAACGCGGTCGGGTCGGGTCTCGGGCTGTCGATGGTCTTCGGCGGCAGGCCCGTGCTCTGGAGCATCCTCGCGACGGTCGCCGTCGCGCTGGTCCTGCTGGCGCGCAACGTCTACTCGGTCGTCGAGCGGATGCTCGTCGCGGTCGTCGCGCTCATGTCGGTCGGCTTCGTGACGAGCGCGTTCGTCGCCCGGCCGGACTGGGCACAGGCCGCCTACGGGCTCGTGCCCGAGCTGCCGGCCGGCAGCACCGTGCTCGTCGTGGCGCTCGTCGGGACGAACTTCTCCATCAACGCCGCCTTCTACACGGCGTACTGCACCCGCGAGCGTCGTCGCCGCGCGGCCGAGTACCGCGACGTCACCGTGGCCGACACCGTGCCGGGCATCGTCGCCCCCGGCATCATGACCGCACTCGTCATCGTCGTCGCGGCGGCCGTCCTCGGGGCGACCGGCGAGAAGGCGACGACGATCGTCGGCCTCGCCAAGGTCTTCGAGCCGCTCGGCGGGTCGGTGGGCGCGCTGCTCTTCGCGCTCGGGCTCTCGGGCGCCGCGTTCTCGTCGATGGTCGCCAACGCGACGGCCGGCGGGACGATGCTCTCGGACGCCCTGGGCCGCGGCCCGTCGTCCGGGTCGCCGACGGCCAAGGTCGTCACCGGCGCCATCCTCGCCTTCGGCCTCGCGACGACCCTGCTCTTCCAGGGCTCGCCGGTCGAGCTCATCGTCGTCGCGCAGTCGCTGACCGTCCTCGTGGCCCCGGTGCTCGGCGCGCTCATCCTCGTCATGAGCAACCGCCGCTCGCTCATGGGTGACCTGCGCAACCGGCCGTGGCAGAACGTCGTCGGGGCCATCGGGCTCGTGGCGATCATCGCCACGTCGGTGCGGCTGGCCACGACGCTCCTGTCCTGACCCGCCCTCTTCGGTGACCTCACCTTTTCGGGGTCACCCCGAAATGTCCACGAGACCCCGGCTCGGAGCCGGGGTCTCGTGGACGTTCTCGTGTCTCGGGCCGGACGGCCGCCGGCTCAGGCCGGGGCGTCGGCGAAGCGCAGGTAGGGCTTGACCTCGTCGACGTTCTCGAAGCGCTCGCGGGCGTCGTCGGTCGAGATCGTCGGGGCGACGATGACGCGGTCGCCCGGCTGCCACTCGGCCGGCGTCGAGACCGGGGCGGCGTCCGTCTGCTGGAGCGCGTCGAGGGCCCGGAGGATCTCGGTGAAGTTGCGCCCCACCGACTTCGGGTAGGTGATGGTCAGGCGCACCTTGTTGCCGGGGTCGACGAGGAAGACCGACCGCACGGTCGAGGTGTCACCCTCGCCGGGGTGGATCATGTCGTAGGCCTGCGCGACGGCGCGGTCCTGGTCGGCGATGATCGGGAAGTCGACCGCGACCCCGCCGACCTCGGCGATGTCCGGCACCCAGCGGCCGTGGTCCTCGACCGAGTCGACGGACACGGCGATCGGCTTGGCGTTGCGCGCGGCGAACTCCCCGGCGAGCGCCGCGGTCCGGCCGAGCTCGGTCGTGCAGACGGGCGTGAAGTCGGCCGGGTGGCTGAACAGCACGGCCCAAGCGCCGTCCTTCCACGCGTGGAAGCTGATCGGGCCGGCCGTCGAGTCGGCAGTGAAGTCGGGGGCGGTGTCGCCGAGGTGGAGGGACATCGATAACTCCTCGTTTGAAGATGGCTGACCACATGTTATCGATGGACCCCGCCGGTCGTCTCAGGTTGCCCGCACTCCGGACGCGCGAGGCCGGCAGATCGGACGCCGGGGTTGCTGCCGGACGACCCGGCGGCTGCGGGGACATCCGGCACGCGCCCGGCGCCGGCGCCTCGTCGCTAGGGTCGGCGCCGTGCGCACCCTCACCTCGGAGCGGCTCGTGCTGCGGCCCTGGGAGCCCGCCGACGCCGACTTCCTCCTCGACCTCGAGGGCCGTTGGGAGGTCGTCCGGCACCTCGGCGCGGCCCCGTCGACGATGACCTCGCGCGACGAGGCGCTGGCGTCGATCCACCGGCGGCGGGCCATCAGCGCGCACCACGTGCACGGCGTCTGGCTCGTCGCCGACCACGACGGGCGCCGGCTCGGCAACCTCCTCCTCAAGCCCGTGCCCCTGAGCACGGACGAACGGACGGACGGGCCTCCCGAGGTCGAGGTCGGCTGGCACCTGCACCCCGACGCCTGGGGCCACGGCTACGCCACCGAGGCGGCACGGATGATCCTCGACGACGCCTTCGCCCGGGGGCTGACCCGCGTCGTCGCCGTCGTCCACCCCGAGAACACCGCCTCGACGGCCGTGTGCCGGCGCCTGGGGATGCGCCACCTCGGCCCGAGCACCAGGTACATGGACGCCACGCTCGAGGTGTTCGAGCTCGTCGCTCCCTGACCCGGAGCCGCCCTCCCGGGGGCTGTCGTCCACGGCACATCGGGGCTAGGGTCGCCCGCCATGGACATGCTCGGGGGAGACGACATCGCCGCGGCCGCGCTCGACGACTGGCGCCGGCTGGCCCAGGGGCTGCACGCCCGCTACCGCGTCGACGACTTCGGGGCGGCCGCCCGCTTCGTCGCCGCCGTCGCCGAGGCGGGGGACGAGGTCGGCCACCACCCGCGCGTGGCGATCGCCCCGGGTGTCGTCGACCTCAAGCTGAGCACCGAGGACGCGATCTACCGCGAGGACGACGGCACCGAGCACGTCGTCGAGTGGATGACGCAGCAGGACGTCGACCTCGCCCGTCGCATCACCGAGGTCGCCGCCGCGCAGGGCCTCGCCCCCGACCCGGCCGCCGTCAGCGTGCTCGAGCTCGGCCTCGACACCCCCGACTCCGCGCGCGTCGCCCCGGTCTGGGCCGCGCTGCTCACCGGCGACCCTGCGAGCCGCGGCCGGGGCACGCCCGGCGACGAGGTGCGGGACGCCGCCCAGCGCATCCCCAACCTCTGGTTCGACGACCCCGCCGAGGAGCGCGCCGGGCAGCGCGTCCACGTGGAGGTCTACGTCGCCCCCGAGGCCGCCGGCCCGCGCATCGCCGCCGCCGTCGCCGCGGGCGCGACGGTCGTCGACGACAGCCAGGCTCCCCGGCTGGTCGTCCTCGCCGACCCGGACGGCAACCGCGGCGTCGTCTGCGCGCCCGGCGCCTGAGCCGGGCGCGCGGCGCCGACCGGCATCCCGGCGAACGGCCTCAGGCGCGGGCGGCCGGCTCGTCCTCGACGACCTCGCGCGCGTCCCCCGCGCGCCGCTGCCGGTAGACCCCGAGCGCGACGATGACCGCCGCCGACACGACCGAGAAGGCGATGGCCTGCTGCTGGCCGGGGTCGAAGGCCATGAGGCCGATGACGACGACGATGAACCCGATGACGACCATGGTCAGGCCGGGGAAGAGCCACATCCGCACCGGCGGCACCTCGTGCGACGCCCGCATCCGCCGGCCGAGGACGAGCTGGCTGACCGCGATCGACAGGTAGACGAACAGCGCGATGGCGCCCGACGTCGCGAGCAGGTAGCCGAAGATCTTGTCCGGCAGGACGTAGTTGCCGACGACCGCGAGGAAGCCGAGCACCATCGAGAGCAGGATGGCGACGACCGGCACGCCGCGGGCGTTGACCCGGCCGATGGCCTTCGGCGCGTCACCACGGGCCGCGAGCGAGAAGACCATCCGCGAGGCGGTGTAGAGCGCCGAGTTGAGGCAGGACGCGACGGCGGTGAGGACGACGACGTCCATGATGACCGGCGCTCCCGGGATGCCGATCGCCTCGAGCACCGTCTGGTACGAGCCGTTCTCGAGCCGGTTGTAGGGCACCAGCGAGACGATGACCGCGATCGAGCCGATGTAGAAGATGAAGATCCGCCAGATGACCGAGTTGACGGCCTTGGTGATCCCCTTGGCCGGGTCGGGCGACTCCGCCGCGGCGATCGTGACGATCTCGGTGCCCATGAACGAGAACATCGTCGTGAGCATCGCGGCGATGATGGCGCCCCCGCCGCCGGCGAAGAAGCCGTCGGGCTCCCAGAGCCGTGAGACGCCGCTGACCTCCGAGGTCGGCAGCAGGCCGAGGATGGCGAGCACGCCGAGCGCGATGAAGGCGATGATCGCGACGACCTTGACGAGCGCGAACCAGAACTCGAACTCGCCGTAGTTGCCGACCGACACGAGGTTGGTCCCGGTGAGCAGGATGGTCACGAGCAGCGCCCAGATCCACTGGTCGAGGCCGACCATCCGGCTGAGGATGTCCGCCGCCGCCGTCGCCTCGACGGGGATGACGAGCACCCAGAACCACCAGTAGAGCCACCCGACCGAGAAGCCCGCCCAGCGGCCGAGCGCGCGCTGGGAGTAGACCGAGAACGAGCCGGTGTCGGGGTTGGCCGTCGCCATCTCGCCGAGCATCCGCATGACGAGGACGACGAGGCTGCCGGCGAGGGCGTACGAGACGAGGACGGCGGGGCCGGCCTGCTCGATCGCGTTGGCGGAGCCGACGAACAGGCCGGCGCCGATCACCCCCGCGATCGAGATCATCGTGATGTGGCGGGGCTTGAGGCTCGTCCCGAGCTGGCTCTGGCCGCTCTGCGAGGTCTGGTCGGGCGTGGTCACCCGGACGTTCCTACCGCACGCCGGGGTGGCCCGCGCGCCGGAGGGTCCGGGCTTCTCTCAGGTCGTCGACGGGGCCGGCTCGGCGACGGCAGCGGCGAGCCGATCGGCCAGGGCGGCGACGGCCGCCCGCAGCTCCGGACCGGCGACGACCGTGAACGGCACCTGCAGCTGGGCGAGGTCGCTCGCGTACCCCGGCAGGTTGCTCGTCGTGCCGACCAGGCGGGTCCGGCCGGGGCCGTCGGCCTCCAGCCGCCCGAGGGTGCGTGGCACGTGGTCGAGACGCTCCGGGGGAAGGTCGATGACGACCTCGGTCGCGTGCTCCCATCCCGCGCCGAGGTGCTCCTCGAGGGAGGCGACGGGGTCGAGGTCGTCCGGCACCCGAAAGGTGGTGTCCAGCAGGTCGACACGGTGGACACGGTCGACCCGGTAGGTCCGCACCGACCCCGACCGCAGCGACCGGCAGAGCAGGTACCACCGCCCGTGCCGCACGACGACGGCCCACGGCTCGACGTCGGTCGTGAACTCGCGGCCGTTCTCGGAGCGGTAGTGCACGGTGACGCACCGGGTCTCGCTGCGCGCCCGCACGAGCGCGACGGTGGTCGCCGGGTCGGGCCGCGCGGCGCCGCGGTCGGGGGCCGCGGCGGTGGTGCGCCGCACGACGTCGGCCTGGTCGGCGACGTGCTGCGGCATCGCCCGCAGGAGCTTCGCCACCGCCACCCCCACCGGGTCGGTCGGGTCGGCCGCGGCGTGGTGGCCGTCGAGCACGGCCATGACGAGCCCGAGCGCCTCGGCGCTGCTGAAGACCAGCGGCGGCAGCCGCGTGCCCCGGCCGAGCCGGTAGCCACCGGCCGGCCCGCGCGTCGACTCCACCGGCACCTCGGCGTCGCGCAGGATGCCCACGTAGCGCCGGACCGCCCTCGCGGACACCCCGAGTCGCTCGGCGAGCCGCTCGGCGGTGATGCCCGGCTCGTCCTGGATCGCTTCCATCGTGATGAGGGCGCGGGCGGCCGGGCTGGTGTCGGGGCGCACGCCGCCATCCTCAACCGGACGCCGACCGTCCGCAACCGCCCCTACGGTGCTGCGCATGACCGAGATGCTGCTCCTCCACCACATCCAGGGCCTGACCCCCGGGGTCGTCGACCTCGCCGACCGCTTCCGCGCCGCCGGGCACACCGTGCACACGCCGGACCTGTTCGAGGGGCGCACCTTCGCGTCGATCGACGAGGGCGCGGCGTACGTCGGGTCGGTCGGCTTCGCGGAGATGCGGGCCCGGGGCGTCGCCGCCGCCGACGGGCTCGGTGACGGGTTCGTCGTCGCCGGCATCTCGCTCGGCGTCATGGCGGCCCAGCAGGTGGCGCAGAACACCCCCGGGGCCGCGGGAGCGCTGCTGTTCGAGGCGTTCGCCGACCCGTCGAACTTCGGCACGTGGCCCGACGGGCTCCCGGTGCAGGTGCACGGCATGGCCGACGACCCCTTCTTCGGCGCCGAGGGGGACGTCGACGCCGCGCGCGAGTTCGTCGAGGGTCGTTCCGGCGCAGAGCTCTTCGTCTACCCCGGCGACGTCCACCTGTTCGTCGACAGCTCCCTGCCGTCGTACGACGCGGACGCCACCGCGCTCGTCGTCGAGCGCTCGCTGGCGATGCTCGAGCGCATGCCGTGAGCCGTACCCCACCGCCGTGGGAGCCGCCGCTCGCCGGCTCCGAGGCCGACCAGCTGCTCGGGTCACTGGACCGGATGCGCGCCACGTTCCGGTACAAGGCGGACGGCCTCGACGCCGACGGGCTGCGCGCGACCATCCCCACGTCCACCCTCAGCCTCGGGGCGCTGCTCAAGCACCTCGCGACGGTCGAGGACTTCTACTCGACCCGACGCCTCTCCGGCGCACCAATGCCCGACGTCTGGGACGACAACGGCTGGGACGACGAGGACGACTGGGAGATGACCTCCGCCGCGTCCGACCCGCCGGAGGTGCTGTACGCGCTGTACGACGGTGCAGTGGAGCGCAACCGGGCCCTGGTGCGCGAGGCTGTGGATGCCCGGGGGCTCGACGGCGACGCGCACGCGGCGGACGAGGAGGGCCGGCACGCGAGCATCCGGCGGCTGTTGTTCGACCTCCTCGAGGAGTACGGACGGCACACCGGCCACGCCGACCTGCTCCGCGAGGCGGTGGACGGCCGGGTCGGTGAGGACCCGCCGGAGGACTGGCGTCCACCGGGTGGGGGCGCGTCGTCCTGAGCCCTCGCCCGGAGAGGGATCAGCATGGTGGTGGTGTGGCGAATGAGGTTGCCGTGCAACCAATTCAGCCCCTCTGGGCTCTTGTCAATCGGACGTGCGTTCGATAGGATCGGACCACTGAGGGGAGGGGGGAGCACATGGGCACCGACCGCAGGTCCGACGACCTCCTCGACGTGGTGCGCCGGGCGCGCTCGGCCCTCTCCACCGGGCGTTCGCACGGCACGCGGGTCGGGACCCGCGAGGCGCTGACGGCGACCCTCGGCGAGCTCCGGGCCCTCGTCGACGAGGCGACGGCACTGCAGGACGAGGTCCTCGTCGGCCTCGTGGCGCTCGATCCCGAGCGGGCCGAGGACGGCACCGTCCGCGAGATCCGGAAGGCCCCTGGGCACGTGGCGCTCGACGCCCCGGCCATCGTCTCCGGCGTCCTGTGCCTCTCGGCCATCGCCGCCGAGCAGCGGGTCCGGGACGCCGTGCGACGGGCCGCCGACGGCCCCGAGGGCACGCCGACGGAGACCGGGCTCGGCGGCCTGCACGAGGCGATGGGTCAGGGCCGCCTCGACGCGTCCCGCGCGCACGTCGTCGCCGCCGAGCTCGAGGAGTGCCCGGCGGACGTCCGCCGAGCGGTCGTGGCGTCCCTCGACGAGTGGTTCGAGCGGGAGGACGCCACCCGGCTGCGCCGACGCGTCCGCCGCCTGCTCGCGACGATCGACCCCGACCTCCTGCGGCAGCGCGCCGAGCGTGCCCGCTCCGCGACGGGTCTGCGCCGCTGGGTCGACGAGCCGGGGGTCGACACGTGGCTGGGGACCTTCCCCAGCGAGGAGGCGCGCGGCGCGTGGGCGGCGATCGACGCGCTCGCGCAGCGCTACGTCGACGACGGGACGTGCGCGCGCATCGACCGGGCCCGGGCCCGCGCGCTCACCGACCTCGTGCTCCGGCAGGCCACCGTCAGCACCACCGTCGTCGAGCACGACGCCCACCCGGTCACCGGCGCCCTCCTCGACGCCGGCGACGCGCTGGCGACCACCGCCCACCGGCCGGGTGCGGCCCTTGCGGCCCTGGTCCGCGCGCGGGACGGGCACTGCCGCTTCCCCGGGTGCTCCGTCGCGGCCCGCTGGTGCGACCTCGACCACGTCGCGCCCTGGCCCGCCGGCCCGACCAGCGCCCTCAACCTCGTCTGTCTCTGCCGCCGCCACCACCGGACCAAGCAGCGGCCCGGATGGCGCACGCGGCTGGACCCGGACGGCACCTACACCGTCACCGACCCCACCGGGCGGGTCCGCAGGACCGACCCGCCCGACCACCTCCGGGACCGGCCGCCGCGGGACCTCCCGGCCCCCGACGACCTCGCCGCCCCACCGGGCGAACCCCGGCTCACCGTTCCGGACGGTCCGCACAGCGACCTCGAGCACGCGCTCGAGTCGCGCCTCGGCGGCGACTGCTGGGGACGAGCGCCCTGCCGGGTCGAGGTCCACCGCCCGAGCCGGCGGTTCACCGTCGCACCGACCGGCGACCATCCGCCTCGGCGACCTCCGACCCGGTGGCCCGACACCCCTCCCTTCTGACCCTCAGGAGCGGGGCGCCCCCACCGCGCGCCGCCACGCGGTGAACGACTGCACCGGCACGCTGCGCGGCCGCACGAGCCACGGGTAGGGATGGACCTCCACAAGTTCCACCTCGGCAGCGCGCCGGGCGAACCCGGGCACGGGCGCGTGGGTGACCGCGAGCCGCCGCCCGGTCAGCTCCTCCGCGACGACCCCGAGCCGCACCTCGAGCGGACGCCGTGTCGCGAGGTCGCCGAGCGTCTCGGCGAGGAACACGAGGCGCTTCCCCGAGAGCCGTAGCCCGGCGAGCAGCGGCTCGTCGAGGACGAACACCGCCGGGCGCTCCTCGTCGGCGGCGAGGGCGGGGTCGGCGTCGCCGAGGGACTCCGCGGTCAGCCAGACCTCGTCCGCCCCACCCCCCTCGACCTCGGCCGGGCCGGCCGGGACGGGCGCCCGACCGAGCGGCGGACCGTCCGCCGCTGGGCCGACGCCGTCCTCGGGCCAGCCCTGGACGGGGCAGCGGTCCGCGAGCGCGCACCCGCGGCACAGGGACGGCGCCCGCTTCTCGACCTGCCAGCGGCTGAACCCGTACGGACGCCCGGACCCCGTGCCGACCGTCCACTGCCACCCGAGCCGGTTCGCGGCCCGCGAGCCGTCGAGCAGGTGGGCGAAGAAGACGTCCTCGCCGACCCGCCAGTCCGCGCCGGCCCGCACCGCCCACTGGGAGGCGAGCCACATCCGGGTCTGGTTGACCAGCCAGCCGTCCTCGACGAGCTCGCCCGTCGTCGCGGCCATGCACGCCATCTCGTCGGGCCACGGGGCCGGCCAGCGGTCCGCCGTCCGCGGCTGCTCGCGCCGCAGCGGTCGGCCGAGCGCCCGGCCGACCCGGGCGTAGAGGTGACGGGCGTACTCCTGCCAGAGCAGCTCGTCGCGGTACTTGGTCCGGTCGCGGGCCGGAGCGTCGGCGACCGCGTCCCAGGCCTCGCGCAGCGTCACGAGGTTGTACCGGATGTACGGGGACATCCGGCTCGCCCCGCGCCGCTCGACCGGGAGGACGGTGCTGCGGCGCGACGCGTACCCGCTGACGTCGAGCGTCGCGAGCGCGGTGTCGGCGGCGCTCTGCCCCCCGACGTGCCCGCCCCGCCGCGTGCCGTCGGCGCCCTCGCGCACGAGGTGGCCGAGGTGCTCACGCACCCACGCGACGGGGTCGTCACCGCCGGGTGGCGGCGGGGTGGGGAGGCGCATGCTCCGTTCTACCCCGCCGCCGATGCGGAACCGCTGTGGCTCAGCACTTCTCCCAGTAGCCCGTCGAGGTCTGCCTGAGCGTCGACGTGTAGTACGTGTTGTAGAGGCCGAGGTTGTGGTTCGAGCCCGTCGCGTAGGCGTAGCCGCCGGACTGGTAGGCCCGCCCGGCCGTCACATGGGCGTAGTTCGTCGCGGTGACGCAGGTCGGCGTCGCGGTGGGCGTGGGAGTCGGGGTGGGGGTCGGGCTCGCCGTCGGGGACGCGGTCGGCGTGGCCGTCGGGGTCGGCGTCGGGGCGGTGCCGCCGTCGAGCCCGAAGAACCGGACGTCCTGGTAGGCGGCGCACACCGAGGTGTCGATGAAGTACGCACCGGCCGTGCCGCACTGCGCGGTGCCCGTCCCGGGGTCGACGGCCGTGCCGTGCGTCATCCCCTGGACGCGGGTGACCCGCACCCGCCCCGCGTAGTCCTCGAACGTGACGCCCGACGCGACGGTGCCGGTGCTCGTCGGGGTCTGCGACAGGCCGGCGACGTTCGTGAACTGGTCGCGCAGCTCGCCGGCGTTCATCGGGGCCACGGTCGTGTCGGACGTCCCCTGCCAGATCGAGACGAGCGGCCGCTTGCCCGTGTACCCCGAGGACGCGGCGCGGACGAGGTCGCCCCACGCGGCCGGCGTCTTGTCGACACCGGGGTTCATGCACGAGAACGCGTCGAGCGTGCTGCTCGCGCAGCGGTAGGGGAGGCCGGCGTTGATGGACCCGCCCGCGTAGGTGTCGGGGTAGGTCGCGAGCATGACGGCGGTCATCGCCGCGCCGGCGGAGAGGCCGGTGACGTAGACCCGCGAGGAGTCCAGGCCGTAGGAGGACACCGCGTAGTCGGTCATCTGCTTGATGCTCAGCGCCTCACCCTGCCCGCGCGCCGTGTCGGACGCCTGGAACCAGTTGAAGCAGGAGCTCGAGTTGTTGCTGCTGCTCTGCTGCGCGAGCACGAGGGCGAACCCGTGGCGGTCGGCCATCTCGCGCCACCCTGAGTTCGCGAAGTACGTCGACGCGTTCTGGGTGCAGCCGTGCAGCTCGACGACGAGCGGTGCGCCGGAGGGCAGCCCGTCGGGTCGGTAGCTGTACATCGCCAGTGCGCCGGGGTTGCTGCCGAACCCGGTCACCTGCGTGAGCCCGGCGGCCCGCGCGGGTGGCGAGGTCGTCACGACGAGGCCGACGGCCCCGAGGACGGCGAGCGCCACGAGGAGGACCAGGCTGCGCCCGAGGGCGGTCGCGCGGGCGGTGGACGGTGTGGACGTCATCGGTCTGCCTCCGTTTCCCGGCGGCTCCGTCGACGCCGGACCGGGACACCGTGCCACCCGCACCGCGGTGCGACGGTGGCGTGCGACCCCAGGACGAGCGGTCGCCCCTGGGCCCGTGCGACATGGTGCGCGACGACACCGCCGCACGGGGCCGTCAACGACGGCGGGAGGTGATGACCCCGGTGTCGAACCCGGCGAGGTGCAGACCCCCGGCGAACCGGGCGTGCTCGATCTTCAGGCAGCGGTTCATCACCACCGTGAGGCCGGCCTCGGCGCCGCGCCGGGCGACGTCGTCGTCCCACAGGCCGAGCTGCAGCCACAGGGTGCTCGCCCCCACCTCGAGGGTGTCGTCGAGCACCGCGGGCAGCTCGGACGGACGGCGGAAGACGTCGACGAGGTCGGGCGGCTCGGGCAGCGCCTGCAGCGACGGGTACACCGGGTGGCCGAGGATCTCGTCGACGGCGGGGTTGACGAAGAAGATCCGCAGGTCGCTGCTGGAGAGCAGGTATGTCGCGACGAAGTAGCTGGCCCGTGAGGGCTTGGCCGAGGCACCGACGATCGCCACGCTGCGGGTCCGCTCGAGCACGGCGCGGCGTTCCTGCGCCGACGGCGGCGTCCATCCCCCGCTCACGACCGGCCTCCGGACGCGGCGGCGAGCGCCTGGTCGAGGTCCCAGAGGATGTCCTCGACGTCCTCGAGCCCGACGCTGATGCGGACGAGGTCCTCTCCGACGCCGGCCGCCTCGAGCTGCGCGGCCGACAGCTGCTGGTGCGTCGTGCTCGCGGGGTGGATGACGAGCGTGCGCGCGTCCCCGATGTTGGCGAGGTGGCTGCACAGACGGAGCGCCTCGATGAAGCGCGCCCCGGCCTCCCGACCGCCACGGACACCGAAGGAGAAGACCGCTCCGGGGCCCTTCGGCGTATACCGCTGCGCGCGCTCGTGGTGCGGGTGGTCGGGCAGCCCCGCCCAGCGGACCCAGCCGATCCGGGGGTCGGCGGCGAGCCAGTGCGCGACCTCGTGCGCGTTGGCCAGGTGGGCGTCCATCCGCTGGGGGAGCGTCTCGACGCCCTGGAGGAGCAGGAAGGCCGAGTGCGGTGAGAGCGCCGGCCCGACGTCGCGCAGCTGCTCGCTGCGCAGCTGGGTGAGGAACCCGTACTCGCCGAAGTTGCCCCACCACTCGATGCCGCCGTACGACGGCACCGGTTCGGTCATCCGCGGGAACTTGCCGTTGCCCCAGTCGAACCGGCCTCCCTCGACGACGACACCACCGAGGGTCGTGCCGTGGCCGCCGAGGAACTTCGTCGCGCTGTGCACGACGATGTCGGCACCGTGCTCGAGGGGACGGCACACCCAGGGCGTGACCGTCGTGGCGTCGACGACGAGGGGGATGCCGGCCGCGTGCGCGACGTCGGCGAGTCCCGCGAGGTCGGCCACGTCGCCACTGGGGTTGGCCACGACCTCGACGAAGACGCAGCGGGTGGCCGGGGTGATGGCGGCGGCGTAGTCGGCCGGATCGGTACCGCGGACGAACGTGGTCTCGACCCCGAAGCGGCGCAGGGTGACATCGAGCTGGGTCAGCGTCCCGCCGTAGAGGCTGCCGGCCGCGACGACGTGGTCGCCCGCACCGGTCAGCGCCGCGAACACGAGGAACTCCGCGGCGAGACCGCTCGCCGCCGCCAGCGCCCCGATGCCGCCCTCGAGGCTGGCCATCCGCTCCTCGAGCGCGGCGACCGTCGGGTTGCCGATCCGTGTGTAGATCGAGCCGTACTTCTGCAGGGCGAAGAGGCTCGCGGCGTCGGTCGTGTCCTCGAAGACGAAGCTGCTGGTCTGGTAGATCGGGACGGCGCGCGCCCCGGTCGTCGGGTCGGGCGGGCCACCGGCGTGGAGCGCGCGGGTCCGAAATCCCCAGGAACGGTCCGTCATCCGGTCAGGATGCCACGGTGAGCGTCGTCGACACCGGGGTGGCGTTGCCGACCAGGTCGAGCACGGGGCAGTGCTCGTCGACGAGCCGCTGGAGCTCCTCGTAGCGCTCGGGCGCCTCCGAGCCGCTGACCCTCACGGCGACCCGCACGTCGGTCAGGCCGGGACGGCCACCGCCCTCGAACCCGAACATCGTCCGGAAGTCGAAGTCCCCGTCGACGTCGACGGCGATGTGGTCCAGGGCCACGCCGGTCTTGGCTGCCCAGTACTTGTAGACGACGATCTGGCACGACGCGAGCCCCGCGAGCGCGTAGTCGACGGGCCCCGGCGCGGAGTCGGCGCCGCCGAAGCCGGCCGGCTCGTCCTGCTCGAACGCGTGGCGGTTGACGCGGATCGTGCTCGTCGGGCCGTCGCCGCCGACGGCGTGCACCCGGAAGAGCGCTGCGGCGTTGGCGGCGTCCGCGGTGACGGCCGCCTCGAGGGCGGCGACGACGGGGGCGAGATCGGTGGCGGCGGTGGTCGTGTCGGTCATCGGGGGCTCCTGGGGGCGGGTTCGGGGAGAGGTCGCGGCGCGACCGGAGATCACTCGATGTTTGCGACGGTATAACGGATGCTTATGCCGGCCGTCCGGTGGCTGCGTGGTTCGACAGCCGGTCTCGCCGACCGAGACGCGCCCACCCCACGCCGGGGAGGCGCCGCGTCAGGCGGACGTCGCCGGGGACCCGATCCGCTCGCCCATCCGCACGGAAGCCCCGAGCGTGAGCGGCTCGACGACTCCGGCCCCCCGTGAGCACACGAGGACGACGGTGGACCCGAACTCGAAGTGCCCGAGCGGGTCTCCGGCCGCGAGGTGGTGCGGCTCGTCGTAGTCGTACCGCTGCACCTCGCGCCGGCGCGCGTTGGTGTGCAGCCGCTCGTCGAAGGCGAGGCGCGTCATCCCGACCATCGTCGCGCCGACCGGCACGACGGCCACGTGGCCGCCGCCCTCGGTCTCCATCCGCACGACGATGCGCTCGTTGCGCGCGAAGAGGTCGGCGACGTTCGCCACCGCGGCGCTGTTGACCGGCCAGAGGTCGCCCGGGACGTAGGTGGCCGCCGTGACCCGACCGTCGATCGGGGCGTGGATGCGGTGGTAGTCGCTGGGCGAGAGGTACAGGGTCGTGTAGGTGCCGCCCTCGAACAGGTCGGCGTACGCCCGGTCCGCGAGCAGGGCCGCGAGCGAGTAGTCGTGCCCCTTGGCCTGCACCAGCGTGTCGGACACGACCTCGCCCCAGGCCCCGACCGTGGCGTCGACGGGCGAGACGAGCGCCCCCGGGGCCACCGGCCGCAGCCCGGGCGCGAGGGTGCGCGTGAAGTACGCGTTGAGCGTCGGGTACTCCTCGAGCGGGAGCGCCGCCTCGCGGGGGTCGGCGCCGACGACGCGGCTGAAGCCGCCCAGCACGGTGGCGCGCCGGCGGCGCGGGATGGTCCGGCTCGCCAGCCAGCCGGCGCCGCGGCTCATCCCGTGCCGGGGCAGGACCGAGACGAGGGCGATGAGGAGGCGTCCGAGCACCCGGCCAACCTAGCAAGGGCGGCCGACGCCGATCCTGAGCCGATCTTGACGCGATCTTGCTCGAGCACCCCGTCGCGGCGCCGATGAGCGGGGTGGACATTGCCGTTCCGGAGAAAGGCCCCCCATGACACGCACGACCCCCAGCGGCGTCGAGCGTACGTTCGGTCGCGACGAGATCATCGTGACCAAGACCGACCTGCAGGGTCGGATCACGTACGCGAACGAGGTGTTCTGCCGCGTCTCCGCCTTCGACGAGGCGGACGTGCTCGGCAAGCCGCACAACATCATCCGCCACCCGAGCATGCCCGCGGGTGTGTTCAAGCTCCTCTGGGACCGGCTGCAGGCCGGCCAGGAGCTCTTCGCCTACGTCGTCAACATGGCCGGCGACGGCGGTCACTACTGGGTCTTCGCCCACGTGACCCCGACGTTCGACGCCCGTGGCTCGATCATCGGCTACCACTCGAACCGTCGCGTGCCGAGCCGCTCGGCCCTCAACGTCATCGAGCCCCTCTACCGCGAGATCCGCTCGCACGAGGCCTCCTTCGGCCGGGCCACCGAGGCCTCCGCCGCCGGTCTCACCTTCCTGCACGAGCGCCTCGAGCAGCTCGGCATGACCTACGACGAGTGGGTCTGGTCCCTCGCCACGGAGGTCGCAGCATGAGCATCGTCACCGCACGCCGCCGCGGCGCCACCAAGGACAAGGGCGCCTCCGGCCGCCGCAGCGAGGTCGAGGTGCTGCGCGAGGCGCTGGCCGAGGCCCGCCGGGTCGCGGCCGCTGCCGGGGCCGGCGACTCCGAGGCCCGCTTCACCCGCATCGACGGGGAGGACGCCTTCCCCGAGGTCACCGGGCTGCGGCTCGCCCTCAACGACTCGCTCGACCGCACCGATGCCTTCGCCCGCGAGGTGACCGGCGCGCTCGAGGCCATCATCGAGGGCCGCTACTACCGCCAGGTGCTGCCCGCCGGCCTGTTCGGCTCCTTCCTGCGCGGCGCCGGCGCCATCAACGCGGCCCGCGCGGCGATGATCGAGGCGGAGGGCCGCTCCAAGAGCGCGGTCACCGAGCGCCTCGAGCTCGCCGACCGGTTCGAGGAGACCGTCCTCGCGGTGTCCCAGCAGGTCGCGGCCGCCTCCACCGAGCTGTCGGCGACGGCCGCCAACCTCGGCCGCTACGCGGAGGACGCGGTCGGCCAGGCCGACGCCGCGACGACGACGATGGCCAACCTCGACGGCGCCTCGCGCGAGATCGAGAACGTCGTCGGGTTCATCTCCTCGGTCGCCGCACAGACCAAGCTCCTCGCCCTCAACGCGCAGATCGAGGCGGCCCGGGCCGGCACCGCCGGCCGCGGGTTCGACGTCGTCGCCTCCGAGGTCAAGTCGCTCGCCGAGACCACCGCGAAGTCGACGGAGGACATCACCAACCAGGTCCAGGAGATGATCGCCGCCTCCGGCCGCAGCATCAACGCGATCCAGTCCGTCCACGGCATGGTCCGCGACATGTCGCCGATGGTCGACGACCTCCGCTACGCCGTCGACGGCAACGCCTCGATGTCGGACGGGGGCTACGGTCTCGACCCCCGCGTCGGCCAGGGCCTGGCCCAGATGGCCGAGATGCTCCGCGCCGAGGTCGGGACCTTCCTCGACGTCATGCGCCGCACCTGAGGCGGCGCCCCCCGGGCTGGACGGGCACCGGTCGCGCGCACTCCGGAGCGCGACCGGTGCCCGTCCTGTACGCCGTGCAGACATCGACGAATGTGACGATTGCTGCACGCCCGCCCGCGCGTGCCCGGGTCAGGTGTGGTCGCGCAGGTACCGCCCGAAGTGCGGCACGGTGAAGGCGATGAGCCCCCGCTCGCCGGAGTAGATGAGGCCCTTCTTGAGCAGCGCGTCGCGGGCCGGCGAGAGCGACTGCGGCTTGCGTCCGAGGTGCGCCGCGACGTCCGCGGTCGGGACGGCGTCGGCGTCGTCGGTGCCCCCGGCCGCGGCGGCGACCTCCGCCATCGCCCGCAGGTACTCGCGCTCACCGGGCGTCGCCCGCTCGAACCGCGACCCGAAGAACCCGACCGCCAGCTCGGCCTCGGCCTCCGGCGCCGCGACCTCGACGTCGGCCGGCGTGATGGGCGAGCCGGGTGCCCTGTCCCACACCGCCTTCCCGTAGGCCTGGATGAAGTAGGGGTACCCGCCGGTCGCGAGGTACATCGCCGCGAGCGCGTCCGGCTCGTACTCCGCCCCTTCGTCGGCCGCCGGCCGCACGAGCGCCGCGTCCGCCGCGTCGCGGTCGAGCCGGTCGATGCGCGAGTACCGGAACAGCCGCTCGGAGTACGACTTCGAGGCCGACAGGACCGCCGGGAGGTGCGGCAGCCCGGCGCCGACGACGATGAGCGGCAGCCCGGTCTGGCTGATCTCGTGCGCGGCCGCGCAGAGGGCCGACACGTCCTCGGGCCCGAGGTCCTGCATCTCGTCGATGAAGACGGCGATGCCGCGGCCGGTGTCGGCCGCCGTCCCCCCGAGGTCGGACAGCAGCTCGACGAGGTCGATCTCGACGTCGCCCGAGTCGGCGCGCCCGGTGACCGCGGGCACGGTGATGCCCGGGTTCCAGCGGTCGCGCAGCTTGGGGGCCGACCGGGCCGAGCGGCCCGACTCCGGCTCGCGCTGGGCGAAGGACCGGATCACCCCGAGCGCGTGGTCCCCGGCACCGCCCGCCGGCCCGAGCTCGCGCACCGCCTGGTGCAGGGCCGACGACAGCGGCCGACGCAGCGACTGGTCGGGCCGCGCCTCGAGCTTGCCGGTGCCCCACCCCGCCCGCACCGCGGCCGAGCGCAGGGCGTTGAGCAGGACGGTCTTGCCCACGCCGCGCAGGCCGGTGAGGACCACCGAGCGCTCGGGACGGCCCCGGGCCACCCGCTCGAGGACGACGTCGAAGGCGTCCAGCTGCTCGTCGCGCCCGGCGAGCTCGGGCGGCCGCTGGCCGGCGCCGGGGGCGTAGGGGTTCCGGATCGGGTCCACGATCACACCGTATGGGCATCTCTAGCCCTGACCCGATACATCCGCAGACGCCCCGATCGTGTCGCCGCCGACGCGCCAGGGTGACATGGCCCGCCCATGTCACCCCGCCGCGGAGGTCGACCGACCGCTCGCACCACCGCGGGGACCGTTCGTCGACGACGCCGGGCCTACCCGTGGGTCACCCCCGGACCCGGGGAAACAGTCGGGGCGCCCCGGGACCACCACACAGCGACATCCACCACACAATGACGTGAGGACCACGACGATGACCGACCACCCATCGACCGGACCAGCCGACACCACCCCCACCGACGGCGGCACCGCCCGCCGCCTCGGGCGACGCGCCCTCCTCGCGGGCGCCGGTGGCGCCGCGACCCTCGCGGCCACCGGCCTCGTCAGCGGGAGCGGGGCCGTGGCCCGACCGGTCGCCGGCCTGCCCGCCGCGACCGCCCCGACCCCGCTCGCGCTCCTGCGCCGGATGATCTCCTTCGACACCCAGAACTTCGGTGAGGGCGGCAAGACCCGGGCGCACGCGCAGTGGCTGCGCGGCGTCTGGGACGCCGCCGGCGTCCGCTCCGAGATCATCCCGACCCCCCAGCCGGACAACGTCCACCTCATCGCGCGGATCAAGGGG
Organism: Phycicoccus sp. DTK01; assembly: GCF_017312765.1. NCBI lineage: Bacteria > Bacillati > Actinomycetota > Actinomycetes > Micrococcales > Intrasporangiaceae > Phycicoccus > Phycicoccus sp. DTK01. Next base: position 75,963 of record NZ_BOPU01000005.1, on the reverse strand, counting down.
ACCACCTCGGCGCGGCCGCTGCTCCTGCTCGGCCACTCCGACGTCGTGCCCGTCGAGCGCGAGAACTGGTCGGTCGACCCCTTCGCCGCCGTGGTGAAGGGCGGCGAGATCTACGGCCGTGGCGCGCTCGACATGAAGGGCGCCAACGCGGCGTCCATCGCGGGGCTGCTGCGGCACGTCCAGGAGGGGCACCGGTTCGAGCGCGACATCATCGTCCTCACCGACTGCGACGAGGAGGCCGGCAGCTACGGCTCCGGCTGGCTCGCCGAGAAGCACTGGGACAAGCTCGACGCCGGGATGGTGCTGACCGAGGGCGGCTGGTTCCTCGCACAGTCCAACGGCACGACGCCGATGCTCGTGACGGTGACCCGCCAGGACAAGGTCTACTTCAACCTCGACCTCTACGCCTCCGGCACCGCGACGCACTCGTCGAAGCCCATCCCGGACAACGCGATCGTCTCGCTGTCGCGGGCGGTCGCGGACATCGGCGACGACCTCGCCCCGGTGCACCTCACGAAGGTCACCCGCGAGTACTTCTCCGCACTCGCCCGGGCCACCGACGACCGCCGGTTCGCGAACGCGATCCGGCTGATGCTCGGCACCCGCAGCACGAAGGTCCGCGAGCGGGCCGCCGCGCTCGTCGTCCGGTACTCCGACTACCCCTACCTCCACTCGGCGCTGCTGCGCACGACGACCGCCTTCGTCATCGAGGACGCGGGGTACAAGGAGAACGTCATCCCGTCCGAGGCGCACGTGCGCGTCAACTGCCGGGGCATCCCCGGTGGCGAGAAGCCGCGTGACTTCGTGGCGCGGCTGCGTCGGACGTTGCGCGGCAAGGACATCGAGGTCCGTCTGGGGGCGCCCGAGGGTGTCAGCGAGGCCGACTACCTCGACCAGCTCGACGAGACGTGGGCCACCGCGCCGGCGTCGCTCGACACCCCGCTCTACGACGCGATCGAGCGGGCGGCGAAGCGCACCTACCCGAAGGCCGTCTTCTCGCCGGCGCTCTTCGAGGCCGGGACGAGCCTCGGGCCGTGGCGCGAGCGCGGCATCCCCGGGTACGGCGTCTACCCGTACGTCATCGACAACGACCAGCTCATCGGGATGCACGGCAACGACGAGCGGATCTACGTCGAGGCCCTCGAGCGCGGCACGGACTTCATGTACCGGGTCTTCGACGGCTTCCGCGCCTGACGCCGACCCACCACGTACAGGGACCCGCCCCCCACCGCCCCACGACCGGGGCGATGCGGGGCGGGTCCGCCTGTGCCGGAGCCCGAATCGCAGCGGTCAGCTGCCGCCGTGCGTCTCCTCGCGGACGGTGTCGGCGACCTTGTCCGCGTCCGAGCGCGCCGTGCCGCGGGCCACGGCGCTCGCCATCGGAGCGTCCTGCACCTGGACGAGCCCCCGCTCCCGGTCGCCGAGGACGAACGTCGCGCGGGTGAAGGCCTCCGCTCCGGGGGTGGTGACGACCGGGACGCACCGGAAGCGCGCGGTCAGCTCGTCCCGGGTGATCGTCGTGCTGACGTAGCCCCGCAGGTTGGTCCAGAACCGGAGGTTCGGGTTCCACGCGGCCCACGGGTGCGTGCCGTCGGCCTCGTCGTACCCGTCGCCGCCCGACGTGATCGACGAGGTGACGAGCTCGGACCCGACCACCCGGCTGTCGTCCCCCTCGAGGAACAGGTCGGAGGCCCAGTGCGCGTGCACGTCGCCCGTGAGGACGACCGGGTTGCGCACGCCGGCGTCGACCCAGCCGCGGGTCACCCGCTCGCGCGAGGCGGGGTAGCCGTCCCAGGCGTCCATCGAGACGGTCGTCGCGGCGCCGGGGTCGTTGTCGCGGCGGCCGAAGAAGACCTGCTGCCCGAGCAGGTCCCAGCGGGCGCGCGAGCGGCGGAACCCGTCGAGCAGCCAGCGCTCCTGCGCGTGCCCCGGCAGCGAGCGCGGCGGGTCGGCGGCCTCCGGGCAGTCCTTGTAGCCGTCGCCGCACGCCTGGTCGGACCGGTACTGCCGCGTGTCGAGCATGTGGAACGTCGCGAGCGAGCCCCAGCCCACCCGCCGGAAGAGCTGCAGGTCCGGCCCGCGCGGCACGGAGGTGCGGCGCAGCGGCATGTTCTCGTAGTAGGCGCGGTAGGCGGCAGCCCGCCGGTCCAGGAACCCCGGTGTCTCCGAGACCTTCTCGGGCACGTCGTCGGCGTAGTTGTTGTCGACCTCGTGGTCGTCCCAGATCGCGAGCCACGGGGCGGCGGCGTGCGCCGCCTGGAGGTCGGGGTCGGTCTTGTACTGCGCCAGCCGCTGCCGGTAGCCCGCGAGCGTCGTCGTCTCCGGGCCGGCGTGGTGCCGTCCGATGCCGTCCCCGGCGCCCTCGTACTGGTAGTCCCCGAGGTGGAGCACGAGGTCGGGCCGCTCGTCGGCGAGGTGCCCGTACGCCGTGAAGTACCCCGACGGCAGGTTGGAGCAGGAGGCGAAGGCCATCGTCAGCGACGTCGGGGACTGCCAGGGCGCGGGGGCGGTCGTCGCGCGGCCGGTGCGGGTGACGAAGCGTCCGAGGCGGAAGCGGTAGAAGTACTCCCGGCCGGGCAGCAGGCCGCCGACCTCGACGTGGACGGCGTGCGCACTGGCGGCCCGGGCCGGGACCACGCCGGAGCGCACGACCTGGCGGAAGTCCTCGTCCCGGGCGACCTGCCAGCCGACGACGAAGGTGCGGTCCGGCATCCCGCCGAGGCCGTCGGCGGCCAGCGGCTCGACGGCCAGCCGCGTCCAGAGGACGAAGCCGTCCGGGGAGGGGTCGCCCGAGGCGACGCCGAGCGTGAAGGGGTCGGTGCGCGGCGTCGGGGCGGCCGCGGTCGGGCGGGCGTCGGCGCGCAGGGCGACGGTGGACGTGGCGGCGCCGGCGGCGGCGACCGCCCCGACGCGCAGGAGGGTCCGGCGGGAGGCTGTCGTGGTCATGGCCGCCACCCTCGCCGCCGGTCGGCGACCGGCGGGGGAGCACGGCACGAGGGGTGCGTGAAGGGTCCGTGACCCCGGGGTGGCCGGTGCCCCTGCGGCTCACCCGGCCCGGGTCAGGGGAGCGTCAAGAGCGAGCCGGCGACCGCGGTGCCACCCGTCGATGCACGCGTCTGGCCTCGTCTAGTGGAAGAGCTAGAGAGTCACAGACGAGACCATCGACACGGGTTTGCCCCGGCGGACGGGGCGTGCGACAGTGGCGGCAGAGCCCCGCACGGGCTCCCGGACGATGGGCGCCGTACCCGGTGACGCGACAAGACGGCCCTCAGGAGCACGTCATGTCGTGGGTCGTCCTCGTCCTCTCCGGTGTCCTCGAGGCCGTCTGGGCCACCGCCCTCGGCCGGTCCGAGGGCCTGAGCCGTCCGGTCCCCGCCGTCGTCTTCGTCGTCGCGCTCGCCGCGAGCATGGGCGGACTCGGCTGGGCGATGCGCGAGCTGCCCGTCGGCACCGCCTACGCGGTGTGGGTCGGCATCGGCGCCGTGCTCACCGTGTCCGTCGCGATGGCGACGGGCGAGGAGCCGGTCTCGCTGCTGCGGGTCCTGCTCGTGCTCGGCATCGTCGGTTGCGTCGTCGGCCTCAAGCTCGTCTCCTGACCCGCCTCCGTGCCGGGCTACACCGCAGTACGTGTCGTCACAGCGGCAGTTACTGCGGTGTAGCGCGCGATCGGGCGGGGGGTCAGGGGACCTGGGGCTCCGCGCCGCCGGCGGCCTCCATCGGGCGGCCCTCCGCGTGCCAGGCGCGCATCCCGCCGTCGAGGTTGGCCACCTCGTAGCCCTGCTGCGCGAGCCACGGCAGCACCCGTGAGACGCGCCCGCCGGAGCGGCAGGTGACGACCAGCGGCTCGTCGCGGTCGAGGAAGGGCGCGAGCTCGTCGAGGCGCTGCGGCAGCTCGGCCATCGGGATGTGGACGGCGCCGGGGGCGTGGCCGCGGTCCCACTCGTCCTGCTCGCGGATGTCGAGGAAGGTCGCGTCGTCGGGGACCGCGGAGACCGGCACGTCGGGGAACTCGCTCATGCCCCCAGCATCGCGCACGGCCCGGCCGGCGCCGGCGGTCGCGTCCGCGCTACTTGAGGAACTTGCTCGTGCGCCGGTCGGCGAGGGGCTTGCCGCCGGTCTGGCACGTGGCGCAGTACTGGAGCGAGGAGTCGGCGAACGAGACCTCCCGGACGACGTCGCCGCACTCGGGGCAGGTCTCGCCGGTGCGGCCGTGCACCCGCATCCCCGCCCGCTTGGCGTCCTTGAGCTCCTTCGCCGGCTTGCCGGACGCGGTCGCCACCGCGTGGGCGAGGGTCTCGCGCAGCGCCGTGTACAGGCGGGTCACCTGCTCGGAGTCGAGCTTCGCCGCGATCGCGAACGGCGACAGCTTGGCGACGTGCAGCACCTCGTCGGAGTAGGCGTTGCCGACCCCGGCGATGATCGACTGGTCGCGCAGCAGCCCCTTCACCTGCATCCGGTGCTCCGCGAGGATGCCCGCGAAGACCTCCTGCGTGAACTCGTCGGCGAGCGGGTCGGGCCCGAGCGAGACGATGCCCGGCACGTCCTCGACGCGGTTGACGACGTAGGCGGCGAGGCGCTTCTGGGTGCCGGCCTCGGTGAGGTCGAAGCCCGACGCGTCGTCGAACCGCACCCGCAGCGCGATCGGCGACTTGCCCGGCCGCAGCACCGTCGCCGGCATCGCGTCGGACCAGCGCAGCCAGCCGGCCCGCGCGAGGTGGAAGACGAGGTGCGTGCCGCCGCAGTCGAGGTCGAGGAACTTGCCGTGCCGCGACACCCCGTCGACCGGGGCGCCGACGAGGGCGTCGGGCGGCGGCGTGAAGGTCTTGAGCACGTGGAAGCTCCCGAGCTCGACGCCGGTGACGACGAGCCCGTCGGTGCGCTGGGCCAGGAAGTCGGCCAGCGCCTGCACCTCGGGCAGCTCGGGCATGGCCCGACGCTACCGTCCACCACCGACGCGGGGGGAGGTCAGCGCTCGTCCGGGTCCTCGACGACGTAGGCCGGCGGGTCCTCGGACGAGGTGACGACGGTGGAGGCGTACTCGCGCAGCGTGCGCTGCGGCACCCCGCCCTCCCACAGCCCCCGGACGCGACGGGACAGCTCGTAGCCGTCGGGGCCGCGCACCACCGGCACCTCGAGCCGCTCGGTCGGGGCGGGGGCGATGTCGTCCGTGGCCATCGGGATGACGTGCGAGAGCACCTGCTGGCCCGCGGTCAGCTCACGGATCGCGATGCCGCGCACCCGGTCCGGTCGCGCCGCCGCGAAGTCGGTGTAGAGGCGCGGGTCGTGCTGGCCGTCGTCACCGATGAGGAGCCAGCGCACGTTCGGCAGCTCACGGGCCAGCCGGTGCAGCTGCGCGCGCTTGTGCTCCTGCCCGGACCGGAACCAGCCGGTGTTCGTCGGGCCCCAGTCGGTGAGCAGCATCGGGCCCGCCGGGTAGCCGTTGCGCTGCAGGAAGCGGGTCAGCTGCGGCGCGGTGTTCCACGCGCCCGTCGAGAGGTAGACGACCGGCGCCTCGGGGTGCGCGGCGAGCAGCTCGCGGTACATCGTGGCCATCCCGGCCACCGGGCGCCGGGCCCCCTCGGAGCGCAGGAACGTGTTCCAGGCGGCGATCATCGGGCGCGGCAGCGACGTCGACAGCACCGTGTCGTCGATGTCGGAGATGATCCCGTGCGTCACCTGCGACCCGACGACGAGCACCGGCACGTCGATGGTCTCGGCCCGGGGCGAGGAGAGGAACACCTGGTGCCAGCCGGGGGTCAGGCCGTGCCCGCGGATGACGAGGTCGATGAACCCGCCCCGGTCGGTGCGCGTGCTGACCAGGCGCTCGTTGACCCGCACCGTCACCGGCTCCTCGACCGCGGGCGTGGCGAAGAAGGCCTTCCAGCCCCGGGTCTCGAGCTCGACGGCGCGCAGGCGCGCAGCGTACGTCGGCTCGGTCGGCTCGTCCTCGGGACGCCCCCGGGTGTGGATGACGCGCCCGAACACGCGCAGCTGCGACGAGCTGCCGTAGCCGGTCGAGGGCACGATCCGGGTCACCCAGCCGCGCGCCTCGAGGAACCGCGCCTTGCGGCTCGTGTAGGCATCCTCGACGAGGGCTGCCGCGTGGGGACGCGCCATGACCCGACTCTAGGACACGCCGATCAGGCGTCCGCACCACCCGGGGCGGCACTGACGCGCAGGACACCCGCGACGACGTCCTCGGCGAGGACCCGCACCTTGACGTTGCGGTCCTGGGAGGTCTTGCGCAGGATCTCGAACGCGTCGTGCTCGGGCACCCCCCGCATCGCCATGATGACGCCCTTCGCCTGCTCGATGACGGCGCGGCTGGCCATCGCCTGCTCGAGCTGGCCGGCGAGCTCGCGCATCCCGTCGAGGGCGGTGACGGCGACGACCGCGTCGGCGCACCGGCTCGCGGCGACCCGGACGAGCGCGGCGTCGAACCCGTCGAAGGCGTCCGTGGCCCAGGCGTAGAGGTTGAGCGCCCCGACGCACTGGTCACCGCTGACCAGCGGGACGGCGTACAGGCTGCGCAGGCCGTCCTCGCGGGAGGCCTGCGCGAAGAGCGGCCAGCGCCCGTCGTCGGAGCAGAGGTCGGCGACGAGCTGCTCCTCGCGGGTGCGGGCGGCCTCGAGGCACGGCCCCTCGTCGAGCGCGTACTGGACCGCGTCGATCTCGAGGGTCTGGACGGTCGTGTAGGCGGCGGTGTGCGGCCGGTCCTTGGACAGGATGGTCACCCCGACCTCGTCGCAGCCGTCGACGGCCCGGCGCACGGCGTGGACGACGCGCTCGAGGTAGTCCGACAGCTCGCCCATCGACTCCAGGACCCCGCTGACCTCATCGGTCAGCCGGGCCAGGAGTGCGGTCTGGTCGGTGTCCTCGTTCTCCGGCGGTGGGACGGTCAACGTGTTCGTCATCAGGGGAATCCTCCGAGGTCACCCGGTCTGCTCGACGTGCAGGATACCGAGCGGCTGCACGTCGGGGGCGCCGCGAGTGCCACGATGGGACGCATGCCGCGCCGGTACCGGAAGACCTCGACCACGGCGCCCGCGGGCTACTTCGCCTGGGAGGCCGCCGGGCTGCGCTGGCTCGCGGCCGCGCGCGGCGCCGCCGTCGCCGAGGTCCTCGACGACGGGCCGCACCACCTCGAGCTGCCGCTGCTCGACGCCGCCCCGGCGACGCCGACGGACGCCGAGGAGCTGGGCCGTGGGCTCGCGACGCTGCACGCGGCCGGCGCCCCGGCCTGGGGCTGCGCGCCGGAGGGCTGGGAGGGCGACGGCTGGCTCGGCCCGCTGAGCGAGCCCCTGCCGCTGGTGCTCGGCCGGTGGGACACCTGGGGTGCCTTCCACGCGCAGGCCCGCGTGCTGCCCCTGGCCCGGCTGGGCCGCGAGCGCGGGACCTTCGACGACGACGCCGTGGCACTCCTCGAGCGGCTGGCCGAGCGCCTGGCGTCCGGCGCCCTCGACACCCCGGACGAGCCCGCGCGCATCCACGGCGACCTCTGGTCGGGCAACGTCGTGTGGACCCGCGACGGAGCGGTCCTCATCGACCCGGCCGCGCACGGTGGCCACCGCGAGGGCGACCTCGCGATGCTCGCGCTCTTCGGCGCCCCCGGCCTCGAGCGCCTCCTCGCGGCGTACGACGAGGCGGCCCCGCTCGCCGACGGCTGGCGGGAGCGGGTGCTGCTGCACCAGGTCCACCCGCTGCTGCTCCACGCGGTGCTCTTCGGCGGCGGCTACGTCCGGCAGGCGCTCGACGCCGCGCGCCGCTACGCCTGACCGCAGCCCGCGCCCGGACGGGGAACGACACCTTCGACGGTTCCTGCACGGCACAGCGGGCACGGACATACTGACCCGATGAGCGAGCGCGTCGACGTCACCCTCCCCGACGGTACGATGCCGGCCCACCGCTGGCTCCCCGAGAGCGGCACCGGCCCCGGCGTCCTCCTGCTCCAGGAGATCTTCGGCATCAGCCCCTACATCCGCCGGCGCGCCGAGGACCTCGCCGCCCTCGGCTACGTCGTGCTGGCCCCCGAGGTCTTCTGGCGGCTCGGGGTCTCCGACGTGCCGAACGGGCCGTCGATGCTCGAGGAGGCGATGGGGCTGCTCGGCCGGCTCGACTGGGACGCCGCCGTCGCCGACTCCACCCAGGCGCTGCGGGCCCTGCGCGACGACGAGGCCGTGACGGGCGGCGCCGGCGTGGTCGGCTTCTGCTTCGGCGGCGGCCTGGGCTACGCCGTCGTCGCCGGTGAGCCGGCCGATGCGCTCGTCTCGTTCTACGGCTCGGCGCTGCCGCAGCTCGTCGACGCCGTGCCGTCGGTGTCGACGCCCTCGCTCCACGTCTTCGGCGAGTCCGACGCCTACCTGCCGATGGACGTCGTCGGGCGCATCACCGAGCGGGTGACCGGCGGCGACGCCCCGGCCGAGGTCGTCACCTACCCCGGCGCCGACCACGCCTTCGACAACGACGACTTCGTCAACCACGACGGCGACGCGTCGGCCGCCGCCTGGGCGCGGACCGTGGAGTTCCTCGCCCGCACGCTGCCCACCGGCTGACCCGACCGGCCGGCAGCCGGCCGGGGCGATGCGGGTCAGGCGCAGGCGCAGGGCATCGCGTGGCACTTCGGGCAGCCGTCGGCGTAGCGCGCCAGCGCCGCGTCGAGGTCGACCCCCGTCTGGTTCGCGAGCGACGCCACCCACGCGACGACGTCGGCGAACTCGTGCTCGCGCTGCGCGGCCGTGCCCTTGCGGACCGCCTGTGCGAGCTCCCCCACCTCCTCCGCGAGCCAGGCGACGGTGCTCGGCACCCCGCGCTCGCGGTCGCGCTCACCGTAGGTCTGCTCGATGACGCGCTGGAGGTGGCCGAGGTCCATGCCCGGCAGCCTACGAGGCGGCCCGGCCCTCAGTTGAGGGACGCCCCGCCGAGGTCGGTCGGCGTGGGGACCGCGCGGAAGCGCTGGACGATGGCCGTCTCGCGCGTCAGCAGGCCCAGCACGAGCCGCAGGCGGGTCACCGCGTCGGCGGAGTCGAGGACCCGCTGGCGGTCGCCCGGCTCGAGCACCATCCGCTCGACGATGCGGTAGGCGAGGTCGACCGGCCGCCCCTCGACCGGGTCCGCCGTCGCCCCGAGCGCCTCGAGGTAGGCCGCGTGCGCGGCGAGCACCCGGGCGGCGAGCGCCCGCAGGTCGGGGTCCGTCGCGGCGGCCGGCTCGAGCAGCCACGAGACGCGACCGGTGAGGAACGAGGTGCCCGCGCCCTCGTCGATGGCGTCGAGCCGGAAGCGTCGCCCACCGCGCGCCACGAGGTGCACGACCGCGCCGGCCGAGCCCTGCGCGATGGCCATCGCGTCGACGACCGCCTCGCAGCCGATCTCGTGCAGGTCGGTGGCCGCGCCCTCGCCGACCTCGTGCCCCTGCCGGATCCGGACGATGCCGAAGCGCCGCTCGCCCTCGGGCTCGTCGGCCAGCCGCTGGGCGAGGTCGAGGTAGCGCGGCTCGAAGAGCTGCAGCGGCATCCGGCCGCCGGGCAGGAGGACCCCGCCCAGGGGGAAGATCGGCAGCGGCTCCATGCCCCAACTGTAGGCACGCGGAGACCTGCCGCACGCGATGCATCCGCACCCCTTCGGGTGACGGGTCGAAGCGCCGAGCGGCGGCTCGTCAGACGAGGAGGCCCAGGGCGCGCGTGGGGGTGCTCGTCGCGGCGGTGAGCACGTCGTCCTCGGGCAGCCCGACGACCTCGAGGCACCACCGGACGCACCCGGCGAGGGTCGAGGTGCTGCCGGCGATGGAGCCGGTGTCGGTCGTGCGCGCCGTCCCCCCGGAGACCTCGACCTCGAGGCCGCCGAGCCGGTACCGGCCGTCGCCGAGGCCCGTCGCGGCCATGGCGTCGGAGACGAGGGCGATGCTCTGGGGCCCGACCGTCTCGAAGACCATCCGGACGACCTCGGCGGCCACGTGCACGCCGTCGGCGATGAGCTCGACGACGGCGTCGCCCCGGGCCGCGGCGGCGAGGGCGGCGGCGACCGGTCCGCCGGCCCGGTGGTGCATCGGCGCCATCCCGTTGAAGAGGTGGGTGACGAGCGCCGGGGCGCCCTGGAGGTCGGCGACGGCGGCGAGGGTGCGCGCGGTCAGGGCGGCGTCCGCCTCGGTGTGCCCGACGGCCGGGCGGACCCCGTGCTCGACGAGGGCGCGCACCAGCCGGTCGGCGCCGGGCAGCTCGGGGGCGACCGTCATCTGCCGCAGGGCGTCCGGTGCCCCGGTGAGCGCCGCGGCCTCCGCGAGCCGCTCGACGAGCGCGGGCTCGGGGTCGGCCAGCGCGGCGGGGTCGTGGGCGCCGCGACGGCCGTGCGCGAGGAAGGGTCCCTCGAGGTGGATGCCCGCCAGCGTGCCGTCCGCGACGAGCGGCCCGAGCGTCGCGACCCGCGCCACGAGGTCGTCGAACGGCGCCGAGACGAGGCTCGCGACGAGGTGCTCGACCCCGTCGGCGCGGTGGTGGGCGGCCGCGGCCCGGGAGCCGTCGGTCGCGAGGCCGAGCTCGGCGCCCGCGGCGCCGTGGCAGTGGATGTCGACGAGGCCGGTCACCTCCCCGACGCTACCGGCCGCCCGGACCGTCCCACCGGGGCTCCCGGCCGGGCCCTCCCACCGGGGGCACAGGTGCGGCCGTTACGGTCCGTGACCGTGGACGTCGGGCAGGTGTGGCAGCGGGTGCAGCCGGTGGGGGAGGTGGCCCTCTCCGGCCGGCCGCTGCTCGTCGTGCTCGTCACGGCGCTGGTCGCCGTCGGGGTGGGGCCGGTCTGGTCCGTGCTGCGGCTCGGCGTGACGCTCGTCCACGAGCTCGGGCACGCCGTCGTCGGGATGCTGTGCGGCCGCCGGTTCACCGGGTTCGTCCTGCGCGGCGACATGTCCGGCCACGCGGTGACGGTCGGGCCGGCGCGCGGCCCCGGTCGGGTCGCGACGACGTGGGCCGGCTACCCGGCGCCCGCCGTGGTCGGTGCCGCGCTGGCCTGGCTGGCCGTGCGCGGCTGGGCCGCACCGGTGCTCGCGGCCGTCCTCGTCGTCCTGCTCGTCGCGCTCGTCCGGTCGCGGTCGGCGCTGACGGTGCTCGTCGTCCTCGTCGTCGGGGCGCTCACCGCGTGGCTGTGGTGGTCGGGCGCGGTCCGGGTGCAGGCGCAGGTGCTCGTCGGGGTGGGGCTCGTCCTCGTCGTCGGCGCGTGGCGCCACCTCGGGGCGGTGGCCGGAGCCCGTGACCCCGGCACGAGCGACCCCGCCGTCCTCGCGCAGCTGACCCGCGTGCCGCGCGTCCTCTGGCTCGCCACCTTCGTGCTCGTCCTCGGGGCGTCGACCTGGGTGCTCGCCGGCACCGTCGTCCCCGCCCTCCGCACCTGACGGCGACACGCACCGTCCGACCCGCGCCGCGGCCACCATCCACCCGACTTCTTGCGAGTTCCGCCGCCGACACGCCGTGCGGACGGCGTGTCGAGCGGCTCAACTCGCAAGAAGTCGGGAATGGGGGGAGGGCTATTTGACGGAGCCGGCGGTCAGGCCGCCGACGAGGTGCTTCTCGATGACCGCGAAGAGGATGACGACCGGCACGACCGCGATGACCGACGCCGCGAACAGCTGGTCCCAGTTCTGCTCGTAGCCGGTGACGTAGGACCGGAAGCCGACGGTCAGCGGCTTCTTGTCGTCGTCGATCATCAGGGTCAGCGCGACGACGTACTCGTTCCACGCCGCGATGAACGTGAAGATCGTCGCGGTGACGAGCCCGGGCAGCGTCAGCGGCAGCATGATGCGCCGGAGCATCCCGACCCGGCCGACGCCGTCCAGCGCGGCCGCCTCCTCGACCTCGACCGGGATCGAGGAGAAGAACCCGTGGAGGATCCAGATGGCGAAGGCCAGGTTGAACGCCGCGTTCGTGATGATGAGCGCGCCGTAGGTGTTGACCATGTTCAGCTCGAAGAACTGCCGGTAGAGGCCGACGACGAGCGAGGTGGGCGCGAACATCTGCGTCACGAGGACGACGAGCAGGAAGACCCCGCGGCCCGGGAAGCGGTGCCGCGCCGTCATGTACGCCGCCGGGACGGCCACGAGCACGACGACGGCGGTCGCCCCGACCGACACGATGAGCGACGTGAGCAGCCAGTGCGGGAACCTGCCGTCGCCGATGACGGTGGCGTAGGTGTCCCACTGCCACACCCGCGGGAGGAACGACGGCGGGGTCGTCTTGACGTCGGTGCTCGTGCGGAGGCTGTCGAGCACCATGACGACGTACGGCGCGAGGAAGACGAGCGCGACGACGGCCGCGGTGAACGCGACGAGCCGGGGGCGGCGGGTCGTCGTCATCGGGTCTCCTCCCGCCAGTTGACGACCTTGAGGTAGACGAGGACGACGAGCAGGATGATCGCCACGTTGAGCACGCCGGTCGCGGCCGACATCCCCACGTCCTTCTCCTGGCTCTTGAAGGCGAGCTTGTACATGAACGTGATGAGGGTGTCGTGCGTGAAGCCCGGGTTGCGGTCGTTGAGCGTGTAGATGATCGGGAAGCTGTTGAACACGTAGATCGTGTTGAGCACGGTCGCGATGAGCATCGCCGGTCGGAGCAGCGGGAAGGTGATCTGCCGCCAGCGCTGCCACGGCGAGGCGCCGTCGACCTCGGCGGCCTCCATGACGTCGGTCGGGATGGCGGCCAGGCCGGCGATGAAGACGAAGATCGTGAAGGGCAGCGAGACGAAGACGCCGACGACGATCATCGAGGCCATCGTGAAGCGGTCGTCGCCGAGGAAGCTGATCGGCTCGTCGATGAGGTGCAGCCCGGTCAGCACGTGGTTGATGAGCCCGTAGTTGCTGTCGTAGAGCAGGACGAACAGCTGGCTCGTGATGACGAGCGAGGCCGCCCACGGCACGATGACCGCCCAGCGCACGAAGCGCCGGCCGGGGAAGTCCTTGACGAGCAGCTGGGCCAGCGCCAGCGAGAGGACGATCGTGATGGCGACGACGGCGACGACCCAGACCACGGTGTTCTTGAGCACGACCGGCAGGTCCGGGTAGGCCAGCACCTTGCTGTAGTTGTCCCAGCCGGCCGAGCCCTTGTAGAGCCCGGTGATCGAGTACTCCGAGCGCGAGGCGCGGAAGAGCATGACGGCCGGGTAGAACACCACGCCGACGATGAGCGCGATGGCGGGCGCGAGCCAGAGCAGCGCGACCGGCGCGCTGACCCGACCGACCCCGGCGGTCCGGCGTCGAGCGCGCGGACCGCCGGGGGTGGTGCGGGCCGACGGCGCCTGGACGTCGTCGGTCGTCGTCACGTCGGTCAGCTCTCCGCCTCGGCCGACTGCTGCAGCTTGTCGAGGACCGACTTCGGGTCCTCGGTCATCGCGGCGCCGAGGTTCTGCTGGACGGCGAGCTTGACCTTGTCCCACGTCGGGTCGTCGGTCGGGGTGAGCCGCGCGTTCGGCAGGGTGTCGAGGTAGACCTTGAGCGCGTCGTCCTTCTGGAAGTACTCCAGGCCCGAGGTCGTCACCGGGAGGAAGCCCTCCTTCTCGATGAACGTGTTGATCTGGTCCTTGTCGTAGTAGAGCTCGTAGAACGCCTTGACCGCGTCCTGGTTGCCGCTCTTCTTGAACGCCATGAGGTAGTCGGTGACGCCGAACGTCTTGCTCTCGGAACCGTCGTTGGAGGGGAACGGCGCGACGCCGTAGTCGACGGTCTTGTCGGCGTCGAGCGCGGCCGCGAGCGGGCTGAAGCCGACGACCATCCCGGCCTTGCCGGACTTGAAGAGGTCGAAGGCGTCGGCGCGGTTGGTGCGCGCCGGGTTGGACTGGGTGAGCTTCTCGTCGGCGAGCTTCTTGAGGAAGGTCAGCGTCTCGACGTTCTTGTCCGAGTTGATCGACCAGGAGCCGTCGCTCTTCCAGTCGCCGCCGTTGTTGAACAGCCACATCGAGAACTCGCCCTGGGCCTCCTCCGGCCCGAGCGGCATCGCGTAACCGGCGTCGCCGGTCGCGTCCTTGACCTTCTTGGCGTCGGCCTCGAGCTCGGCCCAGGTGGTGGGGGGCGCGCTGATGCCGGCCTTGTCGAAGAGGGTCTTGTTGTAGAAGAGCGCGCGGGCGCTGGAGAGGTCCGGGAAGCCGTAGAACTTGCCGTCGTACGTTCCGTACTGGACGAACGTCGGCAGGATGTCGGACTTCACCTCGGACGGCAGCACCGCGTCGGCGTCGTAGAGCAGGCCGTCCTTGGCGTAGCTGGCGTACGCGTTGAGGTTGAGGATGTCCGGCGGCTGGTTGTTCTGGATCATCGTCGAGGACTGCTGGTCGATGTTGTCCCAGCTGACGACGTTGACGTTGAGGGTGTACCCGTACTTGCTCTTGTACTCCTTCGCGAAGGCGTCCCAGAACGCCTTGGTGTTGTCCTTGGAGTACTCGGCGGCCATGAGGGTGATCGAGGTGGCCTTCTCGCCGTCCCCCGAGCCCCCGGCGGCCTGCCCGGCCCCCGTGCCGCCCCCGCAGGCCGAGAGCACCATGGCCCCCGTCACCGCGGTCGCGGCCAGCATGATGTGTCGTCGCGTGCTGCTCATCGCTCTCCTCGTCGAGAAGCCGGAGGTCCGGCGTGCCGCCCTGCCCGCCGCGTGGCTCGTGACCACCCGCCGGCCCGGGCGCCTGCCACTGTACACACGCGCACGTTTGTGAGCGATAGGTGAACGAAGCGATCACGAACGCTCATCCGTGCGGGATGTCGCGGCTGCTGTCCCGAGCAGTGAACAGCACCGCGCGCGGGTCGGCCACCGGGGCGGCGTCCCGGTCAGACGCAGAGCACCTCGACGCCCCGCTCGCGCAGCGCGGCGACCTCCGGGGCGGCCTCGTCGGCGGTCGTCACGAGCGTGCCGATGCGCTCCGCCGGGCAGATGGCCGCGAAGGTGCGCTCGCCGAGCTTGGCCGCCCCGGCGACGACGACGACCCGTCGCGAGCGCTCGACCATCGCGCGCACGACCGCGGCCTCGTCCTCGAACCGGCAGGTCGCCCCCTCGGCCGCCGAGAGCGCGTTGACCCCGACGACCGCGACGTCGAACCAGAGCTGCTGGATGACCTGGGCCGCCAGCGGACCGGTCACCTCGTAGGACTCCGGCCGGGCGACGCCACCGAGCGAGACGCACTGCACGTGGGGGCGCAGGACGGCCTCGGCCGCGATGTTGAGCGCGTTGGTCACGAGGGTGAGCGCCGGGCCGTCCTCGCCGACGAGGTCCTCGCGGGAGGTCAGGGCGCGCGCCGTGGCCGTCGTCGTGGTCCCGCCGTTGAGGGCGACGACCTCCCCGGGGCCGACGAGCGCGGCCGCACGGGCGGCGATCCGGTCGATGCCCTCGTCGGTCTGGCTCACGCGGTAGCGGTAGGGGAGCTCGTAGGCGACCGCGGTCGCGACGACCCCGCCGTGGTGGCGCGTCACGAGCTGCCGGCGGGCGAGCTCGGTGAAGTCGCGCCGTACCGTGGCCTCCGAGACGCCGAGCTCGCGCGAGGTCTCGGTCACCGAGAGCCGCCCCCGGGTGGCGAGCAGGTCGAGGACGGCGGCCCACCGCGAGGTCGGCGTGCGGGTGCCGTTGGCCTCGTCGCTCACGCGGTCATCGTAGGGCGCGCCCGGCGGCCCGCGTCCGTCTATGCTCGATCGGCCCGCCAACCCATCGCATTCGCGCACGAGGAGGATCCCTTGAGCACTCCCGGCCCGAACCCCGCGGACGGCGGTCCTGCCGTCGACGGGGGCGACCTCGCCGTCGGCGTCGACATCGGCGGGACTCGCATCAAGACCGTTCTCGTGCAGCAGGGTTCGGTCGTGGCGCGAGATGTCCAGCCGACGCCGGAGGGGCTCGCGGCTCGCTTCGGCGACGTCGTCGCCGGCGGCGTCGACCGGCTGCTCGCCGTCGCCGCCGGGGACGGGCTCGCGGGCGCGACGCCGTCGAGGGTCGGGGTCGTCGTCCCCGGGCTCGTCGACGAGCGCCGGGGCGTCGCCGAGTGGTCGGCGAACCTCGGGTGGCGCGACCTCGACCTCCTCGGCGCCCTCCGCGGGCGGGTGCCCGGACGGGTGGCGGTCGGCCACGACGTGCGGGCCGGGCTGCTCGGGGAGCACCTGCTCGGGGCGGCCCGGGGGGTCGACGACGTCCTCTTCGTCCCGCTCGGCACGGGCGTCGCCGTCGCCCTCATGACCGCAGGTCGCGTCGTCCGCGGCTCGTCCTGGTCCGGGGAGCTGGGGCACGTCGTCGTCGACCCGGCCGGTCCGCGGTGCGGCTGCGGGCGCAGCGGGTGCCTCGAGGCGCTCACCGGCGCCGGAGCCGTCGGCCGTCGGTGGCGGGAGGCCGGCCGGGAGGGTGACGCGCGCACCGTCGCCGAGGCCGTGGCCGCCGGCGATGCTGTCGCACAACGCATCTGGAACGACGCCATCGAGGTCCTCGCGGGCACGCTCGCACCGGTGGTCGCGTCCGCGGGCACGCGGCGTGTCGTCGTCGGCGGCGGGATGGCCCAGGCCGGCCCGGTCCTCCTCGACCCCCTGCGCGCCGCCCTGCGCCTGCGCGGCCCCGACAACGCGCTCGAGGTCGTGCGGGCCGAGCTCGGCGACTGGGCGGGCGCCATCGGGGCGGCCCACCTGCCCGGGACCGCCTGACCCGCTGCGTCCTCCCGACGGTCCTGCGGGGACCCCGGTGGTCCGGGGGACCGCCCCGCGACCGGTAGACTGGTCACCAGCGGCCCGCCCAGTTCTGCCTCGGGCCCAACGTTCTCTCCGATGTCGATGCCTGTGTGACGGACCCGGTCCGCATCACCCTGAGCCGCGGCCCCAGAGCCCCGCCCGGCAGAACATCCAGCCCCGTCGCTGCCGTCCGCGGACCGGCGACGCCCACTCCCGGGAGACCCCCTTCGTGACCACCTCCTCCTTCGGCGCGCTCGGCGTGCCGTCCACCCTCGTCGACGTGCTCGCCTCCGGCGGCATCACGACCCCCACGCCCATCCAGGCCGCGACGCTGCCGGACTCGATCGCCGGCCGTGACGTGCTCGGCCGCGGCCGGACGGGCTCCGGCAAGACCGTCGCCTTCCTGCTCCCGCTGCTGACCCGCCTCTCGCAGAGCCGGACCCGACGCCAGCCCAAGCGCCCTCGCGCCCTCGTCCTCGCCCCGACCCGCGAGCTCGCGACCCAGATCGAGGACGCGATGACGCCGCTGGCGAGCGCCCTCGGCCTCACCTCGCGCACCGTCTTCGGCGGGGTCGGCCAGAACCCGCAGGTCACCGCGCTGCGCAAGGGGGTCGACGTCGTCGTCGCCTGCCCCGGGCGCCTCGAGGACCTCATCGGCCAGGGCCACGTGTCCCTCGACGCCGTCGAGGTCACCGTCATCGACGAGGCCGACCACATGGCCGACCTCGGCTTCCTCCCGCAGGTCCGGCGCCTGCTCGACGCGACACCGCCCCGCGGCCAGCGGATGCTGTTCTCCGCCACGCTCGACGCCGGCATCGGCGTCATCGCCCGGCGCTACCTGCACGAGCCGGTGACCCACGAGGCCGACTCCGCGCAGTCGCCCGTCGCGACGATGGAGCACCACGTGCTGCACGTCGGCACCGCCGACCACCTGCCGGTGCTCGTCGACCTCACCGCCGCCCCCGGGCGCACCGTCGTGTTCACCCGCACCAAGCACCGCGCGAAGAAGCTGGCCAAGCAGCTCAACGCGGCCGGGGTCGCGGCGGTCGAGCTGCACGGCAACCTCAGCCAGGGCGCGCGCACCCGGACGATGGAGGCCTTCCACTCCGGCACCGCGAAGACGCTCGTCGCCACCGACATCGCCGCCCGCGGCATCCACGTCGACGAGGTCGCCCTCGTCATCCACGCCGACCCGCCGGTCGAGCACAAGGCGTACCTGCACCGCTCCGGGCGCACCGCCCGGGCCGGCGCGTCCGGCACCGTCGTCACGCTGATGACCGACGACCAGGTGCGCGACGTCCGTGACCTCACCCGCAAGGCCGGGGTCAAGCCGACGACGACGCGAGTCGACGCGAAGCACCCGATGCTCAGCCGGCTCGCGCCGGGTGAGCGGACCTTCGTCGAGGGCGGTCTCGTCCTCGCGCCGGCGGCCGACGGGGGTCGGAACGGCTCCGGCTCGCGCTCCGGTGGTCGTGGCGCCTCCGGTGGTCGTGGCGGGTCCGGCGCCGGGTCGCGCTCCGGTCGCCCCGCACGCGGCCAGGGCTCCGGCCCCTCCCGCGGGGGCCAGGGTGGCGGTCCGTCCCGCGGTGGGCAGGGCTCCGGCTCCGCTCGCGGCGGGCAGGGCGGCGGCCGCGGCCAGGGCCAGGCGCGCTCCGCCGGTCAGTCCTCCGGCCGTCCGGCCCGCTCGGGCCCGCGCCGCGCGTCCTCGGGCGCCGGCTCGGCCGGGGGCCGCTCCGGCGGCTCGGCGGCGTCGTTCTCGCAGAGCGCGCGCCCGCGCCGCGGCGCCTGAGCGAGAACCCCGTTCACGACCGGACCCCCGGGCCGCCACCTGCGTGGCGACCCGGGGGTCCGTCGTGCCGGGCCCGGTCAGGCCCCTCGGCGGCTCAGCGCAGGCGCAGCGTCGAGGACTCCGACTGGCCGGTCTCGGGCACGGTCACGCTCAGCGTGTACGTGCCCTTGGCCAGGCCCTTGGTCCGCACGGTGTCGAGCCACAGCGGGCCGACGGCCCGCATCGACGTGCTCGACACGGTGCTGCCGTCGGCGCCGGTCAGCGTGACGACCGGCGCGGTGATGCCGCGGGCCGGCAGCCCGTTGCAGTCGCGCACGGCCGCGATGACCGGGACGGTGACCCCGCGCGGCAGGGTCAGCGTGCCCTGCGGCAGGACGTCGAGGCGGTAGTCGACGACGACGTCGGCGCTGGTGCGCACCACGGTGCCGGCCGCGTCGGTGACGGTGACCGTCGCCGTGTGCTTCCCGGCCGTCCGGTAGGTGTGGCCGAGGGTGACGTCGCCCGAGGCGTTCTCGCGCGTCGTGCTCGTGCCGTCACCCCAGTCGACGACGACGCTCGTCGCGTCGTCGGCGTTGGCCACCGACACCGTCAGCGACGCGTTGTCGCGACCGCACCGGACGGAGGCGTCGGCGAAGGCCGCCGTCGCCCCGAGCGGACCCCGCGGGCTGAGGCCCACGATGACCGGGTCGTGGTCGGAGACGCGGTACTGGTCGGGCGCGTAGAGCGACGCGACCTGGGCGGGCGACTTGAAGTTGGTGTTGTAGTCCAGCACCGACGGCTCGTCGCTGTTGATGTGGTAGTCCGCGACCCCGGTGACCTGGGAGACGAGCGAGGCCGACCCCATCGCCTGGTCGAGGTAGCCCCACTGCCCGTCGAAGACGTACGAGTAGGCGTCCTCGCCCTGGAACTTCTCGACGAGGTTGGTGAAGCCGCCCTCCTCGAGGGTGCGGATCGGCGTCTCCTTGGCGTACGAGTTGTAGTCGCCGACGAGGAGGACGTCGGTGTCGCCGGTCCCGGTCGGGTCCGTGCCGAGCCACTGCAGGAGCGTCTTCACCGCGTTGGTGCGGACGACCGCGCAGTTGCCCTGACCGTCACCGGTGTCCGGGGCCGAGCAGGCCGAGCCCTTGGACTTGAGGTGGTTGACGTCGGTGACGAAGACGCCGCCGGTCGCGTTGACCTTCCACGCCTGCGCGAGCGAGGCGCGGTTGCGCGGCGCCGGGTCGCCGCCGGTGACGAACGCGGCGGAGTTGAGCGCCGCGGTCGTGCCGACGGGGGTGACCGCACCGGGCTTGTAGACGACGCCGACCTTGATGGCGTCGTCGCCCATGGCGTCGACCTGCCCGGTGCGGGCGTCGACGTCGAGGTAGGCGTACGTGCCGGGAGCCGTCGCCGCGTTGAGGCGGTCGACGAGGTGGGCCAGCGCGCTGTCCGGGCCGTAGCCGTCGTTCTCGATCTCGTTGACGCCGAAGACGTCCGCGTCGAGGGTCGTCATCGCCGCGACGGTCTTGGCCGTCTGCCGGTCGAGCTCGGCCTGGTTCTCGGCGCCGCGGCAGTCGAGCGAGGCACCGCTGACACCACCGGTGCACCCGGTGAAGGTGTTGAAGTAGTTGAGCAGGTTCATCCCGACGACCTGGACGTCGCCACCGACGTTCGGGGCGGCGGTCGGCCGTGGGTTCGCGGCCGCGAACTCGATGCCGGTGCCGTCGGCCGTCACCGGCCGCAGGCGGTAGGCGTTCGGGCTGGCCGAGCTGCCGCCCCACGTGTAGGTGAGGACACCGGTGGCGCCGGTGACGGTGTCGCCGCCGCGCAGGGTGTTCTCGGCGCTCAGCGGCCGGCCGCCACGACCCCAGACGATCGGGTCGGGGTTCTGGGCCTGCGTCGTGTCGTCGACGATCAGACGGTTGAGGTCGTTCTGCGCCTGGAGCGCGTTGGCCTCGGGGCCCGGGGCGACGACGTTGGTCGGCTGCTGCAGGCGGCCGCCCGAGGAGACGGTGACCTGGCCGAAGCGCCCGAGCTGGAAGAGCTCGGTGACGGTCAGCTCCTGCGGGAAGGTGACGAGCATGCCCTCGTAGCGCTCGAAGTCGTCGGCGCGCGTCATCGGCAGGGCGACCTCGGTCGGGGCGACCGAGCCGGTGCCGCAGACCTCGAGGTTGCTCGCGGTGACCTGGGTCTGGCCCTGGAACTCACCCGCGGTGCCGGTGACGTGGACGACGTCGCCGACGGAGGCGTTGTCGTCGCTGCCGGTGAACACGAAGACGGCGTCGGAGGTGGCGGGGTCGCCGTCACCCTCGAGGTCCTGGACGTAGAGGCCGCGCAGGGCGGGGGAGGCGCCCTGGTAGTCGGCGACGACGACGCCCTCGGTCGCGACGGGGCCGGTGACCGCGGCCTCGGCGCCGCTGCCCTGGATGGCGTAGGCCGGCGTGAAGTCGGCGTCGCACGAGCTCGCGACCGTGAAGCGGCGCGTGACGTCGGCGGCCATCGTGTCGGGCGGGTCGACCTGGTCGAGGTCGGTGACCCCGTCGGCCGCGACGGTCAGGGTGCAGGACTCGCCGTCCGCGAGGGGCGAGGCGGGCGCCAACGACCAGTCGGTGGGTCCGCCGGAGACCGCGAGGGCGACGTCGCCGGAGGCCGAGCACGCGAGGGACAGCGCGCCGTCGGCGAGGGCGACCGGCTCGGAGAACGTCACGCCGAGACGCTGGCGCGGGGTCACCGTGCCGCCGTCGGCCGGGGTCGTCGAGAGGACGGAGGGGGCCTCGTCCTCGACCGGGCCGCCGTCGCAGCCGGTCACCGCGTGGGCGCCGAGGCCGTCGAAGGTGTCGCGGGCGAACCCGTCCCACTGCGTGGCCGGGTCGAACGCGTCGCTGCCGTCGGTGTCGCCGGCGCAGACGGAGGCCATCCGGCGCAGCGTGTGGTCGAAGGTCGTCGTGTCCCCGGAGCCCCAACCGGCCGCACCGGGGTCGGTGCCGACCTGCCCGATGACGTCGAGGACGGCGTCGCCCTTGCGCAGCACGACGGCGTCGTTGCCGTTCCAGTTGGCGCTGCCCGACAGCTGGTCGGCGAGGGGCTTGAGCACCGCGTTCGCCGAGGTGTTCGCGAGGACGAACACGTCGTCCGCGGCGACCGTGCCGGTGAGCGCGATGGGCGCGCTGCCGGACGACGATCCGTTGGCGAACACCTGGACCGAGTACCGGCCGGCGGCGAGGTCGACCGGGGCGCCGGTGCCGTTGAAGACCTCCACCGCCTTGTTGTTGCTCGATCCCTCGACGTACTCCGAGAAGAAGAGGTCCGATGTGGCGGCCGACGCCGTGGTGGGCGTCAGGGCGACCGGGGCGGCGAGCGCGAGGGCGCTCGTGGCGACCCCCGTCAGCAGCCGCCGCAGGGGCGTCCGGGTCATGCATCCTCCTGGGTCAGGGCGGGAGGGGGGCGGCCTGTCAACGACCCCTCGGCTCCCGTCGCGCGGCGAACCTAACACCGGGGTCCGACCTCGGCCACCGGGGCGAGGTGCGGATCCGTGAACGGTCGGCGAACGCCTCGTGACGACCACCGAAGACCGGGTCGCCGTCCCCCCGCCGTCGGGGCGGCGCGCCTGTCGAAGGTGCGAAACAGCAGGTCAGCGCCGGTCCATGCGTCGATGGCGATGGCTACGGTCGAGGGACCGAGAGCACGACGACACGCGAGCGGACGGAGCGGCAGATGGCGTACAGCAAGGGCGACAAGGTCTCGTGGGGGACCTCCCAGGGGGAGACGCACGGCAAGGTCAAGGAGAAGAAGACCTCCGACTTCCAGCACGACGGGCAGAAGTTCAAGCCGACCGACGACGACCCGTACTACATCGTCGAGTCCGACAAGACCGGCGCGACGGCGGCGCACAAGGAGTCGGCCCTGAAGAAGCACTCGTGAGCCCCGTCCCGCCGCAGGACGTCCGGAAGGCGGCGAAGCGCGCGGTCGGGTGGATCGAGGACGGCAAGGCCGGCAAGGGCTTCACCGACACCGGGCGCAAGCGGGCGCACCAGCTCGCCGACGGCGACGACGTGAGCGCCGACGTCCTCAAGCGGATGCGCGACTACTTCTCGCGCCACGCCGGCGACAAGGACGCCGAGGGCTTCCGGCGCGGGTCGGACGGCTACCCCAGCCCCGGACGGGTCGCGTGGGACGCCTGGGGCGGCGACGCCGGCGAGCGCTGGGCCAACCGCAAGAGCAACGGCGGCTGACCCCTCCCTCCCGCGTCCGGGAGCTCTTATTCCGGCCCGTGAGCCCTCCCCCCGACGCCCCCCGACCCGACTGATTGCCCATCCGCCACCTCCCGGAGCCCTCTCGAGCCCTTCCGAGGTGGCGGATGGGCAATACGTGGGCCAAGTCAGGGTCCGGGACGCGGAATCGGGACGTCGCGCGGTCGCGCGGTCGCTCGGTCGGCTTGTGCTGGTGTGAGCGGTTCTGATCGAATGAGGAGGCGTTCGCGCACAACCGCTCGTCCGCCTCGCCCGGCCGAAGGACACCGCATGCCCACCACGCACGTCGCCACCGAGATCGCCTCGCAGCCGGACTGCTGGACGGAGGCGGCCACGCTCGCCGGCACGGTCGCCCACCGCCTGCCCCGCGAGGGCGAGCGCGTCGCGGTCGTCGGGTGCGGCACGAGCTGGTTCGTCGCGATGGCCTACGCGGCGCTGCGCGAGCGGTCCGGGCACGGCGAGACCGACGCCTTCGCGGGCAGCGAGTTCCCCACCGGGCGCCGGTACGACCGCGTCGTCGCCATCTCTCGCTCGGGCACGACGACCGAGGTCGTCGACCTCCTCGCCGCGCTCGACGGGACGCCCGCGACGCTCCTCACCGCCGTCGAGGACTCCCCGGCCGCCGACGCCGCCGACCAGGTCGTCGGGATGCCCTTCGCCGACGAGGAGTCGGTCGTCCAGACCCGGTTCGCGACGAGCGCCCTGGCCCTCCTGCGCGCGCACCTCGGCGAGGACCTGGCCGCCGCCACCGAGGACTGCCGCGCGGCGCTCGAGCTCGAGGTCGACGGTCTCCTCGACGTCGACCAGTGCACCTTCCTCGGCAGAGGCTGGACGGTCGGGCTGGCCTCCGAGGCCGCCCTCAAGACCCGCGAGGCCGCGCAGTTCTGGGCCGAGTCCTACCCCGCGATGGACTACCGGCACGGCCCGGTCTCCATCGCGCAGCCCGGCCGCCTCGTCTGGGCGTTCGGCGAGGTGCCGGACGGCCTGGCCGACGAGGTCGCCTCCACCGGAGCCCGGTTCGTGCACCACGACCTCGACCCGATGGCCGCGCTCGTCGTGGCCCAGCGGTTCGCCGTCGCCCTCGCCGAGCGGCGCGGGCTCGACCCCGACCACCCGCGCTCGCTGACCCGCTCGGTCGTGCTCGGATGACCGACGCCGTCGCGCAGGCCCGCGCCGGCGGCCACGGCATCGGCGCGTTCAACGTCGTCCTGCTCGAGCACGCCGAGGGCATCGTCCGCGGAGCCGAGGAGGCCGGCCTGCCGGTCGTCCTCCAGGTCAGCCAGAACACCGCGGCCTTCCACGGGGCGCTCGAGCCGGTGACGCTCGCGTCGCTCTCGCTGGCCCGCCGCGCCGCGGTGCCGGTCGTCGTGCACCTCGACCACGCCGAGGACGTCGACCTCGTCCACGAGGCCGTCGCGCTCGGTGTCGGCAGCGTGATGTTCGACGGCTCCCGGCTGCCCTGGGACGACAACGTGGCGACGACCCGCGCGGTCGTCGAGCACTGCCACGCCGCGGGTGTGCGGGTCGAGGCCGAGCTCGGCGAGGTCGGCGGCAAGGACGGGGTGCACGCGCCCGGCGTCCGCACCGACCCCGCCAAGGCCGCGGCGTTCGTCGAGGCCACGGGCGTCGACTCGCTCGCCGTCGCCGTCGGCACCTCGCACGCGATGACGACCCGCGACGCCGCCGTCGACACCGACCTCGTCGCGCGCATCGCGGCCGCCGTCCCCGTGCCGCTGGTCCTCCACGGCTCCTCGGGCCTCGACGACGCGGGCCTGGCCGCCGTCGTGCGCGCCGGGATGACGAAGGTCAACATCTCGACCCACCTCAACGCGCTCTTCACCGCCGCCGTGCGCGACGTCCTCGCCGCCGACCCCTGGGTCGTGGACCCCCGGAAGTACGTCGGACCCGGGCGCGAGGCGCTGGCCGCCGAGGTCGCGCGGCTGCTGCGCCTGCTCCACGGCTGAGAGCCCGAATTCCGCGGCGGGAACATCGGCACCGCTGACCGCCTTGGCCCCGAGGTGACGTGGTGCGCGCCGGACCGGTGCGCACCCACCCCGAACCGAAGGAGCTGGTGACATGGAGCAGCGTGCACTCGGAGACCTGCAGGTCGGTGCGATCGGCCTCGGCGGCATGCCGATGTCGATCGAGGGCCGCCCGGAGGTGGAGCGCTCGGTGCGCACCATCCACGCGGCGCTCGACGCCGGCGTGACCCTCGTCGACACCGCCGACGCCTACCACCGCGACGCCGGCGAGGTCGGTCACAACGAATCGCTCATCGCGAAGGCGCTCGGCTCGTGGAGCGGCGACGCCGCGAGCATCCTCGTCGCGACCAAGGGCGGGCACCTGCGCCCCGGCGACGGCTCGTGGACGCAGGACGGCCGGCCGGAGTACCTCAAGGAGGCGGCGAAGGCCTCGGCGCAGCGCCTCGGCGTCGACGCGATCGGGCTCTACCAGTTCCACCGTCCCGACCCGGAGGTGCCGTACGCCGAGTCCGTCGGCGCGCTCCGCGACCTCCTCGACGAGGGCGTCATCCGGATGGCGGGCATCTCGAACGCGTCCGTCGCGCAGATCGACGAGGCTCAGGAGGTGCTCGGCGGGCGGCTCGTGTCGGTGCAGAACCAGTTCTCGCCGGCGTTCCGCTCCTCGCTCGAGGAGCTGCGGCACTGCGCGGAGCTCGGCATCGCGTTCCTGCCGTGGAGCCCGCTCGGCGGCATCAAGAAGGCCTCCGGGCTCGGCGACGACCACGGCGCGTTCGCCGAGGTCGCCCGCGAGCACGGGGTGTCCCCGCACCAGGTCGCGCTAGCGTGGGAGCTCGCGCTCGCCGACGTCGTCATCCCCATCCCCGGCGCCTCGCGGCCGGAGTCCATCACCGACTCGGTCCGGGCCGCCGAGCTGCGCCTGACCGCCGACGAGCTGGAGCGCCTCTCCGCCTCCTGACCGCCCTCGCAGGCCCCACGCGTATCGGGTGACCCGACAACGCTGCGCCTCACCCCGGAACGGTTCCGGGGTGAGGCGCGGTCGTATCGGGTCACCCGATACGCGTGGTGCGGGTGGGAGGGGCGTCAGCCGAGGTGGCCGCGGACGCTCGCGTGCCCCTTGAGGAGGTTGCGGGCGATGGTCCGCCGCTGGATCTCGTCGGTGCCCTCGTAGATGCGCAGCAGCCGCAGCTCGCGGTACCAGCGCTCGAGCGGCAGCTCGCGGGTGTACCCCATCCCGCCGTGGACCTGGAGCATCCGGTCGACGATCTCGTTGGCGCGCACGCCCCCGAAGAGCTTGGCCATCGACTGCGCCTGCCGGCTGTCGCGCCCCGCATCCACCTGCCACGCCGCCGACAGCACGAGCCAGCGCAGCGCCTCGATGTCGACCGCCGAGTCGGCGATCATCCACTGGATGGCCTGCCGCTCGGCGATCGGCTGCCCGAAGGTGACGCGGTTGCGTGCCCACTCCATCCCCATCTCGACCATCCGCTCGCACCCGCCGAGCGCCCTCGCCGGCAGCAGGTAGCGGCCCTTGCCGATCCACTGCATCGCGAGCGCGAACCCCTTGCCGACCTCGCCGAGCACCGACGACGACGGCACGCGCACCCCGTCGAAGGTCAGCGCCGCCGGGCCCCACTCGCCCATCGTGTCGATGGGGTGCGAGGTCCAGCCGCGCTCGCGGTCGACGAGGAAGCAGGTCACCGACTCGCCGGTGCGGCCCTCGCGGTGGGCCTCGGCGTCGGTCACCGCGAAGACCATGACGAAGTCGGCCTCGTGCCCGCCGGTGATGAAGGTCTTCTCGCCGGTGATCACCCAGTCGTCGCCGTCGCGCTCGGCCTTGGTCCGGATGGCGCGCGCGTCGGAGCCGGCGCCCGGCTCGGTGATGGCGAAGCAGCTGCGGCGCGTGCCCTCGATCGTCGGGCGCAGGTAGGCCTCCTGCTGCTCGGGCGAGGCGTGGAAGAGGATGTTGTCGGCGTCGCCGGCGAACCGGAAGGGCACGAAGGAGCGGCCCAGCTCGACCTCGACGAGGGCGGCCATGACCGCCGACAGGCCCATCCCGCCGTGCTCCTCGGGGGTGAGGACGCCGAAGAAGCCGGACTCCCGCGCCGTGGCCTGGAGCCGGGCGAGCTCCTCGGCCGGCAGGCCGCGCTCGTGGCGCCGCTCGCGGGCGAGGACGTCCTGCTCGAGCGGCATCACCTCCTTCTCGACGAAGGTCCGCACCCACTGCCGGATGTCGCGCTCGTCGTCGGTCAGGTCCAGGTCCATGCGGTGCGCTCCCGTCGCTCGGCGTGCCCCGGGACGTCGGTGGCCCGGGGCACCCCTCGATCATCACCCGCCCGGGCACGCGATCGGGCCGCGAGCGCCCGAGTCGTCGACCCTGTGCCCCGCTGTGTCCACGAAAAGCCCGCACGTGCCGGGTTGTCGTCGCCCCCACCGCCCACCGACCACGAAAAGCCCGCACGTGCCGGGTTGTCGTCGCCCCCACCGCCCCCCGACCACGAAAAGCCCGCACGTGCCGGGTCATCGCCGCCCCCGCCCCTCCCGGACCGCGAAAAGCCCGCACGTGCGGGGTTCGCGACCGATGAGTTCCGCCGCCGGCGCCGGTCGGACCCTCCATGAGCGCTCACCGATCCCGTCCGGCCCGCACCCTTGCCGCCCTCCCGTGTCCTCGGGACACTGGTCGGCACCGCCCCACCACCCTCCGGGGCGGGACCCCGGCGGAAGGAGCCGACCGTGCCTGACGCACCCATCCACCTCCTCGTGGGGACGAGCAAGGGCGCCTTCGTCCTCGACGGCGACGCCGACCGCGGCGGCTGGAGCGTCCGCGGACCGTACTGCGACGGCTGGCCGATCAACCACGTCGTCGGCGACCCGGCGACCGGCACGATGTGGGCCGGCGGCGGTGGTGACTGGTCCGGCGCCGGGGTCTGGCGCTCCCAGGACGCCGGTCACACCTGGGAGCTGACCAAGCTGACGACGGGCCAGATGGACGCCTGGGCCGCGAACGACCCCGGCTTCGCGCAGATGATCGGGTGGACCGAGGAGCCGGCCCCCTTCGGTGACGGCTTCTCGCAGGTCTGGTCGCTCGCCCGCGTCGGGGAGCGCCTCTACGCCGGCACCAAGCCCGCGGTCCTCCTCGCGAGCGACGACGACGGCCGCACCTGGTACGAGGTCAAGGGCCTGAGCGACCACCCCTCGCGCCCCGACTGGAACCCCGGCGGCGCCGGCCTCGTGCTGCACTCGATCGTCGCGGACCCCCGTGACCCGGAACGGATCTGGGTCGGCATCTCGTCGGCGGGCGTGTTCGCGACGATCGACGGCGGCGTCACGTGGGAGCGGCGCAACGACCTCGCCGACGCCGCGCACGACGAGCCCGCCGACCACCCGGCCGGGCCGTCGGACGGGCAGGTCGGCCTCTGCGTCCACCACCTCGAGCACGCGGCCACCGACGGCGTGCTCTACCAGCAGAACCACTACGGCGTCTGGCGCTCCGACGACGACGGCGCGACCTGGCGGGCCGCCACCGAGGGCCTGCCGTCGACCTTCGGCTTCCCGCTCTGGGCGCACCCGCGCGACGCCGACACCGTGTGGACTCTGCCGCTCAACGGCGACATGGAGGGCCGCTTCCCGCCCGATGCGGCTGCGGCCGTTTGGCGTTCGCGCGACGGCGGCCGGTCCTGGGAGGCCCGCCGCGACGGCCTGCCGCAGGAGTCGTGCTTCTTCACGGTGCTCCGCCAGGCGATGAGCGGCGACCGGCAGGAGCCCGCCGGCGTGTACTTCGGCACCAACAGCGGGTCGGTGTTCGCGAGCCGCGACGAGGGCGACAGCTGGGACGAGGTGGCCCGTCACCTGCCGACGGTGCTGGCCGTGGAGGTCCTCGAGCCGCGAGGATGAGCGCATGACGACGAGCGCCGGCACGACGACGGTCCGCTTCACCGGCACGCCCGAGACGGTCGGCACGACCCGGCTCGTGCGCCTCACGGAGGACGCCAGCCGCGCGCTGCCGTCACGCGGTCAGGTGGCGGTGACGGGGACGCTCGACGGCGAGGCGTTCGAGACGGTGGTCGAGCCCGACGGGCGGCGTGGCCACTGGGTCCGGCTGCCCGACACCGCCGGTGACGCGCCGGTCGAGCTCGAGCTGGCCGTCGCCGAGGCGTGGCCCGAGCCCGAGGTCCCGGCCGACCTCGCCGGCGCGCTCGACGAGGCGCCGCAGCACATCCGCGACGTCTGGGAGGACATCACGCCGATGGCCCGCTGGGAGTGGGTGCGCTGGGTCGGCGCCACGCGCAGCGCCGAGACGCGCGCCAAGCGGGTCGGTGTGAGCATCGACAAGATCGACCACGGCAAGCGCCGGCCGTGCTGCTTCGACCTGTCGTCGTGCACCGACCCGGACGTCGCCCGCAGCGGCAAGCTCCCCGAGCCCTCCTGACCGCGCATCCCTGCACGCCGCGCTCCCACACCACCCCGCCTCTCCGGGGTCGAGTGCGGAAGTGGTTGCCGGGGCAGCCACTTCCGCACTCGACGCCCGGAGGGTGGCGCGCGGCGGTCAGGGGCGGAGCATCACCTTGAGGGCGCGCCGCTCGTCCATCGCGGCGTAGCCCTCGGGGCCCTGCTCGAGGGGCAGAACGGTGTCGAAGACGCGGCCGGGGTCGACGCTGCCGTCGAGGACGCCGGGCAGCAGCTCGTCGATGTACGCGCGGGTCGGCGCGACGCCACCGGTCAGGGTCACGTTGCGGCTGAACAGGACCCGACCGACCGGCCCGTCGGTGTACTGCGGCACGCCGACCCGGCTGATGGTGCCGCCGGGCCGGACGACGCCGAGGGCCTGCTCGTAGGCGGGCATCATCCCGACGCACTCGAGGACGACCTGGCTGCCGCCGTCGGTGAGGTCGCGCACTTCCTCGATGCCCTCCTCGCCGCGGGCGGCGACGACGTCGGTGGCGCCGAAGTCGCGCCCGAGGTCGGTGCGGGTCGCGTGCCGGCCCATGAGGACGATGCGCTCGGCGCCCTGCTGTCGGGCGGCGAGGACGGCGAGCAGCCCGACCGCGCCGTCTCCGATGACCGTGACCGTGCTGCCCTGCGAGACCCCGCCGGTCAGCGCGGCGTGCCACCCGGTGCCGTAGACGTCCGAGAGCGTCAGCAGCGAGGCGAGCATCCGCTCGTCGGTGTCGGCGGTGATGCCGGGCACCGGTACGAGGGTGCCGTCGGCCAGCGGCACGAGGACGGCCTCGCCCTGACCTCCGGACGAGCCGCTGCCCTCGGTGTCGCCCCACCAGCCGCCGCGGACGCACGACGTCTGCAGCCCGGCGCGGCAGAACTCGCAGACGCCGCACGAGACGACGAAGGGGGCGATGACGAAGTCACCGGGGCGCACGGTGGCGACCTCGGACCCGACCTCCTCGACGACGCCGACGAACTCGTGGCCGATGGGGTGGCCGGCCTCGTCGCGCTCGGCGTTGTGGAAGGGGTGCAGGTCGCTGCCGCAGATGCAGGACCGGACGACGCGGACGACCGCGTCGGTGGGACGGCGCAGGGCGGGGTCGGGTGCGTCGACGACGCGGACGTCGCCGGCCCCGAAGAGGTGGATGGCTCGCATCCCTCCAGTGGACACCCTCGGGACGCGTCCCGGCCAACCGGGGTCCGGACACCCGGCGTGCGCGTCCGTCCCTGCTCCGCGCGACCTGCGGTTCCCCGGGTGCCACCGCACGCGGACCCGCGCAGGTCGCCCGGAGAACGCCAGGGGCCGCCGCCTACGATCGGCGCATGAGCGCGGACCTCGTGGCCAAGGGCCTCGCCGGCGGGTACGCGCACCGGACCCTTTTCGAGTCCCTCGACCTCACCGTCGCGCCGGGCAACGTCGTCGGGGTGGTCGGCGCGAACGGCGCCGGCAAGTCGACGCTGCTGCGCATCCTCGCGGGTGACCTGGCACCACTCGGCGGGTCCGTCAGCACCGCCCCGGCCGACGCGTTCGTCGGCTGGCTGCCGCAGGAGCACGAGCGCGTCCCGGGCGAGACCGTCGCCGGGTACGTCGCCCGGCGGACCGGTGCCGCCGCCGCGACCACCCGGATGGAGGACGCGGCCGCGGCGATGGCGGCCGACGACGCCCCCGCCTCGGCCGGCGACGAGTTCGCGCACGCCCTCGACCACTGGCAGGCGACCGGCGCCCCGGACCTCGAGGAGCGCCTCGCCCCGGTCCTCGCCGACCTCGGCCTCGACCTGCCGACCGGCACCCCGATGACGGCCCTGTCCGGCGGCCAGGCCGCCCGCGCCGCGCTGGCCGCCCTCCTGCTCAGCCGCTTCGACGTCGTCCTCCTCGACGAGCCGACGAACGACCTCGACCTCGCCGGCCTGCAGCGGCTCGAGGACTTCGTCGGTGGCCTGCGCGCCGGGGTCGTCCTCGTCTCGCACGACCGCGAGTTCCTCTCCCGGGTCGTGACCCGCGTCGTCGAGCTCGACGTCGCGCAGAACGCCGTGGCGGTGTACGACGGTGGCTACGACGCCTACCTCGAGGAGCGAGCGGTCGCGCGCCGGCACGCCCGCGAGGCCTACGAGGAGTTCGCCGCGACGAAGGCCGACCTCGAGGGACGGGCCCGGACGCAGCGCGAGTGGAGCTCACAGGGCGTCCGCAACGCGATGCGCAAGAGCCCCGACAACGACAAGATCCGCCGCCGGGCGCAGACCGAGTCCTCCGAGAAGCAGGCCCGCAAGGTGCGCCAGATGGAGTCGCGCATCGCCCGGCTCGACGAGGTCGTCGAGCCCCGCAAGGAGTGGCGGCTGCAGTTCAGCATCGCGAGCGCGCCGCGGTCGAGCTCCGTCGTCGCGACCCTCGACGACGCCGCGGTCCGGCTGGGGGACTTCGGCTTCGGCCCGGTGTCGGTCCAGGTGGCGGCGCGCGAGCGCATCGGCGTCACGGGCCCGAACGGTGCCGGCAAGACGACGCTGCTCGGCCTGCTCACCGGGCGGCTGGCCCCGGACACCGGCCGGGCCAGCCTCGGAGCCTCGGTCGCGCTCGGGGGCATCGACCAGGCGCGGACCGGGCTCGCGGAGGACCGGCCGCTCGCCGACGCCTTCGAGGCGGCCGTCCCCGAGATGACCTCGGCCGAGGTCCGCACGCTGCTCGCGAAGTTCGGGCTGCGCGCCGACCAGGTCGCGAGCCTCGTCGGGCGCCTCTCACCCGGCGAGCGCACCCGGGCCGCGATGGCGCTGCTCCAGGCGCGCGGCGTCAACGTCCTCGTGCTCGACGAGCCGACCAACCACCTCGACCTGCCGGCGATCGAGCAGCTCGAGGAGGCGCTCGAGGCCTACGACGGGGCGCTGCTGCTCGTCACGCACGACCGGCGGCTGCTCGACACGGTCCGCCTCGACCAGCGCTGGCACGTCGAGGACGGCCGGGTCACCGTCACGCACGTCGACTGACGGCCACCCGCCCGGGAGCCGGCGGCGTCAGCGCTGGCAGCCCGGGCAGCGGAAGAGGTTGCGTCCGGCCATCGCCTCCTTGACGACCGTCTCGCCGCAGCGCGGGCACGGCTTGCCGTGGCGCCGGTAGACGGCGTAGTGCGGCCGGACGCGCCCGGTGCCGCCCTTCGCGACGAGCGCCTCGGCCCGCTCGACATCGCTGTCGGACACGAGGATCCGGCCGGCGCGCACCCCGAGCGGCATGAGCCGCACGAGGTCGTCCCAGATGGCCGTCACCACACCGGCGGGCACGTCGCGCGCCGGCGTGTGCGGGTCGAGCTCGTGGCGGTGCAGCAGCTCGGCCCGGTAGACGTTGCCGACGCCGGCGACGAGCGACTGGTCCATGAGCACCGCCCCGATGGCCCGCCGGGTCCGCCCGAGCCGCTCGCGCACGGCGTCGGGCAGCCGGTCGTCGCGCAGCGGGTCTGCCCCGAGGCCGGCGCGCACCTCGCGCCACTCGGCGGGGGTCACCAGCTCGCAGACGATCGGGCCGCGCAGGTCGCCGACGTGGGTGCGGTTGACCATCCGCATCCGGACCTGGCCGGCCACCGGCAGGTCGGTCGGCGGCTCGCCGCGGTCGACGCGCAGGTGCTGCCGCACCCCGAAGCGCCCGAACAGCCCGAGGTGCACGTGGACGACCTGCTCGCCCTCGACGTGGATGGCCAGGTGCTTGCCGTGGGCCTCGGCCGACTCGACGCAGGCGCCGTCCAGGGCGGCGGCCGACTCCGCGAACCGGCCCTGGGGCGAGGAGAACCGCACCGGCGTGCCGGCGAAGGCGTCCTGCACCCGCCCGGCGAGCGCGTGGATCGTGTGGCCTTCGGGCATCGCCCCATCCTCGCCGCGAGGGGACGACAGCGGGGCCGGCGGTCCCTAGGCTCGACAGCATGGACGAGCACGGCGGCGCGAGCGCAGAGGGCATCCCCCTCGACGCCCTCGACTTCTTCGAGGAGCTCGCGGCCGAGAACACGCGGACGTGGTGGCAGGCGCAGCGGGCCCGGTGGGAGGAGTCGGTGCGCGAGCCGATGGAGTGGCTCACCGAGGCGCTGACCGACGAGTTCGGGGCGGCGCACCTCTACCGTCCGCAGCGCGACGTGCGCTTCAGCCACGACAAGTCCCCCTACAAGGACCACCAGGGCGCGCTGGCGGCCACCGTGCCGGGGGTCGGCTGGTACGTGCAGGTGTCGGCGGCCGGCCTGATGACCGGCGGCGGCTTCTACCCGACGGGTCCGGACCAGACCGCCCGCTACCGCGCGGCCGTCGACGCCCCGGCGACCGGACAGGCGCTGGAGGCGGTCGTCGACCGGCTCGTCGGCCAGGGCTGGGAGACCGGCGGCGAGGCCGTCGCCACCCGGCCGCGCGGCGTCCCGGCCGACCATCCGCGCCTGGACCTCATGCGGCACAAGCACCTCGTGGTGTCGCGCCAGCACGGCGCCCCGGACTGGCTCGCGACCGACGCGGTGCTCGACCGCGTGCGCGCCGACTGGCGGACCGTCCGGCCCCTCGTCGACTGGATGACCGAGCACGTCGGCGCCTCGCAGGCCCCGCGCCGGCGCTGAGGCGTCCGGCCGGCGCCGGGGGTCAGGAGTCCTTCAGCGGGTCGGCGTGCCGGTGGAAGAGCTTCCAGGAGCCGTCCTCGCGCCGGTAGAGCTCGGTGACGCGCAGGTCCATCGGGACGGCCGCGTCCTGCCCGGTGACGGACACGACCGACCGCTGGACGCCGACCCACCAGGCGAGGTCCCCCTCCTCGCCGGAGTGCAGCGTCTCGAGGTCGTTGCGCTCGGCCCCGGCCATGTGTGCGGATCCGTCGGCGTTGGCCGTGTTGACCGCGTCGGCACCGGTGACGACCGTGCCGCCCGGGCCGAGGATCGTCGCGGGGTCGCAGTGGGTCGACACCTCGTGCAGCGGGCCGACGTCGCCGGCCAGGAAGGCGTCCGAGGCCGTCTTGCGGCGGCCCAGGTACGCGGAGAAGATCTCGTCGGTCATCGGTGCTCCGTTCGTCCCTCGTCACGGTAGCCGCGGGCGCCGACGGGGAGGCGCGTCGGAGGTGGGAGGATCGAGGACGATGACGCTCACCGACCGCCTCTCCGCCGACGGCCCGCTGGGCGATCTCGGTGCCGATGCCGCGCTCGACGTGTTCGTCGAGTGGGCCGGCGAGCGCGGCTTCGCGCTCTACCCGGCGCAGGAGGAGGCGGTCCTCGCCCTCGCCGAGGACGCGCACGTCGTCCTCGCGACGCCGACCGGCTCCGGCAAGTCCCTCGTCGCCGTCGCGGCCCACGCCCTGGCCCTCGCCACCGGCCGCCGCTCCTGGTACACCGCGCCGATCAAGGCCCTCGTCTCCGAGAAGTTCTTCGCGCTCGTCGAGACCTTCGGTGCCGAGAACGTCGGGATGCTCACCGGCGACGCCGCGGTCAACCCCGGTGCCCCGATCATCTGCGCGACGGCCGAGGTCCTCGCCAACCACGCCCTGCGCGAGCGCGACGCCTCGGACGTCGGTCTCGTCGTCATGGACGAGTTCCACTTCTACGGCGAGCCGGACCGCGGCTGGGCCTGGCAGGTGCCGCTGCTCCTCCTGCCCGACACCCAGATGCTCCTCATGTCGGCGACGCTCGGCGACACCACCGAGCTCGAGCGCGACCTCCAGCGCCGCACGGAGCGCGAGGTCGTCACCGTCACCGGGGTCCAGCGCCCCGTGCCGCTCGAGTACGAGTGGTCCCTCATGCCCGTCCACGACGCGCTCGCGCTGCTCCTGCGCGACGACAAGGCTCCGGTCTACGTCGTGTCCTTCACCCAGGCCGGCGCGGTCGAGCAGGCGCAGGCCCTCGCCTCGGTCGACATCGTCTCGTCGGCCCGCAAGGCCGCGATCAAGGAGGCCGTCGGCGGCTTCCGGTTCGGGAAGGGCTTCGGCCAGACGCTGCGCCGGCTCGTCCTCCACGGCATCGGGGTCCACCACGCGGGGATGCTCCCGAAGTACCGGCGCCTCGTCGAGACCCTCGCGCAGGGCGGGCTGCTCGCCGTCATCTGCGGCACCGACACCCTCGGCGTCGGCATCAACGTGCCGATCCGCACGGTGCTGCTCACGTCGCTGACCAAGTACGACGGCCGCAAGCAGCGCCTCCTGCGGGCGCGCGAGTTCCACCAGATCGCCGGACGTGCGGGGCGGGCCGGCTTCGACACCGTCGGGTACGTCGTCGTCCAGGCGCCCGAGCACGTCATCGAGAACAGCAAGGCGCTCGCGAAGGCCGGCGGCGACCCGAAGAAGGAGCGCCGCATCGTCCGCAAGAAGCCGCCGGAGGGCGTGCTGACCTGGACCGAGGCCTCGTTCGACAAGCTCGTGACCGCCGCGCCCGAGCCGCTCCAGCCCAAGATGCGCGTCACGCACGCGATGGTCCTCAACGTCCTCGACCAGTGGGAGGGCCAGCAGGACGCCCTGCACACCCTCGTCCTCGACAACCACGAGAGCGAGGAGCGGCGCGAGCGGCTCGTCGAGCGCGCGGTGCAGGTGCTCGGCTCGCTCGTGCGGGCCGGGGTCGTCGAGCCCGACGACGGCTCGCGCGTCGACGTGTGGCTGCCGCCCGAGCCGGATGCCGTGGCCGGCGAGCCCGACGCGGCTCCCGCCGCCACCCCCGAGCCGGCCCCGCAGCCGCTCGACGCCGGGGGGATGGGCGCGCTCGGCGAGGCGCTGGCCGCCGCCGGCCTCGCTCCGGCCGCGACCGACGACACCACCGCGAGCGAGCCGGAGGAGTCGACGCCGGAGGCACCGCGCGAGGTCACCCCCCTTGAGCGCTTCCTGCGCCGCGAGGGGCGCCGCTACGACGAGGGGCCGTTCCAGGTCGCGCTCGACCTGCACGACGGGTTCGCCCTCAACCAGCCCCTCTCGGCGTTCGCGCTCGCCGCGCTCGAGCTCCTCGACCCCGAGGCGCCCGGCTACGCCCTCGACGTCGTCAGCGTCATCGAGGCCACCCTCGACGACCCGCGCCAGGTGCTCCAGGCCCAGCAGTTCGAGGCTCGCGGCGAGGCCGTCGCCGCGATGAAGGCCGACGGGATGGAGTACGAGGAGCGGATGGACGCCCTCGAGGACGTCACCTGGCCCAAGCCGCTCGCCGAGATGCTCGAGCTGTCGCTGCGCACCTACCGCCAGAGCCACCCGTGGGTCGACCCGCGCGACCTGTCGCCGAAGTCGGTCGTCCGCGAGATGTTCGAGCGCGCGATGTCGTTCGGGGAGTTCGTCGCCCACCACAAGCTGGCGCGAGCCGAGGGCATCGTCCTGCGCTACCTGACCGACGCGTACCGGGCGCTGCGCTCGACCGTGCCGCACTCGGCGCGCACCGAGGAGCTCGACGACCTCGTCGAGTGGCTCGGCGAGGTCGTGCGCCACACCGACTCCAGCCTCCTCGACGAGTGGGAGTCGCTGGCGCACCCCGACGGCGACGAGCCGGGCACCGAGGTGCGTCCGTCGACCGAGGGCCGGGCGCTCTCCGACAACCCGCGCGCGCTGCGGGTCATGGTGCGCCAGAGCATGTTCCGGCGGGTCGAGCTGCTGGCCCTGCGCCGCTACGAGGCGCTCGCCGCGCTCGACGGCGGCCTGACCGTCGAGCAGTGGCAGGAGGCCGCGGCCGAGTACCTCGCGGAGTACGGCGAGGTCTCCACCGGCCCGGCCGCCCGAGGTCCCCAGCTGTTCCGGGTCGAGGAGGGCGACGGCACGTGGGTCGTCGAGCAGGTGCTCGACGACGAGGACGGCGACCACGACTGGCGCATCGGCGCCGAGCTCGACCTCGCCGCCACCGACGAGGCCGGCGAGCCCGTGCTCGTCGTCACCCGCTTCGCCCCCCTCACCTGACCCCACCTCCCTTCCCCACGCTCCCCCTCCTCACCGCGAACGTGTGTGAACTCGCCGGTGACCCCCGGCGATTTCACACGCGTTCCCGGGAGGGCGGGGGAATCCCTCGCGGCGAGGTCGTGTTGACGCCCCTCGGGTGCGACCACCACCCCCGTGCACCAGCACCTCCGGCGCGCCGCTGCGCCCGTCCCCCTGCTGACCACCCTCGGAAGGAACCCCGTGGCTTCCTCGACCGCCACCGACGCCCGCCACCCGGACGACGCCCCACCGACCCGCGCGCACCGCCGCCCCCGGTTCCCGTTCTGGGCGCAGATCATCGCCGGCCTCGTCGTCGGCGCGCTGCTCGGCTGGGTCGCGCGAACCTGGTCGGTCGACGGGCTCGCGACGACCCTCGACGTCATCGGCAGCAGCTTCGTCAGCCTGCTGCGCACGATCGTCGTCCCGCTCGTCTTCCTCGCGATCGTCGTCAGCGTCGCCCGGCTGCGCGAGGTGACGAACGCGGCGCGGCTCGCCGGCCAGACGCTGCTCTGGTTCGCCATCACCGCCGCGGTCGCCGTCGTCATCGGCATCACGATCGGCCTGCTCACCGACCCCGGCCTGCGCACGAGCGTCGACCGTTCCGCCGCCTCGGCGCCCGGCACCACCGGCTCGTGGACCGACTTCCTCCAGGGCATCGTCCCCTCGAACATCCTCGGCCTGGAGGGCAGCACGGGTGACGACGGCTCGGTCAGCCTCGGCTTCAACGTCCTGCAGATCGTCGTCGTCGCGCTGCTCATCGGCGTCGCCGTCCTCAAGACCGGCAAGAAGGCGGAGCCCTTCGTCGCGTTCTCCGAGAGCTTCCTCGCCGTCGTCCAGACGGTGCTGTGGTGGATCATCCGCCTCTCGCCGCTCGGCACGCTCGGCCTCATCGGCAACGCCGTCGCCTCCTACGGCTGGGACCTCCTCGCGCCGCTCGCCGTGTTCACGATCGACGTCTACGTCGGCTGCGCCATCGTCCTGCTCGTCGTCTACCCGGTGGTCCTGCGCCTGCACGGCCTCTCGCCGCGCAAGTTCTTCTCCGGCGCCTGGCCGGCCCTCCAGCTGGCCTTCGTCTCGCGCAGCTCGGTCGGCACCATGCCCGTCACGCAGTACGTGACGACCCGCAACCTCGGGGTGCCTCGCGAGTACGCCTCGTTCGCCGTGCCGCTCGGCGCGACGACGAAGATGGACGGCTGCGCCGCGATCTACCCGGCCCTCGCCGCGATCTTCGTCGCGCAGTTCTTCGGGGTCGACCTGTCCGTCACCGACTACCTGCTCATCGCGTTCGTGTCCGTCGTCGGCTCGGCGGCCACCGCGGGCCTCACCGGCGCCGTCGTCATGCTCACGCTCACCCTCTCGACGCTCGGCCTCCCCCTTGAGGGCGTCGGCCTGCTGCTGGCCATCGACCCCGTGCTCGACATGATGCGGACGATGACCAACGTCGCCGGGCAGGCGCTCGTGCCGACGATCGTCGCCAAGCGCGAGGGCATCCTCGACGAGAGCGTCTACGACGGCGACCGCGCGAGCGACCCCGTCGGGGACCCGGCGCTCGTCGCCGCCTGACCGACGCGCACTGCACCGCACCGTCCCTCGGTCGCCCGCACACCCCTCGGGGCGTGCGGGCGACCGCGGCGTCCGGCCCTGTGAGACTGGACCCGACCCCCACCGAAAGGCCGCCCCGATGATCGAGATCCTCGACGACCGGCAGGTCGAGCGCGCCCGGGCCACCGGCGCGCTCGTCGGCGCCATCCTGGCGACGATGCGGGAGCGGGCGACCGTCGGCACCAACCTCCTCGAGATCGACGCCTGGACCAAGGCGATGATCGAGGACGCCGGGGCGACCTCCTGCTACGTCGACTACGAGCCATCCTTCGGCCGCGGCCCGTTCGGTCACTACATCTGCACGTCGGTCAACGACGCCGTCCTCCACGGCCTGCCGCACGACCGCGCCCTCGCCGACGGCGACCTGCTGACCCTCGACCTCGCCGTCGTGCTCGGCGGGGTCGCGGCCGACTCCGCGGTGAGCTTCGTCGTGGGCACGCCGGCCCCCGAGGACGAGGCGCTCATCGCCGTCACCGAGCGCGCGCTCGCCTCGGCGATCTCGGTCGCCGGGCCCGGGGCGAAGCTGGGCGACGTCTCGCACGCCATCGGCGCGGTGCTCGAGGGCGCCGGCTACTCCGTCAACACCCAGTTCGGCGGCCACGGCATCGGCTCGACGATGCACCAGGACCCGCACGTCGCGAACACCGGCCGGCCGGGCCGGGGCTACACCCTGCGCCCGGGCCTGATGCTGGCCATCGAGCCGTGGGTCATGGCCGACACCCACCGCCTCGTCACCGACCCCGACGGCTGGACGCTGCGCAGCGAGACCGGCTGCCGCACCGCGCACAGCGAGCACACCGTGGTGGTCACCGAGGACGGCGTCGACGTCCTCACCCTCCCGCCGGCGGCCTGAGCGCCCGCTCCCCGAGGGACCGCTCGATGACAGCCGTCACCACCGGCGCCTGACGCGACGCACTGGCCGGCGCGCGCGGTCCGGAGCAGGATGGCCCCGGGGGCGGCGCGCGGGCGCTGTCGGGACCGTCGGGGAGGACGCCGTGAGCGCATCGACCACACGCACCGCACCATCGCTGCGCGGTCCACGGGTCCGGCCCGAGCTGCCCCTCGCCCGCGTCGTCACGCTCGAGGTGCACGACCTGAGCGTCGACCCGGGCCCCGACGGCTCGCGCCTGCACGGGCTCGACCTCGAGCTGCGGGCGGGCACCCTCACCGTCGCGACACCCGCCGCGCCAGCCCGGACGCTCGCCCGCGTGCTCGTCGGCGACCTGCCCGGCCGCGACGGCGACCTCGTCACCGGGCAGGGTCGCACGCGCCGGCGCCTCGCGACGACCTCGTGGACGGCGCTCGCCGCCCGCACGCCGCCGACGACCGGTCGCCCCACCGTCGAGGTGCTGGGCCAGGGCGGCCTCGCGGCGATCCGGCTCGGGGTCCACCTCGGCCTCGGGCCGCTGCTCGACCGGCCGCTCGCCGTCCTCGACGCCGCCGACCGGACCCTCGTCGGGCTCGCGCTCGCGCTCGCCGCGGCACCCGACCTCGTCGTCCTCGACCTGCCCGCCGCCGGCCTCGACCCCGAGGGGCGCCGTCGTGTCCTCGAGGCCCTGCGCGACCTCGTCGACGTGGAAGGACGGACCGTGCTCGTCGTCGCGTCGACCGACCACCTCGACGCCGACGTCGTGGCGCTCGTCGACGACGTCGTCCGCCTGGAGCCCTCCGCCGCGGAGCGCCGCGGCTGAGCCCGCTGTTACAGTCGCGGCGTCGTCCCACGGGAGGACGCACGGACCGACGGGGGCACGGTGAGGGACACGAGCGCGGGCGACGCCCGGATCGCCGTCGTCGCCTCGTGGGCGATCGTCCTCGTCATCCTCGTCCAGGGCACGCTCTCGATGCTCACCCAGGTGTCGGACGAGCTGGGGCCCGCGCAGCGCGCGGCAGGCGTCGTGTCCGGGCTGGCGGGCGCCGCCCTCTTCCTCGTCGTCCAGCGGCGGACCCTGCGCGACCGCCCCGTCCCCCCGGTGCTCGTCGTGGCCACCGTGGTCTGCGCCACCGGCGCGTTCCTCGCGGCGGCGTGGCTCAACGCCGCGCTCGTCCTCGCGCTCGTCGGCCTGCGGCTCACGGGTCGTCGTCTCGTGCTGGCCGGCGGGGCCTACGCGCTCGGCATCACGGCCTTCATGCTCCAGCAGGGCGTCAACCCCTACCTCGCCTTCTTCCTCCTCGTCGTCCTCGTGGCGGTCGGCCTCCTGCTCTACGTGATGACGCGCCTCGCGGTCACGGTGGGTGAGCTCGCCCGGGCCCGCGAGACAGTGGCCAGGCTGCGCGTCGACGAGGAGCGGCACCGCATCTCCCGCGACCTGCACGACATCCTCGGCCGCAGCCTCGTCGCGGTCGGGCTGCGCGTGCAGACGGCCATCCGGCTGCTCGACCGCGACCCGCAGCGGTGCGGCGAGCAGCTCGACGAGGTCGCGCGGATGGTCACCGACGGCCAGTCCCGCCTGCGCGCCCTGACCCGCGGGCAGACGGTCACCGGCTTCGACGACGAGCTCGCGGCGGCCCTCGACCTCTTCGAGCGGCTCGGCATCCGCGCCACGACCGACGTCGACCCGGCCGCCGCCTCCCGGGAGGGCACCGACCGGCTCGGGCCACGCGTCCTGCGCGAGGCCGTGACGAACCTGCTCAAGCACGCGCGTCCCTCGTGGGTCGAGATCGGCCTGCGCCGCGAGGCGACGGCCGACGTCCTCGTCGTCGTCAACGACGGTGCGGCGGAGTCGGACCGACCGCGCGGTACGGGCCTGGCCGACCTCGCGGCCCGTGCGGAGGCCGTCGGCGGCTCGCTCGAGGCGGGGCACGTCCCCGGGGGCCGGTTCCGGGTCATCTGCCGGATGCCGACGCTCCTCGGCGACGGGTCCGACGACGCCGACCTCGTGCGGTCTCTCCCGTGAGCGCGCCGGCGGGGCAGGGGACGCTGCGCATCCTCATCGCCGAGGACGTCGACCTCGTCGCGGAGGCGTTCGAGGCGCTGCTGTCGACCGAGCCCGGGTTCGAGGTGGTCGGCCGGGTCGGCAGAGGCGACGAGGTCGCGGCCGCCGTCGAGCGGCTCGCGCCGGACGTCGCCGTCCTCGACGTCGACATGCCGGGGATGAGCGGCATCGAGGCCGCCGAGGGCCTCACCGGGTGCGCGGTGCTCCTGCTCACGGCCCTCGAGGGTCCCGGGCACCTCCACCGCGCGCTGGCCGCCGGCGCCAACGGCTACCTCCTCAAGTCCGCCACGGGCCGCCGGCTCGTCGAGGCCATCCGCACCGTCGCCGCCGGAGGCACCGCCATCGACCCCGACCTCGCCGCCGAGGCCCTGCGCCGCGGGACCTCGCCGCTCACGGCGCGCGAGGTCGACATCCTGCGCCTCGTGGGGGAGGGCCGCAGCACCGACGACATCGCGAGCGCCCTGTTCCTCTCCCGAGGGACGGTGCGCAACTACCTGAGCCACGCGATGGACAAGCTCGACGCCCGCTCGCGCACCGAGGCCTTCGCGCTCGCCGAGCGCCGCGGCTGGCTCTGACCCCACGACGGACGCCCACACGCGCCTCGCCGACGCCGCCCGGGCGTGGGGCACCCGCCGGGTCGAGGGGACCGTCGACGGGGTGGCGGTGAACCTCGGGGTCAACCGGGCCGACGTCCTGCCCGACGCGTTCGCCTACGCCGGGCGCCCCCTCCTCGCCCGGCTCGGGGTGCGACCAGGCGACCTGATCGAGTGCCGACTGCGACCGGCCGACCCCGATGTCGTGCCGGTCCCCGAGGACGTCGCGAGTGCTCTCGCCGACGCGGGTCTCGCCGACGCCTTCGAGGCGGTGCCCGCCCCCCGTCGCCGCCGCCTGCTGCAGCCCGTCGAGGACGCCGTGCGCCCGGCGACGAGGGCGGCTCGGATCGAGGCGCTGCTGCGCGACCTGTGACGGGCGGGGCTGCTCGCTGAGGGCGAACCGACCTTCGACAGCGGTGACGCGGATCACGCACGCGTGCTCGCGGCTGCGACGACGGGGGCTAGCGTCGCCCGGGTCCGTGGTCGAGAAGCGTGCCGCAGGCGATCCCGCCCGCACCACTCCCCGGAGTCCGCATGCCCCTGACCCGTCGCCAGCTCCTCGCCGCCGCCGGTGCCGCCTCGGCACCCCTCGCGCTCAGCGCGTGCGGTGGCTTCTCCACCTCCGGCCGTGACAGCGGCGCATCCGCCTCCTCCGGCACCGTCACGTTCACGACGTGGGGCACCGACGCCGAGCTCGCCGGCCTCCGCGCCGCCATCTCTTCCTTCGAGCAGGCGAACAGCGGCGTCAAGGTCACGCTGAACTCGGTGCCGTACGAGCAGATGTTCACGACGATCGACGCCCAGCTGCAGGCCGGCAACCCCCCGGACGTCTTCCGCGTGCCGTACTACACCTTCGGCAGCTACGCCGGGCGCGGGCAGCTGCTCGACCTGAGCAGCCACCTCGACAGCGGCTTCTCCGACCGGTTCACCCCGCAGGCGTGGGCCGCGGTGCAGAACGGCGGCAAGCCCTACGGTGTCCCGCACCACACCGACACCTCGGTCATCCTCTACAACAAGGCCCTCATGGAGTCGGCCGGCGTCACCGACGTCCCGACGCGCATCGAGGACGCGTGGACCTGGCAGGAGTTCGAGGACGTCGCGAAGCGCCTGCGCGAGAAGCTCCCCGACGACAAGTGGCCCTTCGCGTACAACTGGCAGGGCAACGGCGTGACGCGCTGGCTCAGCTGGCTCTTCGAGGCCGACGGCCGCTTCCTCACCGAGGACCTGACGGCGGCGGCCATCGACTCCGACGCCGGCCGGGCCGCGGTCGAGTTCACGCAGGGCTTCTTCCGGCAGAACCTGGTGCCGCAGAACAGCTCCGTGAAGTCCTCGACCTACGCCGCGGACCTCTGGTACTCGGGCACGACGGCGATGAACTTCGGCGGTGCCTTCCTCGTCCCGGACGCCACGACCACCGCCGGCTTCGAGTGGGGCGTCACGTTCCCGCCGAAGGACGTGCGCTCCGCCGGCGACTTCGGCGGCAATGCCCTCGTCGCGACGAAGGCCGCCAAGGACCCCGCGCTCGTGGCGAAGTTCCTCGAC
The DNA here is from genome assembly GCF_017312765.1 of Phycicoccus sp. DTK01. Classification (NCBI taxonomy): domain Bacteria; kingdom Bacillati; phylum Actinomycetota; class Actinomycetes; order Micrococcales; family Intrasporangiaceae; genus Phycicoccus; species Phycicoccus sp. DTK01. The sequence goes on along the minus strand of NZ_BOPU01000005.1, from coordinate 32,329 downwards.
CACGTGACGCAGAAGCAGCCGATGGCCGACTTCTGCGCCGGCGCGTCGCTGCTGCCCACGCGCGCCGACCTCGTGCAGGAGGGCATCGAGTTCAAGGTCCGACCCGAGCTCTCGCCCGTCTTCGTCGCCCAGGCCGGCGCCGTGCTGCCGCGGGACTCGGGGCAGGTCGCCTCGCCGTCGATGTCGGCGATCATCACCGTCCTCAAGGACCAGCTCGAGGAGGCGTTCGTCGGCGACCAGGACGCCGCGACGACCGTGCGCAACCTCGCCGACGGCATCGGCGCCGCCGTCGCGCGGTGAGCACCGTCCCCGCCGCGACCGCGGCCACCGCTCCGCCCGGCGTCCAGGCACCGGACCCACCGCGCCGGGGCCGGCGGGGGCCCCGGCGCGGCGCCGTCAAGGAGGCGCTCGCCGCCTACGGCTTCCTCGCGCCCGGCCTCGTGCTGCTGGGCACCTTCGTCTTCGTCCCGCTGGCCGGCGCCGCAGCCCTCAGCCTGCAGCGCACCAACGGGTTCGGCGACGGGGTGTGGGTCGGCCTCGACAACTACGCGCGGCTGTTCACCGACCCGGTCTTCTGGCGGGCGACGCTCAACACCGTCCTCTTCACCCTCGTCGTGACGCCGGGGTCGATGGCCCTCGGGCTGGGGGCGGCCGTGCTCCTCAACTCGGTGCTCCCGGCGCGCGGCCTCTTCCGGTCCGTGCTCATCCTCCCGATGGCCGTCAGCGGCGTCGCGACCGCACTGGTCGGCGTCCTCGTCTTCGACCAGAACAGCGGGTTCGCCAACGCCGTCCTGCGCGCCCTCGGTCTCCCCGGGGTCGACTGGCAGTCGGGCGGGACGGCGGCGTTCGTCACCGTCGTGCTCGTGACCCTCTGGTGGAGAACCGGGTTCAACATGCTCATCTACCTGGCCGGCCTCCAGGGCATCGGCCGCGAGATGCTCGAGGCGGCCACGCTCGACGGCGCCGGGCCGTGGCAGCGGTTCCGGTACGTCGTCGTCCCGATGCTCGGGCCGTCGTCGTTCTTCCTCGTCGTCATGAACGTCATCTACTCGTTCCAGGTGTTCGACATCGTCTTCGTCCTCACCGGCGGCGGCCCGCGCAACGCGACCACCGTGCTCGTCACCTACGCGTACGACAACGGCTTCGTCACGCGTGACCAGGGGTACGCCGCGACGATCGGCGTCTTCCTCCTCGTCGTCAGCCTCGCGTTCACCTGGCTGCGCTGGCGCACGAGCCGCACCAAGGACCTCGTCGGATGAGCACCGCCGCCCCCGTCCGCGCCGCCCGGCGTCGTCGCCGCGACCGGTGGATGCCCGCGCGCCTCGCCGCTGCCGTCGTCGTCTCGCTCGTCACGCTGTTCCCGCTCTACTGGATGGTCGTCGTCGCGCTGACCTCCCGCTCGGAGCTGCTCGGCGGCACGCTGCGCCTGGTCCCGCGGGAGCTGACGCTCGACAACTTCCGGCGGGTCCTCGATGCCTTCCCCGTCGCCGCGTGGGTCGGCAACTCCGTCGCGATCTCGCTCACCGTGGCGCTGCTCTCGGTGACGGTGAGCATGCTCGCGGGGTACGCGTTCGCGCAGCTGCGCTTCCCCGGGTCGACCGCGCTCTTCCTGCTCACGGTGGCGACGGTGATGATCCCGCTGCAGGTGATCATGGTGCCGCTGTTCCGGATCGTCACCTCCATGGGCCTGTTCGGCAGCTACTGGGCGGTCATCCTGCCGACGGCGGCCAGCGGCTTCGGCGCCTTCCTCGCGCGGCAGTTCGTCCTCGCCATCCCGCGCGAGCTGGTCGACGCCGCCCGGGTCGACGGCGCCGGCCACCTGCGGATCTTCCGCTCGATCGTGCTGCCGCTCAGCCGGCCGCTGCTCGCGGTCCTCTTCTTCATGACGCTGCTGTCGTCGTGGAACGACCTCGCGTGGCCGCTGGTCGCGTTGCAGGACAACGCCCTCTACACGCTGCCCATCGGGCTGCTCTACCTCCAGGGGCAGCTCGGGTCCGACTACGGCGGCACGATGGCCTTCGCGATCATCACGGTCGCCCCGATGGTCGCGCTCTTCCTCGTCGCCCAGCGCTACTTCGTCGAAGGGTTCGCGCGCACCGGCATCCGGTGACCGTCCGGGCGGCGCGCCCCCTCCGACGCGCCACCCGGACGCTCAGGTCGGCCGGCCCACCGGCTCCGGGCGCACGGCGTCGAGCGCCATGAGGAGGAGCATGACGACGCCCGTGACCACCGCCGCAGCGGCCACGGGGACGGCCCCCGCGACGACGCCGAGCAGCAGCCCGACGACCCCGATCGCCGCGAGCACCCAGCCGAGCGTGCCGAAGACCGGCGCCCCGAACGCGCGGGCGAAGGGCACGAAGTGCAGACCGACGGCCACGACGACGACGGCGGGCATCAGCTCCGGCCGGTCGACCGCGACGAGGACGCGGCGGCCGACGGCGAAGGCGGCCAGCATCCCCGCGACCGACGCGGTGTAGACGACCCCGGCGCCCGGCCTCGGGGGTCCGACGTCGCGCAGCCGCCGCGGCCGCAGCAGCACGGCCCAGGCGCAGACGAGCAGGGCCGCCGTCCAGGCGAGCAGGGCCACCGTCGGCCAGGGCGCGGGCAGGAGACCGCGGTTGACGTGCACGAACGCGCTGGCCCCGGCGCCGCCGATGACCACGCCGAGCACCTGCGGGTGCAGGAGGTGCCGGATGCCGCGGTGCGGGCGGCCGGCGAGCACCGCAGCGGCCGGGCGCTGCCGCGTCGTCGTCATCGGGCGGTCCTCTCTCACGGGTCGCCCCAGCCTGGCCGTCGGCCCGTCGGCCGGGGCAGTGCCACCGGCCACCGACCCGGCATGACACCTGTCATCCGGGTGGACGGCGGCCGTCGTCCCGATGACCGGTGCGCACGGGGGGTGTCCACCGTCGGCGGGCTGGGTAAGGATGGACGTCACGCCCGACCGGCCCCGACCGAGAGGAGCGCCGCCATGTCCACCTCGACGTGGGACGCCAGCACCCTGACCACCCGCTACCACGAGGTCCGCTCGCACACCGAGACCCTCGCCTCCCCGCTGTCGCCCGAGGACCAGACGGTCCAGTCGATGCCGGACGTGTCACCCACGAAGTGGCACCGCGCCCACGTGACGTGGTTCTTCGAGACCTTCGTGCTCAGCGAGCACGAGCAGGACTTCGCGCCCTTCCAGGACCGCTACTGGTTCCTCTTCAACAGCTACTACGAGGGCATCGGCCCGCGGTACTCGCGCGCCGACCGCGGGTTCATCACCCGCCCGGGCGCCGCGGACGTGGGGGTCTACCGCGGCAACGTCGACGAGCGCATGCGCGACCTCGTCGAGCGCCTCGACGAGGGCTCCCTCGAGAAGCTCGCGCCGACCATCGAGCTCGGCTTCCACCACGAGCAGCAGCACCAGGAGCTGCTGCTCATGGACATCAAGCACGTCCTCTCGCGCAACCCGCTCGAGCCCGTCTACGGCGGCACAAGGCCGGCGCCCAGCGAGCCGGACGCGCTCGGCTGGGTCGACGTCGAGGGCGGTCTCGTCGAGATCGGCCACGAGGGCGGCGGCTTCTCCTTCGACAACGAGCTGCCCCGCCACCGGCAGTGGCTCGAGCCCTACCGGCTCGCCGACCGCCTCGTGACCAACGGTGAGTGGCTCGAGTTCATGGCCGACGGCGGCTACCAGCGCCCCGAGCTGTGGCTCTCCGACGGCCTCGCCCGGGTCCGGGCGGAGGGATGGCGGGCGCCCCTGTACTGGACCGAGCACGACGGCGTCTGGCTCGAGCACACCCTCCACGGCACCTGGCCGGTCAACCCCGGCCTGCCGGTCAGCCACGTCAGCTTCTACGAGGCCGACGCGTACGCGGCGTGGGCCGGCAAGCGGCTGCCGAGCGAGGCGGAGTGGGAGCACGCCGTCGTCGTCGACGGCCAGGCCGACGCCGCGCACTCCGGCGGAAACCTCGCCGACCTGCGGCACTACCACCCGGCAGCGGCGCCGGAGCGGGGCGGCGAGCACCGGCTGCGCCAGGTCTACGGCGACTGCTGGGAGTGGACCTCGTCCGCGTATCACCCCTACCCCGGCTTCCACCCCCCGGCGGGAGCCATCGGCGAGTACAACGGGAAGTTCATGTCGAACCAGATGGTCCTGCGCGGCGGCTGCGCCCTCACCCCGCCGGCGCACGCCCGGCTCACCTACCGCAACTTCTTCCCGCACGGCTCGCGCTGGGCCCTGTCCGGGGTGCGGCTGGCCGACGGCGGTGCGCCGCAGGCCCGACCGGCCGACGCGGCGACGGGGGCCGACGCGTGAGCGGCGTCGTCGAGCCCCGGGTCCAGGTCCTCCTCGACCCCGACTGGGCCTCCGGCTCGCTCGTCGACGACGTGCGCCGCGGGCTCGGCGGCCGCCCACGGCGGCTTCCCCCGAAGTGGCTGTACGACCCGGTCGGCGCCGACCTCTTCGACGAGATCACCCGGCTGCCGGAGTACTACCCGACCGAGGCGGAGCGGGCCATCCTCACCGCGCACGCGGCCGAGATCGCGCAGGTGTGCGACGCCTCGACCCTCGTCGAGCTCGGCAGCGGCACGAGCGACAAGACCCGCACGCTCCTCGACGCCTTCCGCTCCGAGGACCGCTCGCACGGCCCGCTCGCGCGCTTCGTGCCGGTCGACGTGTCCGACGGCACGCTGCGCGAGGCGGCGTCGATGCTCAGCGTCCGCTACCCCGGGATGGCCGTCGAGGCCGTCGTCGGCGACTTCACCCTCCACCTCGGCCAGCTGCCCCGCGGCGACCGCCGGATGGTCGCCTTCCTCGGCAGCACGATCGGCAACTTCTACCTCGAGGAGCGGGCCGCCTTCCTCGGCGCGCTCGCCGACTCCCTCGACACCGGCGAGTGGCTGCTCCTCGGCACCGACCTCGTCAAGGACGCCGACCGCCTCGTCGCCGCCTACGATGACTCCGCCGGCGTCACCGAGCGGTTCATCCGCAACTGCCTGCTCGTCGTCAACCGCGAGCTCGGGGCCGGCTTCGACCCCGGCGCCTTCAGCTACGTCCCCTTCTGGGACCCGCGGATGGAGCGCATCGACATGCGGCTGCGCGCCGAGGAGCCGCAGGTCGTCACCGTGCCCGGCGCGGACCTCGTCGTCGAGCTCGCCACCGGCGAGGAGATCTGTGTCGAGATCTCGACGAAGTTCCGGCCCGAGGGCATCGCCGCGGAGCTCGGCGAGGCCGGGTTCAGCGTCGAGCGGACGTGGACCGACGACGCCGGGGACTTCGCGCTCACGCTGGCGCGGCGCGACTGACGCGCCGCGGCCCCGCGCCGCCACGTTGCACACCGACCACCGCCGGGCGGGTGCCGCGCCGGTGACCCCCTCCACGTCACGGAGACTGGGCAGATGCGACTCCACGGGGCCCACGTCCTCCTGACCGGGGCCACCGGGACGATCGGTACCCGCCTGGCCGACGGCCTCGCCGCGCGCGGCGCCCGCGTCACCGTCACCGCGCGCAGCCGCGACGCCCTGGGCGACCTCGCGTCGCGCACCGGCGCCCACCCCGTACCCGTCGACCTCGCGACCCCCGGCGGCCCCGCCGAGCTGCTCGCCGCCGCCCACTCGGCCCACGGCCCGCCCGACGTCCTCGTGCACAACGCCGCGGTCGAGCTCGTCGGCCGCCTCGACGACCTCGACGCCTCGTCCCTCGCCGCCGCGATCGCCCTCAACCTGCGCGCCCCGCTCGAGCTGACCCGCCTGGCCCTCCCCGGGATGCGCGCCCGCCGCCGCGGCCACCTCCTCTGGGTCTCCTCGCTCGCCGGGGTCGCGACCTTCCCCGGCCTCGGGCCCTACGGCGCGACCAAGGCGGGTCTCACCCGGGCGGCCGCCGGCCTGCGGCTGGAGCTGCGCGGCTCGGGCATCGGCAGCACCGTCGCCGAGCTCGGGCCGGTCGACTCCTCGATGATGGACCGGGCCCGTCGACATGCTCCGGCCGAGGCGGCGTTCGCCCGGGCCCGGCGGTTGCGCGTGCTGCGGGACCTCGACCCCTCCGTGACCGCCGAGGCGCTGCTCGACGCCGTCGAGGCCGGACGGCCGCACGTCCGGCTGCCCCGGCGCGCAGCGCCCTTCGCCGCGCTCGCCGCCGCTCCGGGCCTCGCGGTCCGGCTCGCGCTCACCGGGATCCACGGATGAGCCACCGCTCGGTCCGCCGCAAGATCGCCGTCGCCACGTGGCGCCCGCCGGTCGAGGGACGCATCCAGGCCCGCGTCGAGGTCGACGTGAGCGCCGCGCTGGCCCACCTCTCGCGCCTGCGCGCGAGCACCGGCGCGCGGGTCACCCTGACCCACCTCGTCGGCGCCGCGCTGGCGCGGGGACTGCGGGCCGTCCCGGAAGCCCGGGCGCGCGTCGTGCTCGGGCGGCTGCACCCCATCGAGGACTGCACGATCGCCTTCGCCGTCGACATCGAGGAGGGCGTCGACCTCGCTCCGGTGCGCGTCGAGCAGGCGGACCGGCTGACCCCCGTCGAGATCGCGACCCGCGTGCACGACGCCGTGGCCGCGGTCCGGGGTCGGCAGGACCGCCACCACCGCCGCACCAACGGCCTCGTGCGCATCGCCCCGTGGTTCGTCATGCGGCCGGTCATGGCCACGGCGAGCCTGCTGGTCGGGGGGCTGGGTCTGCCCGCGTTCGGCCAGCCCGGGCGGCCGCTCGGCACCGGCTTCGTCTCCAACGTCGGACCGCTCGGGCTCGACGAGGCCTACCTCGCGCCGGCCCCCTTCGCCCGCACGCCGGTCTACCTGTCCATCGGGGCGGTGCGCCAGCGCCCGGTGGCGGTCGAGGGTCGGGTCGAGGTCAGGCCGGTCGCCGTGCTCGTCGCGACGGCCGACCACCGGGTCGTCGACGGCGCGCACGCCGGCCGTCTGCAGTCCATCGTCGTCGAGCTGCTCACCCATCCCGACCGGATGGACACCCCCGCCTGACCCCCCGACTTCTTGCCAGTTGACCCGCTCGACACGCCGGTCCGACGCGTGTCGAGCGGCGGAGCTCGCAATCAGTGGGAGGACGAGCGACGGGGTGGGGTCACTCGGGCGTCGGCCCGGTGCCCGCCTCCATGTGCTGGGCGAGGTACTGCTGGATGCTGATCCGCTCGATCGCCTCGAGCTGCGACTCGAAGAAGTCGGCGTGCCGCTCCTCGTCGCGCACCATCTCCTCGAAGATCGAGGCCGAGCCGTGGTCGCCGAGGGCGTGGCACTCCTTGGCCGCCGCGTTGAACTGCGCGATGGCCTCGAGCTCGGAGGCGTGCGCGAGGCGCAGCATCTCCTCGGCGGTCTCGCCGACCCGGATGGCCCCGAGCTTCTGGACGTTGGGGTGCCCCTCGAAGAAGAGGATCCGGTTGATGAGGGCGTCGGCGTCCTTCATCTCGTCGATGGACAGGTCGTAGAAGACCTTGCCGAGCTTGGTGAACCCCCAGTTGTCGAGCATCCGCGCGTGGAGGAAGTAGGTGTTGGTGACGGTGAGCTCGAAGGTCAGCGCCTCGTTGAAGAGGTCGACGACCCGGCGGTCAACTGGCTGCACGGAGGTCCTCCTGGTCGGGGGTCGTGGCCCGGCCGACGGTCAGGTGCTGCAGGTCGTCCATCGTGCGGGCCGTGAGCACGTCATGCTCGCAGACGAGGGCCTTGACCGTGAAGACGCAGCCGCCGCAGTCGGTGCCCGCGCCGGTCGTCCGGCAGACCTCGGCGAGGGTCGTGGCGCCCGCCTCGACCGCGGCGTGCACGGCGGTGTCGCTGACGACGCGGCACTGGCAGATGATCACCGCTGCTCCTCGCGCTCGGACCCACGGACCTCCCGTGGTGAGGTACACCTAACCACACCAAGGTGAGGCTTACCTAAGAGTCCGCTGGGCGACCTCTTCCGGGTCGAGTGCGCAAGTGGTCGCCAGGGCTGCCACCTGCGCCCTCGACTCCCCCCTGCGCTCCTCTCCCTCCCGAGTCGAGTCCGCAAGTGGTCGCCGGGGCTACCGCGTGCGCCCTCGACCCCGGGCGGTGGGGCGGGGCGGTGCGCGGGCGACCTACCGTGGACGGGTGACGCCGCCGACCCCGCCCCCCGCCCCGCGGATGCGTCGCGCCACCCCGGCCGACGCCGCCGACCTGCGCCGCGTCTGCCTGCGCACCGGTGCGGCGGGCCGCGACGCCACCGCCCTGCACGCCGACCCCGACGTGCTCGGCGAGGTGTGGGCGCAGCCCTACCTCCACGGCCCCGGATGCCTCGCGCTCGTCGTCGAGGACGAGCTCGGGGTCGCCGGCTACTGCGTCGCGACCGCCGACACCGCCGCCTTCGAGGACTGGCTCGAGAACCAGTGGTGGCCGGCCCTGCGCGCGCGCCACCCCCGCGGCAGCGGCACGACCCCGGCGGACGCCGCGGTCGTCGAGCGCATCCACGCCGGCCCGCGCACCGACCCCGCGCTGCTCGCGACGCACCCGGCCCACCTGCACGTCGACCTGCTGCCCCGGCTCCAGGGCGGTGGATGGGGGCGCCGGCTCCTCGAGGCGGTGCTCGACGAGCTCGCCGCCGACGGGATCGCCGGGCTGCACCTCGGCGTCGACCCCCGCAACCCCGGGGCCATCGCCTTCTACCGCCGCCTGGGGCTGCAGCCGCTCGGCGGCGACGAGGGCGTCACCCTGCTCGGCACGACCCTGCCCCGGCCGACGGGGTCGACGGGGACGACGACCTAGGCCACCGGCCCACCGACGTCGGCGCGCAGCCCCTCCTCGACGGCGTCGAGCCACCGGCCGACGTGCTCGCGCGCCTCCGGCGTGTCCGGGTAGCGGCAGCGCAGGTGCAGGCCCGACCCGTTGAGGACGAACCACACCATCACGCCGTCGGTGCGGATCCGCGCCGAGACGTACTGCAGCTCCAGGGCCGGGTCGAGCTCCACCGGCAGCCGGCGGGTGTCGAGCCACGAGACGGCGAACATCCCCGGCGCCTGCGGCATCCCGCCCCACGGCGCGAGGATGGGGGCGAGCGGCCAGGACCCGAGCGAGAGCGCCTCGCGCACCGCCGTGGCGCACGCGGCCGGCTCGGGGTCGAAGGACTCGAGCACCGCGTTGGTGATGAACCACCCGCACGCGTCGTGCCAGCGCGGCTCGTAGCGGCTGTGGACGGGGAAGACCGCCCGCAGCGGGCGGCCGGCGAGGGCGCGCGAGGCGCGGGTGAGGGCCGACGTCGCCATCGCGACCAGCCGCACCCCGTCCGCCCGGGCCCGGACGGTCAGCCGCTCGACCTCCTCGGCGTCGAGCACGTCACGCACCTCGACGACCTCCGGGCGCGCGCTCGAGACGTCGCCGAGGGGGAGGGGGAAGAGGGGCATCACCCCGCCCTCGGCCTCGAGCACGTCGGCCCACCGGCGGCGCACCTCACCCGGCGCGGGGGGCCGGGCGGCGAGCGCTGCGGTGTGCTCGGCGAAGGCCGGCACCTCGGGCAGCGCCGCGCCCACGGGGCGACCGGCGACCACGTCGTCGAGACAGGCCAGCAGGTCGCGGACCAGCACGACGAGGCTCCACATGTCGACGTGGGCGTGCTCGGCCGCGACGACGAGCGACGGGCGCGAGCCATCCGGCGGCTCCACGAGGCAGATGCGGTGCGCCGGAACCGAGTACGAGCGACAGGTCGCGTCGAGGACCTCGCGCAGCACCTCGCGCGCCGGCCGCCCGTCCAGCGGGTGCTCGACCCACGACCCCGGCGAGACGTCGACCTCGTGCAGCTCGACCTCTCCGGACGGGCTCTGCGAGAACACGGTCCGCAACGTGCCGTGCCGCCGGACGACGGCGCACCAGGCCTCCGCGAGGGCGTCCGGGTCCACGGCCGAGGGCAGCCGGACGGCGACCGCCATCCACGACCCGGGCCGGTCACCCTCGCCGACGTGCCGCCCCTGGTCGAACGAGACCGGCAGCGCCCGTCCGCGCGAGGGCGGCACGACCACGCCGAGGCTGCGGACGCGCCCGTCGGGGAGGGCCATCTGCGCGACGTTGGTCAGGCGCATGCCGCCGTACTCTAGGCGCATCCCCGACGACGGACCGCCCTGGAGGCGCTGTGCCCACGTTCGAGCTCGACGGCGCGACGCTCGACCACGACGTCGTCGGTGACGACGGCCCGCTCGTCGTGCAGCTGCACGGCCTCACCTCGTGCCGCGAGCGGGACGAGCGGATGGGCCTCGACCTCGCCCGCGCCCTGCGCCACCACCGGGTGCTGCGCTACGACGCACGCGGACACGGCCGCTCGACGGGCGACCGGCACCCTGCGTCCTACGCGTGGCACCACCTCGCCGAGGACCTCCTCGCGCTCCTGGACCACGTCGCCCCCGGCGAGACGGTGCACGGCCTCGGGCCGTCGATGGGCGCGGCGACGCTGCTGCACGCCGCCCTGCGCGACCCGGGCCGCTTCGCGAGCCTCACCCTCGCCGTGCCCCCGACGGCCTGGACCACCCGGCGCGCCCAGGCGTCCGCCTACCTCGCGAGCGCCGAGCTCGTCGAGCGCGAGGGCCTGGCCGCGTTCGTCGCCCGGGCGGCCACGGCGGGGCCACCGCCCGCCCTCGCCGACGCACCGCTCACCGAGCCGGCCGTCCCCGAGCACCTGCTGCCGAGCGTCCTGCGCGGCGCGGCCTCCACCGACCTGCCGCCCGCCGAGGCCCTGACCGGCATCGACGTGCCCACCCTGGTCCTCGCGTGGAGCGACGACCCGGGGCATCCGCTGAGCACGGCAGCCCTCCTGCACGAGCTCGTCGACGACAGCCGGCTCGTCGTCGCCCGCACGCCCTACGGGATCATGGCGTGGCCCGGGCTCGTCGCCGACCACGTGGCCTCGCACGCGGAGAGGGCCCGTCACCCCCTGCGGTGACGGGCCCTCCCGTGTGGTGCGGCGAGGATCAGGACAGGGTGTCCTTGATGTTCTCGCCGGCCTTCTTGGCCTTGGCCTCGGCCTGGTCGGCCTTGCCCTCGGCCTCGAGACGCTCGTTGTTCGTCGCGTCGCCGATGACCTCCTTGGCCTTGCCGGTGAGGTCCTGAGCGGCGTTCTTGGCCTTGTCAGCGATACCCATGGTGGTGTTCCTCTCTGTGGTGGTGGATGGGTCGGACGGGTGGTTCGGGTGACCCGGAGGGGTCAGGTGGTGGCCGCGTTGCGCGGCGGCCGGTGCACCTTGACGCGGTAGCGGACCGGGACGGCACCACCGGTGGCGGTGGCCACCTCGGCGTCGACGGCCGCGAGGTCGCGGCGCAGCTCGGTCAGCGAGGCGTCGTGGCGGGCCGTGACGGTGACCTCGACGACCCCGGCGTCGGTGCCGGAGCCCACGGAGCCGGAGGCCGACTCGGTGGCCAGCCGGGACTCCGCGGCGGCGGCGACGACGTCGGCGAGGGCGCCGAGGCGCAGGCGCAGGCGCCCGTCCTCACCGCTGCCGGGCAGCGAGATGGCCCGGATGCCGACGCGCTGGAGGTGCGCCGAGAGCCACGACAGGCCGGCGACGACGAGCAGGACACCGACGACGGCGACGAGCCAGGTCCACCAGGAGGCGGCGGCCCACGAGCCGGCGGCGGGGACGGCCAGGGTGTCGGCCGAGCCGAGCACGCCCGCCCACCAGAGGCCGAGGGCGACGCCACCGGCGAGGAGGAGCAGCCCGACGACGAGGGTCAGGGTGCGGTCGAGCCGCATCGCGGAGCGGGTCATCGCTTGCCTCCCAGGGTCGAGACCTTGACGGACACGCGCGGCGAGGGGTCGAGCCCCTCGAGGGCGTCACGGACGGCGTCCTGGACGGCGCCCTTCGCGCCGTCGCGGGCGGTGTCGACGACGGTGACCCGGAGCTTGACGGACCGCTTGGCGGCGCGGGAACGGACGGTGACGACGCCGTCGACGTCGGAGGCCGCGATGTCGGCGACCCGGGCGACGTCGCGCGGCTCGAGCCACGCGTTCGTGCCGTCACCGAGCGAGACCGCGGTGCGCGGGCGGCGACCGAAGGCCCGCAGGACGAGCCAGAGGCCGAGCAGCGCCACGAGCACGGCGACGACGAGCACCCAGACGTCCTTGCCGACACCGTCGGCGAGCCAGCTCGCGGTGGGCTCGAGCCACGAGGTGCCGGGCACCCACCCGAGGGCGACGAGCGCGTCGCGGACGGCGACGACGCCGAGCGCCACGAGGACGAGGGCGATGACGACACCGGTCGCGGTGGCCGGGGGCGCCCCGGCCGGGGCGTCGACGGCGGGCGTGGTGACCTGCGCGTCGCGGGAGGTCCGGGCCGGCTCCGTCCGGGAGACCGGCAGGGTCTCGGTGGTGCTCATCGGTGCCTCCTGTCCTGGGGCTCGAGGTGGGTGACGGTGACGTCGACCGCGTCGACGGTGGACCCGGTCACGCGGGCGAGGGTCTCGGCGACGGTGGTGCGCACCGCCGCGGTCGCGGCGTCGAGCGGCGTGGGCCACGCGAGCGCGACCTCCAGCCGGACGCGGACGTGGTCGTCGCTGCGGCGGACCTCCACGCGGGGGAGGGAGCGCCCGACGAGCGCGCCGGCGCCGCGGTGCTCGACCACGTCGGGTGCGGCGAGGGTCGCGGCCCGGGCCGTCCGCTCGTAGACCCGGTCGTCGATGACGGTGCGTCCACGCGTGGCGGCCGGGGCGAGCCCGTCAGCCACGGTTCCGGTTCGGGACGAGGGCCCCGAGGTCGACCGAGCCGTCGCGCTGCGCGCCCAGCAGGAAGCCGGCGCCGCCGAGGACGATCGCGAGGAGGAAGCCGCCGAAGCCTCCGGTGGTCGCCGCGAGGGCGAGGAGGAGACCGGCGATGAGGCCGATGACGGGAGTGTTCATCAGGAGCTCCGTTCGGGGAGGGGGTCGGGGGTGTTCTCGGGGGCCGGGGCGGTGGGCGGGTCGTCGGGGGCGTCCTCGACGACGTCCTCGACGACGACGGTGACCGGGCCCGGCCGGACCGCGGAGACGGCCTTGCGGACGTCGTCGGCGACCGTGCGGACCGCTGAGCCGTGCTCGACGGCGAGGTGGACCTCGACGTGGTCGTCCGCGATGCGCAGCCCGGCGACCCGGCGCCCCGGCAGGAGCGTCACGGCCTCGCCCAGCGCGCCGGCGTGGAGGTCGACGACGCCGGGGACGGCGCGCACCGCGGTGGCGATGCCGTCGACGAGCTCGTCGCGCTCGGTCACTGCACGCGCTCGCTGGTCTCGTCGGCGTCGTCGTCGAGCGCCACGTCGTGGACGGTGATGTTGACCTCGGTGACCTCGAGCCCGGTCATCCGCTCGACCGCCGAGATGACGTTGCTGCGGATGGCCTCGGCGAGGTCGGAGATGGCGACGCCGTACTCGGCGACGATGTCGATGTCGACGGCCGCCTGCTTCTCGCCGACCTCCGCGGTGACGCCCTGCGTGTTGTCGACGCCGACGCCGGAGATGCGCTCGCGGATGGCCCCGACGGCGCGGGCGGCGCCGCGGCCGAGGTCGGCGACGCCGGAGACCTCACGGGTGGCGATGCCGGCGATCTTGAGGACGACGGTGTCGGCGATGACGGTGCGGCCGTGCGAGGTCTCGAGGTCCGAGCCGGTGCCCTGGGTCTTGTCCTGGGCCATGGTGGCGACGTCCTTGGCCTTCTCCTTCGCGTCCTGCCCGAGGTCCTTGGTGGAGAAGCTCCCGGAGGCGGTGCTGCCGGACTGCGGGGTGGCGGTGGTGTCGGTCATGACGTCAGCTCCTTGTGGGTGGTCCGTTGTCGTTCACCCCGTCAGTCGCGGTGGGGGCCCGGAACCGCACGCGAGATCGCGTGTGACCCGCGTCACATCTTCTCCGGCCGGGTAACGCCGTCGTCGTGGAGCAGCGTTGTCGCAGGTGAGACGGCCGACGTGGCCGGCCGAGACGGAGGTGCCGAGCCGCGTGAGCGCCACCCTGCAGGGTGCGGTGACCTCGTCGTCACCCTCCGCCTCCCGTGACGAGGACCTCGCGCTCGCCCGCGCCGGCGCGCTCGGCGACCGGCGGGCGTTCGAGACGATCGTGGCCCGGCACGGCCCCGCGCTCACCCGCTACGCCCTGCGCGCCACCCCGGACCGCGGCGAGGCCGAGGACCTCGTCCAGGACGCCCTCGTCGCGGCGTGGCAGTCGCTCGACCGGTTCGACGGCCGCTCGGCCCTGCGGACCTGGCTCTTCGGCATCCTCGTCCACAAGGTGCAGAGCTCGCGCCGGCGTCGCAAGGCCGTGCCGGTCACCGACGAGGTCCTCGACCGCCCGGACGACGCCGACCCCGTGCAGGCCGCGTCCGACCTCGAGCTGCGCGAGGCCCTCGAGGCCGCGCTGCGCGCCCTCCCCGAGAAGCAGCGCTCGGTGTGGGTCCTCGTCGAGGTCGAGGGCCTGAGCCAGGCCGAGGTGGCCGAGGTGCTCCACACGACCGCGGACAGCGTGCGGGGTCAGCTGTTCCGCGCACGACGCGCGCTCGCGGAGGGGATGAAAGAGTGGCGGGCATGACGGGACCGGACCCGGCGGCGGAGCGGCCGCTGAGCACCGACGAGGAGGCCCTCCTCGCCCGGTCCGCGCGCCTGCTGGCCTCCGAGGACCCCGAGGCGTTCATCGACGTCTCGGCGCGGGTCCGCTCGACGGTGCGCGCCACGACGCGGCGCTCGCGCCCGGTGCACGCCACCTTCCCCTCGCCCACCCCGGACGACGACGTCCTCGTCGTGCGCGAGTGGGTGCTCGTCGGTGTCCTGCGCGAGGCCGTGTCCGCGCTCGTCGGCGTGACGCCCACCCAGATCCGCGTCGGCCTCGAGGAGGACCGCTGCACCTCGGTGGCCGTCCACGTCACCGCCACCTACGGCGCCGTCCTCGCCGATGCCGCGAGCGCCGTGCGGTCGACGGTCGCGCGCGCGGTCGTCGACACGCTCGGCGCGGACGCGCTGCCGCCGGAGGGCGTGCCCGTCGAGGTGACCATCGACGACGTCATCGTTTGACGCGCCGCCGAGCGACCGGTGGCGTGAGTCCGGGCTCCGGCGGTGGTGCCGTTCCTGGCGCCGGACGTGGGGTGATCGCCCCACCTCTCACGCCATGGCGCGCGCCGCGGGTCAGGAGCCCGCGGCCTCGTCGGACTCGTCCTCGGGCTGCCAGACCGGCGGGTCGGCCGGCGTGAGGTCGGCGTCGTCCTCGGCGAAGGTCCGGATGCGGCCGACCTCGGTGTTCGGACCCTCGAAGCGGACGGTCACCCGCCCGACCCCGCTGCCCTGCACCCAGCCCCGCCCGTGCTCGACGTGCTCGACGTCCTGGCCCGGGCGCCACGGCGAGCGCGGCGCCGGCTGGTCCGCGGCCGGCGCCTCGTCCCCCGGGCCCGCCGGCTCCTCGACCGGCAGCGCGCCCCCGCCGGCGTCCGGCCGGACGAACTCGTCGTCGTCCTCGACCGTGCCCGTGCGCACCGGGCCCGGCCGGTCGTCGAGGAGTCCGTCGAGCAGGTCCGGCTGCGTGTAGAGCGAGAGGCCCGAGACGCCGACGCCGAGCAGCCGCAGGCCGTCCGCGACGTCGAGGCCGTCGAGCAGGCGCAGCGCCTGCCGCAGGACCACCGCGTCGGCGTCGGTCGGCTGGTCGAGGGTCGTCGAGCGGGTCAGCGTGCTGAAGTCGTGGCGTCGCGCCTTGAGGACCACGGTCCGCCCCGAGAGCCCGTCGGCGCGCAGCCGCTCGCCGACGCGGTCGGTCAGCCGGCGCACGTGCTCGGCCAGCCGGACCCGGTCGGTCACGTCGGTCTCGAACGTCGACTCCGCCGACACCGACTTCGCCGCGCGCTCGGTGACGACCTCGCGGTCGTCCTCGCCGCGCGCGAACGCGTGCAGCTGCGTGCCGTGCGCCTTGCCGAGCAGCGCGACGACCTCGTCGAGGTCGAGCGCGGCGAGCCGGCCCACGGTCGCGATGCCGTGCGCCGTCAGCCGCGCCGCCGTCGCCGGGCCGACCCCGGGGATGGCGCGCACCGCCATCGGGGCCAGGCGCTCAGCCTCCTCGCCGGGCGGCACGACGATCCGGCCGTCGGGCTTGGCGAGGTCGGAGTGGATCTTCGCGACGAGCTTGCTCGTGCCGGCGCCCACCGACGCGGTGAGCCCGGTCCGGGCGTGGATCCGGGCGCGCAGCCCCTCGACCAGCTCGCCGACCAGCCCGACGTCGGCCTGCGGGTGCTGCGGGGTGAGGTCGAGGTAGGCCTCGTCGATGGACACCTGCTCGACGAGGGGCGTCAGCTCGCGGACGAGGTCCATCACGGCGTGCGAGGCGTCGCGGTAGGCCTCGAAGCGGGGGCTGAGGAAGGCGGCGTTCGGGCAGCGGCGGCGGGCCTCGGCGGTCGGCATCGCCGAGCGGATGCCGAAGACGCGCGCCTCGTACGACGCGGTCGACACGACGCCGCGACCGCGGACCCCGCCGACGACGACCGGCTTGCCGCGCAGCGACGGCTTGTGGAGCTGCTCGACGGCCGTGAAGAACGCGTCGAGGTCCAGGTGGAGGATCACCGGACGCGCGCGCACGCCCCCAGTCTGCCTCCGCCCACCGACCCCGCCCGGTCGGCCCGTGAGGGCCGCGGGCTCAGCCCCGGGCGAGGCGCTTCTGGCGGCGGGAGTCGCCGGCGTAGAGCGCCCACGCCATGAGCGCCGGCTGGAAGGCGAGCCGGGCCAGGCGCTTCTCGTCGGTGTCGAGGCCGAAGCCGTCCTTGCGCTCGAGCCACTGCGCGACGTTGCCCGGGAAGACCCCGAGGAAGAACAGCGCGCCGACCCGCCCCATCCGCGCCCGCGACGGCTGGCGCCACGTGAGGAGCGTCGCCGCCCCGAGGGCGATCTCGGCGTAGCCCGACCACACGACGACGTCGTCCGGGTCGAAGGGCATCCACTCGGGCACCTGGGCCTGGAACTCCTCACGCTTGCTCGTGAGGTGCGCGGTGCCGGCCCCGACCAGAGCGGCGCCGAGGGCCACCTTGCCCAGCGCGCGCAGGGCGCGGCCGGTCTTCTCGCGCCGGGTCGGGGTCTCGTCGTGGTGCGTCATCCCCCCAGTGTGTTGGGTCGGCGGCCCCCACGGGGGAGTCGGTGACCGTGGCGTCGTTCTCCACACGATCTCCACCCGTCCTGCGCCCGGTGCACCCACGGACGCACCGACCCGGCGGTGAGGATGGGGGCATGGTTCCGGGGGAGGACGAGGTGGGGGCACCGCCGCGCGACACGGCCGTCGTCGGGTGGCTGGTGCTCGTCGGCGGCCTGGTGTCGATGCTCTCCGTGGGGTGGCGGGCCGACGTCTACTGGGGCTTCTTCCTCGCCGAGCCCTCCTGCCTCGCGGCGGGCACCTGCACCCGGGAGGACCTCGGGCAGCACCAGCAGGAGGCCTGGGCCGCCCTGGGTCCGCCGACCCTGCTCGCGATGACCGGGGCGGCCCTCGTCCTCGGTGGACTCGTGGACGCGGGCCGGCGGCTCGTCGACCGCGAGCGCGGAGCCTGGTGGCTGCTGCACCGCGCCGTCTTCGTCACCGTCGGGGTGGGCTCCGTCGCGTCCATCCCCCTGGCCGCCGCGACCGTGGTCTCCCCGCCCTTGGGAGCGGCCGCGCTGGCCGTCGTCCTCGCCCTGCTGGGGGTCGCCCTGCACGCCGCCCTGCGGCCCCGACGTCCTCGGCCGGGTCCGGGGGTCAGCGAGGAGCGGACCACGCGCTGAGCGACGCCGACGGGCACCTTGCCCGAGGCCGTCTGCCCGACCGGCCGTCCGTGCCGAGGGGACGGCGCGGTCTCCACGAGATCTCCGCACCGTCCGCCGGCTCGCGTCACACCCTCGTCGCGGAGGTCCTGCACGATGAGGTCATGACCGGGGGGCGAGGGGTGTGGGTCGCGGGTGTCGTCGCCGCGTTGCTGACGACCTCCGGGTGCTCGGCAGCGGTGTCGCACACGATCGACGGGCTCGCGCTCGACACCCTGACGCACGGGCTCGACCGTGCGCTCGCCGGGCTCGAGGTCCGCAGCAGCGCGCAGGTCGAGGCGCTCGTCCGGGAGGCGCGGCCCACCGTCGTCGACCCGGAGCGCACGGACAGCGGCGTGGGACAGGTCGAGTACGCGACCTACGGCGAGCGCGAGGGCGGACGGGCCGCCGACGGGGCGGTCCCGGTCGTCGTGTGGCACCGCACCGCGGGAGGCGGGCCGTTCGTCGACGACGGCGGCGTGTGGCACGTCGTCTGCGCCCGCCTGTCCGTCGACCGTTCCCGCACGGCCTTCGCCGCGGAACCGGTCGGGTGCCCCGACGGCGTCACCCCCGAGCCCGTGCAGCCCGTCGGCGACGACCCGGCGCCGCACCTGGACCTCGACCCTCCGGACGCGGGGCAGCTCGTCACCGGTTCGCCACCACGGCGAGGGAGTCCGGGCGCGTCGCTGCGACCCACGTCCCGGGGCGAGGCCGACCCCTGCGCCGACGACGACCTCGACCTCGCCCTCGGCCCGCCGCAGCGCCTCACGGGCGTGGACGCCGTGCCCCTCCTCGTGGTCAACACCGGCCCCCTCGCGTGCCGCCTCGCCGCACCGACCGGGCTGGTGCTCACCCGCGACGGCGCGGACGTGCCCCTGCGCACCACCCCGTCGCGTGGCGAGGTCGTCCTCGCGCCCCGGGAGTCGGCCTCCGCCCTCGTCACGTGGCGACCGGTCCAGGGCATCGACGGGGCCGCCGCCCAGCGGCTCTCGGTCCTCGGGCCGGCCGGGCCCGACCCCCTCCCGGTCCGGCTCGCGCCCTCCGCGGGGACCGGCGTTCCGACCGTCGACCCCGGCGCCGAGGTCACGCTCTCGCCGTGGGAGCGCCGGGGCTACGGAGCCGGGAGCGGGGAGGACCCCGTGCGTCCGGAGGTCGCGCCCCGCTGCCGGCCCGAGGAGCTCGCCGTGACGAGCGGTCGCCCGGACGCCGGCTCCGGTCGGCCGCTCCCTCCGTCGGTGCGGGCCCACCTGACCGCCGTCACACCCTGCCTGCTCGTTCCCGGCGTCTCCGCCCTGCCCGACGGCGTACCGGACGCGGTCGAGGGACCGCCCGTGCTGCTCGCGCCGGGGGAGGCGGTCGACGTCACCACCGCGACCGCCGGCCCGGACCGTCCGGGCGAGGTCCTCGTGGCCGACCGGTGGGTGGCGGTCGAGGACGCGTCCTGAGCGTGGTGAAGCCCTCGTCCGCTCCTCCTGACAACCGGGTTACCGGTCGGTACGGTGGCCGGGTGAAGCGGCCCGACCTCACCGTCCTCGCCATCCCCGCCTTCGTCGGTGCGATGGCCGCCGAGTACTGGTGGCAGAAGCGCCACCCCGCCCCGGCCGGGACGACGCGCGCCGGCGACTACGAGCTCGCCGACACGGTCGCGAGCCTGACGATGGGCGTCGGCAGCCTCCTCGCCCCGTTCGTCGCGAAGCGCCTCCTCGACCCCGTGACGCCGGGGAAGGGCCGCGGCGCCCGCTGGCTGATGGGCACCGCCGTCGCCGCGAGCGCCGCCACCACCGTCCTCGACGTCGTGCGCCGGCACCGGGTCGAGGGCGGCCTGCCGCCGGCGGGCAGCATCCCCGAGGAGGCCCGGCAGGTCCGCCGGAGCACCACCACTGCGGACGCCGACCCCGAGGCCGTCCCCGCCCTGCGCCGCGTCACCGGCGGGATGGCCGTGGCCGCGGTCGCGTCGACGGCGCTGACGGTGGCGACGACCTGGTCGGCGCAGACGAGCGGCGAGAAGCTCTTCGCCCGCACCGGCCGCGACCTCGGCACCGGCCTGCTCGCCAACACGGTCGCGCTGCTCGGCTGGGACGCGATCTACTACTGGAACCACCGCTTCAACCACGAGAGCCGCTGGCTCTGGGCGATGCACGTCGTGCACCACAGCAGCGAGCGCTACAACCTCTCGACAGCGCTGCGGCAGCCCGTCGCCGAGGGCGTGACGATGAGCGTCCCCTACGGCCTGCTCGCGCTCGCCGGGGTGCGGCCGAGCGTCATCGAGAACGCCCGCGCGCTCAACCTCATCTACCAGTTCTGGATCCACACCGAGGCGGTCCGCTCCATCGGGTGGCTCGAGAAGGTCCTCAACACGCCCTCGCACCACCGGGTCCACCACGGGTCCAACTCGCGCTACCTCGACCGCAACCACGGCAGCATCCTCATCGTGTGGGACAAGCTGTTCGGCACGTTCGAGGAGGAGGACGAGCCCGTCGTCTACGGGCTGACGAAGAACATCGACACCTACGACCCGGCGGTCATCGCGACCCACGAGTGGCGCGACATCGCCCGCGACGTCGCGGCGTCGCAGACCTGGCGTGACCGGTGGTCGTTCCTGCTGCGCGGCCCCGGATGGGCGTACGACCGCCACCGGGCCCTCGCCGCGGCGGGCGACCCGGCGATGGAGCCCGCGCCGCCCGCCCCCGTGGCCGCCTGAGCGACCACCCCGGGCGAGCCGGCGCCGGGCTCAGAACGCGTACGAGCCGAACCGGCCCCAGGCGACGAACGCCGCGAGGAGCAGCAGCACGACGTTGACGGCGATCATCTGTGTCTCGCCGCGACGGGCGTGGACGACGGCCGCGCCGACCATCGTCAGCGCGAGCCCCGTCGCCGCCAGCGGCACGAGGACCGGCGCGATGCCGGTGACGGCGGGCAGGACGAGGCCGAGGGCGCCGAGCACCTCGACGACGCCGATGCCCTTGACGGCGCCGGCCGAGAAGTCTTCGACCCAGCCGAGGCCCGACTCGGCGAGCGCCGCCTTCGGGCGGGAGAGCTTCATGGCGCCGGCGGCGAGGAACGCGAGGGCGAGCACGACGGCGACGACCCAGAGCACGATGTTCACGGGGACCTCCAGTGGGGTAGTTTCAGTTCATGCGTGAACTCATGACCAGCATCCGGCATTCCCGCCGCGGACGTCAATCACTTGAGGCGTGAAGTAACGTGACCCAAATGCCCGACGACGCACCCCGGTGGCTGGACGCCGACGAGCAGCGCGCCTGGATCCTCGTCTCGCAGATGACGATGCGCCTGCCGA
Organism: Phycicoccus sp. DTK01; assembly: GCF_017312765.1. Classification (NCBI taxonomy): domain Bacteria; kingdom Bacillati; phylum Actinomycetota; class Actinomycetes; order Micrococcales; family Intrasporangiaceae; genus Phycicoccus; species Phycicoccus sp. DTK01. Next base: position 11,355 of record NZ_BOPU01000005.1, on the reverse strand, counting down.
GCGCCCTCGAGAGCCGGATGCAGGCCGTCGCGGGCCTCGGCTACTTCGAGTACCTCGTCCTGTCGGGGCTGTCGATGGCGCCCGGGCGGCGGCTGCACCTCAAGGACGTCGCGCGCTTCACCGGCAGCTCGCTGTCGCGGCTGTCGAACACCGTCCGCCGCTTCGAGGATCGCGGCTGGGCGCGCCGCGAGACGGACCCCGACGACGGCCGCTCGACCTACGGGGTGCTGACCGACGCCGGGCTCGAGGTCGTCCGCCGCGCGGCGCCCCTGCACGTCGAGGAGGTCCGTCGGCTCGTCCTCGACCCCCTGACCGCGCGGCAGCTGACCACGCTCGGCGAGGCCTCCCGGCGCATCGTCACCGCCCTCGACCCGGCCGGCCCGATGGAGGCGTTCGTCGACCCGGAGTGACCTGCCTCACACCCTTCGTGCCGTGCGGTTCGGCCGCGCCCGCGCGACTCAGGGGGTGAACAGGGACCGATCCGGTCCTGCCCGACCACGAGGAGGCCCTCATGGCCAGCACCAAGAAGTCCGCGTACACCGCCCTCGGCTGGGTCGCCTGGCAGGCGCTCGCCAAGGTGGGCGTGCCGCTCGCCAAGCGCAAGGTCGCGAACCGCCGCCGCACCCACTGACGCCGCGACACACCAGCACCGAGGACCCGCCGGGGAACCATCCCGGCGGGTCCTCGCGCGTGCCGCCCCGCCCGCCTCCCCCTCGCGAACGCGTGTTGACTCGCCGGTGCCCCCCGGCGAGTCAACACGCGTTCGCGGCAGGTGAGGGGCGCCAACGCAATTTCATCCCTACCCTCACGTGAGGGTAGGGTTGCCGCGTCCTGACCACCCACCGGAAGACCGCGCATGCCTGCCCCCGAGACCGCCACCGACCTCCAGATCGGCGACGTCGCAGAGCGGACCGGGCTCAGCCTGAAGACGATCCGGCACTACGAGGAGGTCGGGCTGCTGCCCGAGTCGCGCCGCAGCCCCGGCGGCTTCCGCCTCTATGGCGAGCCGGCCGTGCGCCGCCTCCTGCTCATCATGCAGATGAAGCCGCTCGGCTTCTCCCTCGAGGAGATGGCCGACATCATCGCGCTGCGCGAGCGCCTCGCCTCGCCCCGCCTGTCCGAGCGCACCCGGGCCGGCGTCGTCGAGCAGCTGGCGGCCTACCACGCCCTCGCCGACGAGAAGCTCGCCGACCTGCGCCGCCGCGTCGACAGCGCGGAGCGCTTCGCGCGCGAGCTGCAGCAGCCCCTCGCCTGACCCCACCCGCCCAGCGGGACCGCCCCACACCAGACCACCCCGGTCGACGACGCCCGGGAGCCCCGCCCGCCGACCCGCGGGCCGACCCCCGGAGCCCACTCACCGTGTCCGACACCGCCATCGCCCCACCGCGCCCCGAGGCCGACGACGTGACCTCCGTCCGCGCCGCCCTGCGCTCGCCCCGCCGCCTGCGCACCGAGGTGCTCGCCGGCCTCGTCGTCGCCCTCGCCCTCATCCCCGAGGCCATCGCCTTCTCGATCATCGCCGGCGTCGACCCCCGGGTCGGCCTCTTCGCCTCGTTCACGATGGCCGTCTCCATCGCCTTCCTCGGCGGCCGCCCGGCGATGATCTCGGCGGCCACCGGCGCGGTCGCGCTGGTCATCGCCCCGGTCGTGCGCGAGCACGGGATGGAGTACCTGCTCGCGACCGTCGTCCTCGGCGGCGTGATCCAGGTCGTCCTCGGGCTGCTCGGCGTCGCCCGCCTCATGCGCTTCGTCCCGCGCTCGGTGATGGTCGGCTTCGTCAACGCGCTGGCCATCCTCATCTTCATGTCGCAGGTGCCGCACCTGCTCGGGGTGCCGTGGGCGGTCTACCCGCTCGTGGCGGCCGGGCTCGTCGTCATGGTCGTGCTGCCGCGGCTGACCACGGTCGTCCCTGCGCCGCTCGTCGCCATCGTCGGCCTCACGGCGGTCACGGTCGGGTTCGCGGTCGCGGTCCCCACCGTCGGCGACGAGGGCCGGCTGCCCGACAGCCTGCCCTCGTTCGTCCTGCCGGACGTGCCGCTCACGCTCGAGACGCTGCGCATCGTCGGGCCGTACGCGCTGGGCATGGCGCTCGTCGGCCTCATGGAGTCGCTGATGACCGCGACGCTCGTCGACGACGTCACCGACACCCGCTCGGACAAGACCCGCGAGTCGTGGGGCCAGGGCGTCGCCAACGTCGTCACCGGTTTCTTCGGGGGCATGGGCGGCTGCGCGATGATCGGCCAGACGATGATCAACGTCAAGGCGTCGGGCGCCCGCACGCGCATCTCGACCTTCCTCGCCGGCGCCTTCCTCCTCGTCCTCGTCGTCGGGCTCGGCGACCTCGTCGGCATCATCCCGATGGCCGCGCTCGTCGCCGTCATGGTCATGGTCTCCGTCGGCACGCTGGACTGGCACAGCATCAAGCCCTCGACCCTGCGGCGGATGCCGCGCAGCGAGACCGCGGTCATGGTCGTCACCGTCGCGGTCGTCGTCGCGACGCACAACCTCGCGATCGGCGTCGTCGTCGGGGTGCTCGTGGCGATGGCGCTGTTCGCCCGCCGGGTCGCCCACCTCGTGCGGGTCGTCGACGTCGAGCACCCCGACCCCGACACCCGCGTCTACGCCGTCGAGGGCGAGCTGTTCTTCGCCTCGAGCAACGACCTCGTCGGCCAGTTCGACTACGCCGGCGACCCGCAGCACGTCGTCGTCGACCTCAGCCGCGCGCACGTCTGGGACGCCTCGACCGTCGCGACCCTCGACGCCGTGGAGACCAAGTACGCCGCCCGCGGCAAGAGCGTCACCTTCCGCGGCCTGGACGCCGTGAGCGCCGCCCGCCACGAGCGCCTCAGCGGCAAGCTGACCGCCGGCCACTGACGCCGGCCCGAGCCCACCCTCTCCCGCGAACGCGTGTGAACGCGCCGGTCATCACCGGCGATCTCACACGCGTTCGTGGGGCGCCGGCGCCGGCCGACTCTCCGGCAGGGCGCGCCCGGCCGAGCCGGCCTCCCGGTGTCGCGGCGCCATGACCGCCACGACCAGCGCCGTCACGGCCACGACGACGGCGGCCACCGTCAGCGCCTGCGACATCCCGGCGACGAACGCCTCCTCGGCCGCCGACACCAGCCGCGGCCACACGGCCTCCGCCCCCGGGGGCGGCGACATCCGGGTGAACGCGAGCCCGCTCTCGACGGCGCGCGACAGCTGCGCGGGCAGCGCGCCGGTCGTCGCCGCGACCTCGTCCCGGTAGACCGTCGTGAGGGCGGCCCCCAGCACCGCGATGCCGATGGCGCTGCCGACCTCGCGCGAGACGTCGTTGACGGCCGAGGCGACGCCCTGCTTGTCGTCCGGCATCGCCGAGGTGATCGCCGTCGTGGCGGGCGTGGCGGCGAAGGCCATCCCCAGCCCGTAGACGCACAGGGCGCCCCAGAACCGCCACACGTCGAACTCCGCGTCCTGTCGCGCGAGGAGGAGCAGCCCGGTGGCGAGGAGGACGAGGCCGATGGTGCCGAGGAGCTTCTGCGAGTGGCGCCGGCTCAGGCTGCCGGCCAGGCGCGAGGCCGGGATGACGACGACGGCCATCGGCAGCAGGCGCAGGGCGGCCTCGAGTGGCGAGAACCCGGCGACGTACTGCAGGTACTGGATGCCGACGTAGATGAACCCGAACTGGGCGAAGAACTGGACGGTGATGGAGAGCGACCCCGCCGTCAGCCCGCGGTCCCGGAAGACGCGCGGGTCGAGCAGGGGCTGGTCGGTGCGCAGCTCGCGCAGGACGAAGGCGACGAGGGCCACCCCGGCGACGACGAAGCCGCCCACGCTGACCGGGTCGTCCCATCCGCGGGCCGCGCCCTCGATGATCCCGAGCACCAGCGCGCCGACGCCGACGAGGCTCAGCAGGCCGCCGGTCCAGTCGAGCCGCTGGGCGGGCTCACGCGACTCCGGCACCCAGCGCAGGACGCCGGCCAGCGCGACGAGGGCGAGCACGAGGTTGAGCGCGAAGAACGAGCTCCAGTCGAAGAACTCGAGCAGGACGGCGGTGGCCAGCAGGCCGAGCACGGCGCCGCCCCCGGCGACCCCGACCCACACGCCGACCGCCTTGCCGCGCTCCGCGGGCGGGAAGGACGTCGTGATGACCGAGAGCGTCGACGGCATGATGGCCGCCGCCCCGATCCCGCTGAGCGCCCGGATGACGATGAGCGCCGTCGGGGTGTCGACGAAGAGCCCGGCCGCGCTCGTCACGGCGAACACGGCCAGGCCCGCGGCGAGCAGGAGCCGGCGGCCGTACCGGTCGCCGACCGCGCCCGCGAGGAGGAGCAGCCCGGCGAAGACGACCGTGTAGCTGTCGAGGATCCACGTCAGCTCGGTCTGGTCGGCGCCGGTCGCGACCGCGATCTCGGGCAGCGCCGTGTTGAGGCCGCTGACCGCCGAGACGACGGTCATCAGCGCGAGCGAGACGACGAGGAGCACCGCGCGGGTGCGAACCGGGCTGCTCATGGGTCCTCCTATTTAGACGAGCGTCTAATAAAGGTAGCGCTCGGTAGGCTCGCTGTCCATGGGATCGGAGACGCGCAGCGCCGGGCGCCCGCCCGCGGGCGGCCCGGACCGTCGGGCCGCCATCGTCGACGCCGCCCGCGGCGAGTTCCGCGACCACGGGTTCGACCGGGCGACCATCCGCGCGATCGCCGCCCGCGCCGAGGTCCACCCCGCCCTCGTCGGCCACTACTTCGGCACGAAGGCCGAGCTGTTCGCCCACGTCATGGAGCTGCCGGGCCCGGTCGCCGATGCCTCGCTCGCCCTGCGCCGCGTCCCGCCGCAGGAGTGGGCGGACGTGCTCGCGCGCACCCTGCTCGCCGGGGACCCCGAGGTGCGGGCGACCCTGACCGGGGTGGTGCGGGCGGCCTCGAGCGACCCGGCCGCCGCCGCCCGCATCCGGGAGTTCTACGAGGCCCACTTCCACACGCTGCTCGGGGACCTCGGGGTCAGCCACCCGGCCGCGCGGGCCGTGCTCCTCAGCTCGCTGGCCGTCGGGCTCGTCGTGACCGGTGACGTCGTCGGGCTGTCCGGCTTCTCGGGCGCCGACCCCGCGGTGCGCCGCGCCCTCGTGACGGCGGCCGTCGACGCCGTCCTGCGCACCGAGCTCTGACGCCCGGGGTCAGTGCGTCGGCACCGGGACCCGGGCCAGCCGCCGCTCGAGCACCCGGGGCAGCCACCAGGCCCGCTCACCGAGCAGCTCGAGGACGGCCGGAGCGAGGAGGAGCCGGACGACGGTGACGTCGACGAGCACGGCTGTCGCGAGCCCGAGGCCGATCATCCGGACCTCGGTCTCGCTCGTGAACGTGAACCCGAGGAAGACGAGGGTCATGATGGCGCCGGCCGTCGTGATGAGGCTCGCCGTGCGCCCGACGCCGAGGGGCACCGCCCGTCGCGCCGGGGTGCCGGCCGCGCGCTCCTCGCGCACCGCGGAGAGCAGGAAGACGTTGTAGTCCATGCTCAGCCCGAAGAGGATGGCGAACATCAGCATGGGGACGAACGAGACGACCGGCTGCTCGGCGACCCCGAGGAGGCTCGCGCCGACGGAGGTCTGGAAGGCGAGCGTCACGACGCCGTAGGCCGCGCCGATCGAGAGCAGGTTGAGCACGGCGCTGACGAGCGGCAGGACGAGCGAGCGGAACGCGAGCGTCAGCAGCACGAGCGAGAGCGCGACGACCACGACGACGAGCAGGACGAGGCTGTCGGACACCTTGGTCGCGAGGTCGTCGAACGTCGCCGTCTGCCCGCCGACGTGCGCGACCGCGCCGGTGCCCTCCAGCGCGGCGGGGAGGACGTCGTGTCGCAGCGTGCCGACGAGCTCGCTCGTCGCCTCGTCCTGCGGCGCGGTCGTGGGGACGACGGTGACGACGGCCGTGTCACCGGAGGGGTCCGTCTGCGCGGGGGCGACCGCGGCGACCCCCGGGGTGGCGGCGAGCCGTTCGCCGACGGCCCGGGTCGCGGCGGCCGGGTCGGCGGCGTCCCGCAGGTCGAGGGCGACGAGCAGCGGTCCGTTGAAGCCGGGCCCGAAGCCCACGGCGAGGCGGTCGTAGGCGACGCGCATCGTGTCACCGGCCGGCCGGTTGGAGTCGTCCGGCTGGCCGAGCTGCAGCCCGAGGGCCGGTGCCCCGAGGGCGAGGAGGAGCGCGGTCGAGACGAGGGCGACGGGCCAGGGCCTGGCCGCCACCCACCCCGCGAGGGCGCGGGCGCGGCGCCCCTCGGACTCCTCCGCGACGGTGGCGTCGGCCGGCCCGGCCGCGCCGGCGACGGGGGCGAGCGCGCGCTCCGCCCGGGGCAGGACCCGCCGACCCGCGAGCCGCAGGGCGGCGGGGACCACCGTGACGGTGGTCAGGGCGGCGACCGCGACGACGACGGCGGCCGCCAGCCCCATCCGGCCGATCATCGTGATGCCGGTGACCGCCAGGCCGCAGATCGAGACCACGACGATGGCGCCGGCGGTGACGACGGCCGTGCCGGTGGTGCTGTTCGCCCGCGCCGCGGCGGTGACGACGTCGTCACCCGCCCGGAGCCGGGCCCGGAAGCGCGCCACGAGGAAGAGGGCGTAGTCCACCCCGGCGCCGAGGCCGAGCATGATCGCGATGGTCGGGGCGACCGTCGGGATGTCGACGACCCCCGAGAGGGCCGCGAGCACCGTGTTGCCGAGGGCGAGGCCGAGCAGCGCCGAGCCGACCGTCACGAGGGTGGCGACGAGGGAGCGGAAGAGCAGGGTCACGAGGACGACGGCGGCGACGAGGCCGATCACCTCGCCGAGCGGCACCGGTCGCTCGCGCCAGCGGTCGACGACCGGGCCGCGCATGCTCGCCTCGACCCCCTCGTCGGCCAGCGGGGCCACGGCCGACTCCAGGCGCTCGAGGTGGCCCACGGTCAGGTCGGCCGCCTTCGCGTCGTAGAGGACGGTCGTGTACCCGGTGCGTCCGTCCGCCGACACCTGCACCGGGGTCACGGACTCGACGTCGGGCTGCTCGGCCACCGCGGTGACGACGCTCCCGACCGGGCCGCCCGGTGCCGGGTCGAGCCGCCCGTCGACGTGGAAGACGAGGGTCGCGGTGTCGCCCGCCGCGGCGGGGAACCGGTCGGTCAGCAGGTCGGACGCCTGCTGCGAGTCGGTGTCGCCGAGGCGCACCTCGTCGGTGAACCCGGCCCCGAGGCCGCCGGCGACCCCGCCGACGACCATGAGCGCGAGCACGAGGCCCACGAGCACCCGCCACGGGTGGCGTGCGGCCCCTCGTCCGATCCGTCCCAGCACCGTCGTCATGGCTCCTCCTCGGCTGCACCAGCGCTTTCAAGCATTTGATTGAAGCAGATGTTTGAAACGAGCGCAAGCGCTGGCATGATGGATCCCGTGAGCTCGTCGACCGCCGCCCGGCTCCGGGCCGCCACCGAGGACCTCCTGCTCGAGCAGGGGCAGGCGGCGACGACGCTGCGCGACATCACCGACCGGGCCGGCGCCAACGTCGCCGCCGTCGGGTACCACTTCGGCAGCAAGGACGCGCTCGTCGCGCAGGTCTACGGCGACGCGCTGCGCGAGGTCTCGGAGGTCCAGCGGGGGCGCCTCGCCGCGCTGCCCGCGCAGGCCCCGCTCGAGGACCTCGTCCGCGTCTGGCTCGCCCCCGCCCTCGACCCGGCGGCGCAGGAGTCGCGCGAGGCGCGGCTCTGGGGGATCGTCCAGCGGGGGATGGTCGAGCGCTCACCCGGGCTGCTCGAGAACCTCGACTCGGTCCGGGAGCTCGTCGACACCCACCTCGTCGACCGGCTCGCGGCGGCGCTACCCCACCTCGGTCGGGACGAGCTGGCGCTGCGCCACGCGGCGGTGCTCGGCGCCGTGGGTGCGGTCGCCACCGGGGGCCTCGCGCCGGCCGCGGGGCCACTCGCCCCGGCGGCGGTCGACATGCTCGTCGCGTGGGTCGTCGGCGGCCTGCGCGCCCCGGCCGCGCCGGGCCCGACCACCTGACCCGTCGCCCTCACCGCCCCGGCGGCGCAGCGCCACGAGACCGGCGGCCGTCGCGAGCACGACGAGGACGACCAGCGCGACCGCCCACCCGGGGAGGGTGGGTCGCCATCCGCCCGCCGCCCGGCCGGCCAGGTAGCCGGCCGTGACCTCCGCACCGGCCCAGAGCGACCCGGCGACCGCGCTGGCCGCGGCCACCCGCGCCCGAGGCACCCCGGCCGCGCCGGCCAGGTGCGGCACGAGCGTCCGGGCCACCGGCACGAAGCGGGCGACGAGGACGGCGAGCGCCCCGTGCCGGGCGAGCACCGCCTCGGCCCGGTCCCAGACCGCGGGTCCGGCTCGTCGGCCGAGGCGAGAGGCGCGCAGCCGCGGCCCGAGGACGCGACCGGTCGCGAGGCCGACCTGATCGCCGACCACGACGGCCAGCACGAGGCTCGGCACGAGGATCCCCACGTGCAGCACCCCCGCCGCCGCGAGCGCCCCCGCGGCGAGGACGAGCGAGAGCGTGGGCAGGACGGTCCCGACGAGCAGCGCCGACTCACCGGCCACGACGAGGACGACGACGAGGTGCACCGCGGTCGGCGGCAGGTCACGGACGACCTCGAGCAGCCGATCCATCACGACGTGCTCCCGGGCCACGCGACGGGGGACGGCATGACGGCCGGCTCCTCGACGCGCCGGACGACCGCCGGAGGAAGGTTGCGCCACACCGTGGTCGACGAGGTGCGGCGGGTGCGGTGGTGCGCCTCGAGCACCCGCTGGACCGCCCGGTGGCGTCGTGCCTCCGCCGGCGACGCGGTGGCGCGGCGGAGCGTCGCGGTGCCCCGGTAGGCGAAGTAGGACAGCGTGCCCGTCGGCCGCAGCCACCTGGTGTAGAGCCCGAGGATGCGCTCGACGTCCGCGGGGTCGAAGTTGGTGAACGGCAGCGCCGAGACGATGTGGTCGTACGGCTCGGCCGGACGCAGGTCCTCCACGCGGCCGCAGACCACCCGCACGTCGACGTCGGACGAGCGGCCGGACGCCAGGCGTCGGAGGTGCTCCGCGAAGCGCGGGTTGGACTCGACGACGTCGAGCCGGCTCCCGGGCGCCAGCCCGTCCGCCAGCGCCCGCGTCGCGCGCCCCGTGCCGGCCCCGACCTCGAGCACCCGCACGGGGCGCGTCGACGCCACCGCCGCAGCGACGAGGGCGCGGACGAGCGCCGGGCTGCTCGGGGCGACGGCCCCCACCGCGGCGGGGTCGCGCAGCCCCTCACGGAGGAAGAGGCGCAGCTCGGCCGGTGCGGCGCCCCGGTGCGTCACCGGGACCCGGGTGGGGGAGGAAGAGGTCATGTCCCGACGCTAGGAAGGCCGTCGGCGGCGCGGACCCATCCTTCGGCGACGCGCACCCCCGACGAACGTCGGGTCCCGAGCCCGCCGGGGCGCGCCTACGCTCGTCGGGTGCAGCCACCGCGTCGACGCCTCCCCACCGCGCTCGTGCGCGGCGGGCTCGTCCTCGTCGCCGGGTGGACGGCCCTGATCAACACCGCGGCCGTCTCCGGCGGGAGCTTCGCCACCGCCGGGTCGGCGGCCGCCGTCGCGACCACCGCCGCGCTGCTCGTGCCCGGCGTCCCGTGGTGGGCCCCACCGGTCGTGGCCGCTGCGGCGGCGGGATGGTTCGGGTGGCCGTTCCTCTTCCTGCTCGTCATCGCCGTCGTCGACCTCGCCTCACGCCGCCGCGTGGCCTGGGCCGTCGCCCTCGGCGTGGCCGCGTTGACGCTGAGCGCGCTCGTCGGCGGCCCGGCGACACTCTGGGTCCCGCAGCAGTTCGGCTCCCCGCTCTTCCTCGTGCTCGGTGTCGTCGTCGGGCTGTGGTCGGGCAGCCGGCGCCGGCTCATCACCGCCCTCGAGGAGCAGGTCGCCCAGCGCGACGTCGAGCGCAGCCTGCGCGAGGAGCAGGCCCGGGCCTCCGAGCGCGCCCGCATCGCCGCCGAGATGCACGACGTGCTCGCACACCGGCTCAGCCTCATCGCGCTGCACACCGGTGTGCTGGAGGCGACCTCGGACTCGTTGCCGCCCAAGGTCGCCGAGCGGGCCGCCCTGCTGCGCACCGCGTCGACGGAGGCGCTCGACGACCTCCGCTCCGTGCTCACGGTCCTGCGGGAGCCCGACCCGACCGACATCCAGCCGCCGACCACCGGCGACCTCGACGAGCTCGTCGGCGCCGCCCGCGCGGCCGGGCAGGAGGTCCGGCTCGTCGTCACGGGAGAGGCGGCGCTCGTCCCCGCCGCGCACCGGCTCGCCGTCCACCGCGTCGTCCGCGAGGGGCTGACCAACGTCCGCAAGCACGCCGACGGGGCGGCCGGCGTGGTGGAGGTGACCTACGGGCCGCCGCTGACCAGCGCGACCGTCCGCAGCCCGCTGAGCGCCGGGTCGGGCTCTGGGGCAACCGATCCCGGCTACGGCATCGTGGGCCTGCGCGAGCGCGTGCACGCCGTCGGGGGCACGCTCGAGGTCGGCGCGCACGACAGGGAGTGGGTCCTCGGCGTCACCCTCCCCACCCCGGTGCATCGCAGCGCCGCGCCGGCGGGGGAGCCGACCCGGTGATCCGCGTCATGGTCGTCGACGACGACGCCCTCGTCCGGATGGGCCTCGTCGACCTCCTCGAGACCGACCCCGACCTCGAGGTCGTCGCCCAGGCCGCCGACGGGCAGCAGGCCCTCGACGCGGCGAGTACCCGGCGCGTCGACGTCGCCCTCGTCGACGTGCGGATGCCGGTGATGAACGGCATCGCGGCGACCGCCCGGCTGCGCGCGCTGCCGCACCCCCCGCGCGTCGTCGTCCTCACGACGTTCGACGTCGACGAGTACGTCTACCGGGCGCTGGCCGCCGGCGCCGACGGGTTCCTCCTCAAGGACACCGAGCCGCGCGAGATCCTCCGGGCCGTGCACGTCGTGGCGGCCGGGTCGGCGATCCTCCACCCCTCGGCCGCCCGCACCGTCATCGACCGCTTCCACACCGGTGGCGGCCCGCAGGCTCTCGAGGCGCAGGCCCGCGTCCGGCGCCTCACGCCCCGCGAGACGCAGGTCCTCGCCCTCGTCGGCCGCGGCGCGACGAACGCCGAGGTCGCCGACGAGCTCGGGATGCGCGAGGCGACGGTCAAGGCGCACGTCAGCCGGATCCTCGAGGCCCTGCACGTGACGAACCGGGTCCAGGCCGCGCTCGTGGCCCGGGACGCCGGCCTCGGCGACCCCTGATCCACGCCCCGGTCATCCCACGAACGTGTGTGAAGAACGCCGGTCTCGCCGCAGTGTGGTGTGCCAGGACATGCCTGACAGGTGATGTGACAGGACATCGCTGACACTCGAGCGCTGGTGGCTGGATGAT
>NZ_BOPU01000004.1:9563-381755 GCF_017312765.1 Phycicoccus sp. DTK01 | reverse complement strand
CGGCGGCACCACCGCTTCAAGCAGCAAGGCCGGTGGCGACCCCGCCTCGACCCGGACGGCACCGTCACCTGGCACGGCCCCGACGGTGCCACCCGCACCAGCGAGCCCCAGCACCGCACGACCGGCTGAGCCCGGGGCGTCAGCGGGGCGACAGGACGACGAGCTCGGTGCCGGACGGGTCGACCAGGGTGACCGAGTCGCCGTCGGCGAGAACGGTATCCACACGGACAGCGCCCAGACGTTCGAGCTCGGCGACGGCATCGGCGAGGTCGGTGCCCGCCGCAGCGACGACCTCCATCCGGGTGCGGCTCGCCCCGTCCTTCGGTGCCGCCGGGCCGCCGCCGAACGAGACCTTCGTGCCGCCGGCCGGCGACTGGACCGCCGTCTCGTCGTCCTCGTCCCACACCAGAGGCCAGCCCAGCGCCTCGCTCCAGAACACGCCGGTCGCCCGACCACCGTCCCCGGCGACCTCGCCGAGCCGCCCGGTTCCCGCGAGGAAGCGGTTCCACGGCGGGATGACGCACAGCGCGTTGCCCTCGGGGTCCGCGAGGACGACGTGCTCCTCGTCCGGCTGCTGCCCCACGTCGAGGTGCCGGCCGCCGAGCGCGAGGACCCGCTCGACCGTCGCGGCCATGTCGTCGGTCGAGGTGCTCGTCACGTGCAGGTGGTGACGGCTCGCCCCGGACGGCGCGGCCGCGCTGCGGAACCGGAGGGCGACGCACACCGGGTCGGACGGGACCACGGTGACCGCACCGGGGCGGTCCTCGGCGGTCGTCCAACCGAGGACTCCGGCCCAGAACCGGGCGAGGGCCGGCGGGTCCGCCGCGTCGACGGCCAGTGCCTCGAGGTGCAAGGTCATCCGGGATCCTCCCCGTCGTCGGTGACGCCCCGACGCCAGGTCCGTCGGCGGCCACCGGCAACACGGTTTCCCGCAGGACGCCCGGCCGAGCCGGTGTCGGTCGGGCGTGGTGGAATCGCGACGTGCTCGTCCTCCGCCGCCCCGCCACCGCCTCGGTGGCCGAGCCGGCCCTCGACCCGCAGCAGCAGGCGGCGGTCGACGCCGACGACCTCGTGGTCCGCGTCCTCGGGGCGCCGGGCACGGGGACGAGCACGGTCGCGGTCGAGCGCGTGGTGCGCGCCGTCCGCGACGGGGCCCCCGCCGACTCCTGCCTGCTGCTCGCCCCGACCCGCCTCGCGGCCGCCCGCCTGCGCGACGTCGTCACGGCCCGGCTCGGCGGCACCACCTCGACCCCGCTCGCGCGCACGCACCACTCCTTCGGCTTCGGCGTCCTGCGCGAGGCGGCCGCCCTGGCCGGGGACCCGGCGCCCCGCCTGCTGAGCGGCCCCGAGCAGGACGTCATCCTCCGCGAGCTCCTCGCCGGCCACGCCACCGGCTCGGCCCCCACCCCGCCGTGGCCGCCGTCGGTCCTCCCGGCGCTGGCCACCCGCGGCTTCCGCGCCGAGCTGCGCGACCTGCTGATGCGCGCCCTCGAGCTCGGCCTCACCCCGCCCGACCTCGAGCGCCTCGGCCGCGAGCACGGCGTCCCCGAGTGGGTCGCCGGCGCCACCGTCCTCGCCGAGTACGAGGACGTCACCGCGCTGTCCGCCCCCGGGGCATGGGACCCCGCGACCGTCCTCACCGCCGCCGCCGACCTCCTCGAGGAGGACAGCGAGGCGCTGAGGCGGATGCGCTCCCGCCTGCGCCTCGTCGTCGTCGACGACGCCCAGGAGCTGACACCGGCCGCGGTCCGGCTGGTCGCCGTGCTCACCCGCGACAGCGGCGTCCCGGTGGTCCTCACCGGCGACCCCGACGCCGCGACCCAGACCTTCCGCGGCGCCGACCCCCGCCTCTTCGTCACGGCCTGGCCGGACGCCGCGACGCACGTCCTGCGGACGGGTCACCGCTGCACCGCGCCGGTGGCCCGCGCCGCCGGGCGGGTCGTCGCGCACGTCGGCGTCGTCGGCGGGGCCGCCCACCGGGCGCCCGAGCCCGTGGCCGGCGACGGCGCGGTCGAGGCGCACCTGCTGCGCACCGGTGCCCAGGAGTCCGCCTTCGTCGCCGGGCTGCTGCGCGAGGCCCACCTGTTGCACGGCGTGCCCTGGTCCCGGATGGCCGTCGTCGTGCGCGGCGGCTCCCGGACGGCCTCGCTGCGGCGCGTGCTGCGCTCGTCCGGGGTCCCCGTCGACACCGCGACGGCCGAGCTCCCCGTGCGCGACGAGGTGGCCGTCCGGCCGCTGCTCACCCTGCTCGCCTGCGCCCTCGAGGTGGTGGCCGGCGCCGACGAGCTCGACCCCGACACCGTCGTCGACGTGCTCTCCTCCCCCCTCGGCGGGGCCGACGCCGTGGGCCTGCGCCGCCTGCGGCGGTCGCTGCGCCGGCTCGAGCTCGACAGCGGGGGCGGGCGGACGAGCGACGTGCTCCTCGCCGAGGCGGTGCTCACGCCGGCCGCTCTCGACCACGTCGGCCCCGAGGCGCGCCCGGCCCGTCGCGTGCACCGCATCCTCGCCGCCGGGGTCGCGGCGCTGCGCGACGGCCTCGGGGTCGAGGAGGTCCTCTGGGCGATGTGGTCGGCGGCCGGCCTCGCGGACGCGTGGCGCGAGGCGGCGCTGGCCGGCGGGCCGGCCGGGCAGCGCGCCGACCGCGACCTCGACGCGCTCATCGGGCTCTTCGACGCCGCCGCCCGGTACGTCGACCGGCTCCCGGGCGCCCGGCCCGCGGACTTCCTCGAGCACCTGCGCGGACAGGAGGTCGCCGGCGACACCCTCGCGGCGCGGGCCGCCACCGGTGAGGCCGTCGCGCTGCTCACCCCCGCCGCGGCCGCCGGGCTCGAGTGGGACCTCGTCGTCGTCGCCGGGGTGCAGGAGGGGGCCTGGCCCGACCTCCGGCTGCGCGGCTCGATGCTGCGCTCCACCGACCTCGTCGACGTCGTCACCGGCCGCGACCCCTCGCCCCGCGCCGCGCGCACCCAGGTCGCACACGACGAGACGCGCCTGTTCCACGTCGCCGCCACCCGGGCGCGTCACCGCCTCGTCGTCACCGCCGTCCGCAGCGAGGACGAGCAGCCCTCGCCCTACCTCGACGTCGTCGACCCCCGCCCCGACGCCCGCCCCCTCACCGACGTCCCGCGTCCCCTCACCCTCCCCGGCCTCGTCGCCGAGCTGCGGCGCGCGCTCGTCGACCCCGACCCCGCCCTGCGCGGCGCCGCCGTCACGACGCTCGGCCGGCTCGCCCGCGCCGGTGTCCCCGGCGCCGACCCCGCCCAGTGGTGGGCCCTGCGCGCCACCACCGACGACCGCCCGCGTCGCACCGACGACGCCCCGGTCCGGGTCTCGCCGTCGACGATCGACCGGTTCGGGCAGTGCGGCCTCCAGTGGCTGCTGCGCACGAGCGGCGGCGACGGCCCCTCGATGGGCGCCCAGGACATCGGCACCCTCGTCCACGAGGTCGCCCACGACCTCGGCGACGTCGACGCCGCGACCTACGCCGCCGAGCTCGAGGCGCGCTGGGGGCGGCTCGGCCTGCCGCCCGGATGGCTCTCGCGCCGCGACCTCGGCCGGGCCCGCGAGATGACCGCGCGGCTGGCCACCTACCACCGCGAGGCGAGCGCCGAGGGCTGGCGCCGGGCCGCGTCCGAGGAGCGGATGCGCGTCGCGCTCGGCCGGGCGGTCGTCGCCGGCACCGTCGACCGCATCGAGATCGGGCCAGGGGGAGCCGTGCGCGTCATCGACCTCAAGACCGGGTCGCGCAAGCCGACCAAGGACGAGCTGGCGCGCAACGGCCAGCTCGGGGCCTACCAGCTCGCCGTCGAGGAGGGCGCGTTCGCCGCCCACGGCACGGGGTCCGGCGGCGCGGCCCTGCTCCAGCTCGGGCGGGCGGCGAACCGCTCGACGACGCTCCAGGTGCAGGCACCGTTGAGCGCCGACCCCGAGCCGACGTGGGCCCGTGACCTCGTCCTGCGCACCGCCGACGGGATGGCCGCCGCCACCGTCGTCGCCACCCCCTCGCGCGACGTGTGCGGCACCTGCCAGGTCAAGGACTCCTGCCCGGCACAGCCGGAGGGGAGGCGCCTGTGACGACCACCGACCTTGCTGCGGCACAGGCGCCCCCGCGTTGGAGCGCTGTCGCGCTGGCCGAGGCGCTCGGCCAGTCCTACGCCCCGACCCCTGAGCAGGCGGCGGTCATCGAGGCGCCGCTGCGGCCGCTGCTCGTCGTCGCCGGTGCGGGCTCGGGCAAGACCGAGACGATGGCCGCCCGCGTCGTCTGGCTCGTCGCCAACGGGCTCGTGCAGCCCGACGAGGTGCTCGGGCTGACCTTCACCCGCAAGGCCGCCGGCGAGCTGTCCGAGCGGCTCGCGGCGCGCCTGACGACGCTGCGCGAGGCCGGCCTCTGGACCCCCGCGCCGGAGGCCGGCGCCGCGGTCCTCGACGACACCCCGACCGTCTCGACGTACCACGCGTACGCCGGGCGCATCGTCCGCGAGCACGGCCTGCGCCTCGGGGTCGAGCCGGAGAGCCGGCTGCTCACCGAGGCCGCGGCGTGGCAGTTCGCGCACGAGGCCGTCGTCGCCTGGGACGGGCCGATGGACGCCGTCGACAAGGCGGAGTCCACCGTCACGACCGCCGTCGTCGACCTCGCCGGCGAGATGGCCGAGCACCTCGTCGAGCCCCGGCAGGTCGCCGAGCACCTCGCGGAGGTCGTCGACGCCCTCGACGCGCTGACCAAGCCGGACGGCTCGCGCAGGCGCACCAACCCGATGCGCGACACCGTCGACGTCCTGCGCGCCCGGGCCGCCGTCGTCCCCCTCGTCGAGGCCTACCACGCCCTCAAGCGCTCCCGGGACGCGATGGACTTCTCCGACCAGGTGGCGCTCGCCGCCCGGCTCGCCCTCACCGTGCCCGAGGTCGGCGCCGCCGAGCGGCAGCGCTTCCGGGCCGTCCTCCTCGACGAGTTCCAGGACACCTCGGAGGCCCAGCTGCAGCTGCTGCGGGCCCTGTTCGTCGCCCCCGGCGAGCCGGTCCCCGTCACCGCCGTCGGCGACCCCCACCAGTCGATCTACGGATGGCGCGGCGCCTCCTCGACGACACTCGACCGCTTCCGCTCCGACTTCCGCGACCCGGCCCCCGCCGAGGTCCTGCACCTCTCGACGAGCTGGCGCAACGACCGGGCCGTCCTCGCCGCCGCCAACGTCGTCGCCGCCCCCCTCGCGTCGACCACCCGCGTCCCCGTCCAGCGGCTCGTCGAGCGCCCCGGAGCCGGGCCCGGCCACGTCGCCGTCGCCCGCCTCGGCACGCTCGAGGACGAGGCCGCCCACGTCGTCGGCTGGCTGCGCGCGCGGATGGCCCGGCCCGGACGCCGGACCGCAGCCATCCTGTGCCGCAAGCGATCCCAGTTCGACCCGGTCGTCGAGGCGCTCGAGGAGGCCGGGGTGCCCCACGAGGTCGTCGGCCTCGGCGGGCTGCTGCACACGCCCGAGGTCGCCGACCTCGTCGCGCTCCTCCACGTCGTCGCCGACCCCACCCGCGGCGACCGGCTGATGCGCCTCCTCACCGGCCCCTCCTGCCGGCTCGGCGCGGCCGACCTCGACGGGCTCGGCGAGTGGGCCCGCGTCCGCCAGGGACGCCACCGTCCCGAGCGCGGCGCCGACCTCGCCCCCGACGCCGCCGACGAGGCGAGCATCGTCGAGGCGCTCGACGCGCTGCCGTCGCCCGACTGGGTGGGGGAGGAGGGGCAGCGCCTCGGCCCCGCCGCGCTGGCCCGGCTGACCGGCCTCGGCGCGTGCGTGCGCCGGCTGCGCGGCCTGACCGGCCTCGGCCTGCCCGAGCTCGTCGCGGAGGCCGAGGTCGCGCTCGGCCTCGACATCGAGGTCCTCGCCCGGCCGGGGTACTCGACCGGTGCGGCCCGGGCGCACCTCGACGCCTTCGCCGACGTCGCGGCCACCTTCGCCGCGAGCGCCGACCGGCCGGGGCTCGGCGGCTTCCTCGCCTGGCTCGAGGCGGCCGTCGACGAGGAGCGCGGCCTCGACCTCGGCTGGGTCGAGGCCCGGCCGGACGCCGTCCAGGTGATGACCGTCCACGCGGCCAAGGGGCTGGAGTGGGACGTCGTCGCCGTGCCCGGCCTCGTCGAGTCCTCGTTCCCGGCGCACTCGGCCACCCAGAGCCGACCGGTCGGCGACGCGTGGGGCCACGGCGACCCGAACGACAAGGCGTGGCTCGTCGGCCTCGCCGCGCTGCCGCACGACCTGCGGGGTGACCGCGACGGCCTGCCCCGCTTCGGCTGGGCCGACGGCCACGACTGGGAGAGCGCCGCCGAGGCCCTCGCCCGCTTCACGGCCGCCTCGGCCGACCACGGCATCGCCGAGGAGCGCCGCCTCGCGTACGTCGCGACGACCCGCGCCCGCCTCGACCTCCTGCTCACCGCCCACGTCTGGGGCTCGGCCGCGTCCCCGCGCGTCACCTCGCGCTTCCTCGAGGAGGTGCGGGTCCTCGAGGGGGTCGCCCCGGGGCCGTGGGCGGAGCTGCCGCCCACCGACGACCCGAAGCCGCAGAACCCGCGCACGGCGCAGGCGGTGAGCGTGCTCTGGCCGACCCCCGACCACGTCGCCCGCCGCGACCTGCTGCTCGGCCCGGCCCGCGAGGTGGTCGCGGCCGCCGCCGACCCCGAGCCCGCCACCGGGTCCGGCCCGTGGGACGCCGAGGTCCGGATGCTCCTCGACGAGCGCGGACGCCGCCGCGACGGCGCCGACGTCGACGTCGTCCTGCCGGCCCACCTCTCGACCTCGGCCCTGGTCTCCCTCGCCGAGGACGCCGAGGCCTACACGAGCCGGCTGCGCCGCCCGATGCCGCAGCCGCCGGCGCTCGCGGCGCGCCGGGGCACGGCCTTCCACGCGTGGGTCGAGGAGCACTACGCGCGGGCGGCCATCGTCGACGTCGACATGCTGCCGGGGTTCGCCGACGACGACGGCGGCAGCGAGGACCTCGACGCGCTCCGGGAGGCCTTCCTCGCGTCCGAGTGGGCCGCGCGCACCCCGCACGAGGTCGAGACGAGCGTCGAGACGGTCATCGACGGCATCGCCGTCCGCGGGCGCATCGACGCCGTGTTCGCCGGGCGGGGCGCCGACGGCGAGCCCGAGTGGACGGTCGTCGACTGGAAGACCGGGCAGCCGGCCACCGGCGCGCGGGCCCGTGCCCGCGCGGTGCAGCTCGGCGCCTACCGCCTCGCGTGGTCGCGGCTGCGCGGGGTCGACCCGCAGCGGGTGCGCGGCGCCTTCTTCCACGCGGCGACCGGCGAGACCGTGTGGCCCGACCTGCCGGACGAGGCCGAGCTCAGCCGAGCTCTCGCCGCGGCTCGCTGACCTCGTCGGCGTCGTCCGTGACCTGGTCGGCGACGTCCGTGACCTCGTCGGCCTCGGCGGTGACCTCCGGCAGCTCGTCCTCGTCGTCGTCGTCGACGACGAGCGCCGGCGGGGGAGCGGGGCGCGAGCGCGGGGTCACGGGGGCGAGCGAGGTGCGGCGGTAGTCGTCCTCGCCGCGCTCCATCGCCACGTGGACGGCGTCGTCGAGCCGGCGCAGCTGCGTCGAGAGCACCTCGACCGCGGGCACGTCCTTGCGGGCGAGCGCGCCCATGAGGCGGCCGAGCATCCGCAGCTCGGCGCCGAGCCGGGCCCGCACGAGCAGGTTGACGTCGGGTCGCTCGACCCGCACGTGGGCGTAGGCCTCGAGCACGGTGTCGACGGCCTCCGGCGAGGCCTCGGCGACGAGCGCGGCGAAGTCGTCGGCCGGGTCGGCGACCTGGGCGTCCTCCCAGCCGGTCATCGCCTTGACCCGCCCCGAGGCCGCGTCGTGCGGGTCGTCGAAGACGGCGAGGACCTCCTCGCCACCGAGGTCGCCGTGGGTGGGGGTCGCGGCGAAGCGCCACAGGGCGACGTCCTCGAGGGCCTCCTCCCAGCGGGTCAGGAGGGTCGTCGGGACCCGGCCGGTCTCGGCGGCCCGGTCGAGCTCCGCGAGGCGGCGGGTGCGGTAGGCGTCGGCGTCGTAGGCCGGCAGTCCGGCCTCCTCGAAGAGCGCGGGGTCGGTGTTGTGCAGCGCGCCGATCGCGCGGCCGAGCTCGGCCGCCAGCCCCGGCCCGTGCGGCAGGGCGGAGAGGTCGAGCGCGTGCCCCGGCAGGTAGGGGTAGACGGCAGCCCGTCCGCCGGTGCCGAGGTCGACGAACCCACGCGGCGCGGGCACGGCGAACGGCAGACGGCGCGCGAGCAGGCCGAGCAGCGCGACGGAGCGGTCCATCTCGGCGCCCGCGACCTCGGTGCGGGGGACGCGCACCACCCAGCGGCGGTGCTCCTGGTCCTCGACGAAGGCGACGTCGAAGGCCTGCCCGGGGAGGGAGGGGAGTGCCTCGACGCTCACCGGGTCCAGGCCCGGGACGGCGGCACTGGCCAGGGCGGCGAGCTGTGCGGGGCTGCGGTCCACGTGCCCCACGGTAGGCCGTGCCCGCCACCTAGGCTGGGAGGGTGGCCCGTGCCGAGCGAACTCTTCCCGACGTCGCCCTCACCCGGCGCACCCTCGACCGGCACGCGGAGCGACGCGGCGACCCCGACCTGACGCCCCGCCTGCTCGCCGACCCGGCGACGCGCGTCGTGCACCTGTGCGGTGACCGGGTCCCGGTGACGACCGACGACGACGGCGTCGTCCGCGTCGTGACCCGGCCCCCGGTCGCGTCCGACGCCGGGCACCTCGTGGTCTACCTCGGCGAGCACGAGGGGGCGCAGTACGTCGGCGTGGTCGAGGACGGGCCGGACGCCGCGGACGAGGTCGAGCCGGACCCGGGCACGGCGACGCTGCGCGAGGTCGGCGCCCACGTCGACGACCTCGGGGCGGCCCTGTTCGCCTCCACCCTCGCCCTCGCCAACTGGCACCGGGTGCACGGCTTCTGCCCGCGCTGCGGGTCGCGCACCCGTCCCGTGCAGGCCGGCTGGGTGCGGCGCTGCGTGGCCGACGGCAGCGAGCACTACCCGCGCACCGACGCCGCGGTCATCATGGCCGTCGTCGACGACGACGACCGGCTGCTCCTGGCCCGCGGGCGCGGCTTCCGCACCCGCGGGATGTCGGTGCTCGCCGGGTTCGTCGAGCCAGGGGAGACCCTGGCCGGCGCCGTCGCCCGCGAGGTGGCGGAGGAGGTCGGCGTGGAGGTCGACGACGTGCGATACCTCGGGGACCAGCCGTGGCCCTTCCCGTCCTCGCTCATGGTCGGCTTCACCGCCCACGCACGGGGCACGGACCTGCGCCTGCAGGAGGACGAGATCGCCGCGGCCCGCTGGTTCACCCGCGAGGAGCTCGCGGCGGCGGTGGCCGACGGCTCGGTCGCGGTGCCGGGCCGGGTGTCCATCGCCCGGCGCATCGTCGAGCACTGGTACGGCGGCCCGATCGAGGCGCCGGAGGTCACCTCGATGCGCTGAGCCGCCGGCGTCCGCTCAGCCGAGGCGGCTGCGGACCTCGGCGAGCGAGGGGTTGGTGGCGGCGGTGCCGTCGGGGAAGAGAACCGTCGGCACGGTCTGGTTGCCCCCGTTGACGAGCATGACGAAGTCCGCGGCGTCGGGCTTGCGCTCGATGTCGACCTCGGTGAACTCGATGCCCTCGCGCTCCATCTGGGACTTCAGGCGGCGGCAGTAGCCGCACCAGGTGGTCGTGAACATCGTGACGGTGCCGGGGGCCGGGTTCGCGGGAGCACTCATGGCCACGTCAACAGCGGGGGCCCCCGGGTCCTTCCCGACGCCCGCGTCGCCCGGCCCGGGGGAGCGTCGGGGGCGAGACCTAGGATCGACCCCGATGACGATCCTCCCCGTGCACCCCGGCGCCGACGACGTCCTCGACGCGCTCGACCCCGAGCAGCGCGAGGTCGCCTCGCACCCCCTCGGGCCGATGGCGGTGCTCGCCGGCGCGGGCACGGGCAAGACGCGCGCCATCACCCACCGCATCGCGTACGGCGTGCTGTCCGGGGCCTACCAGCCGCAGCGCGTCCTCGCCGTCACCTTCACCGCCCGGGCCGCCGGCGAGATGCGCACCCGGCTGCGCGACCTCGGGGTCGGCGGGGTCCAGGCGCGCACCTTCCACGCCGCGGCGCTGCGGCAGCTGCACTACTTCTGGCCGCAGGCCATCGGCGGCGCCGCCCCCGAGGTGATGCCGCACAAGGCGAGCGCCGTCGCCGAGACCGGCGGCCGCCTGCGCCTCGGCCTCAACTCGGCCGGAGTCCGCGACGTCGCCGCCGAGATCGAGTGGGCCAAGGTCTCGATGCTCACCTCCGACACCTACGCCGCCGCCGCGACGCGGGCCCGGCGCGAGCCCCCGGCCGGCCTCGACGCCACGGCGATGGCCCGGGTCATCGAGGGGTACGAGAGCGTCAAGACCGAGCGCGGCGTCATCGACTTCGAGGACGTCCTGCTCCTGACCGCCGGCATCCTCGGCGAGCACGAGCAGGTCGCGCGGGCCGTGCGGGCGCAGTACCGGCACTTCGTCGTCGACGAGTACCAGGACGTCAACCGCCTCCAGCAGACCCTCCTCGAGCTGTGGCTCGGCGAGCGCGAGGACGTGTGCGTCGTCGGCGACCCCGCGCAGACGATCTACTCCTTCACCGGGGCCTCCCCGGCGCACCTCCTCGGCTTCCGCTCGCGCCACCCGCAGGCCCGGGTCGTCGAGCTCGTCCGCAACTACCGCTCGACCCCGCAGGTCGTCGGGCTGGCCAACCTCGTCCTGCGCAGCCCCGGCGGCGGGCGCCGCTCCGGCTCCGTCGAGCTGCGCGCCCAGCGCGAGGACGGCGTCGTCCCCGAGCTCCTCGTCGCCGACGACGACCCGCACGAGGCCGACCAGGTCGCCGAGCGGATCCGGGGGCTGCTCGACGCCGGCCACCCGGCGTCCGAGATCGCCGTCCTCTTCCGCACCAACGGGCAGAGCGAGATGCACGAGTCGGCGCTGGCCGAGCGCGGCATCCCCTACCTCGTGCGCGGGGGCGAGCGCTTCTTCTCCCGCCGCGAGGTGCGCGAGGCGATCGTCCTGCTGCGCGGCGCGGCCCGCAGCGACGACGGCGAGGTGGCGCTGCCCGACCTCGTCCGCGACGTCCTGCTCGGGGTCGGCTGGACCCGCGAGCCGCCGACCTCCGGCGGAGCCGCGCGCGAGCGGTGGGAGTCGCTCTCGGCGCTCGCCGCCCTCGCGGACTCCTTCGCCGCCACCGACCCCGAGGCCCGGATGCCCGCCCTCGTCCGCGAGCTCGACGAGCGCGCGGCCGCCCAGCACGCCCCGACCGTCCAGGGCGTCACCCTCGCGTCGCTGCACGCCGCCAAGGGCCTGGAGTGGGGCACGGTCTTCCTCGTCGGCTGCTCCGACGGGCTGATGCCGATCACGATGGCCGAGACCCCCGACGAGATCGAGGAGGAGCGCCGGCTCCTCTACGTCGGCGTCACCCGCGCCCGCGACCGGCTCGTCCTGTCCTACGCCCGCGCCCGCACGCCCGGTGCCAAGGGCACCCGCCGGCCCTCGCGCTTCCTCGACGGCACCGAGTCCGTGCTCGGCGAGGCGGCCCGCAGCCGGCCGAAGCAGTCGGCGAAGAAGGTCCGCGGGCGCGAGCGGGCCGCCCTCCCGACGACGTGCCGCGTGTGCGGGGGAGGCCTCGCCACCGCCAAGGAGCGCACGATCGGCCGGTGCACGGCCTGCCCGCCGACGATGGACGAGCAGCTCTTCGAGGAGCTGCGGGCCTGGCGCCTCGCCACCGCCAAGGAGCTCGACGTCCCGGCGTTCGTCGTCTTCACGGACGCCACGCTCACGGCGATCGCCGAGCGCGAGCCGGCCGACGCGGCCGAGCTCTCGCGCATCGCGGGGGTCGGCCCGGCCAAGCTGGAGCGCTTCGGCGAGGCCGTGCTCGATCTCGTCCGAACTTTTTCCGAGGCCCAGAACGCCTGAGGCACAACGGTTTCGGAGCGCTGTGCGGAGAAAAGTCACGGGCGACCCGTTTTAATCCGTTGCCGAGGTTCCGCGGGCCCCCCTACAGTTGCTCGCAACACCTCGCGTGCCCGCCCGGGCACCGACACGACCGAGACCGCGAAGGAGGGTTGGACCGATGGAGAAGACGATGACGACGAACGGCACGGCGATGGCTGCTGCCCGCGAGACCGGCACGACCGTCTGGTACGGCTCCAACACCGCCCACGCGGTCGATCTCCGTCAGGTCCAGGGGCGCACTGTGTCCGCTGCCGACCTCGGCATGCGCGACCGCGCCGTCGCCGGTGAGGCCACCGGCTTCGGCATCGCCGTCCCGTCCACGGGATCCGTGTACCCACGCCTCGAGGCACCCCCCGTCTGACCACCAGACAGGGCCACCTAGAGGCCGCGGATCCCCCCAGGGATCCGCGGCCTTTCTCTTTGCCCGCACGGCCCGGGCGCCGCTCCACCGACCACCACAGCACGCGAGGACCAGCAGCCATGACCGCAGTGAGCGACCGGACCGACACCGACCGCCCGCCCAGTACCACCCCGCGCCACACCCGGCGCTCGACGAACGGAGGTGACCCCCCGATGCAGCTGACCGACCTCCTCGACCTGCAGGACCCGGACGTCATCGACGGCGAGGGCATCCCCTGCCGCGAGAACGACGCCGAGCTCTGGTTCGCCGACACCCCGGAGGGGGTCGAGTTCGCCAAGGCCCTGTGCCGCACCTGCCCGGTGCGCCGCAGCTGCCTCGCCGGCGCGCTCGAGCGGCGCGAGCCGTGGGGCGTCTGGGGTGGCGAGTACTTCGTCCAGGGCGTCACCGTGGCGCGCAAGCGGCCCCGGGGCCGCCCGCGCAAGACCGAGGTCGCGGCCTGACCGCGGCCCCGACCATCAACGCACACAAGCACTTCCGACAGGAGAACGACATGTACCACCGACGGATGCAGCGGATCCGTCGCGTCGTGCACGAGCGCCGCGCCCACGAGGCGCAGCGGGTCGAGCGCGAGGCGGCCAACCGCGAGCAGATGCAGGCGGTCGTCCACGCCATCGTCCGATGAGGGCCGGCGTGCACACCGCGGACCGCACCGCCCCCGGCACCACGCCGGGGGCGGTGCCCGTCCCACCCCTGCGCGGGCGGGACTTCTGGCGCGCCGTGGTCGCCGACGTGCTGGCTACGCTGGCCCCATGGCCGCGCTGACGATCGCCCAGGACCCCGCCGCCGACCGCGTCCTCTCCGAGGACCCCTTCGCGCTCCTCACCGGGATGCTCCTGGACCAGCAGTTCCCGATGGAGCGTGCCTTCGCCGGTCCGGCCAAGGTCCTCGAGCGCTTCGGCACCCTCGACCCCGCGGCCCTGGCCGCGGCCGACCCCGAGGCCTTCGCCGACCTCTGCGCCACGCCGCCGGCCGTCCACCGCTACGGCCGGTCGATGGCCGGGCGCATCCAGGCGCTCGCGGCCGTCGTCCGCGACGAGTACGACGGCGACGCCTCGCGCCTGTGGACCACCGCCTCGACCGGCCGCGAGCTCGTCACGCGCCTCAAGGCCCTGCCCGGCTTCGGCGACCAGAAGGCGCGCATCTTCGCGGCCCTGCTCGGCAAGCAGCTGGGGGTGCGGCCCGACGGCTGGCAGGAGGCGTGCGGCGCCTACGCCGAGACGGGCTCCTTCCGCTCGGTGGCCGACGTGGTCGACCCCGACTCCCTCCAGAAGGTCCGCGACTTCAAGAAGGCGGCCAAGGCCGCGGCGAAGACCAAGGCCTGAGCGTGAGCGACGCGGCGGGGGAGGAGCGACCGGTCTGCGCGACGTGCGGCAGCACGCCGGCGGACCCCGAGGCCGCCGCCCTCGCCCGGCTCACGTGGAGCCGCGGCACCGAGAACGGTCGCGAGGTCTGGACCTGCGCGGCGTGCAGCCGCCGGCACCTGCGCAGCATCGAGGGCAAGCTCGACCCCGCCTGGTGGTGAGGGTCAGGCGGTGTCGGGGTCCGGGGGGAAGCGGGACTCGTCGACGCCGGGCAGGTAGGCGCACACCATCTCGCGCAGGGGCACCGTGCCGCCGATCTGGCTGAGCACCCCGATGCCCCCGAGCCACACCCGGTGGATGAGGAGGTAGTCGGGCGGCAGGTTGAGCTTGAGGCCGATGAGGAACTGCGGCCGGCGCGGGTCCTGGATCTGGGCAGCCGCGCCCCGCAGCCACTCGCGGGTGGGCGTGAACTGCTCGTGGAGGATCGGCTCGACGAGCGGCTGGAGGTACTCGACGAGGCCGTCGGGGTCGATCTGGATGCCGGGGCGGATGAAGCCGGCGCGGCGCAGGACCGCGACGAGCCCCTCGCCGTCGCCCGCGAGGCTCGCCGTGAGGATCTCGCCCATCTCGGGCGGCATGCCCTGGGGGAGGCGGTTGACCGCGCCGAAGTCGAGGACACCGAGGCGCCCGTCGGGCGTGATCCGGAAGTTGCCCGGGTGCGGGTCGGCGTGCAGGAGGCGGGCCCGGGTGGGGGCGCGCAGCTGGAACTCGAGGTAGAGCGAGGCGGCCTCGTCGCGCTCCTCCGGCGTCCCGTCGGCGATGACCCGGGCGAGCGGCGTGCCCTCGACCCACTCGGTGACGAGGACCTGCGGCGACTCCACGAGGACGTCGGGGACGAGCACGTCCTCGTCGTCCCGGAAGGCGCGGGCGAAGTGCCGCTGGTGGCGGGCCTCGAGCGAGTAGTCGAGCTCCTCGCTCATCCGCGCCCGCAGCTCCTCCATGATCGGCTTGACGTCGATGCCGGGGACCCACGAGCCGGCCATCCGGGCCATCCGCGAGAGCTGGTTGAGGTCGGAGAGCAGCGCCTTGCCCGCCCCGGGGTACTGGATCTTGACGGCGACCTCGCGGCCGTCGCGCCACACGCCGCGGTGGACCTGGCCGATGGAGGCGGCGGCGGCCGGGACGTCGTCGAACTCGACGAGCTTGGTCGTGGCCCAGCGCGGCCCGAGCTCCTGGGCGAGGATGCCGTGCACGCGATCGGCGCCCATCGGCGGCCCCGACTCCTGGAGCTTGGTCAGCGTGGCGCGGTAGGGCCCGAGCACCTCCTCGGGCATCGCGGCCTCCATGACCGACAGCGCCTGGCCGAACTTCATCGCGCCGCCCTTGAGCTGGCCGAGCACCGCGAACATCTGCTCGGCGGTGCGGGCCTGGAGCTCGGAGGCGACGGCCTCGGCCGGCTTGCCGCCCACCCGCTTGCCCATGCCGAGGGCGGCCCGCCCGGCGTGGCCGAGGGGCAGGCCCGCGAGCCGAGCGGCCCGGGCGATGGAGGAGCCGGGGATCTCCCGGTCGCGTTCGCTCACCCCGCCATTCTCACCGACGCACAGCCGCACCCGGGCCGGGAGGTCCAGACCCGGTGCACGACGGTCGTGCCTTGCGGGCCGATCTCGGTCGAGACGCCGCCGAGCGAGGCGTCCCCGGCGAGGGTCGCGAGGGCGGTGACCGTGGCCACCGCGGCGGCGAGCACGACGGCCCCGGCCCCGAGCGCCGCCGCCGCACCGGGCGGCCGTGGGGGCGGGGTGACGCAGACGAGGCACGGCGTGCGGCCGGGGAGCACGAGCGGACCGACGTCGACCCCCGCGGTGTGCCGGACGACGGGCAGCAGGGCGACGTCGTGCGCCTGCCACGGCGCCCCGAGCCACGGCGCGCTCCACCACTCGGGCGGCCCGTGCTCGGCGACGAGCACGACGAGGTCGGGCCCGGGCAGGCCGGCGACGAGCGCGAGCTCGGTGGCGTCGGCCTCGTGCGCCCCGGCGCGCACCGGCACCCCGCAGCGGCGCAGCCGGCCCGCGGTCTCGGACGCGAGCACACCCCACCCGTCGACGACGACCCGCACCCGCTCCATCGCTGCCTCCTGCCCGGACCCCTGGCGGCATCCTGCCCGGCCGGGCGCCTCCACCGCGGGCGTCGTCCACAGGCCCCGGGCACGGCGACGGCCCCGGACCGTCGTGGTCCGGGGCCGTCGTCGAGGGTCGGCCGCTCAGGCCTTCCCGAGGATGCGGTTGAGGTTCGTCCCGCACACCGGGCACTGCCCCTTGGCCATCCGCCGGCCGTTCTCGGAGACGACGACCTTCCCCTCCGCCTCGCGCTTCTCCTTGCACTTCACGCAGTAGAACTCGCCCTTGTAGGTCTCGTCAGCCATCGACGTACTCCTTGTCACCGGCCGGGAACCCGTCCGGAGTGGTGTACCGCCCCCCGGGGGCGGCCTGGACCGTCCCACACTAGCCACGCGGGGGGTCGCTGCCCACGTGACGCGCGGCCGGGGCGGGCCGTGGCGTCCTCGCTGGTCACGCGCGTCCCACCGGCCCCACGGTCACCGCAGTGCGTAGAGTCGGGGGGTGGCCACGCGGGACGTCGAGGTCCGCCGCAGCCGGAGACGCCGCCGCACCGTGAGCGCCTACCGGGACGGCGGACGCACGGTCGTGCTCATCCCCGCCTCGTTCTCGGCCGCCGAGGAGGCCCGCTGGGTGGAGCGGATGCTCACGCGGCTCGAGCGCGGCGACACCCGCAGCGCCCTCGGCGACGACGCGCTCGCGGCCCGGGCCGCCCGCCTGTCCGAGCGCTACCTCGGCGGGCACGCGCGGCCGAGCAGCGTCCGGTGGGTGTCGACGATGGAGAAGCGCTGGGCCTCGTGCACCCCGACGGACGGGACGATCCGGGTCTCCGACCGGCTGCGCGACGTCCCGACACACGTCCTCGACTACGTGCTGCTCCACGAGCTCGCGCACCTGCTCGTCGCCGGCCACGGCCCGGCCTTCTGGCGGCTGCTGGGCTCCTACCCGCGCCTGGAGCGCGCCCGCGGGTTCCTCGACGGGCTCGCGCACGCCTCGGGGATGCCGACCTCAGAGGAGCCCGAGGGCCCGGCGGCCGGCCTCGACGAGGGGTGAGAGCTCGGCGCGGGTGCCCTCGGGCAGCGCGTCGGCCGGCCACCAGCGCACGTCGTGCGACTCCGCGCTGACCCGCGGCACGGCGTCCGCGGCGGCCCGGGCGACGTAGCGGACGTCGAGGTGCTCGCGGCAGCGCCCGAAGTCGCCCTCGAGGGTGTGCCGGTCCAGCTGCACCGGCGCGGGCAGCGGCTCGAGGTCGGGGATGCCGGACTCCTCGCGGGCCTCGCGCCGCGCGGCGTCATAAAGCGTCGCGTCGCCCGGCTCGAGGTGGCCGCCCAGCTGGAACCACTGCCCGGCCCGCCGGTGGTGGGTGAGCAGGACGTGCTCGCCGGTGGCGTCGACGACGAGGCAGGACCCGGTGAGGTGCGCGGGCGGCCCGGCCTTGGCCACGCCGTCCGGGTGCGCCGCGAGGTGGGCCAGGTAGCCGCGGCGCAGCTCCTCCTGCTCCGCGTCCGGCGCCGACCAGCGGTCGAGGACGGCGGTGGCGTCGGCGTGCAGGTGGGCGTACTCGTGGGCGGGGTCGACGGGGTCGGTCACCGGTCGCCCTCGCCGCGCAGCAGCGCGTCGAGCTCGGCGTCGAGGTCGTCGGTGGCCGGCGTGGTCGACCGCTCGGCGTAGCCGAGCGGGTCGTCGAGGTCGGCCGAGGACGGCGCGAGGTCCGGGTGGCGCCACGCGGCGTCGCGGCCCTCGGCACCGGCCCGGTCCTCGAGCGCCCGGAAGAGGTTGGCGGCGTCGCGCAGCCGGCGCGGACGCAGCTCGAGCCCGACGAGGGAGCCGAAGGCCTTCTCGGCCGGGCCGCCGCTCGCGCGGCGCCGGCGCACGGCCTCGCCGAGGGCGTCGGCGGCCGGCAGGTGACCGGCGACCGCGCGCTCGGTCACGACGTCGACCCAGCCCTCGACGAGGGCGAGCAGCGTCTCGAGCCGGCCGAGGGCGGCCTGCTGCGCGGGGGAGTGCTGCGGGTTGAACAGCCGCCCCTGCAGCGCCTCCTGGACCGCCTGGGGGTCGGAGGGGTCGATCGAGCGGACCGCCTCCTCGATGCCGTCGGTGTCGATGGTGATGTCGCCGGCGTAGTCGCGCACGGCCGCGCGCAGGCCGGCCGAGAGCCACGGCACGTCGGCGAACAGGCGCACCCGGGCGACCTCGCGCACCGCGAGGTACAGGCGGGCCTGCGGCTCGTCGACCTCGAGGCCGTCGGCGAGCTCGCGCAGGGCCTGCGGCATGAGGACGACGTCGGGGGCGGGCACGAGCGGGAGCGAGACCTCGCAGCCGGTGACGACCTCGCCGGCGAGGGTCCCGACGCCCTGGCCGAGCTGGAGGGCGAACATCGAGCCGTGCATGCGGCGCAGCATCGGGCCGGCCTGGTCGAGCATCCCGGCCATCCCCGCGGGCAGGGCGTCCTCGGGCAGGTCGGAGAGCTGGCGGGTCATGGCCGCGGTGACGGCGTCGGTCACGCCCTCGGCCACCGGCTCGACGAGGTCGGTCCAGACGGGCATCGTCGCCTCGACCCACTCCGCACGGCTCCACGCGGTGCCGCGCAGCGCGGGGGCGGTGAGGTCGGTGACGGCGTCGAGCCAGAGGTTCGCGACGTGCACGGCCTCGGCGGCGGCCCGGCGGTCGGCCTCGGCCGCGAGGGCGTCCCCGGCGGCCGCGACGGTCTTGCGCGCGGTGTCGGTGGCCAGCGCCGGGTCCAGCGTGCTGTCACCGGGCGGGGCCGCGAACATCGCCTGCACCTGGGACATGACCATCTGGAGCATCTGCGGGTCGATCCGGTCCAGGCCCATGTTCCGCATCATCGCGACCATCTGCGGGTCGAGCTCGGCGCCGCCGGTGAGGCCGCGCAGCATCTGCTCCAGCTCCGGGGGGAGGTCGGGGGTCTCGTCGTCGTCGGCGTGGTCGGTCACGGCCGGTCTCCTGCAGGTCGGATGAGAGGATGGGCGTCTGTCGTACCCAACCACGGCCGCGCGCGAATCGTTCCGGCGGCCGTCCCCCGAGGAGCCCCATTGGCCACCGATGACTCCGCGGTCGCGCTCGTCGCGGTCCGCGACGAGCCGCTGTCCGTCGACGAGGCGCTGGACGCCGTGCGCCACCCCGCGTGCGGTGGCGTCGCGCTCTTCGTCGGGCTCGTGCGCGACCACGACCACGGCGACGCCGTGACGGGGCTGGAGTACTCGGCGCACCCGAGCGCCCTCGCGACGATGCAGGAGGTGTGCGAGCACGTCCTCGCGTCCTCGGACGCCGTCCGGGTGGCGGCGGTCCACCGCACCGGGACCCTCGCCATCGGCGACCTCGCGGTCGTCGTCGCGGCGTCGGCGCCGCACCGCGGCCAGGCCTTCGACGCCTGCCGGGCGGTCATCGACACCCTCAAGGCGCGCACGCCCATCTGGAAGCACCAGTCCCTCGGTGACGGCTCGACCGAGTGGGTGGGGCTGCCGTGAGCCTGGGCGTCCCCCCGCCGTCCGCGCGCGGCGGCCGGCTGGCCGCGACCCTCCTCACCTCGCTCTTCGTGCTCGTCGTCCTCGCCGCCGGGATGACGTTCGTCGGCCTGCCCTACGTCATCCTGTCGCCCGGCCCGGCCACCAACGTCCTCGGCCAGGTCGACGGCAAGCCGGTGCTGTCGGTCCAGGGGGCGCAGACGTACCCGACGCAGGGCGCGCTCGACTTCACGACCGTCGCCTTCGAGGGCGGTCCCGGACGCACGGTGACGATCTACGACCTCGCGGAGGCGTGGTGGCGCGGAGACAGCGACACCGCCCCCGAGAGCGACTACTTCCCCGACGACACGACCGCCGACGAGGTCCAGGAGCAGAACGTCGAGCTGATGAACGAGTCCCAGGTCGTCGCGGCCGCGACCGCCCTGCGGGCCCTCGGGAAGCAGGTGACGACGCACGTCGCCATCGCCGACGTCCCGGACGGCAGCCCGGCGGCCGGGGTGCTCGAGAAGGGCGACGTGCTCCGGAGCGTCGACGGGGTCGACGCGTCCGACCCGGACGCCGTGCGCGGCGCGGTGCGCGAGCACCGGCCGGGGGAGGAGGTCGCGCTCGTCGTCGATCGGGACGGCCTCGAGAAGCGCCTGTCCGTGACCACCGGCGACGTCCAGGGCCAGCCGGTCATCGGCGTGCTCCTGCGCACCGACTACGACCTGCCCGTCTCCGTCACCCTCAACACCGGCCAGGTCGGTGGGCCCTCGGCGGGCCTGATGTTCACCCTCGCGATCTACGACGCCCTGACGCCGGGCGCGCTGACCGGCGGGCAGCGCATCGCCGGCACCGGGACGATCGCCGACGGCGGAGCGGTCGGACCGATCAGCGGCATCCGGCAGAAGATGGCCGGCGCCCACGAGGCGGGCGCCCGCTGGTTCCTCTCGCCCGCGCAGGACTGCGCGGACGCCGTCGGCCACGTGCCGGACGGGATGACCCTGCTCAAGGTGACGACGTTCGACGACGCGAGGACCGCCGTCGAGGGCATCGCGAAGGGCGACACCGCCGGCCTGCCGCGCTGCGGCTGAGCCGGCCGGTCGCCCGGGGCGCTCAGTCCAGGGTCGCGCGCAGGGCGTGGACGATGCCCGGCGCGAGGTCCTCGCCGAGGGCGACCTCGTCGTCGCTGTCGTGCGCCCGCTGGCGCAGCAGGCAGCGCGCGGCGCCGTCGCGCGTGACGGCCACGAGCAGGCGCACGTCGGCGCGGTCGGGGTGCGCGGCGACGGCGCGCACCGCCTCCTCGGGGTCCTCGGGCAGGTCGCGCTCGGCGGCCGGCGGGAGGACGACCCGCTCCACGGCGACCGCGCAGCCGGCGACCTCCGCCGGCCAGGCGATCCGGCCGAGCAGCTCCTCGAGCCCGGTGGCCTCGGGGAGCTCGTCCTGCTCGATGGCCGAGAGGGCTCCGGCCACCGCGTCGTGGGTGGCCAGACCCTGCGCCAGCTGCGGCTCGCGCTCGACGAGCTCGGCGGTGTGGACTAGCGCGAAGAGCCGGACCGGCTGGTCCCACCCGGAGCGGGCGACGTGCCGCTCGGTGTCGAGCGCGGCGAGGGTCAGGGGGTCGGTGACGGGGCGTCGGTCGGGGCTCACGGGCTCCATGGTGCCCGACGCAACCTTTCCCGCCCTCCGCGCGTTCGGGTGTGCGAGATAGGTTGACCTCACCCATCGCACGACGACCCCGGCACACGGGACGAGGAGAGCTGTGAGTCGCTCGGACTGGTTCGACGGACGCGACCGCCCGGACGGACCCGATGACGGGTCCGGGCGCGCCGCCGAGGGAGGCCGCCCCGCGCGGCCGCGCCGGAGGGGCCCGCTGCTGCCCACCCTGCTCGTCCTCATCGGCCTGGCCGTGGTCGGCGGCATCGCCGCCGACCTCCTGACCGACGTCTGGTGGTACGAGTCGGTCGGCTACCGCAGCGTCTTCACGACCGAGCTCGCCACCAAGGCGGTCATCTTCGTCCTCGCGTTCGTGCTGACGGCGGGTGCGGTCGCGGCCTCGCTCGTCGTCGCCTTCCGCACCCGGCCGATCTACGTCCCGGTGACGCCGGCCCAGCAGGTGCTCGAGCAGTACCGCCAGGCCATCGAGCCGCTGCGCCGGATCGCGCTGTTCGCGATCCCGGGCGTCCTCGGCCTGCTCGCGGGCTCGGGGTCGATGGGGGCCTGGCGCACGTACCTGCTCTGGGCCAACCGGCAGCCCTTCGGTGTCACCGACCCGCAGTTCGGCCTCGACGTCGGCTTCTTCGTCTTCACGCTGCCGTGGCTGCGCTTCCTCGTGAGCTTCCTGACCGTCGTGCTCGTGCTGACCTTCCTCGCCGGCGCGTTCACCCACTACGTCTACGGCGGCCTCCAGCTGCCGGGCCGCGGGCCGTCGACGCGGGCCGCCTACGTGCACCTCGGCGTCGTCGGCGCGCTCATCGCGCTGACCCGCGCCGGGTCGTACTGGCTCGACCGCTACTCGCTCTCGACGCAGAAGGGGTCGCTGCTCACGGGCATCACGTACACCGACGCCAACGCGGTCCTGCCGACCAAGGCCATCCTCGCGGTCGCGGCGATCATGTGCGCGATCTTCTTCCTCGCCGCGATCTGGAGCCGCAGCTGGCGGCTGCCGATCATCGGGGTCGGGCTGCTCGTCGTCACCGCCGTCGTCGCGGGCACGATCTACCCGGCGCTCATCCAGTCGCTGCGGGTGCGGCCCTCCGAGCGTTCGCTCGAGGCGACCTACATCGACCGCAACATCAAGGCGACGAGCGCGGCCTTCGGGCTGGACCGCGTCGAGCGGATCGAGAACACGGTGCCGGCGCAGGCGCCGTCCGAGAACACGCTGCGCTCCAACGCCGAGGCCATCCCCGGCGTGCGCGTCATCGACCCCAACGTCGTCGCACCGACCTTCCGCCAGCTCGAGGGCGAGCGCGACTTCTACGCCTTCCCCGACACCCTCGACGTCGACCGCTACACGATCGACGGCCGGGTCAACGACGCCGTCGTCGCCGTGCGCGAGATGAACCTCTCGGGCCTGCCGGACAGCCAGCGCAACTGGATCAACGACCACACGGTCTTCACCCACGGCTACGGCTTCTACGCGGCGTACGGCAACCAGCGCACCGCCGAGGGCGACCCGGTCTTCTTCGAGGGCGGCACCCGCAACAACCTCGGTGAGTACGAGCCACGGATCTACTTCGGCGAGCTGTCGCCGTCGTACTCGGTCGTCGGTGCCCCCGCCGGGGCGCAGGCCAAGGAGTACGACCGTCCGGGCTCCTCGGAGGGGTCGTCGGTCAACAACACCTACAGCGGTGGAGGCGGCGTCTCGATCGGCTCGACGTTCCGCAAGCTCGCGTACGCGATCAAGTACCGCGAGGCGAACTTCTTCCTCTCCAACGCGGTCAACGACAGTTCGCGCATCCTCGACCACCGCACCCCGCAGGAGCGCGTCGAGCGCGTCGCGCCCTGGCTGACCCTCGACGGCAACGTCTACCCGGCGGTCGTCGACGGGCGGGTGCAGTGGATCGTCGACGGCTTCACGACCTCGTCGGCCTACCCGAACAGCCGCCTCGTCGACCTCGCGAACGCGACGTCGGACTCGGTCGCCCAGCGCAGCAACGTCGTGCAGGTCCGCACCGGCGAGGCCAACTACGTGCGCAACGCCGTCAAGGCGACCGTCGACGCGTACGACGGCTCGGTCAAGCTCTACGGCTGGGACACGAGCGACCCGATCCTCAAGGCGTGGAGCCAGGCCTTCGGCAACACGGTGCGCCCGATCTCCGAGATCTCCGGCGACCTGATGTCGCACATCCGCTACCCGCAGGACCTCATCAAGATCCAGCGCGACCTGCTCAACGAGTACCACATCACCAACCCGGACGACTTCTACACCGGCAACGACCGCTGGCGGGTGCCGCGCGACCCCTCGCTGTCGACCCAGGACATCCCCGTGGTGTTCCAGTCGATCGCGCTGCCGGGCGAGGACCGCGCCTCGTTCTCGATCACCTCGCCGTTCGTGCCGGCGAGCAACGCCGAGGGCGGCCGGGAGATCCTCCGTGGCCTGCTCGCCGTCGACGCCGACGCCGGGTCGACCGCGGGGGAGCGGGCCGAGAACTTCGGCAAGCTCCGGCTCGTCGAGTACTCCTCGAACCAGGCGCCGTCCGGACCGGGCCAGGTGCGCAACCAGATCCAGAACTCCAACGTGCGCTCGCAGAACCCCGCGGAGCAGCTGGGCCTCGCGCAGTACATCACCAACAACTCCAGCGGCGGCAAGAAGCTGACCTTCGGCAACCTGCTGACCTTCCCCCTGCAGGGCCGCACCTTCTACGTGCAGCCGGTCTACGTGCAGGCCTCGGAGGGCTCGGGCTCGTTCCCGCAGAACAAGATCACCGTCGCCGTGTACGGCTCGAACGTCGCCTGGGGCGACACGCTGGACCAGGCCATCACCGGCCTCTTCGGCGAGGGGCAGGGCGACACGGGCGGCAACGACGGCGGCGGCAGCGACGGCGGGGGCGGCGGCGGCACGCCGACCGACCCCGGCACGGGTCTGCCGCAGCAGCTGAGCGCGGCCATCGCCGAGATCCAGGCGGCCTACCAGGCCGGCCAGGAGGCGCTGAGCAAGAGCGACTTCACCGCGTACGGCGAGGCACAGAAGCAGCTGTCCGCGGCGATCGCCAAGGCCGACGAGCTCGCCCGCCAGCTCGGGACCACGGCGCCGACCCCGACGCCCTCGGCGTCCCCGTCGGCCTCGCCGTCCCCGGCGCCGTCGGCGTCGACGACCGCCAGCGCCGGATGACGCAGGGCTCCGCCGGGGCCGATTTGGTCCCGGCGGAGTCCATCGTCTAACCTCGAGACATACCGAGCGCGCCCCCCGGGGTGCGACTCACCACGACGCGGGGTGGAGCAGCTCGGTAGCTCGCCGGGCTCATAACCCGGAGGTCGCAGGTTCAAATCCTGCCCCCGCTACCACGAATGACATCGGCCCCGACCGGCGACAGCCGGTCGGGGCCGATGTCATGGGCGGGATGCGAGCGCGGGTCCGCCGGCACGGACGGCCCCACGACCACGGCCGAGCCGGGATGATCGGGGGACGACCCCACCCACCAGGGACCGCCGACGCTCCCTCCGCCCGCGCGGGCACGCCCCACCCGCGCCCAGCCCCAGGAGACCTCCGCCGTGACCCCCAGCACGCCGCAGCCCCGGCATACCGACAGCGCCGAGCACGTTGACACCGACGTGACCACCCCCCTGAACCGCAAGCACCGGATCGTCGTCATCGGGTCGGGCTTCGGTGGCCTCTTCGGCACCCAGGCCCTCAGGCGCCGGGACGACGTCGAGATCACCCTCGTCGCGCGCACCGCGCACCACCTCTTCCAGCCGCTGCTCTACCAGGTGGCGACGGGGATCCTCTCCGAGGGCGAGATCGCCCCGAGCACCCGCGAGGTCCTGGCCAAGCAGAAGAACGCCCGGGTCATCCTCGGCGAGGTGACCGACGTCGACCTGACGGCGCGCACGGTCACCTCCGAGCTGCTCGGCACGACGACCGTCACGGAGTACGACTCGCTGCTCGTCGCGGCCGGCGCCGGCCAGTCCTGGTTCGGCCACGACGAGTTCGCCGAGTACGCGCCGGGCATGAAGTCGGTCGACGACGCGCTCGAGCTGCGCGGCCGCATCTTCGGCGCGTTCGAGCTCGCCGAGCTCGCGACGAGCGAGGAGGACGTGCGCCGCGCGCTCACCTTCGTCGTCGTCGGGGCCGGCCCGACCGGGGTCGAGATGGCGGGGCAGATCGCCGAGCTCGCGCGCCGGACGCTGCGCCACGACTTCCGCCGCATCGACCCGACCCAGGCGCACGTCATCCTCCTCGACGCGGCCGACACGATCCTGCCGAGCTTCGGCGAGCGCCTCGGGGGGGCGGCGCGCAAGCGGCTCCAGGAGCTCGGGGTCGACGTGCGCACCGGCGCGATGGTGACGGGTGTCGACGAGGACGGCCTCACGTACAAGGACCGCCAGGACCACGTGACGCGCATCGAGACGCTCACCAAGGTCTGGGCGGCCGGGGTGCAGGCCAGCCCACTCGGCAAGCAGCTGGCGGAGCAGTCCGGCGTCGAGCTCGACCGGGCCGGCCGGGTCAAGGTGCAGGACGACCTCACGCTGCCCGGCCACCCCGAGGTCTTCGTCGTCGGCGACATGATCGCGCTCAAGGACCTCCCCGGGGTCGCGCAGGTCGCCATCCAGGGCGCGCGCTTCGCCGCCAAGGAGATCGCGCACCGGCTCGACGGCAAGCCCTCGCAGGGCGAGTTCGAGTACTTCGACAAGGGCTCGATGGCCACCGTGTCGCGCTTCAGCGCCGTCGCCTCGATCGGCCGCCTGCGCTTCCACGGCTTCCTCGCGTGGCTGCTGTGGCTCGGGGTGCACCTCGTGTACATCATCGGCTTCAAGAACCGCATCACGACGCTGCTGCACTGGGCGGTCAGCTTCCTCGGCCGCGGCCGGGCGGAGCGGGTGGCCACGCACCAGCAGGTGTTCGGCCGGCGGGCCATGCTCCAGGTCGGCGACGAGCTGCGCTCCACCCCGAAGGACGAGCTGCGCGACGCGGGCTGAGCCCGCGTCCTGCCCGGGGCTGGGACGCGGGGGCGCCGCTGACCTAGGGTGACGGCCATGCCGCTCGACTACCCGGTGCACCGGCGCACGCTCCCGAACGGGCTGCGTGTCGTCGTCTCCCCGGACCACACCGTCCCGAACGTCACCGTCAACCTCTGGGTGGGTGTGGGCTCCCGCCACGAGCAGGCGGGCCGCACCGGGTTCGCGCACCTCTTCGAGCACCTGATGTTCCAGGGGTCGCGCAACGTCCGCAGCGGCGAGCACTTCGAGGCGCTCATGGCCGAGGGGGGCCGGCTCAACGCGACGACGTGGTTCGACCGGACCAACTACTTCGAGACGGTGCCCAAGGGCGCCCTCGAGCTCGCGCTCTGGCTCGAGGCGGACCGGCACGCCCACCTCCTCGACGCGCTGACCCAGGAGAACCTCGACAACCAGCGCGACGTCGTCAAGGAGGAGAAGCGCCAGCGGTACGACAACCAGCCGTACGGCACCGCGCTCATCGACGTCTACGCGACCGTCTTCCCCGAGGGGCACCCGTACCACCACCCGACGATCGGGTCGATGGAGGACCTCGACGCGGCCGGGCTCGAGGACGTGCACGCGTTCTTCCGCCGCTACTACGCGCCGGACAACACGGTGGTCACGCTGTGCGGCGACGTCGAGCCGGGGGAGGGGTTCGCCCTCGTCGAGCGCTACTTCGGCGGCATCGAGTCCCGGGCGGAGGAGCCCCGGCCCACCCTCGCGCAGCTCGAGCCGCTCACGGCCCCCGTCCGCGTCGAGCGGCGCGAGCAGGTGCCCAACGACCGCCTGCACGTCGCCTTCCGGCTGCCGGTCGACGGCACCGACGAGCTCGTCGCCGCCACCGTGGCGCTCGACTGCCTCGGCGGCCTGTCGACCTCGCGGCTCGTGCGCCGGCTGGTGCGGCGCGAGCAGAGCGCGGTCGGCGCCCACGCCACCGCGTGGGGGTTCGTCGACGGCGTCTCGCTCGGTTTCGTCGTCATCGACGCGGCCCCCGACGCCGACCCCACCGACCTCGAGGCGGCGCTCGTCGAGGAGCTGGAGCGCCTCGCGGCCGACGGCCCGACCGAGGCCGAGCTCGAGGCGTCCATCGCCCAGTCCGAGCGGGCGTGGCTGTCGGCCCTGGCGTCGCAGGAGGAGCGGGCGGACCTCCTGAGCCGGTACGCGCTGCTCCACGACGACCCCGAGATCGTCAACACCCACCTCGACCGGGTCCGCGCCGTGACGGCCGAGCGCGTCGTCGAGGTGACCCGTCGCTGGCTGCGTCCCGAGAGCCGGGCGGTGGTCGCCTACCTCGACGCCTCCGGCGACGCCGACGCGACGGAGGCGGTCGCGTGAGCACCCGCCCGGCCGTCCTCGACCCCGAGCCCTGGGTCTTCCCCGCGGCGCAGGAGCACCTCCTGCCCAACGGGGTCCGCCTGCTCCTGCACGACCTGCCCGGCCAGTACGTCCTCTCCCTGCGCGTCGTCGTCCCGGGCTCCCTCGCCGACGAGCCGGAGGGGCTCGAGGGCATCTCGTCGATGACCGCGCGGCTGCTCGACGAGGGGACCGCCGAGCACGGCCCCGAGGAGTTCGCCGAGCTGATGGAGCGGCACGGGATGGCGCTCGGCGCCGGTGTCTCGGACGGCGGCCTCCTCGTCGACGTCGACGTCCCGCAGGCGCACCTGCCGACGGCGGCCCGGCTGCTGACCGAGGCGCTCGCGCACCCGGTCTTCCCCGAGGCGGAGGTGCGGCGCATCCTGCGTGGGCGCCTCGCCGAGATCGAGCAGGAACGGGCCTCGGCCGCGCACCGTGCGGCACGGGAGGTGGCCGCGACTCTGTGGGACCCGCGGGACCGGGCCTCGCGCCCGGCCGCCGGCACCGTGGAGTCGATAGGCCGGATCACCCGCGAGGCCGTCGTGGAGCACCACGCCCGGCGCGTCGGCCCCCAGGACGCCACCGTCGTCCTCGCCGGCGACCTCACCGGCACCGACGCCCTCGAGGTGCTCACCGCGACCCTCGGCGCGTGGGACGCCCCGCGCCACGAGCCGGGCAGCCGGCCGGTCGCCCCGCGGCCGGCCGCCGACCGGGCGCGGGTCGTGGTCGTCGACCGGCCGGGCTCGGTCCAGACCGAGATCGCCGTGTCCTGCCCGGGCCCGGACCGCTCGACGCCGCACGGCTGGGCGCCCCACCCGGTGCTCGCGTTCGTCGTCGGCGGCTCCCCGAACGCGCGCCTCGACGCCGTGCTGCGCGAGGAGAAGGGATACACCTACGGGGTCCGCGCCTCCTTCCGGCCCCGGGTCGCGGGCGGCTCGTTCGTCACGTCCGGGTCGGTGCGCTCGGAGGTGACGGGGGAGGCGCTCGAGCTGCTCCTCGGCATCCTCACCGACGCCCGGGAGGGGTTCACCCCGGCCGAGCTGCGCTCCGGTGTGGACTTCGTCGGCAAGACCGCCCCGGGCCGGTACGCCACCGCCGACGCGGTCGCCGACGAGACCGCCGCCCTCGCGCTGGAGGGGCTGCCGCTCGACTTCACGACGCGCAACCTGGCGGCGCTGCGCGAGCTGGGCGTCGAGGACCTCGACACCGCCTATCGCCGCGTGGCGACGGGGGAGTGGACCGTCGTCCTCGTCGGCGACGCCGCGAGCATCGTGCCGGCTCTCGAGGGCCGGGTGCCCGTCCCGGTGACGACGGTTGCCCGCTGACGCCGGGACCACCTCGCTCGTCGTCGGCTCGCCGGTCGGCGCGCTCGAGCTCGTCGCGGACGGTGACGCCCTCGTCGCGGTCCGGTTCGACGCCGAGGGGCCGGTGGACGACGGAGCCCCCCGCGTCCACCCCGTCCTCGCGGCCGCCCGCCGGCAGCTGGCCGAGTACTTCGCCGGGGAGCGCACCCGGTTCGACCTGCCGCTGCGCCCGGACGGCACGGACTTCCGGCGGCGGGTGTGGGGCGAGCTGGCGCTCGTGCCGTGGGGCACGACGACCACCTACGGGGCGCTCGCGGCCCGGCTCGGCCTGCCGCCGGGCGCGTCCCGGGCCGTGGGGGCCGCCAACGGCGCCAACCCGCTGCCCGTGCTCCTGCCGTGCCACCGCGTCGTCGGCAGCGACGGCACGCTGACCGGCTACGCCGGCGGGCTGCAGCGCAAGGCCTTCCTCCTGCACCTCGAGGGCGTCGCCACCGAGGCCGACCAGGGCTCGCTCTTCGAGCCCTAGCGGGAGAGGCGGGCCAGCACCTCGTCGTGGAGCAGGCCGTTCGTGGCCACGGCGTTGCCCCCGAACGGGCCGTCGACCCCGTCGAGCGAGGTGAAGCGACCGCCGGCCTCCGTGACGACCGGGACGAGGGCGGCCATGTCGTACGTCGAGAGCTCGGGCTCGGCGGCGATGTCGACCGCCCCCTCGGCGACGAGCATGTAGGACCAGAAGTCGCCGTACGCCCGCTCGCGCCAGCAGGCGCGCGCGAGGTCGAGCATCGGGTCGAGGCGGCCGACCGCCTCCCAGGAGGTCGTGCTCGAGATCGACAGGGAGGCGTCGTCGAGCGTCGAGACGCCCGAGACCCGCAGCCGCCGGGCGCTCGTCAGGCTCCGGCCGGACCACGCGCCGGTGCCCTGCGAGGCCCACCAGCGACGACCGAGCGCCGGCGCCGCCACGAGGCCGACGACCGGGACGCCGTGGTCGACGAGGGAGATGAGGGTCGCCCACACCGGGACGCCCCGGACGAAGTTGTGCGTGCCGTCGATCGGGTCGACGACCCACTGCCGGGGGCTGGCGCCGGTGTCGGGCATCTCCTCGCCGATGACGGCGTCCCGCGGGCGGGTGCGTTTCAGCTGGGCCCGGAGCAGCTCCTCGGCCGCGCGGTCCGCGTCGCTGACGAGCGTGAGGTCGGGCTTGGTCTCGACGTGGAGGTCCTCGGCGCGGAAGCGCTCCATCGTCAGCCGCTCGACGGCGTCGGCGAGGACGTGGGCGAGGCGGAGGTCGTCGTCGTAGCCCGGCACGCGGCTCAACCTACCCCGCGGCCGCCCGCGGCCGAAGATCTTCCGGCGTGCGGCACGGCGCGGTCGCACTTCGGTCACAATCGGGTCTCGGTGCGCCACGGAACTTCCCTCTGTGGAGGTTCTGGTCTTTAGTGGTGCGGGCACGCCGGAGGGCGTTGTCAGGGAGATGCACCCGACCGGGGCATCCTCACGGAGAAGCCCACCCGACCTCGGGTGGCACCACGTCACAGGAGGACATCCATGCGAGGAACTGCTCGCACGGTCGCCGTTGCGGCCATGTCCGCCGTTGCTCTGCTCGCTGCCGGTTGTGGCAGCGGGGACAGCGGCGGCGACCAGAGCTCGGCGGCCGGCGGCAAGACGGGCGGCGAGATCACCGTCCGCGGCTGCAACCCGCAGAACCCTCTCGTCCCGAGCAACACGACCGAGACCTGCGGTGGCAACGTCATCGACGCCATCTTCTCGAAGCTCGTGCACTACAACGCGGAGACGGCCAAGCCGGAGAACGACCTCGCGGAGTCCATCGACACGACGGACAACCAGAACTTCACGATCAAGCTCAAGCAGGGTCGCAAGTTCCACGACGGCACCGAGATCAAGGCCAAGAACTTCGTCGACGCCTGGAACTACGCCGCCTACGCGCCCAACGGCCAGTCCTCGGGCTACTTCATGGAGCCCATCGAGGGCTACGGCGACCTCCAGTGCACCGGCACCGGTGACGACCCCTGCGCCGGTGACGGCAAGGCCAAGGTCGACAAGCTGACCGGCCTCAACGTCGTCGACGACTACACCTTCACGATCAAGACGACCGAGAAGGTCTCGAACCTCCCGGTCCGCCTGGGCTACTCGGCGTTCTCGCCGCTCCCGGACGCCTTCTTCTCGGACCCCAAGGCCTTCGGCGACAAGCCGATCGGTTCGGGCCCGTACAAGCTGGACGCCTGGAACAAGGAGCAGTCGATCGTCCTGTCCAAGTTCGCCGACTACACCGGTGACTTCGGCGGCAAGGTCGACAAGATCACCTTCAAGATCTACACGGAGTCCGACGCCGCGTACAACGACGTCATCGCCAGCAACCTGGACATCACGGACGAGATCCCGACCAGCGCGCTGATCGACGACAAGTACAAGCAGGACCTCCCCGACCGCAACGCGCAGAAGGAGACCGGCGTCATCCAGACGGTCACCTTCGCGCCCACCAAGGTCGACCCGAACTACGCGGACCCGAAGATCCGTCAGGCGATCTCCATGGCGATCGACCGCGACACGATCATCAAGCAGATCTTCAACAACACCCGCGTCCCCGCCACCGGCTGGGTCTCCCCGGTCGTCGACGGCTACAAGGCCGACCAGTGCGGTGAGTACTGCACCTACGACCCGACCAAGGCCAAGGCCCTCCTCCAGGAGGCCGGCGGC
This sequence comes from Phycicoccus sp. DTK01, assembly GCF_017312765.1. NCBI lineage: Bacteria > Bacillati > Actinomycetota > Actinomycetes > Micrococcales > Intrasporangiaceae > Phycicoccus > Phycicoccus sp. DTK01. Next base: position 350,444 of record NZ_BOPU01000004.1, on the reverse strand, counting down.
TTCAAGGGCGACAAGATCACCCTGTCCTACAACGCGGACGCCGCGCACAAGGACTGGACCGAGGCCACCTGCAACAGCATCAAGCAGGCCCTGGGTGTCGACTGCGTCGCCACCGGTGTCGTCGACTTCGCGACCTTCCGCACGCAGATCGCGGAGCGCAAGATGAAGGGCATGTTCCGCACCGGCTGGCAGATGGACTACCCGTCGATCGAGAACTTCCTCGCCCCGATCTTCAAGACCGGCGCGTCGTCCAACGACGGTGACTACTCCAACCCGGAGTTCGACAAGCTGCTGACCCAGGCGGCCGCGTCGACCGACGAGGCCGAGGCCAACAGCCTGTACCAGCAGGCCGAGGCGCTCCTCGCGCAGGACATGCCGGCCATCCCGATGTGGTACGGCAAGACCACGATGGGCTGGTCCGACAAGGTCACCGGCGTGAAGATCACCGCCTTCGGCACGATCGACTTCTCGTCGGTCGCCCTGAAGTGACGGACGGGACCTCCTGAGGTCCCGACCCCCACAGTCGTCGGCCTGTCAGCAGCAGCTGGCAGGCCGACGGCCGTGTCCGGGCAGAGCAGGCGGGAAAGGCCGGGTCCCCTGCTACCGATGCCCGCATGCATGGTCTAGGTTCAACCCGGTAATCCACCCCGACGCCCCTCGCCCGACCCCCGGCGACGCGTCCCGAAACCCCAAGGAGGTGACGTGGGCACCTACATCGTCCGGCGGATCCTGCAGATGATCCCCGTGATCCTGGGAGCTACGTTCCTCATCTTCGCGATGGTCTTCGCCCTACCCGGCGACCCCGTCGCGGGCAAGTGCGGTGAGCGCCCCTGCTCGGCGGCCTACCGCGCGGCCTTCATCGAGAAGTACAACCTCGACGACCCCCTGCCCATCCAGTACGGCAAGTACGTCGTCAACCTCGCCAAGGGCGACCTCGGCACGACCGCGAGCGACACCCCGGTCGCCGACCAGCTCAAGCTGCGCGTGCCGGTCACGGCCAAGCTCGCGCTCATGGCGGTCGCGTTCGAGGCGCTGGTCGGCATCCTGGCCGGCGTGCTGACAGGCATCCGCAAGGGCGGGTTCCTCGACAACCTCGTGCTCGTCTCGACCGTCGTGCTCATCTCGATCCCGATCTTCGTCATCGGCAACGTCGCCCAGCTCTACCTCGGGGTGAAGTTCGGGCTGTTCCCGGTCACGGTGACCTCGAGCAACCCCACGTTCTACGAGCTGCTGCTGCCCGCGCTGGTCCTCGGCTCGCTGTCGGTCGCCTACGTCGCGCGCCTCATGCGGACCAACCTCGTCGAGAACCTGCGCTCGGACTACGTCCGCACCGCGATCTCCAAGGGTCTGACCAAGCGCCGGGCCTACGGCCTGCACGCGCTGCGCAACTCGCTCATCCCCGTCGTCACCTTCATCGGGTTCGACTTCGGGGCCCTCCTCGGCGGCGCCGTCGTCACCGAGGGCATCTTCAACATCCCCGGCGTCGGCGGCTACATCTTCCGCGCGATCCGGGTGCGGGACGGCGCCTCGGTCGTCGGCTCGGTGACCTTCCTCGTGATCGTCTACCTCGTCGTCAACCTGCTCGTCGACCTGTTGTACGGACTGCTCGACCCGAGGATCAGCCATGACTGAGGCCGCCGTCTCCGAAGCCCCCACGTCCACCCCCGAGGGCGGCGACTCCGCTCCCGCCCGATCGCTCGCCTCGGACGCCTGGCGCACGATGCGCAGCAACCCGCTGTTCTGGGTCTCGTCCGTGCTCATCGTGATCTTCACGCTGATGGCGATCTTCCCGAGCCTGTTCACGAGCACCAACCCGACCGAGGCGATCCTGCGGGACGCCCGCGTGCGGCCCAACGCCGACGCCTGGTTCGGCCGCGACATCCAGGGCTACGACATCTACGCCCGCTGCATCTACGGGGCGCGCGCGTCGATCCTCGTCGGCCTCCTGACGACCGTCTTCACGACGCTCGTCGGTGGCATCGTCGGTGTCTTCGCCGGCTACGTGGGCGGCTGGACCGACACGATCCTCTCGCGGCTCGGTGACGTCTTCTTCGCCATCCCGCTGCTGCTCGGTGCGGTCATCGTGCTCGTCACGCTGCCGGCCACGGACAACTACTTCTACATCGTCCTCAAGGTCGTGCTGGCGCTCGTCGTCCTCGGCTGGCCGAGCATGGCGCGCCTCATGCGCTCCAGCGTCATCCAGGTCAAGCCGAACGACTACGTGCAGGCGGCGCGGGCCCTGGGCGCGAGCCCGTGGCGCGTCGTGCGCTCGCACATCGTCCCCAACGCCCTCGCGCCGATGATCGTCGTCGCGACGATCAACCTCGGGGCGTACATCTCGGCGGAGGCGACGCTGTCCTACCTGGGCATCGGCCTGCAGCCGCCGACCGTCTCCTGGGGCGTCGACATCAGCGCCGCGGTCGTCGGCATGCGCACCACCCCGCACATGCTGTTCTTCCCCAGCCTGTTCCTGTCCCTCACGGTCCTCGCGTTCATCATGCTCGGTGACGTGGTCCGTGACGCCCTCGACCCGAAGAACCGGTGAGCGACACGATGAGCACCGCGACCGACACCAAGCCCTCGGGGCACACCTACACCCCCAAGGACGGCGTCCTCCTGGAGGTCGACGACCTGTTCGTCGAGTTCCACACCCGCGACGGGGTGGCCACGGCCATCAACGGCGTCTCGTTCGAGCTGCGCCAGGGCGAGTCGCTCGCCATCCTCGGTGAGTCCGGCTCCGGCAAGTCCGTCACCGCGCAGGCGATCATGGGCATCCTCGACATGCCGCCGGCGGTCATCCCGCAGGGCCACATCCGCTACTGCGGCGAGGACCTGCTGACGATGCCGGAGGAGCAGCGGCGCAAGACCCGCGGACCGGAGATCTCGATGATCTTCCAGGACGCGCTCTCGTCGCTCAACCCCGTCTTCCCCGTGGGCTGGCAGATCGCCGAGATGTTCCGCGTCCACCGCGGGATGAACAAGAGCGACGCGCTCGAGCAGGCCGTCCGCCTCATGGAGCGGGTGCAGATCCCGGCCGCCCGCGACCGGGTCAAGGCCTACCCGCACCAGTTCTCCGGCGGCATGCGCCAGCGCATCATGATCGCGATGGCCATCGCGCTCGACCCGGCGGTGCTCATCGCCGACGAGCCGACGACCGCCCTCGACGTCACCGTCCAGGCGCAGATCATGGCGCTCCTCGAGGAGCTGCAGGAGGAGCGCCAGATGGGGCTCATCCTCATCACCCACGACCTCGGTGTGGTCGCCGACGTCGCGGACCGGATCGCGGTCATGTACTCGGGCCGGCTCGTCGAGAAGGCCGAGGTCCTCGACCTCTACGCCTCCCCGGGTCACCCGTACACGCGCGGCCTGCTCGAGTCGATCCCGCGCCTGGACCAGAAGGGCCAGACCCTCGCGGCGATCGGCGGCCTGCCGCCGAACCTCATGAACATCCCGCCGGGGTGCCCCTTCAACCCGCGCTGCCGGATGGCGCAGGACATCTGCCGCACCGACCGCCCCGCCCTGCGCGAGGTCGCCCCCGGCCGGCTGTCCGCCTGCCACTTCGCCGAGGAGGTCATCGATGCCTGAGGTCGTCCTCAGCGCCAACAACCTGGTCAAGCACTACCCGATCAAGAAGGGTGTGCTGCGCCGCACCGTCGGCCACGTCAAGGCCGTCGACGGGGTCAGCTTCGACCTGCACAAGGGCGAGACGCTCGGCATCGTCGGCGAGTCCGGCTGTGGCAAGTCCACGCTCGGCCGCCTGCTCATGCGCCTCGAGGAGCCGACTGCCGGCACCGTGCAGTTCGAGGGGCAGGACTGGTCCGGGGCCTCGGCCCGCGAGACCCGTCGGCTGCGCCGCAACATCCAGATCGTCTTCCAGGACCCGTACACGTCGCTCAACCCGCGGATGACGGTCGGCGACATCATCGGCGAGCCGCTCGAGATCCACCCCGACGTCGTCCCCAAGGGCGGTCGCCGGCAGCGGGTCCAGGAGCTGCTCGACCTCGTCGGGCTCAACCCGGAGCACATCAACCGCTACCCGCACCAGTTCTCCGGCGGTCAGCGCCAGCGCATCGGGATCGCGCGCGGCATCGCGCTCAACCCCAAGGTGCTCATCTGCGACGAGCCGGTCTCCGCGCTCGACGTGTCGGTGCAGGCGCAGGTCGTCAACCTCATGGAGAAGCTGCAGGACGAGCTCGGCCTGGCGTACGTGTTCATCGCGCACGACCTGTCCGTCGTCCGGCACATCTCGGACCGCGTCGGGGTCATGTACCTCGGGCGGATGGCCGAGCTCGGCGAGGAGGACGAGGTGTACTCGCGTCCGACGCACCCGTACACCCAGGCCCTGCTCTCGGCCGTGCCGGTGCCCGACCCGACCCTGCGCGGCAAGCGCGAGCAGATCGTCCTCGTCGGCGACGTGCCCTCGCCGGCCAACCCGCCGTCGGGGTGCCGCTTCCACACCCGGTGCTGGAAGGCGCAGGACGTCTGCAGCCAGGAGGAGCCCCAGCTCGAGATGCGCCAGGACGGCGCCGGCGGCCACCTCTCGGCGTGCCACTTCGCCGAGCCGCGGCTCGTCGTCGAGACGGTCGACGTCAGCGACCTCGAGCCCGACGAGCGGTTCGTCAGCAGCAGCACCGACGACCTCGACGACGTGGGTTCCGGTCTCGGACAGGACGACTCGCTCGCGCCGGACGACCGCTCGACGGTCGAGCGGTCGAGCGTGTCCGACCCGCAGGCCCCGGCCGACACCAGCCGCGTCGTCCAGGACACGGACGACCAGCAGCGCTGACGCGCGCGGCGCGTCACCCGTGACGGCCGCCGGTGGGGATCAGTCCTCGCCGGCGGCCGTCCGCGTGCGCAGCAGCCGGCGCAGGGAGTCCAGGCGCGAGGGGCCGGCCGGGCCGGCTGCCCCGCTCTCCACCCAGGCGTCGAGGGCGCACTCCTCCTCGTCGTGGGTGCAGCCCCGCGGGCACTCCGCCGTGCCGGGCTCGAGGTCGGGGAAGTGGTGCACGATGCGCGTCGGGTCGACGTGCGCCAGCCCGAAGGAGCGCACGCCCGGGGTGTCGACGACCCAGCCGTCGTCGTCGGGCAGGGGGAGGGCCACCGCGGAGGTCGAGGTGTGGCGGCCGCGCCCGGTGACGTCGTTGACGACGCCGACGGCCCGCAGCGCGTCCGGGACGAGCGCGTTGACGAGCGTCGACTTGCCCACCCCGGAGTGACCGACGAGGACGCTGGTGCGCCCGCGCAGCGCCTCGAGCACCGCGTCCAGCCCCTCGATGTCGTCCTGCGGTGTGCGCGAGGTGACGACGTGCGGCACCGACAGCGGGGCGTACTGCTCGAGGAAGGGCGCGGGGTCGGTGAGGTCGGCCTTGGTGAGGACGAGGAGGGGATCCATCCCGGCGTCGTAGGCGGCGACGAGGCACCGGTCGATGAGGCGCGGGCGGGGCTCGGGGTTGGTCAGGGCCGAGACGACGACGAGCTGGTCGGCGTTGGCGACGAGCACCCGTTCGACCGGGTCGGTGTCGTCGGCGGTCCGGCGCAGCAGGGTCACGCGCTCCCCGAGCCGGACGATGCGGGCCAGCGAGCCCTCGGCCCCGCTCGTGTCGCCGACGAGGTGCACCTCGTCCCCGACGACGATGCCCTTGCGGCCCAGCTCGCGGGCCCGCATCGCGATCAGGTCGTGGTGCGCCGAGCCGTCGCCGACGCGGACTCGGTAGCGGCCGCGGTCGACCCCGAGGACGCGGCCGACGACGGCGTCCTCGTGCTTGGGCCGGTCCTTGGTGCGTGGGCGCGACCCTCGACGGTTGGGACGGATGCGGACGTCGGACTCGTCGTAGTCCCGGGTCGACCTCGCCATCACGCGTCCGCGTGGACCCGCTGGTCGAGCATGCGCTCCCAGAGCGTGGTGAACTCCGGCATCGTCTTGCCGACCGTCCCGACGTCCTCGATGACGATGCCCGGGACGGCGAGGCCGAGCACGGCGGCGGCCATGACCATCCGGTGGTCGGCGTAGGTGCGGAACCGGTTGCCGTGCAACGGCTTCGGGACGATGCGCAGCCCGTCCTCGGTCTCGGTGACCTCGGCGCCGACGCCGGTGAGCTCGGTCCGCAGCGCGGCGAGGCGGTCGGTCTCGTGCCCACGGATGTGCGCGACCCCGCGGATGACGCTGGGCCCCTCGGCGAGGGCCGCGACCGCCGCCACGACGGGGGTGAGCTCGCTCGAGCCGTGCAGGTCGACGTCGACCCCGAGGATGCCCCCGGTCCCCGTGACGGTGAGGCCGGAGCGGTCGAGGACGACCTCGGCGCCCATCATGTCGAGGACCTCGCGGACGAAGTCGCCGCCCTGGGTCGTGTACTGCGGCCAGCCGGGGACGGTCACCGTGCCGCCGGTCACGAGGGCGGCCGCGAGGAACTGCGCGGCGTTGGAGAGGTCCGGCTCGACCTGGACGTCGAGCGCGTTGACCTCGCTCGGCTCGACCCGCCAGGTGTCCGCGTCGCCGTCGTCGACGACGACCCCCGCGTCGCGCAGCGTCTCGACGGTCATCTCGATGTGGGGGAGGCTCGGCAGGGTGCCACCGGCGTGGCGCACGGTGACCCCCCGGTCGTAGCGCGGCGCCGAGAGCAGCAGCCCGGAGAGGAACTGCGACGACGCCGACGCGTCGATGGTCACCTCGCCACCGCGGATCGCGCCGGTGCCGTGGACGGTGCAGGGCAGCACGCCGCGGCCACCGTCGTCGACCTCGACACCGAGCGCACGCAGACCCTCGAGGACGGGGGCCATCGGGCGGTGGCGGGCCCCCTCGTCGCCGTCGAAGCGGGTGGAGCCGACGGCGAGGCCGGCGAGCGGCGGCACGAACCGCATGACGTTGCCGGAGAGGCCGCAGTCGACGGTGCCGCCGCCGGTCAGGGCCGCGGGCGTGACGAGCCAGTCTCCGTCGTCGACGTCGTCGACGCCCACGCCGAGCGTCCGCAGCGCCCCGGCCATGAGGAGGGTGTCCCGCGAGCGCAGCGGCGCCCGCAGGCGGGAGACGTCCGAGGCGAGGGCCGCGAGGACGAGGTAGCGGTTGGTGAGGGACTTGCTGCCGGGCAGGACGACGCGGGCGTCGACCGGGGACCCGGCGGTCGGAGCGGGCCAGTCAGGAGAAGGCATGCTGCGCCTGGGCCGCCTTCAGCTTGGCCTCGGTGGCGGCGGTCCGTGCGGCGTGCCGCACCTCGCGCCGGGTCGTGCGACCGGCACGGTGCACGCTCTCGTTCGCCAGGTGCGCGCGGTAGGCCAGCCCGGGCCGGCCCTCGGTGTCGACCGCGGCGATGAGCAGGCCGCCGAGGATCCCGAGGTTCTTCAGGAGGTGGGTGCGCTGCTGGGCGCGCGTCGCCGGGTCGTCCTCGCGCCAGTACTGGTGGCCGGCGACGGTGGTCGGGACGAGGGACGCGGCGAGGACGGCCGCCGAGAGGCGCGGCAGCTTGCCGAGGGCGAGCATCGTGCCGGCGCCGACCATGACGATGCCGTTGGCCCGCACGAGCAGCTCGGTGTCGTCGGGGAGCCCGAGGCGGGGGGCGAGCTTCTCGACGACCGGGCGGGCCTTCTCGGCCTTCGCCGAGGGGTGCTTGAGCTGGTCGGTGCCCCCCACGACGAACATCGACGCGAGCAGGGGTCGGGCGAGGCGTCGCACCAAGGACATCCGGGACCTCCGGGTCGGGGTCGCTGCTGGTCAGGACCTCCCGGCCTACCGTAGTTGCTCGGGCTGCCGCTGCGTAGCCTGAGCACCATGTGTGGGCGCTACGCGGCGACGGCGAACCCCGACGAGCTCGTCCTCGAGTTCGAGGTCGACGAGGACCGGACCGGCGAGCCGGGACGCAGCGTCCTCGTCAACCCGCAGGAGCCCCCGCCGGGGACGCCGGACCACAACATGGCCCCGACCAAGCAGGCCCCGGTCGTCCTCAGCCGCCCCCCGCGGGAGGACCGCGAGGCCGCGGCGCGGCGCCAGCTGCGCCTCCTCACGTGGGGGCTGGTGCCCAGCTGGTCCAAGGACGCGAGGGGCGGGGTCCGGATGATCAACGCCCGCGTCGAGTCGGTCGCCGAGAAGCCCGCCTTCGCCCGCGCGCTCGCCGCCCGTCGCTGCCTCGTCCCGGCCCGTGGCTGGTACGAGTGGCAGGCCTCGCCGACGGCGCTGGACGCCAAGGGCAAGCCGCGCAAGCAGCCGTTCTTCACCTCCCGCGCCGACGGCGCGAGCGTGGCGATGGCCGGCCTCTACGAGTTCTGGCGCGACCCCGCGGTCGCCGACGCCGACGACCCGCTCGCCTGGCTGACGACCTTCACCGTCCTCACCGGGCCGGCCGAGCCCGGGCTGGACCGCATCCACGACCGCCAGCCGGTCGTCCTCGAGGCGGGGGAGTGGGCCCGCTGGCTCGACCCGGGCACCGGCGCCGCCGACGTGGCGGACCTGCTCGGGCCCCGGGCGCCGGGACGGTTCACCGCGTACCCGGTCTCGCGAGCCGTGAGCAGCAGCCGCGCGAACGGGCCGGGGCTGCTCGAGCCGGCTCCCGAGGCGGACCTCGTGGGCGTCGTCGACCCGACGACCGGCGAGGTCGTGGGCGGTCCGGCGGAGTGAGCGAGCGGCTGCACGAGACGCCGGCGGGGACGGCCCGCAGCGCGACGAGCGAGCCGTCCGGGGACTCGGCGGGCACCCTCGTCCTCGGTCACGGCGCCGGGGGTCTGCGCTGGACCGACGACGTCACCGCCGTGCGCGACGCCGCGCTCGGGGCCGGGTGGCGGGTCGTCCTCGTCGACCAGCCCTGGCGGGTGGCCGGCAAGCGACTGGGACCCGGCCCCGCGGCGCTCGACCCCGCCTGGGTCGCCGTGCTCCGTGACCTCGACCCGGGGCCGGTCCTCGTCGTCGGGGGCCGCAGCGCCGGGGCTCGCGTCGCCTGCCGGACGGCGTCCGCGGTGGGGGCGCGCGCGGTGCTCGCCCTCTCCTTCCCCCTGCACCCACCGGGCCGTCCGGAGCGCTCGCGCGCCGACGAGCTCGCCCGGCCCGCCGCGGACGGGCTGGGGGTCCACGTCGTCCAGGGCCGCACCGACCCGTTCGGCACCCCGGCGGAGCTGCGCGCCGTCCTGCCCCCGCGCGGCACCCTCGCCGAGGTCGACGGTCCGCACTCGCTCGAGCGCTCCGCGCCCGCCGTCGCGGCCGCGGCCCTCGCCGTCCTGGCGTCGCTGACGTCCTGACCCGGGCGCGGCGCGGAATGACTCCGCGGCCCCCGGCGTTCTCGCCTGCGTCAGCACAGTCACCGACCGGAGGCACCTTTCGTGTTCGTCCTCGACACCTCGACCCGTCCCCGGGCCCGGATAGGCTGGGAGGCGATGAGCACCCCCCAGACACCGCTCGAGGAGACCTCGCAGGAGGTCGACCTCGCGACCGAGACCCCGCAGGAGCGGCAGGCCCGCTTCGAGCGCGAGGCCATGCCCCTCATGGACCAGCTGTACGCCGCGGCCATGCGGACGACCCGCAACCCGGCCGACGCCGAGGACCTCCTCCAGGAGACCTACGCCAAGGCCTACGCCGCGTTCCACCAGTACCGTCCGGGCACCAACCTCAAGGCCTGGATGTACCGCATCCTCACGAACACCTACATCAACACCTACCGCAAGAAGCAGCGCGAGCCCCAGCAGTCCGACGCCGCCGAGGTCGAGGACTACCAGCTGGCGCGGGCGGAGTCGCACACGTCCGCCGGCCTCAAGTCCGCCGAGGCCGCGGCGCTGGAGCACCTGCCCGACACGCAGGTGACCCGGGCGCTCCAGGAGCTCCCCGAGGACTTCCGGCTCGCCGTCTACCTCGCCGACGTCGAGGGCTTCGCGTACAAGGAGATCGCCGAGATCATGGGGACCCCGATCGGCACCGTCATGTCCCGCCTGCACCGCGGGCGTCGTCAGCTGCGCGCGCTGCTCACCGGCTACGCCCGGGACCGCGGCCTCGTCGGGGCGGAGGTGGAGTGATGGGACACCAGCACGCCGACCACCAGGGGCACGCCGACTGTTCGGAGGTGCTCCACCACATCTACGAGTACCTCGACGGCGAGATGAGCCCCGAGGACGTCAAGCGGGTGGCGACCCACCTCGCCGAGTGCCGCCCGTGCCTCGCCGAGCACGACCTCGACGCCGCGGTCAAGGCCGTCGTCAAGCGGTCGTGCACCGAGACCGAGACCCCCGCCGCGGTGCGGATGCAGGTGCTGCAGAGGCTCACCGTCGTCCGCGTCGAGCACGAGGACTGACCCCACCGGACAGCGAAGGGCCCGGAGTGCGACGCACTCCGGGCCCTTCGTCGTCCGCGCGCTCAGGCGTTGGGCTTGCGGCCGTGGTTGGCCTTGTTGCCCTTGCGCGAGCGGCGCTTGCGGGCGCGCTTGCTCATGGTGACTCCTCGTCCGTGGGGTGCCCAGCGCGACGACACGCGCGGGCGATCTTGTCCGTTGCGATTGTCGCACACCACCGCCCGTGAAAGAATTCCGCTGTCTCGGCCGCCCCGGAGAGCCAGGGCCGGGACATCCACCCTCTGGAAGAAGGACACATCATGCGCACGTTCCGTTCTCTCGCCGCTGCCGCGCTCCTCGCCGCTCTCGCCACGATCACCGTCTCGGGCGCCGCGTCGGCCGCTCCCTCCGACGGCTCCAACGTCGTCGCCGGCGCGTCGGCCAAGGGCTCCTGGAGCTGGTGACCACTCCCGCTCCGGGGCTGCGCCGATGAGCGACTCGCCCCGCGAGCGTCGGTCCACGAGGGCCGCGACGGCCGCGTACATCGCGGCCGTCGCGGCTCTCGCCGTCGCGCTCGGCATCTGGTCCGGGCTGCGCTACGGGCTGCCCGACCCGGCGGCCCTGCTCGTCTTCCTGCTCTTCGCCGTCCTGCAGGTCCTCCTGCCCGACGCGGTCGTCGAGGGCCGGGTGCGGGCCTCGCTGTCCGGCGTGATCCTCGTGGCCAGCCAGGCCATCGTCGGTCCCGCGGGGGTCGCGGTCGTCGGCGCCGTCCTGGGCGGCATCCAGTACAAGAAGGCCCCGCTGCGCAACCGCGTGTTCAACACCGCGCAGTTCTCGCTCCACGGCGCGGCCGGCGGCATCGTCTTCCTCCTGGCCGGGGGGACGACCGACCCCGGCAGCCTGCGCGACGTCGGCGCGATCGTCGTGGGCCTGGCGGTCCCGCTCCTGCTCGCGGACCTCGCCCAGGCCGTGACCAACCTCCTCGCGGTCGTCGGGGTCATGCGGGTGGCCGAAGGGGTGCCGATGCGCCCCCAGGCGCTCGCGGTGGCCCGGGGGACCGGGCTCGCGCACATCGGGTACACGGCGATCGCGCTCATCATGGTCGTGCTCTGGAAGCCGGCCGACCTCGGCCCGGCGGCCGCGGTCATCGCCCTGGCGCCGCTCGTCGTCGCGCAGTGGGCCTACCGCCAGCACGCCGAGGAGCTCGAGGGCCAGCGGCGGGCGCTCGAGGTGCTCGTCGCGGCCCTGGAGGCGAAGGTGCCGCACCTCAGCGGGCACAGCGCGCGGGTCGCCGAGCTCAGCGCGCACATGGCGGAGCACCTCGGGCTCGGCCCGCAGCAGGTCGCCGACACCCGCGTCGCGGGCATGCTCCACGACCTCGGCCAGACCAGCCTGCCCACCCGCGCGGCGCGCAACATCGACCTCACGGTGGGTGACGGCCGGCTGGAGTACCCCGAGCGCGGAGCGGCGATGCTCGACGACCTCCAGTTCCTCCACGGCGCGCTCGACCCGATCCGCCACCACCGTGTCGCGGTCGCCACGCGCGACGACGAGACCCTCCTCGCGCGCATCGTCGGGATGGCCGACGCCTACGACGTGCTCACCCAGGTGGGTGCTCCGGGAGGGCGCGTCGAGGCACCGACCCGCGCCCGCGAGATCCTGCTCGCGAACGGCGCGGACCCGGTGCTGGCCCGGGCCCTGGACCACGCGCTGGCCCGCCGCGTCGACGCCGGGGCCCGGTCGTGAGGCCGCTCGTGCGTCGGCCGGGGCACGTCGCGCGCTCGGTCGTCCTCCTGCTCGGGGCCCTCGCGGTCCTGCGCGGGCTCCTCGCCGCCGGGTGGGAGCTGCCGACGCTGCTCACGACCCACGGCGACACGCTGCTCGTCGTCGTCGCGTGCGTCGCGCTCGGCGAGCTGGCCCGGATCCGGATGCCGAGCGGCCGTGAGACCGCGCCGCTGTCGTCCGCCGCGGCCCTCAGCGCGGTCTTCCTCGGGCCGGTGTTTGGCGAGCCACGCTTCGACGTCCAGGCCGGGCTCGTCGTCCTCGTCGTCGCCGCGGGGCTGCTGCTCGCCGCCGGGTACCGGGCGCTGCGTCACCGGCCGGCGGGCGCCCCGGTGCTCGCCGCCCGCGTCGTCGGGGTGGCGGTCGCCGCGCTCGTCACCCGTGACTGGGGGGCGCCGACGCTCTGGCAGACCCAGGTCGACCCGACGGTGCCGCGCGCCGCGGTGGCCCTCGGGATGGTGCTCGTCGCGACGGTCGGGCTGCTGACCGAGATCGTCCTCGTGGCGGCCGTGCGCGCCGAGCGCCAGCGGACCCCGTGGTCCGCGGCCGTGCGCGACGAGGTGGGCGAGGCTGCCCCGCTCACGGTGGCGGTCGTCGTCACCGGACCCATGGTCGCCCTCATGGCCCCGGTCCTCGGGCTGCTGTCGCTGCCGCTGGCGCTCTTCCCGCTCGCGATGGCCTACACCGCGGTGCGGCAGTACATCCGCAACCGCGCCACGAACCGCCAGCTCATCGCCACGTTGTCGCACCTCACCGAGCACGGCGGCTACACCCCGGTCCACCACGCCGAGCGCGTGGCCCAGCTGTCGCTCCGGATCGGACGCGTCCTCGGCCTGTCGGAACGGACGCTGCGCGACCTCGAGTACGCGGCCCTCCTGCACGACCTGGGGCAGATCTCCCTGCTGGACCCCATCCCGGACGGCGCCACGGTGCTCGCGGCGCCCGCCGACCAGCGCTCCATCGCGGCCGAGGGCGGTCGCATCATCCGCCGCGCCGAGATCTTCGAGGACGTCGCCGACTACGTCGAGGACCAGACCGTTCCGTACCGCATGGTCCGCGAGCTCGGCGAGGACGTCCCGATGGCGAGCCGGATCATCAAGTGCGCCAACGCCTACGACGACCTGACCGGTGGCTCGGCCGACCCCGCGCTCGTCGAGGCGGCGATCGAGCGGATCCACCTCGGCCTCGGCTACGAGTACGACCCCGACGTCGTCGACGCCCTGACCCGCATCGTCGAGGACGGGGCCGTGGGGCGCGTCGGCGAGCAGCGCGCGGGCGCCCGGTAGAGTCGAGAGACCTGCCGGCCCGACCGGCCGCCCCGACCCGAAGGACCCCGTGGACCGCCTCACGCCTGTCGTCTTCAACGACGCGTGGGGATCCCACGTCGCCATCGCGAGCCTCCAGGGCCGCTCGATCCCGACCGCCCTGCCGGAGTCAGAGCTGTGGATGGGGGCCCACGAGAGCGGGCCCGCCGGCACCGACCGTCCGGGCGCCCCGGACCTCGCGGCGGTCGTCGCGAGCGACCCGGTCGGCGAGCTCGGGGCGGCCTGCGTCGAGCGCCACGGTGAGCGGCTGCCGTTCCTCCTCAAGGTGCTCGCCCCGGGGCGGGCCATCTCGATCCAGGTCCACCCGAGCGCCGCGCAGGCCGGTGAGCTGCGGGCGCTGACCGGCGACAGCGTCTACGTCGACGACTCGGCCAAGCCCGAGCTGCTCCTCGCCGTGGCCCCCTTCGAGGTGTTCGTCGGGATGCGTGAGCCGGACGAGGTCGCCGAGATCGCCCGCCGGCTCGCCGTGCCCGCCTTCACGCGCGCCGTCGAGGCGGCGCGGGACGCCGAGGACCCCTGCCACGCGGTGCTGGCGAACGTCCTCGCGACGCCGCCGGTCGAGGTGCCGGGGCTGACCCGCGAGGTCGTCGCGGCGTGCCTGCGGATGTCCGAGGGCGAGGACGAGATCGCCGGCGCGGCCGCCGCCGTCGTCGCCCGGGCGGAGGAGCACCCCGACGACATCGGGCTCGTCGTCCTGCTCCTCATGCACCACCGCGTGCTGCGGCCGGGGGAGTTCATCGACGTCGCGGCCGGGGTCCTGCACTCGTACGTGCACGGCCTGGGCATCGAGGTCCTCGCCAACTCCGACAACGTGGTGCGCGCGGGTCTCACCTCGAAGGAGGTCAACGTCCCCGAGCTCCTGCGGATCGTCGACCCGCGCGCCGACGGCGTCGCGGGCCGCGGCGTCCGGCTGGCCGACGGTGTCGAGGTGTACCCCGGGGCGTCCGACCGCTTCCTCCTGCACCGGGTGCAGCCCGGGCGCCGGCTGCCGGGGGAGGCGGGCCCGCGGCTCGTCTTCTGCCTGCGCGGGCGGGTGACCCTGCGCTCGGCCACCGGGGAGGTCGAGCTCTCCGACACCGGCTCCGCGTTCCTGCCCGACCGCGAGGGCCCGGTCGACCTCGAGGGCGCCGGCGAGGTCTACGTCGTCACCGTCCCCGGTCTCTGAGTCGTCGGACCCCGGACACGACGACGGCGGGCGCCCCCCGAGGGGACACCCGCCGTCGGACTCGAGCCGGTGGCTCAGGCCTTCTTGGTCTCGGCGAAGATCGTCGCGATCTCGTCGATCTTGGCGAGCAGCTCGTCGGCCTTGGCCGCGTCGAGCTCGCCCTTGGTGCCGGAGGCGCCGGCGAGCTTCGTGGCCTCGTTGAAGAGGGTGTGCAGCTGCGGGTACTTCTCGAAGTGCGGCGCCTTGAAGTAGTCGGTCCACAGCACCCACAGGTGGTGCTTGACGAGCTCCGAGCGCTGCTCCTTGATGAGGATGGCGCGGGTGCGGAAGTCGGGGTCGTCGTTGTCGGCGACCTTGGCGATGATCGCCTTGATCGACTCCGCCTCGATGCGGGCCTGGGCGGGGTCGTAGACGCCGCACGGGAGGTCGCAGTGGGCCGAGACCTCGGTGACGCGGAACAGGGACAGCATGTGGGTCACTCCTACTCAGATGGGGGGACGCGCGGTCGTCCTCAACCTACCCCAGCGGACGCCACACCAACCCGGCGACCACCGCGAGGACGTCGGCCTCGGCGAGGGAGCCGACGTCGAAGGACGTGACCCCCTCGGCCGGGTTGTCCGAGTCCACCCACCAGCGCTCGGGCGCGTCCGGGTCGCGCCCGGTCAGCCGCTTGACCGCGAGCGGTCGCGGGCGGCCCGCGGCGTCCGGTGGCAGGCGCACCACGTGGGCCCGTCCGGCGCGCGGGCGCAGCCCGCGGAGCACGAGCAGCACGTCGCCGTCGCGGTAGGTGGGGAGCATCGAGCGCCCGCGGACGCGGACGAGCGCCGGCCTCACGGCTCCTTCGGGGCGTCGTCGAGCGCGGCGACCCCGGCGCTGACCGCCTCGGTGACGGCCTGCGCGTGGGCCTGCTCCTCCTGGCGCATCCGGGAGAGGAAGGCGCGGGTGCGCCCGTGCTGCGGGTTCCCGATGACCTGGCTCGGGGGGCCCTCCTCGACGACGACGCCGCCGTCCATGAAGACGACCCGGTCGGCGACCTCGCGGGCGAAGCCCATCTCGTGGGTGACGACGATCATCGTCATGCCCTTCTGCGCGAGGTCGCGCATCACCTTGAGGACCTCGCCGACGAGCTCGGGGTCGAGGGCCGAGGTCGGCTCGTCGAAGAGCATGAGCTTGGGCTCCATCGCGAGGGCCCGGGCGATGGCCACGCGCTGCTGCTGCCCACCCGAGAGCTGGCTCGGGTAGGCAGCAGGCTTGTCCTGCAGGCCGACCTGCTCGAGCAGCTCGTGCGCCCGTGCCTCGGCGGTGCGCCGGTCCACGCCCTTGACCTGCACGGGCGCCTCGACGACGTTCTCGAGGACCGTCTTGTGCGGGAAGAGGTTGAAGCGCTGGAAGCACATGCCGATGTCGCGGCGCTGGGCGGCGATCCGCTTGTCGGTGAGGCGGTGGAGGGTGCCGCCGCGGTCGTCGTAGCCCATGAGGTCGCCGTCGACCCAGATCCGCCCGCCGTCGATGGTCTCGAGCTGGTTGATGCAGCGCAGGAAGGTCGTCTTGCCGGAGCCGGACGGACCGAGGAGGACGACGACCTCGCCGGTGCGCACGTCGAGGTCGATGCCCTTGAGCACCTCGTTGCCGTGGAAGGACTTGGTGACGTTGACGGCGTGGACGAGCGGTGCGTCTGACGTGGCGGGCATCAGTGGTCGGCTCCGATCTCGGTGAGCTTCTGCTTCGTGGCCTTCGGCGTCGGGCCGTAGCCACGGCCGAAGTACCGCTCCAACCAGGACTGCCCGACCATGAGGATGGTGCAGACGATGAGGTACCAGAGGGTCGCCGCCATGAGGCCGGGCATGATCTTGAAGGCGCGCGAGCCGAAGAAGGTCGCCTGGTAGTACAGCTCGATGGTGATGTTGGCGGCGATGAACAGCGAGGTGTCCTTGACCATCGCGATCGTCTCGTTGCCGGTCGGCGGCACGATGACGCGCATGGCCTGGGGGAGGACGATGCGGCGCATCGTCTTGCCGGGCGCCATCCCGAGCGCCTGGGCGGCCTCGGCCTGCCCCCGGTCGACGGAGAGGATGCCGGCGCGCGCGATCTCGGCCATGTAGGCGGCCTCCGAGAGGCCGAGCGCGATGCCGCCGATGAGGACGGTGCTCGACCACGCGCTGTAGTCGATCGTCGCGAAGTGGATGCTGGAGAACGGGATCCCGACGTCGAACTTGTTGAGGTAGAGGTACCCGAAGCCGACGGCGAAGAGCGAGAGCAGGACGTAGCGCGGGATGGCCCGGAAGAACCACGTGTAGACGAAGGACACACCGCGCAGGACGGGGTTCTCGGACATCCGCATGATGGCCAGCACGACGCCGAGGACGACGCCGATCGCCATCGCGATGACCGTGCCGAGGATGGTCCCCATCCACAGGCCGTTGATCACCGACTTCTGCTGCATGATCTGGAACGTGTGGGCCCAGTCCCAGCGCTCGTTCGTGACGAACGAGTTGACGAGCATCGCGACGAGGACCCCGATGACGGCGACCGCGACCCAGCGTCCGGGGTGCCGGACCGGCCGGGCGTCGATCGCGCCCGGCCGGTCGGCGGTGGTGTCGGTCATGGTCAGCCGACGGAGGGGTTGACCGCGAAGTCGCTGATCGCGCCACCCTCGGTCTTCCACTTGGCGAGGATCTCCTGGTAGGTGCCGTCGGCCTCGAGCTGCTTGAGCGCCTCGACGATGGCGTCGCCGAACTCGGTCTGGTCCTTCGGCAGGACGTAGCCGTAGGGGGCGGAGTCGTACTGGTCGCCGAGGAGCTCGAGGGTGCCGCCGGTGGAGTCGACCGCCGCGATGGCCGGGGGCAGGTCGACGAGCATCGCATCGGCCTTGCCGGACTGCACCATGGCCGTGACCTTGGCCTGGTCGCCGTCGACGAGGGCGTTGATGGCGGGCTTGCCGGCGTCGGTGCACGCCTTGTCACGGGCGGGCAGGTCGGTGTCGGCCTGGACCGTGCCCTTCTGGACCGCGATGTTGAGGCCGCACGCGTTGGCCGGGTCGACCTTCTTCGGGTTGCCCTTCTGGGTGACCCACTGGGTGCCGGCCTTGAAGTAGCTGACCATCGTCGCCTGCTGCTCGCGCTCGGCGTTGACCGTGAAGCTCGAGACGCCCACGTCGTACTTGCCGCTCTGGACCCCGAGGATGATCGAGTCGAACGCCGAGGGCTGCCACTCGGTCTTGACGCCGAACTTCGCCATCACGGCGTCGAAGAGGTCGACGTCCATGCCGATGACCGTCTGGCCGTCGGAGTCGAGGTACTCGTTCGGCTGGTAGGTGGCGTCGGTGCCGATGACGACCTTGCCGGCGCTCTTGATCTTCTCCGGGAGCTTGGCGGCCAGGGCCGCGTCGACGCTCGGCGCGGGGGCCGAGGAGCCGGCCGGCGCCGAGGTGGTGCTGCCGCCCGTCGAGAGCGAGTCGGAGCCACAGGCCGAGAGGGCGAGGGCGGTCGTGGCGAGAGCGGCGACGGCGATCGCACGGGTGCGGAGCATGCTGGTCCTTTCACGGGTGCCGGACCCCTGGTGGGCGCCCGACCGAGAGGGTGTGCAGGTGATCCTGCCACCGGAGCGTGCGACGTGCGTCACGCCCGGGTAACTATCCGGGCGTGTCCGCGGGCCCGCACCGCGACGTGCGTCACACGCGGAGGCCTCGGCCGCCGGGGGCCCCTGTGCCATGATGAGGACCTTCCGGTGGACACCCCCGCCGCGCGACACCCGCAGACGCACCCATCCCTGCGGGCCGCAGCACCCCCTCCCGCACGCTGTCCGCTCGCGTGCCCCCCTCCCTCTCCGAGGAGCCATCGTGTCCGCGTCCCCCGTCCTGCCGTCCTTCGACCCGGAGAGCCCGGTCTTCCGTGCTCACGAGGGCGGGAAGCTGGGGGTACACGCGACGCAGCCGCTCCGGGGGCGCGAGGACCTCTCGCTCCTCTACACCCCGGGGGTCGCCGAGGTGTCCCTCGCCATCGCCGCCGACCCCACGCTCTCGACCCGCTACACCGCCCGCGGCAACACGGTGGCCGTCATCAGCGACGGCACGGCCGTCCTCGGCCTCGGGGACATCGGCCCGCTCGGGGCGATGCCCGTGATGGAGGGAAAGGCGGTGCTGTTCAAGCACTTCGCGGGCATCGACGCGGTGCCGGTGGTCATGGAGACCGGCACCGTCGAGGAGCTCGTCGAGGCGATCGCCCGCATCGCGCCGAGCTACGGCGGCATCAACCTCGAAGACATCTCGGCGCCGCGTTGCTTCGAGATCGAGGAGCAGCTCAAGGAGCGCCTCGACATCCCCGTGTTCCACGACGACCAGCACGGGACGGCGATCGTCGTGCTCGCCGGCCTGTACAACGCGGTGCGCGTCCTCGACCGCCGGCTCGAGGACCTGCGGGTCGTCGTGGCCGGCGCCGGGGCCGCCGGCGTCGCCGTGACCCGGCTCCTCCAGCGCGCCGGCGTCCGTGACGTCGTCGTGTGCGACTCGCGCGGGATCATCCACGCCGGGCGCCCGGACCTCTCCGAGCACAAGCAGCGGCTCGCGCTCTCGACCAACCCGCGCGGCCTCACCGGCTCGCTCGGGACGGCGCTCGAGGGGGCCGACTGCTACGTCGGCGTCTCCGGCGGCACCGTGCCGGAGGAGCAGGTGGCGGCCATGGCCCCCGACGCGATCGTCTTCGCGCTCGCGAACCCGACCCCCGAGGTGCACCCCGACGTCGCGCACCGGCACGCCGCCGTCGTGGCCACGGGGCGCTCGGACTTCCCGAACCAGATCAACAACGTCCTCGCCTTCCCCGGGATCTTCCGGGGCGCGCTGGACGCCGGGGCCACGCGGGTCACCGAGGCGATGAAGCTGGCGGCGGCGCGGGCCATCGCCGACATGGTGCCCGAGCCGACGGCGGAGCAGATCGTGCCCTCGGTGTTCGAGCCCGGGGTCGCCGAGGCGGTGGCGCAGGCCGTGCGGCGGCTCGCCCCGACCCGGTCGGCGCGGGGCTGAGCGCGCTCAGCGCGAGCGGCGGGCCAGCTCCTCGGCGTGCGCGCGGCACGCCTCCCACGTCGGGAGCAGGCCCTGCCTCTCGGCCTCCGCGAGCGTGGGCGCCTCGGAGTCCTTGGGGGAGAGCAGCGGCGTGACCCCCTCGGGCAGCTCGAGGCCGACGGCGGGGTCGAGCGGGTGGATGCCGTGCTCGCCGGTCGGGTTGTACGCGGCGGAGCACAGGTACATCGCCGTCGTGTCGTCCTCGAGCGCGCAGAACGCGTGACCGAGGCCCTCGGAGAGCCAGACCGCGCGGCGGTCGACGGTGTCGAGGAGGACGGCCTCCCACTGCCCGAAGGTCGGCGAGCCGACGCGGACGTCGACGACGTAGTCGACGAGCGAGCCGGTCAGCGCGGTGACGTACTTGCCCTGGCCGGGTGGGACGTCGGCGAAGTGGATGCCCCGCACCGTGCCGCGCGAGGAGACCGACACGTTGGTCTGGACGACGTCGGGGCGGTGTCCGAGGTGCTCGGCGAGCCGGTCGCCGCGGAAGGACTCGAGGAAGACGCCGCGGTCGTCGGGGAACTGGCGCGGGGTGACGACGAAGGCCCCCTCGATCGAGAGCGCGCGGATGTCCATCAGCGCGTCCCCCGGGCCAGGCAGGCGTGGAGGTAGGCGCCGTACCCGGACTTGAGGAGCGCGTCGCCGAGCGCGCGCAGGGCGTCGTCGTCGATCCAGCCGGCCCGCCAGGCGATCTCCTCGACGCACCCGACCTTGTGGCCCTGGCGGGCCTCGACGACGTGGACGAACTGGCTGGCGTCCATGAGCCCCTCGAAGGTGCCGGTGTCCAGCCACGCGGTGCCGCGGGGGAGCACCGTGACCGTCAGCTCGCCGCGCTGCAGGTAGGCGTCGTTGACCGCCGTGATCTCCAGCTCGCCGCGAGGGCTCGGCTCCAGGGACCGCGCGATCTCGACCACGTCGTTGTCGTAGAAGTAGAGGCCCGGCACGGCGTAGTCGCTGCGCGGCTGCGCCGGCTTCTCCTCGATGGACACGACGGTCCCGTCGTCGGCGAACTCGACGACGCCGTAGGCCGTGGGGTCGGCCACGTGGTAGGCGAAGATGTGGCCGCCCTCGACGTCGGTGAGGCGACGCAGCGCGGTGCCGAGGCCGCTGCCGTGGAAGATGTTGTCGCCGAGGACGAGGGCGACGGAGTCCTCGCCGATGAAGTCCGCCCCGATGACGAAGGCCTGGGCCAGGCCCTCGGGCCGCGGCTGCACGGCGTACGAGAGCTCGATGCCCCAGCGCGAGCCGTCGCCGAGCAGCCGGCGGAACTGGTCGACGTCCTCGGGGGTGGTGATGACGAGGATCTCGCGGATGCCCGCCATCATCAGCGTCGAGAGCGGGTAGTAGACCATCGGCTTGTCGTAGATCGGCATGAGCTGCTTGGAGATCCCCATGGTGATGGGGTGCAGCCGCGTGCCGCTTCCGCCGGCGAGGACGATGCCCTTCATGCCGTCGAGCCTATCGGTGGGCGGTTCCGGGCCGCGCAGTAGCCTTGCGCGCATGAAGGTACTCGTCACCGGGGGAGCCGGGTTCATCGGCAGCAACTTCGTGCACCGGACGCTCGGGACGCGTCCGGACGCGGAGGTGACCGTGCTCGACCTGATGACGTACGCCGGCTCGACCGCCTCGCTCGAGGGGGCCCTGGACCGCGTCCGCCTGGTCGAGGGCGACGTCGCCGACGCCGACCTCGTCGACCGGCTCGTCGACGAGTGCGACCTCGTCGTGCACTTCGCGGCCGAGTCGCACAACGACAACTCGCTCGAGGACCCGAGCCCGTTCGTGCGGACCAACCTCGTCGGCACCTTCACCCTGCTGGAGGCCGTGCGCCGCCACGGGGTCCGCTACCACCACATCTCGACCGACGAGGTCTACGGCGACCTCGAGCTCGACGACCCCGCGAAGTTCACCGAGGCCACGCCGTACAACCCGAGCTCGCCGTACAGCTCGACCAAGGCCGGCTCGGACCTGCTCGTGCGCGCCTGGGTCCGCTCCTTCGGCATCCGCGCGACGATCTCGAACTGCTCGAACAACTACGGCCCGCGCCAGCACGTCGAGAAGTTCATCCCCCGCCAGATCACCAACGTCATCGACGGCGTGCGCCCCAAGCTCTACGGCGCCGGGCTCAACGTGCGGGACTGGATCCACGTCGACGACCACAACGAGGCCGTCTGGACGATCGTCGACCGGGGCGCCTCCGGCGAGACCTACCTCATCGGCGCCGACGGCGAGGTCAACAACCTCGACGTCGTCCGGCTCATCCTCGAGCTCATGGGCGAGGACCCCGACGGCTTCGACCAGGTGACCGACCGCGCCGGCCACGACCTGCGCTACGCCATCGACGCCGACCGGCTGCGGCGCGAGCTCGGCTGGAGCCCGCGCTACGAGAGCTTCCGCGACGGCCTGGCCGCCACCATCGACTGGTACCGCGAGAACGAGGCCTGGTGGCGCCCGCAGAAGGAGGCCACCGAGGCCCGGTACGCCCGCACGCAACAGGTCCTCGGCCGCTGATGGCGCGCTGGCTGATCGTCGGTGCGGCCGGGATGCTCGGCACCGACCTCGTCGAGGTGCTGCGCGAGCGCGGGCACGAGGTCGTGGGGATGGACCTGCCCGCGGTCGACGTCCTCGACCCGGCGTCCTGCGCCGCGGCGGTCGCGGGCGCCGACGTCGTCGTCAACTGCGCGGCCTACACGGCGGTCGATGCGGCCGAGACCGACGAGGCCCGCGCCTTCGCGGTCAACGCCGTCGGCGCGGCCAACCTCGCGCGCGCCGTGGCGGCCGGCCCGGGCTCGCTCGTGCACGTGTCCACCGACTACGTCGTGGCCGGCGACGGCACGACGCCGTGGCCCGCCGACGCGCCGGTGGCCCCCGCCTCGGCCTACGGCCGCACCAAGGCGGCGGGGGAGTGGGCCGTGCGGGCCGAGTGCCCCCGCGCCTGGGTCGTGCGCACCGCGTGGCTCTACGGGGCGCACGGGCGCAGCATCCCGGCGACCGTCGCCCGCCTCGCGCGCGAGCGCGACACCTTCGGGTTCGTCGCCGACCAGGTGGGCCAGCCGACGTGGACCGTCGACCTCGCCGACGGCATCGCCCGGATCGTCGAGGCCGGCGCGCCCTACGGCATCTGGCACGGGACGGCCGCCGGCGAGACCTCCTGGCACGGGCTGGCCGGCGCGGTGCTCGAGGAGCTGGGGGAGGACCCGGCGCGGGTCGCCCCCATCACCTCCGACGCCTACCCGGCCCCCGCCCCACGGCCCGCGTACAGCGTCCTGGACCACGCGATGTGGCGCGCCGCCGGGCTCGAGCCGCTGCCGCACTGGCGCGACGCGCTGCACCGGGCCGCGCCCACCGTCCTCGGCGCCGAACGGCGCGCCTGAGCCGGGTCGGGGCATCCGTCCGGGCCCCGCGTAGGGCAGACTCACCCCCCGTGAAGACCTTCACGCGCTACTCGTCCTACACCGGCCTGCGACCCGAGATCTTCAAGCGGATCGGCACCGGCCACCGCGAGGTGCTCGACGTGGGGTGCGCCAACGGCACCCTCGGCGACGCCGTCAAGCGCCGGCAGGGAGCCCGCGTCACGGGGGTGGAGTACGACGAGGGACTGGCCGGCGAGGCCCGCGGCCGCCTCGACCGGGTCGTCACCGGCGACCTCAACCGCCTCGACGAGATCGTCGCGCAGCTCGAGGGGCCCTACGACTGCATGGTCTTCGCCGACGTGCTCGAGCACCTCGTGGACCCCTGGAGCGTCCTCGACGCCTTCACCGACCACCTGGCGCCCGAGGGCGAGGTCGTCATCAGCCTGCCGAACGTCGGGCACCTGGCGACCTTCACGAGCGTGTTCCTGCGCCGCACCTGGCCGCGCCGCGACCGCGGGCTGCACGACTCGACGCACCTACGGTGGTTCGCGCGCCGTGACATCGAGGAGCTGCTCGCGCAGACCTCGCTCGAGCCGGTGGCGTGGAAGCGCTCGCAGCGCTTCGTCGACGCCCCGGTCGCCGTCAACAAGCTGGCGCTGCTCGTCGGCTGGGTCCCCGGCCTGCGCGACCTGCTGACCTACCAGTTCGTCGTCGTCGCCCGTCGCCGTCCGACCCCGTAGGGTCGGGAGCATGCTCGCCGCCTTCGCGAAGTCCCAGTCCGCCGACGACCCGCTGAGCGGCCTCGAGGTCGGGGAGCGCCCCGACCCGGAGGCGCCCGAGGGCTGGACGACCGTCCGGCTGCGCACCGCGGCCCTCAACCACCACGACGTGTGGTCGCTGCGCGGCGTCGGGCTGCCGGCCGACCGGCTCCCGATGGTCCTCGGCTGTGACGGCGCCGGCGTGACCGAGGGCGGTGACGAGGTCATCGTCCACGCGGTCGTCGCCTCGCCCGGCTGGACCGGCGACGAGACCCTCGACCCGCGCCGCAGCCTGCTGTCCGAGGTGCACGACGGCACGCTCGCCGAGGTCGTCGCCGTCCCGACGCACAACCTCGTGCCCAAGCCCGACGACCTCTCGTGGGAGCACGCCGCCTGCCTGCCGACCGCGTGGCTCACGGCCTACCGGATGCTGTTCACGAACGCCGCCGTGCAGCCCGGCGCCACCGTGCTCGTCCAGGGCGCCGCGGGCGGGGTCGCCACCGCCCTGGTCCAGCTCGGCTCCGCGGCCGGGCTGCGGATGTGGGTCACCTCGCGCGACGCCGAGAAGGGCGAGCACGCCGTCTGGCTCGGGGCCGACCGGGCCTTCGAGAGCGGCGCCCGGCTGCCCGAGCGCGTCGACGCGGTGATGGAGACCGTCGGCGCCGCCACCTGGTCGCACAGCATCAACAGCCTGCGGCCGGGCGGCACCGTCGTCATCTCGGGCGCGACGTCGGGCGATGCCCCCTCGAAGGCCGAGCTGACGAAGATCTTCTTCAAGCAGCTGCGGGTCGTCGGGTCGACGATGGGCACGCGCGACGAGCTCGAGCGCCTCGCCCGGTTCGTCGTCGACGCCGGCATCGAGCCGCTCGTCGACTCCGTCATGCCCCTGGCCGACGCACGCGACGGCTTCGCCCGGATGGTCGAGGGCCGCGTCGCCGGCAAGGTCGTCTTCACCGTCTGACCGACGGAAGGGTCGCGACGAACGACCGCGTCATCACCGTGATGGCGCGGTTGTCGGTCGCGGACGGGGATACATCCGCGTCCGAGGCGGGTTTCCCCGCCATCACCGTGACGCCGGGGATCGGCCTGTCGCTCAGGCGATCTGGAGCCAGTCGTTCCAGCCGTTGTGCAGGACCAGCCAGGCGATGAGCCCGTAGCCGGCCTGGCCCGGGTGGTGCGGTACGCCGGACGCGGCGAGGTCGGTGCGCCACTGGTCGTGCCCGAGCAGCGGGGCGTAGCAGTCGACGAACGGGACCCCGCGCCGGCCGCAGACGTCGGCCTGCGCGTCGACGAGGACCTCGAGCCGCGAGTTCAGCTCCTCGTCGTCCGTCGGGGGCGGGCTGACGACGAAGGTGCCGACGCCCGAGGACGCGGCGTCGTCGAGGAGGTTCGCGAGGTTGAGCCGGTGCCGCGCCAGCGAGACGCCCGAGAGGATGTCGTTCGTCCCGACCGACAGCACGAGGCGCTTCTCGGACCGGCCGCGCCAGCGCCGCGGCACCTCCCCGGCCCACCGCTCGAGCAGGTCGCCGGAGGTGTCGCCCCGCACGCCGAGGTTGTACGAGGTCAGCGTGAGGTCCGGGTGCTGGGTGCGCCCGACGACGCGGGTGACCCAGCCCTGGCCCTTGGGGTCGCCGACCCCGGCGACGAGGGAGGCGCCGAGGAAGACGAGCGCGAGGTCGCGTGGACCGTCGGGGACGACCACCGCCTCCGCGCTCGGGCGGAACTCGATGGGGGACTGGCCCCCGGGGCCGCCCTGCTCGTCCGGCATCTGCTCGCTCACTCGTCCTCGTCGTCCAGTCGGGCCAGCCAGGTGGCCAGCCGCTCCACGGGCACCTCGAAGTCGGGGTTGAGGTCGACGAACGTCCTCAGCTGCTCCGCCAGCCAGTCGAGGGTGACCTCCTCGTCCCCCCGCCGCGCCTGGAGCTCCTCGATGCCGCGGTCGGTGAAGTACACGTCCTCGAGCCTACCGGCGGCCCCGCCTCACCGGTCGAAGGCGCGGGCGACGAGGTCGGCCTGCTCCGCCTGGTGCTGCTTCGTCGAGCCCGCCGCCGGCGACGCCGACCGCGGACGGGAGACCACCCGCAGGGGCCGCGTCTCACCGTGCGCCGCGAGCTCCTCGGGCAGGTTGAGCGCCAGGAAGGGCCACGCGCCCATGTTCTGGGGCTCGTCCTGCACGACGACGACCTCGGCGTCCGGGTACTGCGCGAGGGCCTTGGTCAGCTCCGCGCCGGGGAGCGGGTAGTACTGCTCCATCCGCAGGATCGCCGTCGAGGTGTCGCCGCGCTTGGCCCGCTCGGCCTCGAGGTCGTAGACGACCTTGCCGGCGGCGAGGAGGACGCGGGTCACCGAGCCCTCCGTCGCGCCCGGACGGTCCGGGAGGACCGGCCGGAAGCCACCGGTCGTGAAGTCCTCGACCGAGCTCGCCGCCGCCTTGAGGCGCAGCATCGACTTCGGGGTGAAGACGATGAGCGGCTTGCGCGGCCGGGCGTAGGCCTGGCGGCGCAGCAGGTGGAAGTACGACGCGGGGGTCGAGGGGTAGGCGACGGTCATGTTGCCCTCGGCGCACATCGTGAGGAAGCGCTCGATGCGGCCGGAGGAGTGGTCCGGGCCCTGGCCCTCGTAGCCGTGGGGGAGGAGCAGGACGACCGAGGAGCGCTGGCCCCACTTCTGCTCGGAGCTGCTGATGAACTCGTCGACGATCGTCTGCGCTCCGTTGAAGAAGTCGCCGAACTGCGCCTCCCAGAGGACGAGCGCGTCGGGCCGCTCGACGGAGTAGCCGTACTCGAAGCCCATCGCCGCGAACTCGGACAGGAGGCTGTCGTAGACCCAGAACTTCGCCTGGCCCTGGCCGAGGTAGAGCAGCGGCGTCCACTCGGACGCGTTCTCCTTGTCGATGAGCACGGCGTGCCGGCTGACGAACGTGCCGCGGCGGCTGTCCTGCCCGGCGAGGCGGACCGGCGTGCCCTCGATGAGGAGGGAGCCGAAGGCGAGCAGCTCGCCGGTGCCCCAGTCGATGCCGCCCTCGCGGGTGCTCTGGGTGCGCTTGTCGAGCATCTGGCGCAGCTTGGGGTGCACCGTGAAGCCGTCCGGCGGCGTGGAGAAGGCGTCGCCGATGCGGTGCAGCAGCTCGGTGCTGATCGCGGTCTCGGTCGCCGAGTGCGTCGTGCGGTCGGCGAAGGGGGCCTGCGCGGCCGGCGGCTCGAGGCCGGAGCCGGCGTCGGCCTTGCGACCGTCCCGGGCGTCCTTCTCGGCCGACTTCAGCGCCTCCTTGGTCTCGACGAAGACCCGCTCGAGCTGCTGCTGGTAGTCGCGCAGCGCGGCCTCGGCGTCCTCGACCGTGATGTCACCGCGGCCGATGAGCGCCTCGGTGTAGAGCTTGCGGACGCTGCGCTTGGCCTCGATGAGGTTGTACATGAGCGGCTGCGTCATCGACGGGTCGTCGCCCTCGTTGTGACCACGGCGTCGGTAGCACACCATGTCGACGACGACGTCCTTGTGGAACTCCTTGCGGAACTCGTAGGCGAGCTCGGCGACGCGCACGCACGCCTCCGGGTCGTCGCCGTTGACGTGGAAGATCGGCGCCTGGATCATCCGCGCGACGTCGGTCGAGTACGTCGAGGAGCGCGAGCTGCTCGGGGAGGTCGTGAAGCCGACCTGGTTGTTGATGACGACGTGCACGGTGCCGCCGGTGCGGTAGCCGCGCAGCTGGCTGAGGTTGAGCGTCTCGGCCACCACGCCCTGTCCGGCGAACGCGGCGTCGCCGTGCATGAGCACGGGCAGGACGGTGAAGTCCTCGCCGGCGAGGTCGAGGCGGTCCTGCTTGGCGCGGACGATGCCCTCGAGCACCGGGTTGACGGCCTCGAGGTGGCTCGGGTTGGCCGCGAGGTAGACCTTCGTCGTCGCGCCGGACTCGGCGGTGAACTCGCCCTCGGTGCCGAGGTGGTACTTGACGTCGCCGGAGCCCTGGACCGAGCGCGGGTCCTGCTTGCCCTCGAACTCGCGGAAGATCTGGCCGTAGGACTTGCCGGCGATGTTGGCGAGCACGTTGAGGCGGCCGCGGTGCGGCATCCCGATGCAGACCTCGTCGAGCTCGTCCTCGGCGGCCATCGACAGGACGCGGTCGAGCAGCGCGATGACGGACTCGCCGCCCTCGAGCGAGAAGCGCTTCTGCCCGACGAACTTCGTCTGGAGGAAGGTCTCGAAGGCCTCCGCGGCGTTGAGCCGGCGCAGGATGCGCAGCTGCTCCTCGCGCGTGGTCTTGGCGTAGCCGACCTCGACCTTGTCCTGGATCCAGCGGCGCTGCTCCGGGTCCTGGATGTGCATGTACTCGACACCGATGGTGCGGCAGTACGAGTCGCGCAGGACGCCGAGGATCTTGCGCAGCTTGAGGAACGGCTGGCCGCCGAACCCGCCGGTCGCGAAGTCGCGCTCGAGGTCCCACAGCGTGAGGCCGTGGTTGGTGATGTCGAGGTCGGGGTGGCGGCGCTGCTTGTACTCCAGCGGGTCGGTGTCGGCCATGAGGTGGCCGCGCACGCGGTAGGCGTGGATGAGCTCCTGGACGCGGGCGACCTTGTTGATGTCGTCGTCGTGCGCGGCCGAGACGTCGCGCACCCAGCGGACCGGCTCGTAGGGGATGCGCAGGCTCTCGAAGATCTCGTCGTAGAAGCCCTGCTCGCCGAGGAGCAGCGAGTGGACGATCCGCAGGAAGTCTCCGGACTGCGCGCCCTGGATGATGCGGTGGTCGTAGGTGCTCGTCAGCGTGAGGATCTTGCTCACGGCGTTGCGGTTGAGCGTCTCGGCGCTCGCGCCCTGCCACTCGGCGGGGTAGTCCATCGCGCCGACGCCGATGATCGTGCCCTGGCCCTGCATGAGGCGGGGCACCGAGTGGACGGTGCCGATCGTGCCGGGGTTGGTCAGCGAGATCGAGGTGCCCTGGAAGTCCTCGACGGTCAGCTTGCCGCCACGGGCCTTCTTGACGACGTCCTCGTAGGCGGTCCAGAAGTGCGCGAAGTCCATCGTCTCGGCGGCCTTGATGGACGGCACGAGGAGCTGGCGGGTGCCGTCGGGCTTGGCGATGTCGATCGCGAGGCCGAGGTTGACGTGCGCCGGCGTGATGAGGACCGGCTTGCCCTTCTCGTCGTGGCCGAAGCCGTTGTTCATCTCGGGCATGACGCCGAGGGCCTTGACGAGGGCGTAGCCGATGAGGTGGGTGAAGCTCACCTTGCCGCCGCGGCTGCGGGCGAGGTGGTTGTTGATGACGATGCGGTTGTCGACGAGGAGCTTGGCCGGCACGGCGCGCACCGAGGTGGCGGTCGGGACCTCGAGCGAGGCCTCCATGTTCGTGACCACGCGCGCGCTCGCGCCACGGATCGGCTGGTGCGCGGACTCGGCGAGCGGCCCGGTCTGCTTGGGGGCCTGGGGCTCGCGCGGCATCGGGGCGGCCTTGGCCTCGGCCGGCTTCTCGTCGGCGGGCTCGGACTTCGCCGGGGCGGGCGCCGGGGCGGCCTGGGGCTCCTTCGGGGCGGGCTTCGCAGCCGCCGGGGCGGGGGTCTCGGGCTGGGCGGCCTTCTCCTGCGGCCGGGGGGCGGGGCTGCCGTTGCCGGCGTGCGCAGACCCCCCGTTGGTGCGGCCCTTGGCGGCGTCACCGGGCTGGTAGTCGGCGAAGAAGCTCCACCACGCCTTGTCGACGCTGTTCCGGTCCCGTTGGTACTGCTCGTACAGCTCGTCGACCAGCCACTCGTTGGGTCCGAAGGCGGTCAGGGGGTCGCTGGACGGGGACTGCTCGGCCACGGGCTATGCTCCTCTTTCTCGGCTGGTCGCGTGCGGGTCGCGGGTGTTCGTCCCAGCCTATTACGTGGCCGTGGCGACCGTGTCGCCGCACGCCGAGCGGTGCCGAACGCGCGGCGACCGGTGGGGCCCGCCCACCGGTCGCCGCGTCACGTCACCGCCCGCCGCCGCGGGCCGCGGGTCACGAGATGTCGGCCCGCGTGGTGCGCCAGACGCCGAAGCCCGCGAGGACGGCGGCGTAGGCCGCGAGGGTCAGCGCACCGCCCCACCACTGGAGCGACGGCGCCGCGTTGGCGTTCTGCTGGGTGACGCCGCTGACGATCGCGTTCGTCGCCGCCTGCGGCAGGTACATCACGACGTGCTCGCGGCCCCACTCCCAGAAGGTGAGCGCGAAGCTGCCGAGCGGCTCGACGATCCACACGACGCCGATCGAGATGAGCAGCGCGGCGACCTGGTTGGGGATGAGGATCCCGATGCCGAGCCCGATGAGCGCCCACAGGCCGAGGACGAGGAGGCTGAGCGCCAGGGTCCGCACGACCTCGGTGCTCGGGAACGCGTCGGCCCCCCGTGCGCCGAGGACGATCGCGCCGGCGAGCACGGAGCCGACGAGCGAGAGGACGCCGTAGAGGGCGCCGATGCCGAAGAGGGCCACGACCTTGGCGCCCATCGCCCGGGTGCGGACGGGCGTGCTGAGGAAGGTGCCGGTGATCGTCTTGTGCCGGTACTCGGCCCCGATCTGGAAGATGCCGATGACGAGCATGAGGGTCAGGCCCATCGTCAGGCCGCCGGTGTAGACGCTGTTGGCGATCTGCGTCGGGTCGCCCGTGGGCTGGCCGGCGGCGACGGCCTCGGGGTCGGGCGCGATGGTGTAGACGAAGCCGAAGATCGTCGCGAAGGCGGCGGCGGTGACGACCATCGCGATCGCCATGCCCCACCACAGGCGGGTCGTGAAGAACTTGCGCAGCTCGCTGCGGATCGCGGGGATCACAGGTTCGCCCCTTCCCGGCCGGACACGGCGTCTCCTTCGGTGGGGGCGGCGCCGACGGGACCGGCGGCGTCGCCGAGGTTGCGGTTGGTGCCCTCGGTCAGGCTGAAGTAGAGGGTCTCGAGGTCCGCGCGCTGCGGACGCAGCCCGTAGACCGGGAGCCCGGCGCGCAGCGCGACGTCGCCGACGAGGCGCAGGTCGGCGGTGTCGGCCACGAGCGAGCCGTCGTCCTGGACGGTGCTCGTGACGTCGGCGACGCGCAGGGCGCCGGCGAGCGCGGCGACGTCCGAGGTCTCGACGCGCGCCCCGGGGGTGCCCTCGAGCTCCTCCATCGGGCCCGCCTGCACGAGACGGCCGTTGGCGATGATGACGACGTCGTCGACCGTCTGCGCGACCTCTTGGAGGAGGTGGCTCGAGACGAGGATGGTCTTGCCCTCGCTCGCGAGGTGCTTGAGGAAGCCGCGCAGCCAGCGGATGCCCTCGGGGTCCAGCCCGTTGGCCGGCTCGTCGAGGACGAGGACCTGCGGGTCGCCGACGAGCGCGGCCGCGAGGCCGAGGCGCTGGCGCATCCCCATGCTGTAGCCGCCGGCCCGCTTGCGGGCCGCCGCCGGGATGCCCGTCAGCTCGAGGAGCTCGTCGACCCGGCGGTCGGGGATGCCGCCGGCGGCGGCGAGCACGCGCAGGTGGTCGCGGCCGCTGCGGCCCGGGTGGAAGTTCGTGGCCTCGAGGGCGGCGCCGACGCTCTCGAGCGGGCGGGGCAGGTCGGCGTAGGGCCGGCCCCCGATCGTCGCGGTGCCGCTCGTCGGCCGGACGAGGCCGAGGAGCATCCGCAGCGTCGTCGTCTTGCCCGCCCCGTTCGGCCCGAGGAAGCCGGTGATCCGGCCGGGCTCGACGCCGAAGGTCAGGCCGTCGACGGCGACGAACTGGCCGAAGGTCTTCGTCAGGCCGGTGATCTCGATGCGACCGGAGTCGGCGCCCCCGGGCCGCCCGGTCGTGGTGGTCATGGTGTCCTCCGCGTGCTCATGGCACCGATCCTCCCAGCCTGCCGCAGGGGGAGGGTCAACCCCTCGGTGGACCCGGCGCTCCCCCCGGGGGATGAGCACCGGCCGGAACCCGCCCGGGGGCCCGTACGCTGTGGAGGCATGCACCCTCCCAGTCCTGATCACCGATGACCCCCTGGCTCCTACTCCTCCTCGGTGTCGTCCTCACGGTCGGCACCGCCCTGTTCGTCGCGGCGGAGTTCTCGCTCGTGGCCCTCGACCGTCCGGCCGTCCAGCGCGCCGTCGACGCGGGTGAGCCCGGCGCCCGCTCCGTCCTCACCTCGCACCGGCAGCTGTCGACGCAGCTCTCGGCGTGCCAGGTCGGCATCACGCTGACCACCCTCGTCCTCGGCTTCATCGCGAGCCCCTCCGTCGGCGTCCTGCTCCAGGGGCCGTTGGAGTCGGCCGGCCTCTCGGTCGGCGTCGCCACCTCCGTCGGGGCGGTGCTCGCGATGGTCCTCGCCACCGGCTTCTCGATGATCGTCGGCGAGATGGTCCCCAAGACCCTCGCCGTGTCGCTGCCGATGGCCACCGCGAAGGTCTCAGCAGGCCCGGTCCGCTGGTTCGGCCTCGCCGCCAAGCCGCTCATCGCCGTCCTCAACGGCGTGGCCAACCGCACCCTGCGCGCGCTCGGCATCGAGCCCCAGGAGGAGCTGTCGGCCGCCCGCAGCCCCGCGGAGCTCGCCTCCCTCGTCCGCAGCTCCGCCGAGGCCGGCACCCTCGACGTCGGCACCGCCCGTCTCGTCACCGCGTCCCTCGGGTTCGCCGACCAGAGCGCGGCCGACGTCATGACGCCGCGCTCGCGGGCGACCTCCATCGACCGCACCGCGTCGGCGGCCGACCTCGTCGCGCTCGCGCGGCACACCGGCCACTCGCGCTTCCCGGTGGTCGGCGCCGACTGGGACGACGTCGACGGGATCGTCCACGTCAAGAAGGCCATCGCCGTCCCCTTCGAGCGCCGGGCCGACGTGCCCGTGTCGGCCCTGATGACCCAGGCCGTGTTCGTCCCCGAGACCCTGCGCCTGGACCCGCTCCTCGTCCGCCTGCGCGGCGGCGGGATGCAGCTCGCCGTCGTCGTCGACGAGTACGGCGGCACCTCCGGCGTCGTGACGCTCGAGGACCTCGTCGAGGAGATCGTCGGCGAGGTCAGCGACGAGCACGACCGTGGTCAGACGACGGGTCGCCGTCTGCCGGACGGCTCCTGGACCGTGCCGGGCCTCTGGCGGCCGGACGAGGTGCGCTCGCGCGTCGGCGTCGACGTGCCCGAGGGTCCGGCCTACGAGACGGTCGGCGGCTTCGTCATGGCCGCGCTCGGCCGCGTCCCGCAGGTCGGTGACGAGGTGGTCGTCGACGGCTGGACCGCGCGCGTCGTCGACATGGAGGGCCACCGGGTCGACCGGGTCCGGCTGCTGCCGGTGCGGGCCGTCCCCGCCGCCCGCCCGACGGAGGTGGGCGCGTGACCACGCTGCTCGTCACCGTCGTCCTGCTCGCCGCCAACGCGTTCTTCGTCGGCGCGGAGTTCGCCGCGATGTCCGCCCGCCGCAGCCAGCTCGAGCCCCTCGCCGAGGCGGGCAGCAAGGGCGCCAGGGTCGCGATGGAGGCGTTGCAGCGCACCGGGATCCTGCTGGCCACGTGCCAGCTCGGCATCACGGTCTGCTCGGTGCTCCTCGGCGCCGTGTCCGAGGCGGCGCTGCACCACGCGCTCGTCCCGGTCGCCGAGGGCCTCGGCCTCTCGACGGTCGTCGCCGACGTCGTCGCCCTGCTCCTCGCGCTCGCGGTCGTCGTCTTCCTCCACGTCGTCTACGGCGAGATGATCCCGAAGAACATCTCCATCGCGAAGCCCGAGCGGGCCGCCATCGTCCTCGTGCCGCCGCTCGTGTGGGTCTCGAAGGTCGTCGCCCCGCTCATCCACGGGATGGACCGGCTCTCCAAGGCCGTCATCCGGCTCTTCGGCGTCGAGCCCAAGGACGAGCTCGCGTCGGCGTTCACCGCCGAGGAGGTCGCGCACATCCTCGACGAGTCCCGCGAGGAGGGTCTCGTCGGGGCGCAGGACTACGAGCGGCTCGGTGCCGCACTGGAGTTCAGCGACAAGGACGCCTCCGACGTCGGGGTGCCGATCGAGCAGCTCGTCACCGTGACCGCCGAGGCGACGCCCGAGGACATCGAGCGGCTCGTCGCCCGGCACGGCTACTCGCGCTACCCGGTGCTCGACCGCGCCGGCGAGGTGGGCGGGTACCTGCACCTCAAGGACGTCCTCTACGCCGACGACGAGGAGCGCACCGAGCCGGTGCCGACCAAGCGCGTGCGGCGGATGGCCACCGTGCGCCGGGGTGACGAGGTCGAGTCCGTGCTGCAGACCATGCAGGACAGCGGCTCCCACCTCGCCCGCGTCGTCGCGGACGACGGGGTCGTCGTCGGCGTCGTGTTCCTCGAGGACGTCATCGAGGAGCTCGTCGGCGAGGTCTCGGACGCGTCCCAGCGCTGAGCGCGCCCACCGTCGTCGGGCGGCCCGGCCCTGCGGGTCAGAGCCGCCCGACGACGAACGCGGTGGCGAAGCCGAGCGTCGTCACCAGCCCGGTGACCATGTGGGTGCGCTCGAAGGCCTCGGGGATCATCGTGTCGGCGACCATCGTGAGGATGGCGCCGGCCGCGACCGCCGTGATGGCGGCGACGGCCTCTGGGGAGGCCCCCTGGAGGAGCAGCACCCCGACCAGCCCTGCCAGGCCGCTCGCGACCGCGATGCCCACCCACACGCCGAACACGTAGCGGGCGCTGCGGCCGGCGGACTTCATGCCGGCCGCGCTCGAGAGGCCCTCCGGCAGGTTCGAGATGACGATGGCCGCCAGCACCGGCACCCCGACGCCCTGCCCGCCGAGCAGGCTGAGCCCGAGGACGACCGACTCCGGCACGCCGTCGAGCAGCGCGCCGACGGCGATGGCGGCGCCGCTGCCGGACTGCTCGGACTCGGACGGCTGCCGGCCGTGCGACCGCTTGCGGTGCCGGGCGCCGAGCCGCCCGAGCGCGACGTTCGCGAGGAAGTAGGCCAGGGCGCCACCGAGGAAGCCCAGGACCGTCGGCAGCAGGCCGCCGGTGCGCTCGGCCTCGTCGACGAGGTCGAAGGACAGCGCCGAGACGAGGACCCCGGCGCCGAAGGCCATGACGACCGCGACGACCGCCCGTGGCACGCGGACGAACCACGCGACGAGGGCACCGACGACGAGCGCCCCGCCGGCGAGCAGACCCCACAGGCCCGCTTCCAGCGCGGTGCTCACCGGGTGCCCACGGCGTCAGCGCGCGGCGAGCGCGTCCTCGAGCAGGGTGACCATCGCCTCGAGCTGGACGTCGGTGGCGTCGCCGACCTCCTCGTCGGACCCGTCGAGCGCGCGGGCGGCGAGCCCGGCCTTCTCGTCGACGAGCTCCGCGAGGCGCGGGTCGAGCGTGCCGGTGGCGATGACGCGCCACGCGGTGACCGGCTCGGTCTGCCCGATCCGGTGGACGCGGTCGATCGCCTGGGTCTGCTCCGCCGAGGTCCAGGACAGCTCGGCGAGGACGACGTTCGAGGCCACCTGGAGGTTGAGCCCGACGCCGGCCGCGGTGAGCGAGCAGACGATGACCGACACCTCGGGGTCCTCGAGGAAGGCCTTGATGTTCGCCGCGCGGACGGCAGGGGTCTGGTCTCCACGGATGGAGGAGTACCCGATGCCGCGCTTGGCGAACGTCGCCTCCGCGGTGTCCATGACGTCGACGTGCTTGGCGAAGAAGACGACCTTGCCGACGTTGCGCGCCAGCTGGGCCGCGTAGTCGGCCGCGAGGCCGGCCTTGGCCTGGCCGATGCGCCGCAGGACCGAGAAGACGTTGTCGCCGGAGGTCTCGCCGCCGGTGTCGCGGCGCAGGGCCGCGGCGACGCGGCGGACGAGCTCGTGGTCGACGCCCTCGACGGGGGTGCTGCGCGCGGAGACGGCCGCGTCGTAGCGGGCGAGGAGGCGCGTGGCGAGCTGCTGCTCGGCGGAGCGGACCGAGCGGCTCGCCTCGTCGTCGAGCTCGACGGGGAGGTCGGCGACCCGGCGGGCCGGGATGTCGGACGCGACGTCGACCTTCCGGCGCCGGACGATGCCGAGGTCGATGACGCTGCGCCGGGCGGCGGCCGAGAAGCCGCGGTCGGCGGGGGTGAGGCCGGTCTCCTCGAGCGCCGCCATGAGGGCGGGGCGCGGGCGGGTGTCGTCGATCCAGCCGAGGAACTGCCAGACGGCCCGGAAGTCCTCGATGTCGTTGATGAGCGGCGTCCCCGTCAGCGCCATGAGCAGCGGCGCGGCGGCTCGTTCCCGGACCTTCTGCGACAGGGCCAGCACGTGCCTGGAGCGCTGCGAGGTCTTGTTCTTGATGAAGTGCGCCTCGTCGAGGACCATCCCGCGGAAGCCGTGGGTGCCGAGCCACCCGACGTGGCGGTCGAGGATGTCGTAGTTGACCACGACGATGTCGGCGAAGCCGTCGACGGTGTCGCCGTCGCCGTGCACGACGGTCGCGGTGCGCCGCGGCGTCCACCTGGCGGCCTCGCGGGCCCAGTTGGCCTTGACGACGTTGGGCACGACGACGAGCAGGGGGAAGGCGCCGGCGGCCTCGGCCGCGAGCAGCGACTGGGCGGTCTTGCCGAGCCCGGGCTCGTCGGCGAGGAGGAAGGTGCGGTGCCCGGCCGCGGCCGCGGCGACGACCTGGGCCTGGTGGTGCATCAGCTCCAGGCCCTCGATGCCGTGGACGACGCCCTCGGGCTCGGGCAGCGGCATGCACGTCGCGTCGCCGCCCTGCTCGAAGGCGCGGAAGAGCGGGGTCAGCAGCTCCCAGGTGGCGAGCCGGTTGGTGCGCGGCCGGACGGCCTGGACGGCGGAGAGGTCCGGCGCGAGGAAGGGGTTGGCGAGCTGGCGGGCCATGACGGCGGTCGGGACGACGCGGCGCGGGGCGGGGGCGTCGTCGGCCGAGGGGGCCGGCGGCTCGGGCTCGGGCTCCGGCTCGCGGCCGGCGGAGCGCAGCATGTCGTTCTTGAGGTCGTGGGCCTCGGGCGGGACGACGGCGTCCTCGGCGAGCAGCTGGAGCAGGCTGGTGTCACGGGCGGCGGTCTTCGCCAGGATCGTCGCGATGCCGTCGAGCCGGGTCATCGTCGCGGTGCGCTCGGACTCGGGCACGGAGGGGTCGCCCTTGAGCCGGGCCCGCTCCTCGCGCACGAGCAGCGCGAGGACCTGGAAGGTCGTGCGCTGGGAGGGGCGGACGTGCCCGCGGCCGGCCGCGGCCTCGACCTGACGGACCGTGCGCGCCATGACGGGGAGGAGGCCCTCCTCGTGCGTCGTGCGGGTCGGGCGACGGTCTCGGGGACCGCCACCGCGGCGCCGGGGTGCTCGCTGTGCCAAGCGTTCCTTCTCCTGGGTCGTGGCGTCGGCGGGCACCCGTGGGTGCGGGCCGGGGACGCCAGCCGGTGTCGCGGGGGACCGGGTGCACACGCCGTCGGCGTGCACGCGGCGGTGCCGCATCCGGGTGGCGGCACCACCCGGGGTCCTCGAGCGAGGACCGGTCCCCACCCCAGAGTATGCCCGCCCGGGCCCGTCGGACGAGCACGGTGCGGTCACGACCGCCGCGGGGTGGGGGAGGACGACGGGAGGGCCCGGTCCGCGGCGCGGTGTGCGCGCGGTCCGGGCCCTCCTGCGTCGGTGCCCCCGGCAGGATTCGAACCTGCGCTCCCGCCTCCGGAGGGCGGTGCTCTATCCCCTGAGCTACGGGGGCGGCATGACGCGCGTCATGGTCGAAACCGCGACGCGGGGAGAGGCTAGCAGCCTAGGCTTGGGGCCATGCAAACCGGGTGGGCGGGACCTGGCGACGGGCCACTCGTCCTCGTGTGCGACGACACCGAGGCGATCCGCCGCCTCCTGCGGATCAACCTCGAGCTGGGCGGTTTCCGGGTCGAGGAGGCGGCCGACGGGCACGAGGCCATGGGCCGGCTCATCGACGCCGACCGGGAGCGCCCGGCGGTCATCGTCCTGGACTCGCAGATGGCCCCGTACGACGGCTGGTGGGCCATCGCGGCGATCCGCTCGCACCACCCCCTCGACGACGTGCCGGTCGTCCTCGTCACCGCCACGGCGACCGACCTGGAGAGCCCCGAGGTGAGCGGCGCCGGGTTCGACGCCTACGTGAGCAAGCCGTTCGACCCCGACGACCTCGTGGCGGTCGTCTCACGGCTCGCGGCGGCCGGACGGGCCCGACACCGCCGTCCGTAGACTGGCGCGGGTGACCCCCGAACAGCTCTCGGCCGCCATCCGCGGCGCCCTCGTGTCCGCCGTCGACTCCGGTGACCTCGCCGTCACCGTCCCCGACGAGGTGCGCGTGGAGCGTCCGAGGAACCGCGACCACGGGGACTGGTCGACCAACGTCGCGCTCCAGCTGGCCAAGCCCGCCGGGATGAACCCGCGCGAGCTCGCGTCGGCCCTCGCCGAGCGCCTGCGGGCGGTCGA
The DNA here is from genome assembly GCF_017312765.1 of Phycicoccus sp. DTK01. Taxonomy (NCBI): domain Bacteria; kingdom Bacillati; phylum Actinomycetota; class Actinomycetes; order Micrococcales; family Intrasporangiaceae; genus Phycicoccus; species Phycicoccus sp. DTK01. The sequence continues at coordinate 312,461 of NZ_BOPU01000004.1, read as the reverse complement.
CGGCGTCGCCGCCGTCGACGTCGCGGGACCGGGCTTCCTCAACATCACGCTCGACGCCGCGGCCGCCGGCGAGCTCGCGCGCAGCATCGTCGAGGCCGGAACCGCGTTCGGCCACAACGAGGCCGAGGCCGGCCACGTCATCAACCTCGAGTACATCTCCGCGAACCCGACCGGGCCGCTGCACCTCGGGCACACCCGCTGGGCGGCGCTCGGCGACGCCATGGGACGGCTGCTGCGGGCCTCCGGCGCCACCCTGACGACGGAGTACTACCTCAACGACGCCGGCTCGCAGATGGACAAGTTCGCCGCGTCGGTGCTGGCCCGCGCCAAGGGCGAGCCGACCCCCGAGGGCGGCTACCCCGGCGCGTACGTCGACGACCTCGCGGAGCAGGTGCTCGCGCAGCGGCCCGACCTCGTCTCGCTCCCCGCCGACGAGGCGCTCGTCGTGGCGCGCGACCTCGCCTACCCCCTGCAGCTCGCCGACATCCGCGAGACCCTCGAGGCCTTCGGGGTGCGGTTCGACGTGTGGTTCTCGGAGAAGAGCCTCCACGACGGCGGCGCGGTCGCCTCGGCCGTCGACCGGTTGCGCGAGCAGGGGCACGTGTTCGACCAGGACGGCGCCGTCTGGCTGCGGACGACCGACTTCACCGACGATAAGGACCGCGTGCTGTTCCGGGCGAACGGGGAGCCGACGTACTTCGCCGCCGACGCCGCGTACTACCTGTCCAAGAAGGACCGCGGCTTCGACGAGAAGATCTACCTCCTCGGCGCCGACCACCACGGCTACATCAACCGGCTCAAGGCCATCGCCGCCTGCGCGGGGGACGACCCGGAGCACAACATCGAGGTGCGCATCGGGCAGCTCGTCGACCTCAACGGCGCGAAGCTGTCCAAGCGCGCCGGCAACATCATCGAGCTGCGCGACCTCATCGGGTGGATCGGCACCGACGCGATCCGGTACTCGCTGGCCCGGTACCCGGCCGACAGCCCGCTCTCGCTCGACGGCGAGGAGCTGCGCAAGCAGACCAACGACAACCCGGTCTTCTACGTGCAGTACGCCCACGCCCGGACGGCCAACGTGGCGCGCCTCGCGGCCGAGGACGGCGTGCACCGCGCGGACGGCTTCGACGCCTCGCTGCTCGGAGACCCCACCGAGGCCGCGCTCCTCGCCGTGCTCGGCGACTTCCCGCGGGTCGTCGCCCAGGCCGCGCACCTGCGCGAGCCGCACCGGGTGGCGCGCTACCTCGAGGAGCTCGCCGCGCGCTTCCACAAGTGGTACGACACCTGCCGTGTGCGCCCGATGACCGCCGACGAGGAGGTCACCGACCTCCACCGCACCCGCCTCTGGCTCAACGACGCCACCCGGCAGGTCCTCGCCAACGGTCTCGACCTGCTCGGCGTCTCCGCGCCCGAGCGCATGTGAGGGGCTGAGCCGTGCGCGCGCACGAGGCCGGTGCCCTCCACGCCGAGGGCTACGGCGGACCCCCGCTCTACCTGCCCTCCCCGGGCGACGTCATGGAGCTGCTGCCGCAGCTGTGGGCGTCGTCGGTCGCGCGTGACGAGCGGGGACGGCTCACCGTGGGAGGGGTCGACGTCGTCACGCTCGCGGAGCGTCACGGCACGGCGGCCTACGTCATGGACGAGGACGACTTCCGGTCGCGCGCACGGGGTTTTCGCGACGGGTTCGCCGACGCGTTCGCGCGCTTCGGGGGCGCCGACGTCTACTACGCGGGCAAGGCCTTCCTCTGCACGGCCGTCGCCCGCTGGGTCGACCAAGAGGGCCTCCACCTCGACGTCTGCACCGGCGGCGAGCTCGCCGTCGCGCAGCGGGCGGGCTTCCCCGCGGAGCGGGTCGCCTTCCACGGCAACAACAAGACCGTCGCCGAGCTGCGGGCCGCGCTGACCTACGGGGTCGGCCGCGTCGTCGTCGACTCGTTCGACGAGATCGACCGCGTCGTGGCGCTCGCGACGGAGCTCGGCGTGCGTGCGCCGGTCATGGTCCGCGTCACGGTGGGCGTCGAGGCGCACACCCACGAGTTCATCGCCACCGGGCACGAGGACCAGAAGTTCGGCTTCAGCCTCGCCGGGGGCCGGGCGATGGAGGCCGTCGCCCGGCTGCTCGCGCACCCCGGGGCGGTCGACCTGCGCGGCCTGCACAGCCACATCGGCAGCCAGATCTTCGACACCGGGGGCTTCGAGGCCGCCGTGCACCGGCTGGCCGGGCTGCACCGACGGGTCGAGGAGGAGCACGGTGTCGCGATGCCGGAGGTCGACCTCGGCGGCGGCTACGGCATCGCCTACACCTCGCAGCACGACCCCCTGCCGGCCGACGCGCTCGCTGCGGCGATGGCCGCCATCGTCGGCCGCGAGTTCGGGGACCGCGTCCCGCGGGTCTCGGTCGAGCCGGGGCGCGCCATCGTCGGCCCGACGACGTTCACGCTGTACGAGGTCGGCACCGTCAAGACGGTCGACCTCGGCGCGGGTCACTCGCGGACCTACGTCTCGGTCGACGGCGGGATGAGCGACAACGCCCGCCCGGCGCTCTACGAGGCCGACTACTCCTGCACCCTCGCCAACCGGGCCTCGAGCGCCGACCCCGTGCTCGCCCGCGTGGTCGGGCGGCACTGCGAGAGCGGCGACATCGTCGTCCTCGACGAGTACCTGCCGGCCGACGTCCGCCCGGGCGACCTCGTCGCCGTGCCGGGCACCGGCGCCTACTGCCGCAGCCTCTCCAGCCAGTACAACCACACCCCCCGACCGCCCGTCGTCGCCGTCCGTGGAGGCGAGAGCAGGGTCCTCGTGCGTCGTGAGACGATCGAGGACCTGCTCGCCCTCGACGTGGCGGACGACTGAGCCCGACGACCGAGGAGACCGATCCCGCCATGGCCCACGAACCCGGCGCACCCCTGCGCGTCGCCCTGCTCGGGTGCGGCGTCGTGGGCTCGTCCGTGGCCCGGATGCTCGTCGAGCAGGCCGACGACCTCGCCGCGCGCGTCGGCGCCCCGCTCGAGCTCGTCGGCATCGCGGTGCGGCGCCCGCAGCGCCCGCGGCCGGACGTCCCGGTCGACCCCTCGCTCTTCACCGCCGACGCCGAGGAGCTCGTGACCCGGGCCGACGTCGTCGTCGAGGTCGTCGGGGGCATCGACCCGGCGCGCGGCCTCATCCTGCGCGCGATCGAGCACGGCGCGGCCGTCGTCTCCGCCAACAAGGCGCTCGTTGCCGAGGACGGCCCGAGGCTGTTCGAGGCCGCCGCCCGGGCCGGGGTCGACCTGTACTACGAGGCCGCGGTCGCCGGGGCGATCCCGATCCTGCGGCCGGTGCGCGAGTCGCTCGCCGGCGACCGGGTCCGCAAGGTCATGGGCATCGTCAACGGGACGACGAACTTCGTCCTCGACAAGATGGACGTCTCGGGGGCCGGCTTCGCCGAGACCGTCGCCGAGGCCCAGGCGCTCGGCTACGCCGAGGCGGACCCGACCGCCGACGTCGAGGGCTTCGACGCCGCCGCGAAGGCCGCCATCCTCGCGAGCCTCGCGTTCCACACCCGCGTGTCCTCGGCCGACGTCCACCGCGAGGGCATCACCGAGGTGACCGCCGCCGACATCAACGCCGCGCGCGAGAACGACTGTGTCGTCAAGCTGCTCGCGATCTGCGAGCGGGTCGAGGCCGAGGGCGCCGAGGCCGTCAGCGTGCGCGTGCACCCGGCGATGGTCCCGCGCTCCCACCCGCTGGCCAGCGTCCGCGAGGCGTTCAACGCCGTGTTCGTCGAGGCCGAGGCCGCCGGCGAGCTGATGTTCTACGGCCGCGGCGCGGGCGGCGACCCCACGGCGTCCGCCGTCCTCGGCGACGTCGTCGCCGTCGCCCGCCAGCGGGTGGCCGGCGGGCGCGGGCCGGGGGAGTCGGCCTACGCCGACCTGCCCGTCGTCGACCTGGGGCGTGCCGTGACGCGCTACCACATCAGCCTCGACGTGGCCGACCGCCCGGGCGTGCTCGCGCAGGTCGCGGCGGTCTTCGCCGAGCAGGGCGTCTCGATCGAGACCGTCCGCCAGCAGGTCGTCCCCGACGAGGGCGACCGGGCGCGGCTCATCGTCGTGACCCACCGCGCGAGCGACGCCGCGCTGTCCGCCACCGTCGACGCCCTCGCCGCCCTCGAGGCGGTCGACGACGTCGCCTCCGTCATGCGTGTGGAAGGAGCCTGACGTGGCCCACCAGTGGCGCGGCGTCATCCGCGAGTACGCCGAGCGCCTGCCGAGCCTGGCCGGCGCGCCGGTCGTCACCCTCCTCGAGGGCGGGACCCCGCTCATCCCGTGCGAGAACCTCTCGGAGCTCACGGGGGCCAACGTCCTCGTCAAGTACGAGGGCCTCAACCCGACCGCGTCCTTCAAGGACCGCGGGATGACGGCGGCGATCTCCGCCGCGAAGCTGAACGGCGCGAAGGCCGTCATCTGCGCCAGCACGGGCAACACCAGCGCCAGCGCCGCCGCGTACGCGGTCAAGGCGGGGATGACCTGCGCCGTCCTCGTGCCCGACGGCAAGATCGCGATGGGCAAGCTGTCGCAGGCGATCGCCCACGGCGCCACCCTCATCCAGGTCGAGGGCAACTTCGACGACTGCCTGACCGTCGCCCGCAAGCTCGCCGAGTCCTACCCGGTCGAGCTCGTCAACTCCGTCAACCCGGCACGCATCGAGGGCCAGAAGACGGCCGCTTTCGAGGTCGTCGACGCGCTCGGCGACGCCCCGGACATCCACGTGCTGCCGGTCGGCAACGCGGGCAACATCACGGCGTACTGGAAGGGTTACACCGAGTACGCCTCGGAGACAACGGCTCTCGACGGCACGCTCCTCCCGCCCGTGGCCACCCGGCGCCCGCAGATGTGGGGCTTCCAGGCGGCCGGCGCCGCACCGATCGTCCTCGGTCACCCGGTCGACCACCCCGAGACCGTCGCCACGGCGATCCGCATCGGCAACCCGGCCTCGTGGCGGCAGGCCGAGGCGGCACGCGACGAGTCCGGCGGCCTCATCGACTCCGTCACCGACGACGAGATCCTCGAGGCCCACCGCGTGCTGTCCTCCACCGAGGGCGTGTTCGTCGAGCCCGGGTCGGCGGCCAGCATCGCCGGCCTGCTCAAGATGCACCGGGCCGGGCGGGTGCCGCAGGACGCCACCGTCGTCTGCACCGTGACCGGCCACGGCCTCAAGGACCCCCAGTGGGCCCTGCGCTCGGCCGACGGCGGCGACGTCGAGCCGGTCCGCGTGCCGGTCGACGCCTACTCGGTCGCGGCCGCGCTCGGCCTCGAGGGGTGACGTGAGCGCGCTGCGCCCGGGGGTGGCCGTCGACGTCCGCGTGCCGGCGAGCAGCGCCAACCTGGGGCCCGGGTTCGACTCCGTCGGCTGCGCCCTCGGTGTGTGGGACCGCTGCCGCGCGACCGTCACCGCCGAGCCCGGCCTCGTCGTCGTCGTCGAGGGCGAGGGGGCGGGCGCCGTCCCGCTCGACGAGACCCACCTGGTGCACCGCGCGATGCGCACGGCCTGGGCGGAGGCGGCCGTCGAGGCGCCGGCCGGCCTGCGCCTCGAGTGCGTCAACGCCGTCCCGCACGGCCGGGGGATGGGCTCGTCGGCGACGGCGATCGTCACCGGCATCGTCGCCGCGCTCGCCCTGGCCTCGGTCTCGCGCGGTGACGGGGGAGCGGTCGACCTCGACGCCGCGAACTCGCTGGCGGCGCGTCTCGAGGGCCACCCCGACAACGCCTCCGCGAGCGTCTACGGCGGCGTGACCCTCTCGTGGAGCGAGCCCGGGGGGACGACGACGGTGCGCCTGCCGGTGCACCCGGACCTCGCGCCCGTCGTCTTCGCCCCGGACACCCAGCTCTCGACGGCGCGCGCCCGCTCGGTGCTGCCGCAGCAGGTGCGCCTCGCCGACGCCGCGGCGAACTCCGCCCGCGCCGCGCTCCTCGTCCACGCCCTGCGCGACGAGCCCGCCCTCCTCGTCGAGGCCACCCGCGACTGGCTGCACCAGGAGGCGCGCCGGCCGTCCTACGCCGCGTCGATGGCGCTCGTCGACTCCCTGCGCGCCGACGGTCACGCCGCCGCGATCTCTGGGGCCGGCCCGTCGGTCCTCGTCCTCGCGCAGCGGGAGCGGCTCGACCACGCCCGCTCGTTCGGCCCCGCGGGGTGGCGCGTGCTCACACCGGGGATCCCCGCCGAGGGTGCGTCGGTCGAGGTCGTCGACGGGCCCTGACCTGCACGGACGCGTGAGGTGTCCGTCCCGGTGGATCCGGCGTCCGGGCCCCGGGCGCGGTGGTACTGTGGAGAACGAGCGATCGCCGCCGATGCCGGGCCCTGTTCCCGATGCCTGCAGCCGACCGCCCTCCCACGCCCCCGGGGCACAGAGACCGCAGCCTGACCGGCTGCACGCTCGGGCGTGGCCCCTTCCACCCAGACCGGCTCACCCTGCCGGTCCACGAGCGAGGGAAAGGATCCTTCGTGTCAGACACCACCACCCTCGAGGCGTCGGCGTCCGCCGGCGGCCAGCGCCGGTCCGGCGCCCTGTCGGCCATGCGGCTCGCCGAGCTGCAGGGCCTCGCCTCGAGCATGGGCATCAGCGGGACCGCCAAGATGCGCAAGGGCGACCTCGTCACCGCCATCCGCGCCCGCCAGAACGGCGAGAGCGGCCCCGCCGCCACGGGCGAGCAGCCCGTCGCGCGCCGCTCCCGCCGGGCCGAGGCCCCGGCAAGTCGCACCGAGGCCCCCGCCGAGCCGGCGCCGGCCGCCGAGCGCGCGCCCGAGCCGGCGCCGGCCGTCGAGCGTGCCGAGCGCGAGCAGATGCGCGAGCGCGGCGACCGCGAGCAGTCCCGTGACCGTGGCGAGCAGCGCGAGCAGCCCCGCCGGGAGCGTGCCGAGCGCGAGCAGCCCCAGACCCGTGACCGCGGCGAGCAGCAGGGCCGTGACCGTGGCGAGCAGCAGCGCGACGAGCGCGAGCAGCCCCGTGACGACCGCGGCGCCGCCGACCAGCAGCGCCGGGACGACGACGAGGAGGGCGGCCGCGGTCGCCGTCGCCGCAACCGGGGACGCAACCGCGACAAGCGGACCCGCCAGCCCGGTGACGCTCCCGAGCAGCGCTCCGAGGCGGGGGAGCCGCAGATCCACGACGACGACGTCCTCGTGCCGGTCGCGGGCATCCTCGACATCCTCGACAGCTACGCGTTCGTCCGCACGACCGGCTACCTGCCGGGCAGCAGCGACGTCTACGTCCCGATGCAGATGGTCAAGCGCTACGGCCTGCGCAAGGGCGACGCGGTCACCGGCTCGATCAAGGCCGTCCGCGAGGGCGAGGAGGCGCAGCAGCACACCGTCGGCGGGCGCAACAACCGCCAGAAGTACACGCCGCTCGCGCGTCTCGACACGGTCAACGCGATGACCCCGGAGGACGCCCGTCGGCGCCCCGAGTTCGGCAAGCTGACGCCGCTCTACCCGCAGGACCGCCTGCGCCTGGAGACGACGCAGCAGCAGCTGACGACGCGGATCATCGACCTCGTCGCCCCGATCGGCAAGGGCCAGCGCGGGCTCATCGTCGCCCCGGCGAAGGCCGGCAAGACGATGGTCATGCAGGCCATCGCCAACGCGATCACGACGAACAACCCCGAGTGCCACCTCATGGTCGTCCTCGTCGACGAGCGTCCGGAGGAGGTCACGGACATGCAGCGCGCCGTCAAGGGCGAGGTCATCGCCTCGACCTTCGACCGGCCCGCCGACGACCACACGACGGTCGCCGAGCTCGCCATCGAGCGGGCCAAGCGGCTCGTCGAGATGGGCCACGACGTCGTCGTGCTCCTCGACTCGATCACCAAGCTCGGCCGCGCCTACAACCTGGCGGCGCCGGCGAGCGGGCGCATCCTGTCCGGCGGCGTCGACTCGGCGGCGCTCTACCCGCCGAAGAAGTTCTTCGGGGCCGCGCGCAACATCGAGGACGGCGGCTCGCTGACCATCCTCGCGACGGCGCTCGTCGAGACCGGCTCGCGGATGGACGAGGTGATCTTCGAGGAGTTCAAGGGCACCGGCAACATGGAGCTCAAGCTCGACCGGCAGCTCGCGAACCGTCGCATCTTCCCTGCGGTCGACGTCAACAACTCCGGCACGCGGCGCGAGGAGATCCTCCTGGCCCCCGACGAGCTGAAGATCATGTGGAAGCTGCGCCGGGTGCTCGCCGCGCTCGACAGCCAGCAGGGCATCGAGCTGCTGCTCGACCGGCTGAAGAAGACGAAGACGAACTACGAGTTCCTCGTCTCGGTGCAGCAGACGAGCTCGATGAAGCCGGAGGACGAGGACGCCTGAGGCGCCCCGCCCGACCCGACCGCCCCGGTCACGCCAGCGCGTGGCCGGGGCGTCGTCGTCGCGGTGGACGGTGCGTCAGCGCGGCGGACCGAGCGCGAGCCGGCGGCGCAGCTCCGTCCGACCGGCGTCGTCGTCGGGGAGGTCCCACCAGGACTCGACCCACCACGTCGCGCCGGCCTCGGCCCACGCGTCGACCGGAGGACGGGCGTCGCCGAACGACCCGTGGGAGTCGCCCTCGACGACGACGTCGTAGCCGTCCATCGAGAGCCCGGCGCCGGCCCGTAGGTCGGTCAGCCGCGCGACGACCCCGCGCAGGGCGTCGTGGGTGAGGCGCGAGCCGGGGTCGTCCGGGCCCGCGCCGACGACCGCGGGCAGGACACCCTGCCAGCGGGCCGCGCGTTCGAGCGAGCGCTGGCGGGAGCGACCGGGCAGCAGCGCGCCGACGCACCAGACCGGCGGGTGCGGGCGCTGCGCCGGGGGAGGGGGCACGAGCTCGGTGACCGGCTGCGCCGACCAGTGCTCGCCGTGGTGCTCGAACGGCTGGCCGCGCAGGAGCCCGGCCCACACGGCGAGGCCCTCGTCGAGCTTCGCGGCGCGGGTCGCGCGGCCCTCGTCGGGCTCGAAGGCGAGCCAGTTGCCGTGCAGGGCGCCGAGCCCGACGCCGAGGGTGACCCGCCCGCCGGAGAGCCGGTCGACGGAGGCCACCCGGGAGGCGAGGTCCCAGGGCCGGTAGCGGGACGCCGGGGTGACGATCGTGCCGAGCCGGATGCGCTCGGTGACCATCGCCGCCGCGGCGAGGGTCGCCCACGCGTCCTGCCCCCAGACGGCCTCCCACGTGAAGACCTGGTCCCACCCCGCGTCCTCCGCGACGCACGCGAGATCGGCGAACTCGCGCTCGGTGGCCCACGGGACGACGGCTCCGTACCTCATCCGCCCGACGGTAGCCCCCGGGACCGACGGTCGGCCCGGGGCGATGACCGGTCGAGGAGGGCATCGGGCGAACGGCCCCACCTGCGGCCGAGGTCTGGACCGCACCCGGGGGCGGGTCCCTAGCGTGGCGGCACGCCCCCACCGAGCACCGGAAGGAGTCCCGATGTCCGCCCAGCCCGTCACCTCGCCACTGCCCGAGGCCCCCGACCTCTCCGCGCTGCTCGTCGACGCCGTGACCACCCTCGCCGCGGCCGCCTGCCGGCGCTCGCTCCTGTTCTCGGTCGACCTCGACGACGAGCCGCTCGACGTCCCGCTGCCCTCCGCGGCGTGGCACGACCTCGTCGTCGCGGTGCTCACGCGGGCCGTGGCCACGCTGCCCCCGGGGACGGAGGTCGCGCTCTCGCTGGGCCGGCACGCCGGGCTCGTCACGCTGCGGCTCGGGGACACCGCCCCGGGCGTCGCCCCGGCGGGCTCCGACGGCGGCCTCACCCGCGAGGCCGTCGAGGCGCTCGGCGGCCGGCTCGACGTGACGTCGGTCGCCGGGGTGGGGAACGTCGTCGAGCTGACCTGGCCGGCCGCCGCGCCGGGCCGGCACCTGTCCGTCGTCTGACGGGCCCGGGCACCGCCCGACGGTGGGAATGCCGCGGGCGCCCGGGCCGTTGTGCAGGGTGGTCGAGGACGGAGCACCGCCGTTTAGGAGACGGTGACCTGCTCTGGCACACTTGACCGCTGGACCGGTTCACGGCACAGACGCGTTTCCTGAGCAGCCTCCCACGAGGGCCGCAGTCGGGGCGCCCAGGGTGACCAGCAGGGTGCTGGGCCCGCCGACCCGGAGACATCCGAGGAGACATCGTGAAAAAGGACATCCACCCCACGTACGTGGAGACCACCGTCACCTGCACGTGTGGCAACACGTTCACCACCCACAGCACCGCGGCCAACGGCGTCATCCACGCCGACGTCTGCAGCGCCTGCCACCCGTTCTACACGGGCAAGCAGAAGATCCTCGACACCGGTGGCCGCGTGGCCCGGTTCGAGGCCCGCTACGGCAAGAAGGCCGCCAAGTAGCATCCGCGACGCGCCGGTCCGCCCCTGGAGGGCGGGCCGGCGCGTCCGTGTCTCCACCCCCACCCGTCCCGAGGAGGTCGGCCCGTGATCGAGTCCGCCGAGGTGCTCGTCGCCGAGCACGCCGCGCTCGAGCGTGCGATGGGGGACCCCGCCGTCGCCTCCGACCCCGACCGGCTGCGCGAGGCCAACCAGCGCTACGCCGCGCTCGGCCCGGTCGTCGCCGCGCACCGCGCCTGGCGCGCGGCCCACGACGACCTCGGGGCGGCCCGCGAGCTGGCCGGCGAGGACCCGGCCTTCGCCGAGGAGCTGCCCGCGCTCGAGGCGGCCGTGGCCGCGGCCGAGGACCGGCTGCGGCGCCTCCTCGTCCCGCGCGACCCCGAGGACGACCGCGACGTCATCCTCGAGGTCAAGGCGGGGGAGGGCGGCGAGGAGTCGGCCCTCTTCGCCGGTGACCTCCTGCGGATGTACCTGCGCCACGCGGAGCGCCGCGGCTGGCGCACCGAGGTCCTCGACGCGACCGAGTCCGACCTCGGCGGCTACAAGGACGTCCGCGTCTCGGTGAAGTCGCGGGGCGCGGCGGCGCCCGGCGAGGCGCCGTGGGCGCGCCTGAAGTACGAGGGCGGCGTGCACCGCGTGCAGCGCGTCCCCGTCACCGAGAGCCAAGGCCGCATCCACACCTCCGCCGCCGGGGTCTGGGTCATGCCCGAGGCGGAGGAGGTCGAGGTGACGATCGACGCGGGCGACCTGCGCATCGACGTCTTCCGCAGCAGCGGCCCGGGCGGGCAGAGCGTCAACACGACCGACTCCGCCGTCCGGATCACCCACCTGCCGACCGGGCTCGTGGTGTCGTGCCAGAACGAGAAGAGCCAGCTGCAGAACCGCGAGGCCGCGCTGCGCGTGCTGCGCGCCCGCCTGCACCAGATGGCGATGGACGAGCGGCACGCCGCCGAGTCCGACGCCCGCGCGAGCCAGGTCCGCACCGTCGACCGCAGCGAGCGCATCCGCACGTACAACTTCCCCGAGAACCGCGTCAGCGACCACCGCACTGGCTACAAGGCGCACAACCTCGACGCCGTGCTCGACGGCGACCTCGACCCGGTCGTGCAGTCCGCCGTCGACGCCGACGAGGCCGCGAGGCTCGCCGCCATCTCCGACCGATGACGACGACCGACGTCCTCCTCGCCGGGGCTCGGGCCGCGCTCGCGGGGGCCGGCGTCCCGTCGCCGGACGCCGACGCCGTCGAGCTCCTGTCGCACGTGCTCGGCGTCGACCACGGCGAGGTGCGGATGCGGGGCATCCTGCGCACGGCCGTCGTCGAGCGGGACGCGGCGCGGTTCGAGGACCTCGTGCAGGAACGGGCCGCGCGGGTGCCGCTGCAGCACCTCACCGGGCGTGCGCACTTCCGGCACCTGACCCTCGCCGTGGGGCCCGGCGTCTTCGTGCCGCGCCCCGAGACCGAGCTGACGGCCGGGCACGCGGTCGAGGCGGCCCGCGCGGCGGGGTCGGCCCCGGTCGTCGTCGACCTCTGCACCGGGTCGGGGGCCATCGCGCTCGCCGTCGCCGACGAGGTGCCGGGCGCCCGGGTGCACGCCGTCGAGCTGTCGCCCGAGGCGCACGGCTGGGCGCGTCGCAACACCGACCGCCTCGGCCTGCCGGTCGACCTGCGGCTCGGTGACGCCACGACGGCCTTCGACGACCTCGAGGGGACGGTCGACGTCGTCGTGAGCAACCCGCCGTACATCCCCGACGGCGCCGTCCCGGTCGACCCCGAGGTGCGCGACCACGACCCGGCCCTGGCGCTGTTCGGCCGTTCTGCCGACGGCCTCGCCGTGCCGCTCGCCGTCGCCGCGCGGGCCGCGGTGCTCCTGCACGCCGGCGGGGTGCTCGTCATGGAGCACGCCGACGAGCAGGGCGAGAGCCTGCCGGCGGCGCTGCGGGCGACGGGGGAGTGGCGCGACGTCGTCGACCACCCCGACCTCGCCGGCCGGCCGCGCACCACCGTCGCGGTCCGCGACGGGCGCGGCTGAACCCTCCGCGTCCCGGCGGGGCCCGCGCCCTACGCTGGTCCCCATGAGCCCGGTCTTCGACTGCACCACCGAGGCGGGGCGCGCCGACGCGCTGCCCAAGGTCGCCGAGGGGGTCCGCAACGGACGTCTCGTCGTCCTGCCCACCGACACCGTGTACGGCATCGGCGCCGACGCCTTCTCGCCGGAGGCCGTCCGCGACCTCCTCGACGCCAAGGGCCGTGGCACCGACATGCCGCCGCCGGTCCTCGTCCCCGAGGCGCGCACGCTCGAGGGCCTCGCGACCGAGGTGCCCGACTACGCGCGCGCGCTCGTCGAGGAGTTCTGGCCCGGCCCGCTCACCGTCGTCCTGCGCGCCCAGCCCTCGCTCGCCTGGGACCTCGGCGAGACCGGCGGCACGGTCGCGCTGCGGATGCCCGACGACGAGGTCGCCCTCGCGCTCCTGCGCGAGGTCGGCCCGATGGCCGTGAGCAGCGCCAACCGCCACGGGTACCCCTCGAGCCGCACGGTCGTCGAGGCCGCGACGCAGCTCGGCGCGAGCGTCGAGTTCTACCTCGACGGCGGCCCGAGCACGGGCGGCCTCGCGTCGACCATCGTCGACTGCACCCGCGACGAGCCGGCCATCCTCCGGCTCGGCGCGCTGTCGGAGGAGGCCGTCATGGCCGTCGTCGAGCGCTCGCGCGCCGACGCCCTAGAGTTGTCGGGCGCCGGGCCCGGCGCGAGCAGCCAGGACGAGCCGCGGGAGAGCGCCGACGATGAGTGACACGTTCTACGGATCCGACTTCGACGCCCTCTCGGCGTTCGACCCCGAGATCGCCTCGGTCCTCACCGGCGAGCTCGACCGGCTCCGCGGCGGGCTGCAGCTCATCGCCAGCGAGAACCTCTCGAGCCCCGAGGTCCTCACGGCCCTCGGCTCGACGCTGTCGAACAAGTACGCCGAGGGCTACCCGGGGCGCCGCTACTACGGCGGCTGCTCGGAGGTCGACAAGGCCGAGTCGCTCGCCATCGAGCGCGCCAAGGCCCTCTTCGGCGCCGACCACGCCAACGTCCAGCCGCACTCGGGCGCCAGCGCGAACCAGGCCGTCTACGGCGCGTTCCTCAAGCCGGGCGAGACCATCCTCGCGATGAGCCTGCCGCACGGAGGGCACCTGACCCACGGCACGAAGGTCTCGTTCTCCGGCAAGTGGTTCGACGCCGTGCACTACGGCGTCGACAAGGACACCGAGGACATCGACTACGACGAGGTCGAGCGCCTCGCCAAGGAGCACCGCCCCAAGGTGCTCCTCGCCGGCGGGTCCGCCATCCCGCGCACGATCGACTTCGAGCGCTTCCGTGCCATCGCCGACGAGGTCGGCGCGATCTTCTGGGTCGACGCCGCGCACTTCATCGGCCTCGTTGCCGGGCAGGCCATCGAGAGCCCGGTGCCGCACGCCGACGTCGTCTCGTTCACGACGCACAAGGTGCTGCGCGGCCCGCGCTCCGGGGCCATCGTCTGCCGCGAGGAGCACGCCGCCGCCATCGACAAGGCCGTCTTCCCGATGATGCAGGGTGGCCCGCAGATGCACACGATCGCCGCGAAGGCCGTCAACTTCAAGGAGTGCGCGACCCCCGAGTACGCCGCGTACACGCGCCAGGTCATCGCCAACGCGAAGGTGCTCGCGCAGGCCCTCGGGGAGCACGGGATCCGCCCGACGACCGGTGGCACCGACACCCACCTCAGCCTGCACGACCTCCAGGGTGTGCACGTGACCGGTGTCGACGCCGAGGCGCGCAGCGACGCCGCGGGGATCACCCTCAACAAGAACGCGATCCCGTTCGACCCCCAGAAGCCGAACATCGCGTCCGGCATCCGGGTCGGCACCCCGTGCGTCACGACGCAGGGGATGGGCGAGGACGAGATGCGCACCATCGCGCGCCTCATCGCCCGGGCCGTCACCGAGGGCGACGCCGACCCGCAGCACGCGGTCTCGCGCGAGGTCCGCGGCGAGGTCACCGAGCTCGTGCAGGCGTTCCCGGCGTACCCCCGCCCGGCCTGAGGCCGCCGGAGCCGCCGCCCGTGACCGACTCCGTCCCGGCCCCCGAACCGCGCCTGCTGACCCGGCTCAACCGCCGGGGCTTCCGGCTCGTCATGGTGCTCGACGCCGGGGCCGTGTTCCTGCTGTCGGTGCTGTCGATGCTCTGGCGCAACGGGCTGCCGCCCTGGCCGACGTACCCGACGGCCCTCTACGGGCTGTCGTTCGCCGTCTCCTCCCTCATCTTCCTCGTGGCCTTCTACTTCGGCGGGCTCTACGAGCGCGAGCCCCGGCTCGGGGGAGCGGCGGTCCTGCCGCGGGCGGCGCGGCTCTCGCTCGCCGCCGGCAGCTTCGTCGCCTTGCTCAACCTCGTGCTCAGCGCCCTGCTGCGCCAGCGGGGGTCGATCGTCGACCGGCCCCTGCCGTTCCCGATCCTCAACCTCGTGGCGGTCATCGCGCTCGCGGGGGTCGCCGTCGCGGTCAACCGCGGCGTCGTCCACTGGATGCGCACACGGCGCGAAGGTCCTCCGCGCGTCGTGCTCGCGGGGCTCGGCCCCGACATCGAGCTGGCCCGCCAGCACGTCGTCGACAACCACTCGCGGCTCGAGGTCGTCGCCGAGGTCGACGACCCGCACCGCATCGTCGAGGTGGTGGCGCGCACGGGGGCGACGGACGTCCTGCTCCTGACCGCCGCGTGGCTCGACGTCTGGTACCCCCGCACGATCGGCCGGCTGGACCAGCAGGACGTCACGGTGCTGCTGCGCGTCGGCGGGCGCGAGACGCTCTTCGGCCTGGACCGGCTGCGCGAGGTCGCAGGCCTGCCCTTCGTGCTCCTCATGCCGCAGACCATGGCCATCTCGCAGCGCCGGTTCAAGCGGCTGCTCGACCTCGTCCTCGTCGTCGCCACCGCCCCCGTCTGGCTGCTGCTGCTCGGGGGAGTGGCGCTGCACCAGCTCGCCGTCGCGGGGCGCCCGCTGCTCTACCGCCAGACGCGCGTCGGCGTCGGCGGCGAGACGTTCGAGATGGTGAAGTTCCGCACGATGCGCACCGACGCCGAGGTCGAGGGTGCCCAGCTCTCGAGCGGGACGGCGGACCCCCGCGTCATCCCCGCCTGCCGCTGGGTGCGGGCCACCCGCGCCGACGAGCTGCCGCAGATCCTCCACATCCTCACCGGCCGGATGTCCGTCGTCGGCCCGCGCCCGGAGCGCCCCGAGCTGACGGCGGGGTTCGACCAGGAGATCGCGGGGTACACCCGTCGCCACGAGGTTCCTCCCGGGCTGACGGGCCTCGCGCAGATCCACGGGCGCTACCACACCGACGCCCAGTACAAGCTCGGCTACGACCTGCAGTACCTCGTCAACTGGTCCCCGGTGCTCGACCTCGAGATCATCGCGCGAACCATCTGGGTGGTCCTCGCCCGGCGCGTCTGACCTGCGCTTTTGGCCTCGCCGGGGGCTTGTGATAACTTTCACAAGCCGTCCACGGAGAGTCGATCTCCACCCCTCGACGACAAGGCCGATCACGGATGACCGACCCCCACGAGAACGCCGTCGCCCCCGCCGGGGCGCCGTTCGCGGTGATGCTGCGAGGAGCGCTGCTCCCGTCCACCGTCGCCGGCGTCGTGGCCGTGGTCGTCCTGACGGTCGTGCGCGGGGGAGACGCCTTCGTCGGCTCGCTGCTCGGCCTCGCCGTCTCCGTCGGCTTCTACGCCTCGGGGATGTTCCTGCTCAGCCGGCTCGTCCGCAGCGCCAGCCCGCACGCGTTCTTCGCCGTCGCGATGGCCGTGTACTTCGGGCAGGTCCTGCTCCTGCTCGTGTTCTTCATCGTCTTTCGTGACGCCTCCTGGGTCGACGGCACCGCGCTCGCGGTGACCGCCCTCGTCGTCACCATCGCCTGGCAGGCCTTCGCCTGGCGCGCGATGCGCACCGCTCGTTTCCCCGTCTACGACGAGCCCGCAGCGGACCCGGAGGAGCGCCCGTGAGCGCGCCGGGGACCGCGGGTCCCGCCGTCGCGACCACTCGCGGCGGTCGGGTAGCGTACGTCCAGTCCACCCGGGTGCCCGTCGTCGGCGCCTGTGAATTCCCCGAGGAGAGGCTGTGAGCCCGACCGTGGTCTCCGCTAGCTGGCTGCCCGCCGCCGTCGCGACCGCCGAAGGAGGCGAGGGGGGCTTCCAGACCCCCGGCGTGGCCAACTTTTGGTGGCCCGTCGTGCCGTTCGACGGCACCGGCCCGTGGGTGCTGACCCGCCCGGCACTCGTCCTGCTCATCTCGGTCGGCCTCCTCGCGTGGTTCTACCTCGGTGCGACCCGCAAGCTGTCGGTCGTCCCGACCAAGAGCCAGTTCCTCGTCGAGGGCAGCTACAACTTCGTCCGCAACACCATCGGGCGCGACATCATCGGCAGCAAGGACTTCCTGCAGTTCGTCCCGCTGCTCATGACGCTCTTCACGCTCATCCTCGTGAACAACGTCTTCGGCATCGTCCCGTTCATCCAGTTCCCGACGATGAGCCGCCTCGGCATCCCGCTCGTGCTCACGGTGATCGTCTACATCACCTACCACACGGTCGCGATCCGCCGGAAGCACGGAGTCCTGCCCTACTTCAAGAGCCTCGTGCCCCCCGGCCTGCCGGGCTGGCTCAAGCCGATCCTCTTCGCGCTGGAGTTCCTCACGTACTTCGTGATCCGGCCGCTGACGCTCGCGCTGCGACTCTTCGGCAACATGCTGGCCGGCCACCTGATGCTCCTCGTGTTCATCCTCGGCGGCGAGTACCTCCTCCTCCACGGGGACAACCTCTTCCTCAACGCCTCGGGCGTCCTCTCCTTCGTCTTCTCGATCGCGATGACGTTCTTCGAGCTCCTCATCGAGTTCCTCCAGGCGTTCATCTTCACCCTCCTCGCCGCGCTCTACATCAGCGACGCGGTGAGCGAGCACCACTGACCCCCGGCCTCGTCCGGTAGCACGACCCCCGCACCATCCCCGACGTCGGGACCGGCCCGGCGCCACCGAAAGGAACACACGACATGTACGGCTCCATCGCCTACCTCGGCTACGGTCTCGCCGCGATCGGCCCCGGCATCGGTGTCGGCCTGATCTTCGCCGCCTACATCAACGGTGTGGCCCGTCAGCCCGAGGCCCGCGGCATGCTCCAGACCATCGCCTTCACCGGCATGGCGATCACGGAGGCGCTGGCCATCCTCGGTCTCGTCTTCGCCTTCGTCTTCCAGGGCACGAACCCGAACTGACGTCGGGTCACCGACCTGCACCTGCTCGACCTGAACCGACGAGATAAGGACGCGATGTGCTCACCGCATCCGTAGTGGCCGCCGAGGAGACCGGATTCCCCTCGGGCTTCCCGCTGCTGCCCCACCCCGCCGAGATGATCATCGGCATCATCGCCTTCGGCATCCTGTACTGGCTGTACAAGACGAAGGTCGTCCCGCGCCTCGAGGAGCTCTACGAGGAGCGCGCCGCCGCGATCGAGGGCGGCATGCAGCAGGCCGAGGTCGCCCAGGCCGAGGCCCGGGCCGCGCTGGAGCAGTACACGGCCCAGCTCGCCGAGGCCCGCGCCGAGGCGAACTCGATCCGCGAGTCCGCCCGCGAGCAGGGCGCCCAGATCGTCGCGGAGATGCGCGCGCAGGCCCAGGCCGAGGCGTCCCGCATCACCGAGTCGGCCAAGCGCCAGGTCGAGGCCGAGCGCCAGCAGGCCGTGGTCCAGCTGCGCCAGGAGGTCGGCACGCTGTCGACCGCCCTCGCGAGCAAGATCGTCGGCGAGTCCCTCGAGGACGAGGTGCGCCAGAAGGGCATCGTCGACCGCTTCCTCGCGGAGCTCGAGGCCGGCGAGGTCCGGCCCGAGAAGGTCGCGCCGGCCGGGCAGGACGCCTGATGCGTGGCTCGTCCCGCGGTGCCGCGAAGGCCTCCCAGGAGGCCCTCGACACCGCCCTGCGCGGCGGTGACGCCGGGACCCTCGCCGAGGAGCTCTTCGCGGTGACCGGTGTCGTCGAGGGCAACGCGTCCCTGCGGCGCGCGCTCGCCGACCCCTCCCGCGAGGGCTCGGCGAAGGCCGGGCTCGCCCGCTCGCTCTTCGGCAGCCGCCTCGGCGCCTCCACCGCCGAGCTCGTCGCCACGGTGGCGGGCCAGCGGTGGGCCGACGAGCGCGACCTCGGCGACACCCTCGAGAGCCTCGCCGTGCAGGCGGTCCTCGCGGGTGCCGAGTCCGCGGGCCGCATCGACCGGGTCGAGGACGAGCTGTTCCGCTTCGAGCGGATCGTCGCCGCCGACCCCGGTCTGCGCGACACGCTCTCCAGCCGCAACACCGACGCCGAGGGCAAGGCCGGCCTCGTCCGGACGCTGCTGGCCGCCAAGGCCGCCCCCGAGACGGTGCGCCTCGTCGAGCAGGCCGTGCGCACGCCGCGCGGTCGTCGGCTCGACCGGGTCATGGAGGCCTACCTCGAGCTCGCCTCGCGCCGTCGCGACGAGCTCACCGCCCTGGTGACGACCGCCGTCGCCCTGAGCGAGCAGCAGCAGGCCCGCCTGCGCAGCGCGCTCGAGAAGCACTACGGCAAGGCCGTCGCCCTCCAGGTGGTCCTCGAGCCCGCCGTCATGGGCGGCATCCGGGTCCAGGTCGGCGACGAGGTCGTCGACGGGACCGTGCTGCGCCGCCTCGACGAGGCGCGCCGGCACGTCACCGGCAGCTGACCTCCGCACGACAACTTCAGACGCACGACCACACGAACTGCGGCCCACAGGGGCCGGTGACCGAGGAGAAGATCACACATGACGGAGCTCTCGATCCGTCCGGACGAGATCCGGGACGCGCTGGACAGCTACGTGCGCTCCTACGAGCCGGGGGCGGCCTCCCGCGAGGAGGTCGGCCGCGTCACCGACGCCGGTGACGGCATCGCGCACGTCGAGGGTCTGCCCTCGGCGATGACCAACGAGCTGCTGCAGTTCGAGGACGGCACGCTGGGCCTCGCGCTCAACCTCGACGTCCACGAGATCGGCGTCGTCGTCCTCGGTGACTTCTCCAAGATCGAGGAGGGCCAGGAGGTCAAGCGGACCGGCGAGGTCCTCTCGGTCCCCGTCGGGGACGCGTTCCTCGGCCGCGTCGTCGACCCGCTCGGCAACCCCATCGACGGCCTCGGCGAGATCGCCTCGGACGAGCGCCGCGCGCTCGAGCTCCAGGCGCCGACCGTCGTCCAGCGCAA
Source organism: Phycicoccus sp. DTK01 (assembly GCF_017312765.1). NCBI lineage: Bacteria > Bacillati > Actinomycetota > Actinomycetes > Micrococcales > Intrasporangiaceae > Phycicoccus > Phycicoccus sp. DTK01. The sequence goes on along the minus strand of NZ_BOPU01000004.1, from coordinate 292,896 downwards.
GTCGGTCCACCAGCCGCTGCAGACCGGCCTCAAGGCCGTCGACGCGATGACGCCCATCGGGCGTGGCCAGCGCCAGCTGATCATCGGTGACCGCCAGACCGGCAAGACCACGGTGGCGGTCGACACGATCATCAACCAGAAGGAGTTCTGGGAGACCGGCGACCCGGAGAAGCAGGTCCGCTGCATCTACGTCGCCATCGGCCAGAAGGGCTCGACGATCGCCTCCGTGCGCGGCACCCTCGAGGACGCCGGCGCGATGGAGTACACGACCATCGTCGCGGCCCCCGCCTCCGACTCCGCGGGCTTCAAGTACCTCGCGCCGTACACCGGCTCGGCCATCGGCCAGCACTGGATGTACCAGGGCAAGCACGTCCTCATCGTCTTCGACGACCTGTCCAAGCAGGCCGAGGCCTACCGCGCCGTCTCCCTCCTGCTGCGCCGCCCGCCGGGCCGCGAGGCCTACCCCGGTGACGTCTTCTACCTGCACAGCCGGCTGCTCGAGCGCTGCGCGAAGCTCTCCGACGAGCTCGGCGCGGGCTCGATGACCGGCCTGCCGATCATCGAGACCAAGGCGGGTGACGTCTCGGCGTACATCCCGACCAACGTCATCTCGATCACCGACGGCCAGATCTACCTCCAGGCCGACCTGTTCAACGCCAACGTCCGCCCGGCGATCGACGTGGGTGTCTCCGTCTCCCGCGTCGGTGGTGCCGCGCAGATCAAGGCGATGAAGTCGGTCGCCGGTCGCCTCAAGCTCGACCTCGCGCAGTACCGCGCCCTCGAGGCCTTCGCGATGTTCGCGTCCGACCTCGACCCGGCCTCCCGCGCCCAGCTCGCGAAGGGTGCCCGCCTCGTCGAGCTCCTCAAGCAGCGCCAGGCCGCGCCGGTCCCGGTCGAGGAGCAGGTCGTCTCCATCTGGATGGGCACGACCGGCAAGCTCGACAGCGTCGCCGTCGAGGACGTGCGTCGCTTCGAGGGCGAGTTCCTCGACCACCTGCGCCGCACCAAGGGCGACCTCCTCGCGGCCATCCGCGAGACGGGGAAGTTCGAGGAGAGCACCGAGCAGGCGCTCGAGGCCGAGGTCGAGACCTTCAAGACCAAGCTCTTCGACGGCTCGGGCGCCGAGTCGGTCCCGGTCAACGACCAGGGCGAGGACGGCAGCGAGGCGATGGACTCCGACCAGGAGCAGATCGTCCGCCAGAAGCGCTGACGCCCTCCACCGAGACACGACGAAAGGCGGGATGACATGGGAGCGCAGATCCGGGAGTACCGGCAGCGCATCCGCGCCGTCAGCTCGACGAAGAAGATCACCCGGGCCATGGAGCTCATGGCCGCGGCCCGCGTCGTCAAGGCGCAGGAGGCGGTCCGCGAGTCCTCGCCGTACGCCCGGGCGCTGACCCGTGCGGTCTCGGCGGTGGCGACGTTCTCGACCGAGGACCACCCGCTCACCTCCGAGAAGACCGACGTGCGGCGTGCGGCGGTCGTCATCATGACCTCCGACCGCGGCCTCGCGGGTGCGTACTCCTCCTCGGTCATCAAGGAGAGCGAGCGCCTCGTCGCGCGCCTGCGCGACGAGGGCAAGGAGGTCGTGCCCTACCTCCTCGGCCGCAAGGCGATCGGGTTCTACAAGTTCCGCCACCGCGAGATCGCGGCGGAGTGGAGCGGCTTCTCCGAGAAGCCGTCCTTCGAGATCGCCCGCGAGGTCGGGGAGCGGCTCGTCGCCGACTTCACGACGGCGACCGACGAGGGCGGCATCGACGAGGTGCACGTCGTCTTCAGCCGCTTCGTGTCGATGGTGACCCAGGAGCCGGACGTCATCCGCCTCCTGCCGCTCGAGGTCGTCGAGGGTGAGGAGAAGCCGTCCGCGGACGAGCTGCTCCCGCTGTACGACTTCGAGCCGGGGGCCGCCCAGGTGCTCGACGCGCTGCTGCCGAAGTACGTCAACGCGCGGCTCTTCAACTGCATGCTCCAGGCCGCCGCCTCCGAGCTCGCCGCCCGCCAGCGGGCGATGAAGTCGGCGACGGACAACGCCGAGGAGCTCATCAAGAAGTACACCCGGCTGGCGAACCAGGCGCGCCAGGCCGAGATCACCCAAGAGATCAGCGAAATCGTCGGTGGCGCCAGCGCGCTGGCCGAGAGCAAGTGAGTGAGAGAGAGACCATGACTGCCACTGTCACCGAGAACAGCGAGGCCGCCGCCGCCGGCGCGGTCGGCCGGATCTCCCGCATCATCGGCCCGGTCGTCGACGTCGAGTTCCCCGTCGACGGCATGCCGGACCAGTACAACCTGCTGACCACCGAGGTCGAGATCGGCGGCGAGAAGAAGTCGCTCAACCTCGAGGTCGCCCAGCACATCGGCGACAACATGGTCCGCGCCATCTCCCTGCAGCCGACCGACGGCCTCGTCCGCGGCACGGCGGTGCAGGACACCGGCGGCCCCATCACGGTGCCCGTCGGCGACGTCACGCTCGGCAAGGTGTTCAACACGACCGGTGAGGTCATGAACCTCGCCGAGGGCGAGCGCTTCGAGGTCAACGAGCGCTGGGGGATCCACCGCAAGGCCCCGGCCTTCGACCAGCTCGAGTCCAAGACCCAGATGTTCGAGACGGGCATCAAGGTCATCGACCTGCTCACCCCGTACGTCCAGGGTGGGAAGATCGGCCTCTTCGGTGGTGCGGGCGTCGGCAAGACCGTCCTCATCCAGGAGATGATCGCCCGCGTCGCCCGCGACCACGGTGGTGTGTCGGTGTTCGCCGGTGTCGGCGAGCGCACCCGTGAGGGCAACGACCTCATGGTCGAGATGGAGGAGGCCGGCGTCCTCGGCCAGACCGCCCTGGTCTTCGGCCAGATGGACGAGCCGCCGGGCACCCGCCTGCGCGTCGCCCTGTCGGCGCTGACGATGGCGGAGTACTTCCGCGACGTCCAGAAGCAGGACGTGCTCCTGTTCATCGACAACATCTTCCGCTTCACGCAGGCCGGCTCCGAGGTCTCGACCCTCCTCGGCCGCATGCCGTCCGCGGTGGGCTACCAGCCGACCCTCGCCGACGAGATGGGCACCCTCCAGGAGCGCATCACCTCGACGCGTGGTCACTCGATCACCTCGATGCAGGCGATCTACGTCCCCGCCGACGACTACACCGACCCGGCGCCGGCCACGACGTTCGCGCACCTCGACGCGACGACCGAGCTCTCGCGCGAGATCGCGTCGCTCGGCATCTACCCGGCCGTGGACCCGCTCACCTCGACGAGCCGGATCCTCGACCGCCGCTACATCGCCGAGGACCACTACAGCACCGCGCTGCGCGTCAAGGGGATCCTCCAGCGCAACAAGGAGCTGCAGGACATCATCGCGATCCTCGGCATCGACGAGCTCTCCGAGGAGGACAAGGTCCTCGTCAACCGGGCCCGTCGCCTCCAGCGCTTCCTGTCGCAGAACACCTACGTCGCGAAGCAGTTCACCGGCATCGAGGGCTCCACGGTCTCGCTCGCCGACACGATCGAGGGCTTCACCAAGATCTGTGACGGCGACTTCGACCACGTCGGTGAGCAGGCGTTCTTCATGTGCGGTGGCCTCGACGACGTCGAGCGCCAGTGGGCCGAGATCCAGAAGAACCTCTGATGGCTCTCCAGGTCGAGCTCGTCGCCGCGGACCGCAAGGTCTGGGAGGGCGAGGCCAGCCAGGTCAGCGCCCGCTCGACCGAGGGTGACCTCGGCGTGCTCCCGGGCCACCAGCCGATGCTCGTCGTCCTCGCCGAGGGCGAGGTCCGCATCAACGCCGGTGGCTGGAAGAGCGCGGTCGTCGACGGCGGCTTCATGTCGGTCGACCACGACCGCGTGACGATCGTCGCCGAGACGGTGGACGCCGCCGGCATGGGTTCCTGACGACACGGGCGGGGACGGGCTTCGGATGGATGCACTGGTCGTCTCCGAGCTCGTCCTCGCCCTCGTCGTCCTCACCGTCCTCGGCGCGCTCACCTTCGTGTGGGCGCGCCGTCGGTTCATCTCCGGGGACGGTCGTCCCGTCATGCTCTGCGCGCTGCGGGACGACGACGGGGGACGCTGGCGCCTGGGCCTGGCCCGGCTCGGGGCCGAGCGCTTCGAGTGGTTCAGCATCGTCGGGCCGTCGCTGCGGCCCGAGGTCTCCTGGCTGCGCGGGGAGGTCGAGCTCGGCTCGCCGCAGCCGACGACCGAGGTCATCCCCGGGCTGTCGGAGCCGGTGGCCGTGACCGGCACCGCGGCGGGCCGCTCGTGCGAGTTCGCCTTCGTGCCGGCGGCCTACACCGCCGTCCGGGCCTGGCTCGAGTCGAGCCCGCCCGGACTCAACGTCAACGTCGCCTGACCTCAGCGGGCGTTGGGGTCGGCCTCGCGGCCGCCGCCGGGCGCCCAGAGGACGTCGCCGCCGGCATCGACGTTGGCCGTGCGGGCGAGGACGAAGAGCAGGTCCGAGAGCCGGTTGAGGTACTGCGCGGTCGTCGGGTTGACCCCGCCGTGGCCGCGCTCGGTGCCCGGCTCGGTGCCGTACTCCTCGATGGCCGCCCACGTCGAGCGCTCGGCTCGCCGGACGACGGTGAGCGCCTGGTGCAGGTAGGCCGAGCCGGGCGTGCCGCCGGGCAGGATGAACGAGCGCAGCTTCTCGAGCGGGGCGAGCCAGGTGTCGCAGTCGGCCTCGAGCTCGGCGACCCACTCGTCCTTGACGCGCAGCGGCGGGTACTCGTAGCTCTCCTGGAGCGGCGTGCACAGGTCGGCGCCGACGTCGAAGAGGTCGTTCTGCACGCGCAGCAGGACGGTGCGCACCTCGACCGGCAGCCCGCCGCACGCGATGGCGACGCCGAGGGCGGCGTTCGCCTCGTTGACGTCCGCGTAGGCGGCCAGGCGCACGTCGGTCTTGCGGGTGCGGCTGAGGTCGCCGAGCGCCGTCGTGCCGTCGTCGCCGGTCCGGGTCCAGATCCGGGTGAGGTTGACCATGCGCACAGTCTCGCAGGCGACCGGCACGGCCACGGCGCTGGCCGCTAGGTGACATCGGCGACGTCGTTGTCGAATCGTGACCGTGTGCGCTGGGCCACCGGGGCGGGTTCGTGGGTCGATAGGGGCACACGACGACGTGGAGAGGGGGAGGACGTGGCCGACCGGGGAGAACCGACCGCGACCATCACCGAGCACGCCCGGGACGAGGGTGTGCTCATCACCGTGACGGGGCGCCTCGACGCCCGCAGCGCCGCCGACCTCAGGTCGGCGCTGCACCGGGTCATCGCCCAGGGCGCGGACCCGCTCCACCTCGACCTCACGGGGGCGCACATCGGGGACGCGTGCGCCCTCGGGCTGCTGCTCGAGGCGCACCGGCGGGCCCACCGCGCCGGTCGGCGCCTCGTCGTCGTGGCCGCCGACGACCGCACCCGCCGTCTGCTCCTGCGGCTGCGGCTGCCCGGCCTGCTCGCGCCGCCGGTCCCCGTGCCCTGAGCGGCGGTCGGCGCGACGCCGGTCGCCGTGGCGTGCCTCACGTGTGGGCACTCTCACCGCCGGACGACCTACCCGGCTCCGGGGGCCGCGGCTAGCGTTCCGGCCATGTCCGAGAGCAGCGACGCCCCGCGCCCCGAGCGCGACCGCCCGTGGGTCATGCGCACCTACGCCGGCCACTCGAGCGCGGCGGCGAGCAACGCGCTCTACCGGCGCAACCTCGAGAAGGGCCAGACCGGCCTGTCGGTCGCCTTCGACCTGCCGACCCAGACCGGCTACGACCCGGACCACGCGCTGGCCCGCGGCGAGGTCGGCAAGGTCGGCGTCCCCGTGTCGCACGTCGGCGACATGCGGGCGCTCTTCGACGGCATCCCGCTCGCCGAGATGAACACGTCGATGACGATCAACGCGACGGCGATGTGGCTGCTCGCCCTGTACCAGGTGGTCGCCGAGGAGCAGGCCGAGGCGGCCGGGCTCGACCCCGACGAGGCGGTCCGGGCGCTGGCCGGCACGACGCAGAACGACATCATCAAGGAGTACCTGTCGCGGGGGACCTACGCGTTCCCGCCCGGACCCTCGATGCGGCTGATCACCGACCTCGTCGCGCACACCGTCGCCGAGATCCCGCGGTGGAACCCGATCAACATCTGCAGCTACCACCTCCAGGAGGCCGGGGCGACGCCGGTGCAGGAGGTCGCCTACGCGATGTCGACCGCGATCGCGGTCCTCGACGCCGTCCGCGACTCCGGGCAGGTGCCGCCGGAGCGGTTCGGCGAGGTCGTCGCCCGCATCTCGTTCTTCGTCAACGCCGGCGTGCGGTTCGTCGAGGAGATGTGCAAGATGCGCGCCTTCGTCCGGCTCTGGGACGAGGTGACGCTCGAGCGCTACGGCGTCCAGGACCCCAAGCAGCGGCGCTTCCGCTACGGCGTGCAGGTCAACTCGCTGGGGCTGACCGAGGCCCAGCCCGAGAACAACGTCCAGCGCATCGTCCTGGAGATGCTCGCCGTCACCCTGAGCAAGGACGCGCGGGCCCGCGCCGTGCAGCTGCCGGCGTGGAACGAGGCGCTCGGGCTGCCCCGGCCGTGGGACCAGCAGTGGTCGCTGCGGATCCAGCAGGTGCTCGCCTACGAGTCCGACCTGCTCGAGTACGCGGACCTCTTCGAGGGGTCGGTCGTCGTCGAGGCCAAGGTCGAGGAGCTGCTCGCCGGGGCGCGCGAGGAGATGGCGAGGGTCGCCGAGCTCGGCGGCGCGGTCGCGGCGGTCGAGGGCGGCTACATGAAGTCCGAGCTCGTCGCGTCGCACGCGCGCCGCCGCGCCCGCATCGAGGCGGGCGAGGAGGTCGTCATCGGCGTCAACCGCTTCGAGTCGACCGAGCCCAACCCGCTGACCGCCGACCTCGACACCGCGATCCAGACCGTCGACCCCGGGGTCGAGGCCGCCGCCGTCGAGGCGGTGCGGCGCTGGCGCGAGGAGCGGGACGCCGACCCCGCACGGCGCGAGCGGGCCGAGCGCGCCCTCGCCCGCCTGCGCGAGGACGCGGCCGGGTCGACCAACCTCGTGCCCGCGACGCTCGAGTGCGCACGGGCCGGGCTGACGACGGGGGAGTGGGCCGGCGCGCTGCGCGAGGTGTTCGGCGAGTTCCGGGCGCCGACGGGGGTCACGGGCTCGGTCGGGGTCGCCGCGGGTAGCGCCGAGCTGGTGCGGGTGCGCGAGCTCGTCCGCTCGACCGGCGAGGAGCTCGGCGAGCGGCTGCGCGTCCTCGTCGGCAAGCCGGGGCTCGACGGGCACTCCAACGGGGCCGAGCAGGTGGCCGTCCGGGCCCGGGACGCCGGCTTCGAGGTCGTCTACCAAGGCATCCGGCTGACGCCCGAGCAGATCGTCGGCGCGGCCGTCGCCGAGGACGTCCACCTCGTCGGGCTCTCGATCCTCTCCGGCTCGCACATGGAGCTCGTGCCCGACGTCCTCGAGCGGATGCGGGCCGCCGGCGCCGGTGACGTGCCGGTCATCGTCGGCGGGATCATCCCGGACGCCGACGCGGCCCGGCTCAAGGCGCTCGGGGTGGCCGAGGTGTTCACCCCGAAGGACTTCGGGCTCAACGACATCATGGCCCGCTTCGTCGACGTCATCCGCGAGTCCCGGGGGCTCGCGCCGCTCTCCGCCGACAGCGACGCGCCCGCCCCGGCCTGAGCCGGGACGGGCGCGAGGGGGCGTCGGTCAGGCGCCGAGGGCGTCGGTCAGGGCCTTGCCGAACGCGGGGAGGTCGTCGGGGTTGCGGCTCGTGATGAGGTTGTCGTCGATGACGACCTCGCGGTCCTCCCACGTCGCGCCCGCGTTGCGCAGGTCGGTCTGCAGGCTCGGCCACGAGGTGAGCGTGCGACCGCGCAGGACGTCCGCCTCGATGAGCGTCCACGGGGCGTGGCAGATCGCGGCGACCGGCTTGCCGGACTCGACGAACGTGCGCACGAAGGAGACGGCGTCCTGCTCGGTGCGCAGGGCGTCCGGGTTGGCGACACCGCCGGGCAGGACGAGGGCGTCGTAGTCGCCGACCTCGGCGTCGGAGACGACGACGTCGACGGAGAAGGTGTCGGCCTTGTCCAGGTGGTTGAAGGCCTGCACCTCGCCGGACTCGGTGGATACGAGGACGGGGGTGTGGCCGGCCTGCTCGACGGCCTTCCAGGGCTCGGTGAGCTCGACCTGCTCGATGCCCTCGGTGGCGACGAGGAAGGCGACCTTGCGGGGGGTGGTGTTGGTGTCGGTCATGACCATCGGCTACCCGGCCGGGAGGACGCCGAAACAGCGGGTCAGAAGAGGCGGTGCTCGGTGTCGTCGATGCCGCGCAGGGCGTCGTAGTCGAGGACGACGCAGCGGATGCCGCGGTCCTCGGCGAGGGTGCGCGCCTGCGGCTTGATGACCTGGGCGGCGAAGATGCCGGTGACCGGCGCGAGGTGCGGGTCACGGTTCATCAGCTCGAGGTAGCGGGTCAGCTGCTCGACGCCGTCGATCTCGCCGCGCCGCTTGATCTCGACGGCGACGTGGCCGCCGGAGGCGTCGCGGCAGAGGATGTCGACCGGCCCGATCGCCGTCATGTACTCGCGGCGCGAGAGGGTCCAGCCCTCCCCGAGGGTCGTGATGTGCTCGGCGAGCAGCCGCTGGAGGTGCGCCTCGACCCCGTCCTTGACGAGGCCGGGGTCGACCCCGAGGTCGTGCGAGCTGTCGTGGTGGACCTCGTGCAGGCGCACCCGCAGCCGGTCCTCGGACTTCGCGTGCTGGACGACCCAGACCGCGCTCACGCCGTCGGCGGCCTCGGTCTCGTCGGGGGCGACCTCGGCCATCGCGCACGGCGGGGACATCCAGTTGAGCGGCTTGTACGAGCCGCCGTCGGAGTGGACGAGCACCGAGCCGTCGGCCTTGACGAGGAGCAGGCGCGTCGCGAGGGGCAGGTGGGCGCTCAGGCGTCCCTCGTAGTCGACCGAGCACGTCGCGATGACCATCCGCACGAGCGTGAACCCTACCGACCGGCCGTCGAGGCCGCTTGCCCCGCCCCGGACCCCGCGCGCACACTGGTGCCCGAGGTGAGGCCGATGAGGGCAGCGCTGGTGCCGCTGGTGCTCGTGGCGCTGCCGGGCGCCGTCTTCGTCGCCGGCCTCTCCCTCCTGCGCTGGTTCACCGGCGAGCCCGCGCCGCGGGTCCTGCGCCGGCTCGGCCGGCCGACCCGGTGGTGCGCCGACCGGCTGCGGGGCGTGGCCGACGGGATGGAGCGCGTCGGGATGGTGCGGCGGACCCGTCCCGAGCCGGTGCTGCCGGTGCTCCTCGTCCTCGAGCTGCGCCGGCTGGCCGCGGAGGTCGTGCGCATCGAGGGCGACGACCAGCCGCACCGCGCCGCCCGGCTCGCCGCCGCGCGGGCCGCGTACGACCACGTCCTCGTGCAGCTCTGCGGCCACGCCAGCGTGCCGACACCCATCGGCCTGCTGCCCCTGGACCCGCGCGACCGGCTCGGGCTGGAGGTCGAGCTCGTCGCCGCGGGCGTCGACTGGTGACGCCGGGCCCCGCGGCCACGGGGTAAGCAGCGTCACGCCCCGCCGGTCTCGTGGCCCGTGGGGCCCTCTGGAAGGATCGCCGCCATGACGCGTGACTTCACCAGCGTGGGTGTGATCGGCCTCGGGACCATGGGCGCAGGCATCGTGGAGGTGTTCGCGCGCAACGGCATCGACGTCGTCGCGGTCGACGCGAACGAGGCCGGCGTGGCCCACGGTCGCGAGATCCTCGCCGGCAGCACCGGCCGCGCCCTGCGCCGCGAGAAGATCACCCAGGAGCAGCACGACGCCCTCCACGCCCGGGTCCGCTTCACGAGCGACCTCGCCGACCTCGCGGGCTGCCAGCTCGTCGTCGAGGCCGTCCCGGAGCAGCTGGAGCTGAAGAAGCAGATCCTCGGCCGGCTCGACGACATCGTCGCTGCTGACGCCGTCCTCGCGACGAACACCTCCTCGCTGCCCGTCACCGAGATCGCCGTCGCCACCCGAGACCCCAAGCGCGTCGTCGGGATGCACTTCTTCAACCCGGCCCCGGTGCAGCAGTTCGTCGAGGTCATCCGCACCGTCATCACGGCCGACGACGTCTTCGAGGACGTCAAGGCCCTCGCCGAGCGGATCGGCAAGAAGCCGGTCATCGTCGGCGACAAGGCGGGCTTCATCGCCAACGCCCTGCTCTTCGGCTACCTCAACCACGCCGTCGCGATGTACGAGAGCCGCTACGCCACCCGCGAGGACCTCGACGCCGCGATGCGCTTCGGCTGCGGCTACCCGATGGGCCCGCTCCAGCTGCTCGACCTCATCGGCCTCGACACCGCGTACGAGATCCTCGACACGATGTACAAGCAGGGCCGCGACCGCCTCCACGCCCCGAGCCCGATCATCAAGCAGATGGTCTCCGCCGGCCTGCTCGGCCGGAAGTCGGGCCGCGGTTTCTACACCTACGCCGCCCCCGGCTCGCCCGAGGTCGTCGCCGACGCGCAGACCCCGTCCGGCGGGGTGCCCGCGGGCGTCGACCTGCGCGAGGTGCGCACGGTCGGCGTCGTCGGGAGCGGCACGATGGCGACCGGCATCATCGAGGTCTTCGCGAAGGCCGGCTACGCGGTGACGTTCGTCGCCCGCTCGGACGCCAAGGTCGCCGACGTCGTCACCGCGCTCGGCCGCAGCTGCGCCCGCGCGGTCGAGAAGGGACGGATGGAGCAGGCCGACGCCGACGCGCTCCTGGGCCGGGTCGCCGGCGCGACCAGGCGTGAGGCGCTCGCCGACGTCGACCTCGTCGTCGAGGCCGTCGCCGAGGACCTCGCGGTCAAGCAGGACCTCTTCCGCGACCTGGACCGCATCTGCAAGCCGGGCGCGATCCTCGCGACGACCACCTCGTCGCTGCCGATCATCGACTGCGCCAAGGTCACCGCCCGGCCGCAGGACGTCATCGGGATGCACTTCTTCAACCCGGCGCAGGTGATGAGGCTGGTCGAGGTCGTCCACACGATCTCGACCGCGCCCGACGTCGTCGCGACCGTCCAGGACCTGTGCGCGAGGACCGGCAAGGTGGCCGTCACCTGCGGCGACCGCAGCGGCTTCGTCGTCAACGCGCTGCTCTTCCCGTACCTCAACGACGCCGTGAAGATGCTCGAGGCCAACTACGCGAGCGCCGACGACATCGACACCGCGATGAAGACCGGCTGCGGGCTGCCGATGGGGCCCTTCGAGCTGCTCGACGTCGTCGGGCTCGACGTGTCGCTGGCCATCGAGCGCGAGCTCTACCTCGAGTTCCGTGAGCGCGGCTACGCGCCGGCGCCGCTGCTCGAGCACCTCGTGACGGCCGGCTACCTCGGCCGGAAGACCGGGCGCGGGTTCCGCACGTACGCCTGAGCCCGGCCCGTCCGGGCGTGGCCGATCGGTGGATGGGCATCGGCCGGACGGACATCACACACCTTTCGGGGTGCGCACCGGCGCGTCGCACGGGATCCTGAGGGGGAGATCGGTGCTGCAGCGCAGACGTGGACCCTCTGCCCAGCACGCCCTGCCGCCCACCTCACGACGCCGTGCACCCCTGCCGCACGGCGCGGTGAGGACTGCCCGAGGAGCCGACGTCATGCAGTCCACCCCTGTCCTGCGAGTCCCGCGCGCCCTCGGGCGCGTCCTCCTGGCCGCCGCCACGGTCATCGCGGCCGCGGTCGGTGCCACCGCCCCCGCGCTCGCCGACGGGCCGCGCATCGTGCGCCCCGTCGTCCTGCCGGCCGCCCCGGCGCCGGGCCGGGTCGCGGCCATCGACTCGAGCCACCCGTACAGCGCGCCGGTGTGGCTGCCGCTGCGCAAGGCCTCGGCCATCTCGTGCGTGAAGTCCAACTGCGCGGGCAGCGGCGGCGACTACCACGGCTACTGGGCGATCGACTTCATCGGCGACCTCGGGGAGCCGGTCTACGCGGCCGGCGCGGGCGTGTTCCACGTCGGGGCGACCAGCCGGACCTGCAGCACCTCGGGCCAGAGCGACGGCACGTGGGGCTGGGTCGACCACGGGGGCGGCGTCGTCACCAAGTACACGCACCTGGACTCGCTCACCGTGGCGGAGGGGACCCGGGTCACACCGAGCACCCAGATCGGGCGGATGGGGCACTGGGGCGACACCCTGCCCTGCACGACGAACTACCTGCACTTCGAGGTCCGCGAGGGCGGCATCAAGGGCACGCGGGTGGAGCCGCGCATCCTCTCGGCCTGCACCGCGTACGGGCGCGCGGACTACCCGAGGGCCTTCGGCGTCTCGTCCTTCGACAGCCTCGTCAAGGGGCAGAGCTCCACGGTCGACTCGACGAACGCGTGCATCGCCTCCCCGTGGGTCTCGACGCCGACCGCGCCGCGCCTCTCGGTCACCCGCCAGAGCTCCTCGGCGCAGCTGTCGTGGGGCACGCCGCCCGCCGGCACGACGACGGTCCGCATCGCCACCCAGCTGTGGAGCCCGAGCCTGTCGGCGTGGAACGACCCGGTCTACCGCACCTACGGCGGCACGACGACCGGCACCACGCTGACGAGCCTGACCAACGGCCGCACCTACCGGACGACGGTGGCCTTCGCGAACGCCTCGGGCTTCAGCGCCTGGGCGCCGCAGGTGTCGTACGTCCCGGCGAGCGTGCCCTCGGTGCCGAAGAGCCCTCGCTTCCTCACCTCGCCGACCCGCGACTACATCCACTACGGCTGGTGGAAGAGCACCGACAACGGCGCGGCCGTCTCCCGCTACGAGACGCAGGTGCGCTGCTACTACGGCACCGCCTGGAAGCCGTGGACGACGCGGACGACGAACGCCTCGACGTACTACTACAACCACCGTGGCCTGACCGGGTACCAGACCTGCCAGGTGCGGGTCCGGGCGGTCAACGCGATGGGCGCGAGCGCCTGGTCGGCCGCGAGCCAGATCCGCAAGCAGCGCTGAGCCGTCCGGGCCGTCGGGGCCGCCGCGCCGGCCAGTAGGGTCGGCGGGTGAGCCCCGCACCGCTGCCCGCCCGCGCCCGTGTCGTCGTCGTCGGCGGGGGTGTCATCGGCACCTCGGTCGCCTACCACCTCGCGCAGGCCGGCGAGAGCGACGTGCTGCTGCTGGAGCGCGACCGGCTGACCTCCGGCACGACGTGGCACGCCGCCGGCCTCATGACGTGCTTCGGATCCTTCAGCGAGACGAGCACGCGGCTGCGCCTGTACTCCCGCGACCTCTACGAGCGACTCGAGGCCGAGACGGGGCAGTCGACCGGTTTCACGCCGGTCGGGCTCGTCGAGGCCGCCGCCGACCGCGACCGTCTCGAGGAGTACCGGCGGGTCGCGACCTTCCAGCGGCGCCTCGGGCTGGAGGTCGAGGAGGTCTCGCCGGCCGAGATGGCCGAGCTCTTCCCGCTGGCCCGCACCGACGACCTCGCCGGCGGCTTCCACGTCCCCGGGGACGGCCGGGTGAACCCCGTCGACCTGACGATGGCCCTCGCGAAGGGGGCCCGGGCCCGCGGCGTGCGGGTCGCCGAGGGGGTGCGCGTCGAGCAGGTGCTCACGCGCCGGCGCGGCGTCGTCGAGGAGGTGGCCGGGGTCGTCACCGACCACGGCACGGTCGAGTGCGACGTCGTCGTCAACGCCGCCGGGATGTGGGCCCGCGAGCTCGCCGCGCAGAACGGCGTCGTCGTGCCCAACCAGGCCGCCGAGCACTACTACCTCGTGACCGAGCCGATCGAGGGGATGAGCCCGGACGCCCCGGTCTTCGAGGACCCCGCCTCCTACGGGTACTACCGCGAGGAGGGCGGCGGCATGATGGTCGGCCTCTTCGAGCCGGTCGCGGCCGCCTGGAAGGTCGAGGGCATCCCGCGGGACTTCTCCTTCGGCACCCTCCCGCCCGACACCGACCGCGTCGGCCCGTTCCTCGAGAAGGCGATGGCGCGCGTGCCCGTCGTCGAGACCGCCGGCATCCGCACCTTCTTCTGCGGCCCCGAGTCCTTCATGCCCGACCTCGCCCCGGGCGTCGGCGAGGCCCCCGGCATCCACGGCTACTTCGTCTGCGCGGGGCTGAACTCGGTCGGCATCCTCTCGGCGGGCGGGCTCGGGCGCATCCTCGCCCGCTGGGTGCTCACCGGGAGGCCGGACGTCGACGTCACGGGGATCGACGTCGCCCGCTTCCGAGAGCACCAGCTGCTGCCGGAGCACCGGCGGGCCCGCACCGCCGAGGTGCTCGGCACCGTCTACGCCGCGCACACGCCGGGCGTGCAGCTGACCACGTCGCGGGGTGTCTTCCGCTCGCCCGTCCACGACCGGGTCGTCGCGGCCGGCGGGTACCTGCGTGACGTCTCGGGCTGGGAGGGCGCCGCCTGGTACGCCGGGCCGGGGGAGACCCCGCAGGCGGAGCCGACCTGGGGGCGCGCCCCGTGGTTCGCGCGCTGGGAGGCCGAGCACCGGGCCGTCCGCGAGGCCGCCGGCCTGTTCGACATGTCGTTCATGGGGCGCTTCGCCGTGCGCGGCCCGGACGCCCTCGCCGTGCTCGACCACCTGAGCGCGGGCGACCTGTCCGTCGACGGCCGGATCACCTACACGCAGTGGCTCGCCGACGACGGCGGCCTGCTCGCCGACCTCACGGTGACCCGGCTCGCCGCCGACGACCTCCTCGTCGTCGCCTCCGACACCCAGCACGCGCAGGTCCTCGGGATGCTGCGCCGCGCCCTCGGCGACGCCGACGCGACCGTCACGGACGTCACCGAGGACGGCGCGATGCTCAGCGTCCAGGGGCCGGCGTCCCGCGCGGTGCTCGAGACCGTTGCGCCGCAGGCGGACTGGAGCGACGAGGCCTTCCCGTTCCGGGCCGCCCGCAGCATCGAGGTCGACGGCACGCCGGTGCTCGCCGTCCGTGTCACGTACGTCGGTGAGCTGGGCTGGGAGCTCTACGTCCCGGCCGCCGCCGCGCCCGCCGTGTGGGACCGGCTGCTCGCGGCCGGCGCGCCGCACGGCCTGCGGCCGACGGGGCTCGCCGCGCTCGGCAGCCTGCGTCTCGAGAAGGGCTACCGCGACTACGGCCACGACGTCGACACCACCGACGACGTCCGCACCGCCGGGCTGTCCTTCGCGGTGGCGGCCGACAAGCCGGGCGGCTTCCGGGGCCGTGGGGCCGTGCAGGCCGGCGCACGGGCCGTCGCCCCGCGCCACCGCGTCGTCTCGCTCGTCGTCGCCGACCCCGAGCCGCTGCTCTTCCACGGCGAGGTCGTCCTGCGCGACGGCGTCGCGGTCGGTGACGTCCGCAGCGGCTCCTACGGCTGGAGCGTCGGGGGAGCCGTCGGCCTCGCGGGCGTCGAGCACGAGGAGGGCGTCACGGCGCAGTGGCTGCGCGAGGGCCGCTGGGAGGTCGACGTCGCGGGCACGCGGTACCCGGCCGAGGTCTCGCTCCGCCCGCCCTACGACCCCACGTCCGCGCGCGTGCGCGGCTGAGCGGCAGACTGGTCGACGTGCCCCGCTCCAACCGTCGCCGCCGCGACCTCGAGTCCCGTCCGCTCGGCGGCTCGACCGAGGTCGCGACCGAGCTATGGCGCGGACGGCCCTGGCACGTCCGCCGGCTGACCGGCGCCACGTCGAGCCGCGAGTACCGCTGCCCGGGGTGCCACCAGGGCATCCCGGTCGGGACGGCCCACGTCGTCGCGTGGCCGGCGACCGGGGTGGGCGGGGTCGAGGAGCGGCGCCACTGGCACACCCGCTGCTGGGCCTCGCGGCACGCCGCGCAGCCCTGAGCCTCCTCAGGCCTCGCGCTGGCGCGGGACGAGGACCTCTTCGTAGAGCAGGAGCAGCCCGGCCGCGACGGGGATGGCGAGCAGCGCCCCGAGCACGCCGAGCAGCGCCCCGCCGGCGAGCGCGGCGACGACCGTGACGGTGCCGGGCACCGAGACCGTCTGCTGCATGACCCGCGGGGCGATGACGTAGTTCTCGACCTGCTGGTAGACGACGTAGTAGACGACCACGACGAGCGCCTTCTGCGGCTCGTCGAAGAACGCGACGAGGGTGACGATGGCCGCGCCGAGCGTGGCGCCGACCATCGGGATGAGGCCGAGCAGGCCGACGGTCACCGCGAGGACCGCGGGGTAGGGCACGCCGACGATGCGGAGCATCACGTACGACAGCACCGCGTTGAGGGTCGCGATGAGCACCTGGCCGCCGGCGTACGCGCCGACCCGACGCATGATCTCCTCCGAGAGCGCGACGACCCGCGGGCGCCGGCTCATCGGGACCAGCGCGTAGGCGGCGGTCTTGACCCGGGGCATCGACACGAGCAGGTAGAGGGTCAGGACGAGGACGGTGAGGACCTGGAAGGTCCCGCTGAGCACGGCCCGGCCGGCGCCGAGGAGGCCGCCGAGCAGGCCCTCGACGAACGACTGGTCGGTCAGCTTGGACACGAGCTCGGCCTGGAGCCGGTCGATGACGTCGTAGTGCCGGTCGAGCTCGCGGACCCACCGGGCGTCGAGGAGGTCGCCGACGTACTCGGGCGTGCGGGCGGCGAGGGCCGACCCCTGGACGACCACGGTCGGCAGGACGAGCGAGGCGATGGCGGCGAGGACGAGCAGCAGCCCGCCGAAGACCGCCGTGACGGCCACGGGACGGGGCAGCCACCGCTGCGACAGCTTCTCGACGACGGGGTCGAGCGCGAGGGCGAGGAAGAAGGCGACGAGGAGGATGGTGATCGTCGTCGCGAGCCGGGCGAGGCCCGTCCACAGGCCGACGGCGAGCAGCGCCCCCGTGGCCCCGAAGAACCCGATGTAGAAGGGCGAGTGCCGGTTGAGCGGCTGGCCCGCCGAGCCGTAGCGCAGCAGCGCCGCGGTGCCAGGGTCGAGCGCGCCCGCGGGGCCCGGCGGCAGGTCGCCCTCGGCGGGGATCGCCTCGGGGTCGATGTGGTTGCTCTGCTCGAGGACGCGCCGCTGGCGCCGCCGGTAGTCGCCCCACCGGGACACCGGGCCCCACACCGTCGTCATCCGCACCGGCACACCTCCGGCCCACACCCTAGTGGCGGGTGCGGGCCGGGGGCGGAGGCGCCCGGGATGTCGCTCAGGCGTCCCGGAACCGGTTGATCTCGGCCTCGAAGCGCGCGCGCTTCTCGGGGTCGCTGACGCCCAGGCCCTCCTCGGGCGAGAGGGTGAGGACGCCGACCTTGCCCTGGTGCGCGTTGCGGTGGACGTCGAGCGCCGCCTGCCCCACGTCCTCGAGCCGGTAGGTCTTCGACAGGGTCGGGTGGACGATGCCGCGGTCGATGAGGTCGTTGGCCTCCCACGCCTCGCGGTAGTTCGCGAAGTGCGACGAGAGGATCTTCTTGAGGTTCATCCACAGGTAGCGGTTGTCATACTCGTGGAGGTAGCCCGAGGTCGAGGCGCAGGTGATGATCGTGCCGCCCTTGCGCGCGACGTAGACCGACGCACCGAAGGTCTCGCGGCCCGGGTGCTCGAAGACGATGTCGACGTCGTGCCCGCCGGTCAGCTCACGGATCCGCTTGCCGAGGCGCTGCCACTCCTTCGGGTCCTGCGCGGTGTTGTCCTCGTTCCAGAACCGGTAGCCCTCGGCGGAGCGGTCGATGATGAGCTCGGCGCCCATCGCCCGGCAGATGTCCGCCTTCTCGGGGGAGGAGACGACGCAGATCGGGGTCGCGCCGCCGGCGAGGGCCATCTGGGTGGCGTAGGAGCCGAGGCCACCGGAGGCACCCCAGATGAGGACGCGGTCGCCGAGCTTCATGTGCGCGCCGTTCTTGCTCACGAGCTGCCGGTAGGCCGTGCTGTTGACGAGGCCGGGGGAGGCCGCCTCCTCCCACGACAGGTGGGCCGGCTTGGGCATCAGCTGGTTGGCCTTGACGATCGCGAGCTCGGCGAGACCGCCGAAGTTGGTCTCGAAGCCCCAGATGCGCTGCTGCGGGTCCATCATCGTGTCGTCGTGGCCCTCGGCGTCCTCGAGCTCGACCGAGAGGCAGTGCGCGACGACCTCGGTGCCCGGCTTCCACTTGGTGACGCCCGGGCCGGTGCGCAGCACGACGCCCGCGAGGTCGGAGCCGACGACGTGGTAGGGCAGGTCGTGCCGCTTCGCGAACTCCGAGGTGCGGCCGTAGCGCTCGAGGAAGCCGAAGGTCGAGACCGGCTCGAAGATCGAGGTCCACACGGTGTTGTAGTTGATGGCGCTGGCCATCACCGCGACGAGCGCCTCGCCGGGGGCGAGCTCGGGGGTGGGGACGTCCTCGACGTGGAGGGACCGGCGCGGGTCCTTCTCCTTGGTGGACAGGCCCTCGAACATGTCGACCTCGTCCTTGTGCACGGTGGCGGCGCGGTACGAGCCGGGGACGGCGATGCCCGAGTAGGTCTCGGGGGTGCGGTCACCGGAGAGGATGGCCTCGCGGATCTGGTCCATGGGGTCGTGCTCCTTCGGTGCTGGGCAGCGGTTCCCGGCGAACCTACTGGCCGGTCACCGGGCCCGGTACTGCCTGAGACGGCAGTCACCCCGTGACCCCGGTCACGGAGCGGCGAGCCGGTGGGCGGGCGCGCGGGATACCGTTCCGGTGTGTGTCCCGAGCCCATCCGCCGACCCCGGCGCGCCGTGGTAGGCGCGCTCGTCGCGACGCTCTGCGCGGTGCTGGGGCTGCTCCTCGGCCCGGTGCCGACGGCCTCGGCGGCCACCGGGGCGGACCCCGTCCCGGTCGTGCTCGTCGGGGCCCCCGGCCTCGCGTGGTCCGACATCGACGAGGCCCGCACGCCGTGGCTCTCGCGGGTCGCCGCCGAGGGCGCCGTCGCGTCGCTCACCGTGCGGGGGCCGCACTCGCGGGCGTGCGCCGTCGACGGGTGGCTCACGCTGTCGGCCGGGCGCCGGGCCGGTGGCCCGACCGCGGCCTGCGAGCCGCCGGCCGCCCCCGAGTCGGGGCTCCTCCCCGGCTGGGGCACCTACCGGCAGGCCGCCCGCGACGCGTCCTACGGCGCGGTGCCGGGGACGCTCGGGCAGCGGCTGGCCGACGCCGGCACGTGCGTGCAGGCCGTCGGGCCGGGGGCCGCGCTCGCGGCCGCCGACGAGGACGGGGCCGTCCCCGACTATGCGTCCGAGGTCCCCGCCACCCCCTCGTGCCCGGTGCTGCTCGTCGACGCCGGCACCCTCCCGGTCGACCCGCCTGCGCGCGACGCCGCGCTGCGCCGCCTCGACGCGGTCGTCGAGGGCCTCGTCCGCTCGACGGCGCCGGGGACCCGCCTCGTCGTCGCCGGGGTCGGTGACGGCGACTCGCCGGTGCGCCCCCGTGCGGTCGTTGTCTCGGGGCCGCCCGCGGGCGTCCTCACCTCGCCCTCGACGCGCCAGCCGGGCCTCGTGCAGCTCCAGGACCTCACGGCGTCCGTGCTCGAGTGGTCCGGGGCCGACGCCTCCGGGCTGACCGGGCGGGTCGTCACCGCCGAGGCCGACGACGTGCCCGGGCAGGAGCGGGTCGCCGCGCGCGACGGGTTCGAGGTCCGGGCCGCGACGCTGCGCGAGGTGAGCCCCCAGGTCACCGGATGGCTGGCGGCGGCCTTCGCGCTGTGGTGCGCCGCCGCCGTCGGTGTGCTGCTGGTCCGTCGTCGCCGTGGGGGAGGGGACGCGCCCCTGCCGGCATGGCTCGTCGCCTCCGGCGTCGCCGTGGCGACCGTGCCCGTCGCGACCTTCGTCGCCAACCTCGTGCCGTGGTGGTCGACCGGTCGCCCGCGCCCGGCGTTCGCGGGTGCGCTGGCCGTGGCCGTCGTGCTCGTCACGGCCGTGGGGCTCGCGGCCGGGCGGCGCCACCGCCTCGGCGCGGCCCTCGTCGTCGGCGCCGTCACGCTCGTCGTGCTCGGTGGCGACGTCCTCGCCGGCTCGCGCCTGCAGCTGTCGTCGGTCTTCGGGCAGAACCCGACCGTGGGCGGGCGCTTCTACGGGTTCGGCAACACGAGCTTCGCGCTCTACGGCGTCGCGGTCCTCACCGTCATGGCGGTGCTCGGGGCGTGGACGCGGCCCCGCCGGCGGGTCGCCCTCGGCCTCGCCGCGCTCCTGCTCCTGCTCGCGACGGCCCTCGAGGGTCACCCCTCCTACGGCGCCGACTTCGGCGGCCCGCCCGGTCTCGTGCTCGGCGGCCTGCTCGTCCTCGCGGCCGCGGCGGGCCTGCGGCTCAGCGTCGTCCGGGTCCTCGTCGCCGGGGCCGCCGTCGTCGTCCTCACGCTCGCGCTCGCGGTCCTCGACTGGCTGCGGCCGGCCGCGGCGCGCACGCACCTCGGCGAGTTCGTCCAGACCGTGATCGACGGCGGGGCCGGCGAGGTGGTCGGGCGCAAGCTCGCGCAGAACCTCACGAACCTCGGCTCGCCGCCGCTGCTGACGATCTCGCTCGCGGCGCTCGTGCTCCTGCTCGTCGCGTGGCGGACCGGGTGGCGCGTGCCGGCGCCCGGCGGCGTGCTCCTGCGCGCGGCCGTCGTCCTCGGGGTCGTCGGGTTCGCCGTCAACGACTCCGGGCTCGTCGTCCCGGCCTTCGTCCTGCTGCCGCTGCTGCCGGTCCTGGCGGCCGCCGGACCCCGCCGCGACGCCTGAGCGGGGTCAGTGGGCGGCGTCGGCCGCCGGCTCGACGAGCTCCACGAGGATGCCGCCGGCGTCCTTCGGGTGCACGAAGTTGACCCGGCTGTCGCTCGTCCCGCGCTTCGGGGTGTCGTAGAGCAGGCGTAGCCCCCGCTCGCGCAGGGTCGCGCAGACGGCGTCGATGTCCTCGACGCGGTAGGCCATCTGCTGGATGCCGGGACCGCTGCGGTCGAGGAACTTCGCGATCGTCGACTCCTCCGACAGCGGGGCGAGCAGCTGGATGCAGGAGCCGCTGTCGCCGACGCCCATCATCGCCTCGCGCACGCCCTGCTCCTCGTTCGTCTCCTCGTGCAGCTTCGTCATCCCGTAGGCGCGCTCGTAGAAGGCGACCGCCTCGTCGAGGTCGCGGACGGCGACGCCCACGTGGTCGATGGCGGTGAAGAGGTCGGTGGCGCTCATGCGGCCAGCGTAGGTCGGCCCCGCGCGCGGCGACAGGGCACGGTGGCGAGCGTCACCGTGCCTCGGGGTCGGCAGCGTCGGAGGCCGCCGACTAGCATCGAGAGGATTTCCCGACCCGACCACGGAGGCCACCGCATGTCCACCGACCCGACCGTCATCGTCGCCGGCGCCCGCACCCCGATGGGGCGGATGAGCGGCTCCCTCAAGGGCTTCAGCGGGTCCGACCTCGGTGGCTTCGCCATCAAGGGCGCCCTCGAGAAGGCCGGCGTCGCGCCGGACCAGGTCGACTACGTGATCATGGGCCAGGTCCTCACCGCCGGCGAGGGCCAGATCCCCGCCCGCCAGGCCGCGACGAAGGCCGGCATCCCGATGTCGGTGCCCGCGCTGACCATCAACAAGGTGTGCCTCTCGGGCATCGACGCCATCGCGCTCGCCGACCAGCTGATCCGCGCCGGTGAGTTCGACGTCGTCGTCGCCGGTGGCCAGGAGTCGATGACCAACGCGCCGCACCTGCTCGAGAAGAGCCGCGACGGCTACAAGTACGGCGACGTCACCCTCCACGACCACATGGCGCAGGACGGCCTCTGGGACGCGTTCACCGACCAGGCGATGGGCCTGCTCACCGAGACCGCCAACACCGGCGACCTCGCCTTCACCCGCGAGCAGCAGGACGAGTTCTCGGCCCGCAGCCACCAGCTCGCGGCGCGCGCCTGGAAGGACGGCCTCTTCGACGACGAGGTCGTCACCGTGAGCATCCCGCAGCGCCGCGGCGAGCCGGTCGAGTTCAAGAGCGACGAGGGCATCCGCCCCGACACCACGACCGAGTCGCTCGGCGGTCTGCGCCCGGCCTTCAGCAAGGAGGGCACGATCACCGCGGGCTCGGCGTCGCAGATCAGCGACGGCGCCGCGGCCGTCGTCGTCATGAAGCGCTCGAAGGCCGAGGAGCTCGGCCTCGAGTGGCTCGCCGAGATCGGCGCCCACGGCGTCGTCGCCGGCCCGGACTCGACGCTGCAGAGCCAGCCGGCGCGCGCCATCGCGAAGGCCTGTGCGCGAGAGGGGATCTCGCCGACCGATCTCGACCTCGTCGAGATCAACGAGGCCTTCGCCGCGGTCGGTCTCGCCTCGACCAAGGAGCTCGGCCTCGACGCCGACAAGGTCAACGTCAACGGTGGCGCCATCGCGCTCGGCCACCCCATCGGGATGTCCGGCGCGCGCATCACGCTGCACCTCGCCCTCGAGCTCAAGCGCCGCGGCGGTGGTGTCGGCGCGGCCGCCCTCTGCGGCGGCGGCGGCCAGGGCGACGCCCTCGTCGTCAAGGTCCCGGCCCGGGGCTGACCCCGCTGGCCGCGGCGCGCGACGTCGACGTCCCCTCCCTCGTCTCCGCGGCGAGGGAGGGGAGCCCGCGCGCCGTCGCCCGGCTGATCTCCCTCGTCGAGGACGCCCACCCCGCCCTGCGCGAGGTGATGGCGGCCCTCGCCCCGGACTCGGGCCGTGCCCACGTCGTCGGCCTGACCGGCGCCCCCGGTGTCGGCAAGTCGACGACGACGAACGCGCTCGTCGCGGCCCACCGCGCCCGTGGCCGGCGCGTCGGCGTCCTCGCCGTCGACCCGTCCTCGCCCTTCTCCGGCGGGGCGCTGCTCGGCGACCGCATCCGGATGTCCGAGCACGCCGCCGACCCCGAGGTCTTCATCCGCTCGATGGCCTCGCGCGGTCACCTCGGCGGCCTGTCGTGGGCCGCGCCGCAGGCCCTGCGCGTGCTCGACGCCGCCGGCTGCGACGTCGTCCTCCTCGAGACGGTCGGGGTGGGGCAGAGCGAGGTCGAGGTCGCGGGGACGGCCGACACCACCGTCGTCCTGCTCGCGCCGGGCATGGGCGACGGCATCCAGGCCGCGAAGGCCGGCATCCTCGAGGTCGGTGACGTCCTCGCCGTGAACAAGGCCGACCGCGAGGGGGCGTCACGCACCACCCGCGACCTGCGGCACATGGTGGAGATGGCCGACCGGGGCGAACCAGGTTGGCGCCCACCGGTGGTGAGGATGGTGGCCACGTCCGGCGAGGGGGTCGACGACCTCGTCGAGGCCGTCGAGGCCCACCGGGCGCACCTCGGCACCGACGGTCTACGGAAGCGGCGGCTGGCCCGGGCCGCGCGCGAGGTCGAGGGCCTGGCGCTCGAGGCGCTGCGGGCCCGCGTCGGCCGGGTCGCCGGGGCCGACCGGCTCGGCGCGCTCGCCGCGGAGGTCGTCGACGGCCGGTCCGACGCGTGGTCGGCCGCCGACCGCCTCGTCGAGGCGTCCCGCACGACCTGACGGTCGGTCGGGCCGCGGGCTCAGCTCGTCGGGTCGCCCGCGAAGGCGTCGGGGGAGTCGGCGACGTCGAAGGGCATCGGGTCCGGTACCCCCGCGGTGATCCGGCTGCCGTCGGCACGGGTACCGCCGGTCTGCGGGCGCTTGGGGAGCAGGCCGTCGACGCGGGGTCCCTGGTGCCCCAGAGCGACGACGACCGGCCGGCCCGGCGCGACGACGTGGTCGGAGCCCCGGACCGACACCGGCACCTCACCGTCACCCGCCTCGACCTCCATCCGCAGCTCGGAGGCGCTGAGCCGCACCGCGATTCGCGTGCCCCGCCACGTGAGGCGGAAGCACAACGATCCCCAGGCCGCGGGCAGCCGCGGGTCGAGGGTGAGGCGTCCGCCGTGGTCGCGCATCCCGCCGAAGCCGCCGACGAGGGTCGCCCACACGCCTCCCGCGGAGGCGACGTGGAGGCCGTCGACGGTGTTGTCGTGGAGGTCCGCGAGATCGACGTACAGGGCGTCGTGGAAGTACTCCAGCGCGGCCTGGTGGTAGCCCACCTCCGCGGCCACGACCGACTGCACGACGGCGGAGAGCGTCGAGTCCCCGGTGGTGATCGGGTCGTAGTACTCGAAGTCGGCGCGCTTCTCGTCCGCGGTGAAACGGTGGCCCTGGAGGTAGAGGGCGAGGACGACGTCGGCCTGCTTGAGCACCTGGAAGCGGTAGATGACGAGCGGGTGGTAGTGCAGGAGGAGGGGGCGCAGCGAGGCGGGCGTGCGGCTGAGGTCCCACACCTCGCGGTCGAGGAAGAAGTCGTCCTGGGGGTGGATGCCGAGGCCCTCGTCGAACGGGATGTGCATCCCGTCGGCGCACCGCCGCCACTCCGCCACCTCGTCCGGGCTGACGTGCAGGCGGTGCGCGATGACCGCCCAGTCGTCCGGGTGCTCGGTGCGCAGCCGGTCGGCCGCGTCGGCGGCCTGCTCGAGGGTGGCCCGGGCCATGACGTTGGTGAAGAGGTTGTTGTTGACGACCGTCGTGTACTCGTCGGGGCCGGTGACACCGTGGATGTGAAAGCTGTCGGTGCCGTTGCTGCGCCAGAACCCGAGGTCGGCGTAGAGACGAGCCGTCTCGACGAGGATCGGCATGCCGTGCCGGAGGAGGAACTCGACGTCGCCGGTCGCGGCGAGGTACTGCGTCAGCGCGTGCACGACGTCGGCGTCGATGTGCACCTGCGCGGTGCCGGCGGCGTAGTAGGCCGAGGCCTCCTCGCCGCTGATCGTCCGCCAGGGGAACAGGGCCCCGCGCTGCGACATCTCGCGGGCCCGGTCGCGGGCCGCCGGCAGCATGAGGCTGCGGAAGCGCAGCAGGTTGCGGGCGGTCTGCGGCTGTGTGTAGGTGAGGAACGGCGCGACGTAGATCTCGCTGTCCCAGAAGTAGTGCCCCTCGTAGCCCGACCCCGTCACGCCCTTGGCCGGCACACCCATCCGGTCGGCCCGGGCGCTGGCCTGCGCGAGGGAGAAGAGGTTGAACCGCACCGCCTGCTGCACGGCGTCGGCGTGCTGGTCGGCGGTGTCGACCTCGACGTCGCTCGCCGCCCAGAAGGCGTCGAACCAGGCGCGCTGGGTCGCGTGGTGGTCGGCGACCGTGCGGCGCACCGCGCGGTCGAGGGTGCGTTCGCAGCGGTCGCGCAGTTCGCGGACGGGCAGGCTGTTCGAGGTGTGGTAGGCCACGAGCTTCTCGACGCGGATGGTGTGACCCTCGTGCGCCTCGACCCGGTAGACGGCCTTGGTGAGGTCGTCGTCGTCGCGGACGACCACCTCGTAGGGGTCCTCGATGGCGACCCGGTGGTCCGCGGCCACGGCCACGGTCATCCCCGAGCTCGCGCAGCGGTACCCGAGGACCTGCCGGTCCTCGTCGGCGGTGTGGAGCACGGGCAGGAGGACCCGGCCCTCGAAGACCGACGCCTTGCGGGGGTCGCTCGTCGAGGCGCGGCTGGGGGCGGGGGCGTGGTACTCGTCCTCGCCGTCCTGCCGGTTGAGCAGCTGCGACGACACGACGACCGGCGCGTCGCCCGAGAGCATCGTCACCTCGAGGGTCAGCACGGCGAGGTGGCGCTCGGTCATCGACACCATCCGGGTCGAGTCGACCCGGACGCGCTTGCCCGACGGGGTGCGCCAGACGAGGGAGCGGCGCAGCAGGCCCGCCCGGAAGTCGAGCGCGCGCTCGTAGTGCTCGAGGTCGGCCATGCCGACGACGAGCGGCTCGTCGTCGACGTAGAGCTTCATGAGCTTGGCGTCCGGCACGTCGACGATGGTCTGCCCGGTGCGTGCGAACCCGTAGGCGGACTCGGCGTGCCGGATCGGCCAGGTCTCGTGGAAGCCGTTGACGTAGGTGCCGTGCGCGTGCGCCTCGCGGCCCTCCTCGGGGTTGCCGCGCATCCCGAGGTAGCCGTTGGCGACGGCGAAGAGGGTCTCGGTCAGCCCGAGGTCGCTCGTGTCGGGAGCGCACTCGACGAGGCGCCAGGGGTCGGCGGGGAAGCGGAGCCGGTCGACGGGGTCCGGCCCGACGGCCGCGGTCCTCACGCGAGCTCGCCGAGGTCGGCGACCACGAGGTCGGCGCCGGCGGCGGTGAGCGCCTCGGCGCCCGCCCCGCGGTCCACGCCGACGACGAGCGCGACGTCGCCCGCCGCTCCGGCGCGCACGCCGGAGACCGCGTCCTCGACGACGACCGAGGCGCCGGGCTCCGCCCCGCACACCCGCGCGGCGTGCAGGAAGGTGTCGGGGGCGGGCTTGCCCGCGAGCCCGAGCTCGCGGGCCACGCGCCCGTCGACGACCGTGCGGAACCGGTCGGTCAGCCCCGCGGCGGCGAGGACGGCCGGCGCGTTGGCGGAGGACGAGACGACGGCCAGCGGCGTGCCGAGGTCGCGCAGGCGGTCCAGGAGGGCGACCGAGCCCGGGTACGGGCGCACGCCGTCGCGCTCGAGGACGGTGCGGAAGGCGTCGTTCTTGCGGTTGCCCAGCCCGCAGACGGTCTCGGCGGAGGGCGGGTCGTCGGGGGAGCCGTGCGGCAGCGTGATGCCGCGCGCCGCGAGGAGGTCGGCGACGCCCTCGTAGCGCGGCTTGCCGTCGACGTGGGCGTAGTAGTCGGCGTCCGTGTAGGGGGAGGTGTCGGCGCCCTCGAGCCCGGGCCGGGAGGTGTCGACGCCGGCGAGGTACGCGCCGAACATCTCCGCCCAGGCCGCCATGTGCACCTCGGCGGTCGGCGTCAGCACGCCGTCGAGGTCGAAGAGGACGGCGGCGTACGCGTCCCAGGCCACGCTTCTCGAGCCAGTCACGGGGACCACGGTAGGGACACGGGGCCCGGACGGGCGAACGGCGGGCGTGTCGCGTTCGCTAGCGTTGAGGCGTGAGCGAGCCGGTCCGCCTCCCGTTCGACCCGATCGAGCGGGCGCGCGAGCTCTGGGTGGCGCGGTGGGGCGAGGGGTCGCGGGCGACCTCGATGGCCACCGCGACGTCGGTGATGCGCGTCCAGCAGCTCCTCCTGGGGCGCTTCGACGCCATCGCCGGGCGGCACGGGCTGACCTTCGCCCGCTACGAGGCGCTCGTCCTCCTCGCGTTCAGCCGGGAGGGTCGGCTGTCGATGTCCAAGGTCGGCGAGCGGCTCATGGTCCACCCGACGAGCGCGACGAACATCGTCCAGCGCCTCGTCGCCCAGGGCTTCGTCCAGCGGGTCCCGAACCCCGCCGACCGGCGCGGCGCCTTCGCCGTCATCACCGACAGCGGGCGGGTCGCGATGGAGGCCGTGACGCGCGACCTCGAGGAGGCGGACTTCGGTCTCGCCTCGCTCTCCGAGGAGCAGCACGCCCTCCTGTTCTCCCTGTTGCGGGAGGTGCGGGTGGGGTCGCGCGACTTCCTTCCCTGAGAACCGGGGATTTGTCCGGACCCCTCGGCGTTTGTCATCGTGGAGAGATCGCCCTGCGCCCGACCGACCCGGTGCGGGGCGTCCCCGGACCCGAAGGAACCCTCTCGATGCTCAGGACACTCACGCGGGTGGCCGGCGCCCTCGCCGCCCTCGTCGGGCTCGCCCTCACGGCGACCGGCGTGTGGTTCGCCGCCGCCCTCGGTGGCAGTGGCACCGCCGAGTTCACCGCCAAACCAGCCCCGGGCGCCCCGGTCGTCATCACCCCCGACGTGCTCAACCGCGTCGATGCCGACGTGCGCGTCAGCGCCACCCCGTCCCGCGGGGCGTCGCTCTGGATGGCCCGCGCCAACCCCTCCGACGCCTCGGCCGTCATCGGCGAGGGCCGTCACGTCGAGGTGACCGGCGTGTCCGTCCGGGACTGGGCCCTGCTGACCGCGGCCCGCGGCAGCGGTGAGCCGGCGACGCCGGGCGCCGCCGACCTCTGGCGGCAGCAGGACGACGCCGACGGTCCGGTCGCCCTGACCGTCGAGCAGGCGGACGCGCCCGAGAGCGTCGTCATCGCCGCCGACGGCGGCTCGGTCGAGCAGGTGACGCTCACGGTCGTCGACAAGCGCTGGTTCGTCGAGTCGGTCGTCGCCGCCCTCGTCGGGCTCTTCCTCCTCGCCGCCGGCGTCGTCGCCCTCTGGCCGCGTCGCCCCCGCCCGGCACCGGCCGCACCGTCCGTGCCCGCCCGACCGGCTCCCGGGCCGGACACCGACGAGCAGACCGCCGACGAGCCGACCGCCGACGCCCCGGAGGACGCCCGATGACCCGCCACCCCCTGTCCGTCCGGCCCCGTCGCCGGACCGCCCTCGCGGCCGCGGCGCTCGGCCTGGCGCTCGCGACCACCGGCTGCGGTGCCACCGACGCGCTCGTCGGTGTCCACCCCGCGCCGGCGGAGCAGCCCGCGTCCGCCCCGCTCGACGAGGACGGCGCGACGGCCATCGCGACGCGCCTGCTCTCCGCCGCCGCGGCCGACGCCGCGACGAAGGGCGACGCGGGCCACGACGCCCGCGCGAAGGTCCTCGCGGGCGACGCCCTGACGATGGCCGACAACACCGCCGCCCGTGGGGCCGCGCCAGCCGCCGCGACCGACCTCGCGAAGCAGCCCGAGCCGTCCGTGCTCGCGCAGTCGCGGGGCCGCGAGTGGCCGCGCGCCATCCTCGCCACCACCCTCGACGAGGCGACCTCCACCCAGTCGCTGCACGTCATGGTCTCGCGCGAGCCGGACCAGCCGTACCGCATCGAGGCCTCGGTGCCGATGCTCGCCGGCTCGCGCCTGCCCAGCCTCGGCTCGCAGGGCGCGGGCGCCCCGTTCGTCGACGTCACGGACGGCGAGGGCCTCGTCATGTCACCCGAGAAGGCGTACGGCGCCTACGCCGCCGCGCTCGGCCGGCCCGCCCCGAAGAAGGCGCCCGCCGGCGTCACCACCGACGACCCCTTCGGCCAGGCGCTCGAGGCCTCGGCGGCCGTGCAGGCCAAGGCGCTCGGCAAGCTCGCGACGCTCGAGCAGGCCCACGAGCCCGTGCTCGACGACGCGCTCGCCTTCCGGCTCGCCGACGGCGGCGTCGTGACCTTCGGCATGATGCGGCGCACCGACACCATCACCGTCGGCTCCGGGGCCAAGGAGCTCGTCCTGCCCTCGCGCTACTCGGGGCTCGTCGGGAAGAAGAAGGTGACCCGCGACGTGCGCCTCACGAGCCTGGAGCCGGTCGTCCTCGTCGTGCCGACCGAGGGCGAGGTGTCCGCCATCGGCGCCACCGAGCTCCTCGTCTCCGGGAAGGGTCGCTGACCCCGGTCCCGCGCGAGGGCCCGAGGTGCGCGAGAATCCGACCATGACGCAGACTCCCGACCCCGCCGGCGCCAGGGGCGCCGTCGACCTGTCCGCCGTGGCGGCGATGACGACCCCCGGCGCCGCCACCGCCGGCGCGGCCGCACCCGTCGCGCCGGTGCCCGGGCCGCCGGCCCCCGCCGGGCGCGCGGTCCCGGACGGCCTCGTCGTCGAGGTCACGCCGGCCACGCTCCAGCAGGCCCTGACCCGCACCGTCAACGTCGCCGGGCTGCTCGTCCTGTGGTCCTCGGGCCACCCGCAGACGCGGCAGCTCATCGACACGGTCGCGGCGGTCGCCGCCCGGCAGGAGGGGCGTGTCCTCGTCCTCACCGCCGACCTCACCGGCCACCCGGAGCTGCTCCAGGCCTTCCAGCCGCTGCTCGTGCAGGCCTTCGGCCAGCCGACCGTGCCGGCCACCTTCGGGCTGCTCCAGGGACAGCCGGTCCCGCTCTTCCCCGGCATCGCCGACGAGGGCCAGGTCGCGCAGGCCGTCGAGCAGCTGCTGCAGGCCGCGGTGCAGAACGGCATCACCGGTCGCGTCGACCTCGGCCCGCTCCCCGAGGGCGCCGAGGCCGAGGAGGAGGCGCTCTCGCCGCTGCACGAGGCGGCGTACGAGGCCATCGAGCGGGGTGACCTCACGGCGGCCGCGCAGGCCTACGAGCAGGCGATCGCCGCAAACGCCTCCGACGACGACGCGCGCCTCGGGCTCGCGCAGGTGCGGCTCATGGAGCGCACCCAGGGTGTCGACCTGAACGCCGCCCGTGCGGCGGCCGCGGCCGACCCGTCCGACGTCGAGGCTGCCTGCGTCGTCGCCGACCTCGACGTCCTCGGCGGTCACGTCGAGGACGCCTTCACCCGCCTCGTCGACCTCGTGCGCACGAGCGCGGGGGAGGAGCGCGACCGCGCCCGCACCCACCTCCTCGGGCTCTTCGACGTCGTCGGCGCGCAGGACGAGCGGGTGCGCAAGGGGCGCACCGCGCTCATGAGCGCCCTCTTCTGACGGTGCCCGTCGTCGTCTCCGACGAGACCCTCGAGCTCGTCCACGACACCGACGACGCCACGCTCACCGGGGTCTCGCTCGACTGCGACCCCGCCGTGCCCGGGCCGCGGGAGTTCACGGCGGTCCCCGGGGGCTGGCGGCTCGTCCTGCCCCGGCCCGCCCTCGGGCGCGTCGAGTACCGGCTCGCGCTGAGCCGGGGCGAGGAGACCGAGGTCGTCTGCGACCCCGCCAACCCGCTGCGCGTCGGCACCGCGTTCGGCGACCGGTCGGTGCTCGAGCTGCCCGGCTACGCGCCGCCGTGGTGGCTCGACGCGCCGGTGGCCCCCGGGCGGATGTCGCCGATGGCCGTCGCGGGCGAGACCGCCGACGACGTCCCCGTCACCGTGTGGACCCCCGAGCGGCTCGCCGACGACGAGCCCGCACCGCTGCTGCTGGTCCACGACGGGCCGGAGTACGACCTGCTCGCCGGGATGACGCGCTACTCCGGCGCGCTCGTCGAGGCGGGAGTCCTCCCGCCGCACCGCGTCGCGCTGGCCCACCCGGTCCTGCGCGACGCGTGGTACTCCGGCTCGCCCGGCTACCTGCGCACGGTCGCCGAGGCCGGGCTCGACCGGATCGCGGCGGCGCACCCCGTCTCGGCGCCGGTCGTCGTCGTCGGTGCCAGCCTCGGTGGCCTGACGGCGCTGCTGCTGGCCCTCGCCGCGGCCCCGCGCGTGGGTGGGGTTCTCGCGCAGTCGGGCTCGTTCTTCCAGGTCCGGCACGACGACTCCGAGAGCGGCTTCAGGTACTTCGGCCGCATCTCGCGCGCGGTCCAGGCCGTCCTCGACACCCGGCACGCGGAGCACCCGCTCGTCGTCGGGATGACGTGCGGCGCGCTCGAGGAGAACGCCGCGAACAACCGCGACATGGCCGCGGCCCTGGCCCGCGCGGGCCACGACGTGCGCCACCGCGAGGTCGACGACCTGCACTCGTACACGGCGTGGCGCGACGCGCTCGACCCCACGCTCACCGACGTCCTGCGGACGGTGTGGTGCTCGGAGGGCGAGCGGCCCTGACGCCCGGCTAGGGTCGGGGCGCATGGAGCAGCGCAGCGTCCGGCTCGGGGTCCCCGGTCACGACGCCGACCTCGAGGTCGTGCGGTACGGCCACTGGGGGCGGCCGGTCCTCCTCTTCCCGTCCGAGGCCGGCGCGGCGCGCGACGCCGAGGGCAACGGGATGCTCGACGCGGTCCGCCCGCTCGTCGACGCCGGCCGGGTCAGCCTCTTCTGCGTCGACTCCCTCGACGGCTGGTCCTGGTCCGACACCTCGCTGCCGACCGAGGAGCGCGCCCGCCGCGCCGGCGCGTACACGGCGTGGCTCTCGGAGGCGGTCCTGCCGTGGGTGCAGGGCGAGAGCGGCGGCTCGTCGGAGGTCGTGGCGGTCGGGCCGTCGATGGGCGCGTACCACGCCGTGCACCTCGCGCTGACCCGCGCCGACGTCGTGCCCCTCGCCATCGGGCTCTCGGGCAACTACGACCCGACGACGTGGAACGGCTGGGGCGAGGTCGGCGACGCGACGTACTTCGCGAACCCGTCGGCCTACGTCGCGCACGCCGGCGGCGACCACCTCGACTGGCTGCGCGCGCGGGTGTCCATCCTCCTCGTCGTCGGGCAGGGGCCGTTCGAGGTCTCACCGACGCGGTCGCTGCCCGCCACCCACGAGTTCGCGAACGTGCTGTCCGGCAAGGGGATCCGCCACGAGCTCGATGTCTGGGGCCACGACAGCGCCCACGACTGGCCGTGGTGGTCCCGCCAGCTCGCCCACCACCTGCCCCGCTTCACCTGACGAAGGGACCTCGCCGTGACCGACCCGACCGACCACCCCGTCGGCCTCCTGCTCGGCGCCGAGCAGGACTGGCCGACCGCGTTCGAGGCGCTCGCCGCCCGGCTGGGCGTGCTCACCGCGCCCGACGGCTCGCGGCACACGCTCTCGACCGAGCGGATGACGATCGAGCCGTTCAACCTGCGCGACCGGGCGCGCCACGAGCTCGTCATCGACCGGCTCGCGCACTGGTACTACCACCCGCGCGAGTGGCTCAAGAAGGCCGCGCTCATGGACGACGTGTACCTGCTCAACAGCCCGTTCACCTTCCAGTCGATGGAGAAGCACTCGGCGTACTGCGCGCTCATGCGGCTCGGGATGAACGTGCCCGAGACGGTGCTCGTGCCGTACAAGAACCCCGTCGACAACGCCCGCTGGGCCTTCACCTCGGCGAAGTACAACCGTCCGTTCGACCTCGACGAGATCGCCGACTCGCTCGGCTACCCGCTCTACATGAAGCCCTTCGACGGCGGTGGCTGGCGCGGCGTCTCGCAGGTCCGCGACCGCGAGGACCTGCACCGGGCGTACGACGACTCCGGCGAGATGCTCATGCACCTGCAGGCCTCGGTGCCGGACTACGAGCACTTCGTCCGGACGCTGACCATCGGCCCCGAGACGATGGCGATGAAGTTCCGCCCCGAGGAGCCGATGCACGAGCGCTACGCCGTCGTCCACGACTTCCTCTCCGACGAGGTCGGCCGCGAGGTCCTCACGGTGAGCCAGACCGTCAACGCGTTCTTCCGGTGGGAGTTCAACTCCTGCGAGATGCTTGTCAAGGACGGGGTCGTCTACCCCATCGACTACGCGAACGCCTGCCCCGACGTCGCCGTCACGTCGCTGCACTACTACTTCCCGTGGGCGATGACGGCGCTGCTGCGCTGGACGACGTTCTGCACCGTGACCGGGCGCTCGCCGCGGCCGCACATCGACACCGCCCCGTGGTTCGCCGTGGCCGACGACGAGGTGCTCGACCACCAGGGGCGCCTGGCTGCCTACCAGACCCTGGCCGACGACCACTTCGAGGCCGAGCGCTACCGCGCCTTCTGCGACTCGACGCTGGCGCACGTCCCCGAGATGGTCCTCGAGTGGGTCGGCTCCGAGGACTTCCACCGGATGCTCGTCTCCACCGTGCAGCAGACCTACCCGCCGCAGGAGTGGGAGCGCTTCGAGGCCCACTTCACGGGGCTGATCGGGCTGTGGCTCTCGGACGAGCAGGTGCGGCTCACGACGGGTCCGGCGGCGGGCTGAGCTCCCGCCGGCGGCGCAGCTCGGCGAGGGTGCCACGTACCCGCAGCCAGCGCAGCGACGCGAGAGGGAGGAGGGCGAGGAAGAGGAACGCGGACTCGCGCCATCGGCCGAGCACGAGGAACACGACGAGCGCGACCGGCAGGGGCGCGAAGACGGCGAGATCGAGCACCATCCGACGGCGCAGGACCCGGGTCGGTGTCGGCGGCACGTGGAAGGGCGAGCCCGGCGGCGCGACCGGCCAGGTCCTCGGGTCCCCCGAGAGAGGTTCCACGGCGACCACCCCCTGCGCGCGACCGTACTCCTGCGGGGGCGCCACGTCACCCTGCCGGGGCGCGCGACAGGCCTAGGGTGGGCGCATGAGCACCCGGGTGGGGTTCCTGCGGGCCGTCAACGTCGGCCGGCGCCGTGTCGCGATGAGCCGCGTGGTCGCCGTGTGCGAGGGCCTCGGGTACCAGGACGTGTGGACGTACGTCAACAGCGGCAACGTCGTCCTCGACGCGACGGGCGCCCGGGCGGCGGTCGAGCGGGCGGTGCAGACGGCGCTCGAGGAGGAGCTCGGGTTCGAGTGCTCGACGTTCGTCCGCACGCCGGCGCAGCTGCACGCGGTGCTGGAGGACCGGCCGTTCGAGGTCGCCGACGGCGACACGCACTTCGTGACGTTCCTGCGCTCGGCGCCGTCCGCCGCGGACCGCGGGGCGCTCGAGTCCCTCTCGAACGAGTTCGACACCATCGTCGTGCGGGGGAGCGACGTGCACTGGCGGATGCGGGGGAAGTCGACGGACTCCCGTCTGGTGACGCGCGACTGGGAGCGCATCCTCGGCCCGGCGAGCAGCACGAGCCGCAACGTCACGATGCTGACCAGGCTTGTCGCGAAGATCGACGCCCGCTGACCACCACGCCGCCGTCACCTCGCCCTGCCGCGCTCACCTCGTCCTGCCGCCCTGTCAGGTCGCCCCGGCACGGCGAGGTCGTCCCGGCACGGCGAGGTCGTCACGGCACGGCGAGGTGGCACCGGCACGGCGAGGTCGCCCCGGCACCGCGCGAGACCCCGGTTCGTCCGCGAGACCCCGGTTCGGAGCCGGGGTCTCGCGGACATTTCGGGGTGACCCCGAAATGTTGGGGCGGGTGGGGCGGGTGGGGCGCGTGGGGCGGTCGGGTCAGGAGCCGAGGGCGGCGGAGACGACGTCCTTGGCCTCGGCCTGGACCTGGGCGAGGTGGTCGGGGCCGCGGAAGGACTCGGCGTAGATCTTGTAGACGTCCTCGGTGCCGCTCGGCCGCGCCGCGAACCACGCCGACTCCGTGACGACCTTGAGGCCGCCGATGGCCGCGCCGTTGCCGGGGGCCTC
The DNA here is from genome assembly GCF_017312765.1 of Phycicoccus sp. DTK01. Taxonomy (NCBI): domain Bacteria; kingdom Bacillati; phylum Actinomycetota; class Actinomycetes; order Micrococcales; family Intrasporangiaceae; genus Phycicoccus; species Phycicoccus sp. DTK01. The sequence goes on along the minus strand of NZ_BOPU01000004.1, from coordinate 258,395 downwards.
GGTGAGCTTGGCGGTGATCGGCTCGCCGGCGAGGGTCTCGGCCGCGACGTCGGCGGGGGAGAGGGCCGCGAGCTTCGCCTTCTGCGCGCGGTCGGCCGGGGCGTCGATGCGGGCGTAGGCCGGCTCGCCGTGGCGCGCGACGAGGTCGCCGTAGTGCTCGCTCGGGGTCCGCCCGGTGCGCGCGATGATCTCGGAGGCGAGCAGGGCGAGGAGGATGCCGTCCTTGTCGGTCGTCCACACCGAGCCGTCGTGGCGCAGGAACGACGCACCGGCCGACTCCTCGCCGCCGAACGGGCCGGAGCCGTCGAGCAGCCCCGGCACGAACCACTTGAAGCCGACCGGCACCTCGACGAGCCGGCGTCCGAGGTCGGCCGCGACCCGGTCGATCATCGAGCTCGACACGAGGGTCTTGCCGATGAAGCCGTCCTCGCGCCACTGCGGGCGCGCCCCGCCGTAGAGGTAGCGGATGGCGACCGCGAGGTAGTGGTTGGGGTTCATGAGACCGGCGTCCGGGGTGACGATGCCGTGCCGGTCGCTGTCGGCGTCGTTGCCGGTCGCGACGTCGTACTCGTCGCGCCGCTCGATGAGCGAGGCCATCGCCGAGGGGGAGGAGCAGTCCATCCGGATCTTGCCGTCCCAGTCGAGCGTCATGAAGCGCCAGGTCGGGTCGACGAGCGGGTTGACGACCGTGAGGTCGAGGCGGTGCCGCTCGGCGATCGCGCCCCAGTAGTCCACGGCCGCACCCCCGAGGGGGTCGGCGCCGATCCGCACCCCGGCCTCGCGGACGGCGTCGAGGTCGAGGACGTTCGGCAGGTCGTCGACGTAGCGGCCCATGAAGTCGTAGGACTGCGCGGCGGCCCGGGCGCGCGCGAAGGGGATGCGCCGCACGCCGTACAGCCCGGCCCGCAGGTACGCGTTGGCCGCCGCGGCGATGACCTTCGTCGCGTCGGAGTCGGCCGGCCCGCCGTGCGGGGGGTTGTACTTGAACCCGCCGTCGGTCGGCGGGTTGTGCGACGGGGTGACGACGATGCCGTCGGCGAGGCCGCGGCCGGCCGGCATGTCGTCGACGCCGGAGACCTTGCCGCGGTTGGCGACGAGGATCGCGTGGGAGACGGCCGGGGTCGGGGTGTAGCGGTCGGCGGAGTCGACGAGCACCGTGACGTCGTTCGCGGCGAGCACCTCGAGGGCGCTCGACCACGCGGGCTCGGACAGGCCGTGGGTGTCGCGACCCATGAACAGCGGTCCGTCGTAACCCTGCTCGCGCCGGTAGTCGCAGATGGCCTGCGTCGTGGCCAGGATGTGCGCCTCGTTGAACGACGTGCGCAGGCTCGAGCCGCGGTGGCCGGAGGTCCCGAACGCGACCTGCTGGTCGACGTCCTCCGGGTCGGGCACGCGCGTGTAGTACGCCGTGACGAGCGCCGCGACGTCGACGAGGTCGGAGGGCTGGGCGGGCTGTCCGGCGCGCGAGGAGGTCATGGCGCCGATCCTCGCAGACCACCCGCACCACCGACAGGTGACGGTGTCTGCGAGATCACACCCGGACATACCCCATGGGGTAGACGCAGAACTACTACGACGAGTAGTAAAGAACCATGACCGGAACCCAGAAGCACCTGCTGGTCCTCGGCGCCGGGACCGCCGGGACGATGATCGTCAACAAGCTGCGCAAGCGGCTGCCCCGCGAGGCGTGGACCATCACCGTCGTCGACCGCGACGACGTCCACGACTACCAGCCGGGCTACCTGTTCATCCCCTTCGGCATCACCACCCCCGAGCAGGTCCGCAGGACCAAGCGCCCCTTCATCCACGACGGCGTCGACGTCGTCATGGGGACGGTCGAGCGGGTCGACGCCGACGCCCACGAGGTGCGCCTCGAGGACGGCCGCGTCCTGCCCTGGGACCAGCTCGTCATCGCCACCGGCACCTCGCCCCGCCCCGACCAGACCGAGGGGACCCTCGGCCCCCAGTGGCACCACGAGGTCGGCGAGTTCTACACGTACGAGGGCGCCCTCGCCCTGCACGAGCAGCTCGACACCTTCACGGGCGGCCGCCTCGTCGTGCACATCACCGAGCTGCCGATCAAGTGCCCGGTCGCGCCGCTGGAGTTCACCTTCCTCGCCGACGACTGGCTGCGGCAGCGCGGCCTGCGCGAGCGCACCGAGCTCGTCTTCGTCACCCCGCTCGACGGTGCGTTCACGAAGCCCGTCGCGAGCCGGACGCTCGGGAGCCTGCTCGAGGAGAAGGGCATCACCGTCGAGCCCGACTTCATGGTCGAGCGGATCGACCAGGAGCGGAAGGTCATCGTCTCCTTCGACGAGCGGGAGGTCGCCTACGACCAGCTCGTCACCGTGCCGCTCAACATGGGCGCGGACTTCGTCGGCACGTCGGGGCTCGGCGACGAGCTCAACTACGTGCCGGTCGACAAGCACACCTTCCTCGCGCACGGGTACGACGACGTCTTCGCCCTCGGCGACGCGAGCAACATCCCGACGAGCAAGGCGGGGTCGGTCGCGCACTTCTCGGTCGAGGTCTTCGTCGAGAACTTCGTCGAGCACGTCGCCGGCCGGCCGATGACCCACTCCTTCGACGGGCACGCGAACTGCTTCGTCGAGTCGGGCCACGGCAAGGCCCTGCTCCTCGACTTCAACTACGACACCGAGCCCCTGACGGGCACCTTCCCCCTCCCGAAGGTCGGCCCGATGCGGCTGCTCGGGGAGTCGCGCGCCAACCACCTCGGCAAGCTCGCGTTCCGGCACATCTACTGGAACGCCCTGCTCCCCGGTCGCCCGCTCGGCCTGCCCGCCGAGATGTCGATGGCCGGCAAGAACCCCGCCTGAGCCCCACGGAAAGGACACACCGCGATGACCACCACGACGATCGCCGGCCACCAGGTCGAGATCAACGAGGAGGGCTTCCTCACCCGCCCCGACGAGTGGAGCGAGGACCTCGCCCCGGAGCTCGCCGGCCTCATCGGCCTCCGGCTCGGCGACGAGCACTGGAAGCTCATCCACTTCCTGCGCGACGACTTCGCCGCCCAGGGCGAGACCGCCACCCTGCGCCGGGTCTCGACGCAGACCGGGACGCCCGTCAAGCAGCTCTTCGCGCTCTTCCCCGGCAAGCCCGCCAAGAAGATGGCCTACGTCTCCGGCCTGCCCAAGCCCAAGGGATGTGTCTGACATGACCGCCACCGACACCGCACCCGTCGTCGTCCCCTCGTTCGACGACGCCGTCGACAGCGGGCGCAAGCTCGCGATCATCTGCTCCAAGGGCAACCTCGACATGGCCTACCCGGGTCTCATCCTCGCCAACGCCGCCGTCGGCGAGGGCGTCGAGACGCACATGTTCTTCACCTTCTGGGGCTTCGACATCATCACGCGCGCGACGATGGCCGACCTCAAGTTCAGCTTCGTCGGCAACACGGCGATGCACCCGCCGGGCCACAGCGGCGTGGGGATCCACCACATGCTCGGCGCCCTGCCGGGGGCCACGGCCGCGGCGACGAGGATGATGAAGAAGCAGATCGCCGACCTCGACGTGCCCGACGTGCCGGAGTTCCTCGAGCTGCTCAGCGGCTCCGGGGTGCACATGTGGGCCTGCCGGATGTCGGCCGACATGAACCACGTGACCGAGGACGACCTCTACGAGGGCGTCGAGGGCATCATCTCGGCGAGCGACTTCATCGAGCTCACCGACGGCGCGCAGCTGCTGTTCATCTGAGGGGGCGGCGCGCACGACAGCCCGGCGGGACCCTGTCACCCGCCGGGCCGTTCGCGCGTCGTCAGATGTCGAGGACGGTGGCCGGACGCTCGGTGCCCGGGACCGGCGCGAGGTAGACCGTCGAGAGGCGGGCGACCCGCACCGTGACCGACCACGGCTGGTCGTTCCAGGGCGTCGGCTCGGCGGACACGACGACGCCGCCCTGGCTCGGGCTGCCGGCCTCGTCGTAGCCGCTCGTGTCGAGGACGACCTCCCAGTCGCCGGAGCGCGGGACGCCGAGGCGCACCCACTCCTTGTCCTCGCCGCTGTAGTTGACGGCCGTGACGACGACGTCGCCGGTGCCGTCGGACCGCTCGTGGCGCAGGTACGACAGGAGGTTGCCGGTGTTGTCGTCGGCGTCGAGCCACCGGAAGCCGGCGGGCTGCTCGTCGAGCGTCCACAGGGCGGGGTGCGCGCGGTAGAGCGCGTTGAGCTGCTTCACCAGGGCGTGCACGCGGTGGTGTGCCGCGTGGTCGAGGAGCCACCACTCGAGCGAGCGCCCGTCGGCCCACTCCTGCGGCTGGGCGAACTCCGAGCCCATGAACAACAGCTGCTTGCCGGGGTGGCTCCACATGTAGGCGAGGAAGGCCCGCAGCGTCGCGAGCTGCTCGGGCCGCTCGCCGGGGATCTTCGTCAGCAGCGAGCCCTTGCCGTGGACGACCTCGTCGTGGCTGATGGGCAGCACGAAGCTCTCGCTGAAGGCGTACATGAGCGAGAAGGTCAGCAGGTTGTGGTGGTACTGGCGGTGGACCGGCTGCTCCTGCAGGTAGCGCAGGGTGTCGTTCATCCAGCCCATGTTCCACTTGAGACCGAAGCCGAGGCCGCCGGCGGACGTCGGGCGGGTGACGCCCGGCCAGGAGGTCGACTCCTCGGCGATCGTGACGATGCCGGGCACCCGCTTGTAGGCCGTCGCGTTGGCCTCCTGGAGCAGCCCGATGGCCTCGAGGTGCTCGCGGCCCCCGTGGACGTTGGGGATCCACTCGCCGTCCTTGCGCGAGTAGTCGAGGTAGAGCATCGAGGCGACGGCGTCGACCCGCAGGCCGTCGACGTGGAACTCCTCGAGCCAGTAGACCGCGTTGGCGACGAGGAAGTTGCGCACCTCGAGCCGGCCGAAGTCGAACACGTGCGTGCCCCAGTCGGGCTGGTCGCCGCGGCGCGGGTCAGGGTGCTCGTAGAGGGGCAGGCCGTCGAAGCGGGCGAGGGCCCACTCGTCGCGCGGGAAGTGCCCGGGCACCCAGTCGAGGATGACCCCGACGCCGGCGCGGTGCAGGGCGTCGACGAGGTACTTGAAGTCGTCGGGGTCGCCGAAGCGCGCGGTCGGGGCGTAGTAGCCCGTCACCTGGTAGCCCCATGAGGGACCGTACGGGTGCTCCATGACGGGCAGGAGCTCGACGTGCGTGAACCCGAGGTCGGTCACGTAGTTGACGAGGTGCTCGGCGAGCTCGCGGTAGCCGAGGCCCTGGCGCCACGAGCCGAGGTGGACCTCGTAGACACTCATCGGGCCGGTGTGCGGGTCGCGCGAGGCGCGCTGCTCCATCCAGGCGGCGTCGTCCCACGCGTGGGTGCTCTCGTCGACGACGGAGCCGGTGCGCGGCGGGCACTCGGTGCGGCGGGCCATCGGGTCGGCCTTGGCGCGCACGACGTCGTCGGCGCCGCGGATCTCGTACTTGTAGACCGCGCCCGCGCCGACGCCGGGGACGAAGAGCTCCCAGACGCCGCTGCTGCCGAGGTGGCGCATCGGGTGCACGCGCCCGTCCCAGCCGTTGAAGTCGCCGACGACGCGGACGGCCTTGGCCCGCGGGGCCCAGACCGCGAAGGACGTGCCGCGGACCTCGCCCATCGGGCCCGGGTAGGTGTGCACCCGGGCGCCGAGCACCGTCCACAGTTGCTCGTGCCGGCCCTCGCCGACGAGGTGGAGGTCGACCTCGCCGAGGGTCGGGGCGAAGCGGTAGGGGTCGTCCTGCTCGTGCTCGATGCCGTCGTCCCACGCGACGAGGAGGCGGTAGTCCATCGTGCGCGTCGTCTCCGGCCGGACGGCGGTCCACACGCCCTCGGCCTCGTGCTCGAGCGCGAGCTCCTCGCCGTCCTCGAAGCGCACCCGCACCGAGCGGGCCATCGGCCGCAGGACGCGGATGCGCAGGCCCGCCGGCTCGAGGTGCTGGCCGAGCAGGTCGTGCGGCTGCTGGTGGCGGCCCTGGACGAGCGCGGTGATGGCGCCTCCGACCTCGGGGCTGGGGGAGGGGGTCACGAGAGATCTCCTTGCGGCGGGGTGGCGGGGGAGAAGCGGGCGGTCAGCCGGGTCACGGCGTCGAGAGGGACCGCGAGCCACTCGGGTCGGTTGCGGGCCTCGTAGACCACCTCGTAGAGCGCCTTGTCGAGCTCGAAGGCGGCGAGCACGGCGGCACGGTGGCGGGGGTCCTCGCCGGCCTCGGCGGCGTACCCGTCGAGGAAGGCGTCCTGGGCGGCGGTGACCCACGAGCGGGCGGAGCGGCCGACGACGCGCTCGAGCGTGCCGCCGACGTAGTCGAAGCTGCGGAGCATCCCGGCGACGTCGCGGACCCACTGGTCGGGCAGCACGCGCTCGGCGAGCGGACGCAGCGGCTCGCCCTCGAAGTCGAGAAGGACCCAGCCGCGCTCGGGGGAGCGCAGCACCTGGCCGAGGTGGTAGTCGCCGTGGATGCGTTGCAGCGCAGGCCAGTCGGCCGCCGCGGCAGCAGCGAGGACGGCCTCGACGGCCGGCGCCTCGGCCGCGAGCCCGGGCACGGCGGCGACGGCGGCGTCGAAGCGCGAGCGCATGCTCGCGAGGATGGCGTCGACCTGCTCGGGGGTCGTCGGGCTCGTGCCGAGCACGCCGGCCAGGGTGCGGTGCACCTCGGCGGTGGCCTCGCCGAGCTCGCGGGCCGGGCCGGTGAAGTCCGTGCCGTCCTCCGCGGCGCGCAGCGCGACCCGCCAGGCGTCCTCGACGCCGGGCAGGAACTCCTGCGCGAAGGCGAGGTGGCCGTGGGCCGGGCGGTCGCCCTCGGGGCCGGGGTGCGGCCAGGCGCCGGTCACCGCGCCCACGACCCCGGGCACGCGGCGCGAGCCGGCGTCGACGAGGGCGCCCTGGAGCACGACGTCGGGGTTGTCACCGGGCGAGAGCATCCGGAAGACCTTGACGATGAGCGGCACGTGGGCGCCGGACTCGTCCTCGGTGTCGAGGATGACGGAGGTGTTGGACTGCTCGCCGGTGAGGACCCGGGACGAGCGGACGCGGACGGCGGAGGTCCAGCTCGGCTGCGGCACACCCGAGACCGAGTCGTCGACGGCGTCGGAAGCCGACGACGACGCGGCCGGGACCCGCCCCTGGACGAGCTCGAGGAGCTGCGCGGCGTAGGCCGGGTCGTGCGGCGCGTCGTACACCCACCGGCGGCCGAGCACCGAGTGCTCTCTGGTGCCCACGAGCGCGTGGTCGGCGGACGCCAGCGGCTCGCCGCGGTAGGTGAGCGGCACCTGGTAGACGACCGGCTCGTCGCCGGACTCGTCGACGACGACCATCGTCTCGATGCCGACCTCGCCGGCCGGGTCGTCGAGCCGCCACGCCGCGAGCCGACGCACCCTGGGGCGCCGGCCCTTCGCGGCGTACCAGCGCTGCTCACCCATCCACTCCTCGACGAGCTCCTGCTTCGAGGGGGTGAGGCTCGCGCCGGTGTGAATCTCAGCCACGGTCGCTCCCGGGCGGCGGGTCGAGCGCCAGCCAGAAGAAGTCGCGCGAGCCGAGGGTGACGGTGAGGGTGCCGTCGGCGGAGACGTCGGGGAACCCGGTGCCGCCGAACAGGTCCCGCGTCTCCCAGCCGGCGAGCTCCTCGGGGAGCGTCACCGTCGTGGCCTGCGGGCGGGAGGAGAGGTTGTTGATGCAGAGCACCGCCTTGGCCGAGCGGTCCTCGACGTCGCGGTCGCGCCGGTCGACCCGGGTGTAGGCGAGGACGCGGTCGTGCGTGGAGTCGCAGACCGTGAAGTCACCGAGCCCGAAGACGGGGTGCTCGCGGCGGACCGCGAGCATGCCGCGCACCCAGTGCAGGAGCGAGGAGCCCGAGGCCATCTGCGCCTCGACGTTGACGTGGTTGTAGTGGTGCACCAGCGACTGCACGACGGGCAGGTAGAGCTTGCCGGGGTCGGCGGTCGAGAAGCCGGCGTTGCGGTCCGGGGTCCACTGCATCGGCGTGCGCACCGCGTCGCGGTCGTCGAGCCAGATGTTGTCGCCCATCCCGATCTCGTCGCCGTAGTAGAGGCACGGCGAGCCGGGCAGCGAGAGCAGCAGCGCGTGGATCAGCTCGATCTCGGGGCGGCTGTTGTCGAGCAGCGGCGAGAGCCGCCGCCGGATGCCGACGTTGGCGCGCATCCGGGGGTCCGGCGCGTACCAGCCGTACATCGCGGCGCGCTGCTCCGGCGTCACCATCTCGAGGGTCAGCTCGTCGTGGTTGCGCAGGAACGTGCCCCACTGCGTGCCGGCCGGGATCGCCGGGGTGTCGGCGAGGACGTCGATGATCGGCGACGCCTTCTCCTCCCGCAGCGCGTAGTAGAGCATCGGCATGACGGGGAAGTGGAAGCACATCTGGCACTCCGGCGACTCGTCGGTGCCGAAGTAGTCGACGACGTCGCGCGGCGGCTGGTTGGCCTCGGCGAGCAGGATGCGCCCCGGGTACTCGGTGTCGACCATCCGGCGCAGCGAGGCGAGGAAGTCGTGCGTCTTCGGGTGGTTCTCGCAGTTGTGCCCCTCCTCCTCGTAGAGGTAGGGCACGGCGTCGAGCCGGAAGCCGTCGATGCCCATGTCCATCCAGAACCGGACGGCGTCGAAGATCGCCTCGTGCACGGCCGGGTTCTCGAAGTTGAGGTCGGGCTGGTGGCTGAAGAACCGGTGCCAGAAGAACTGGCGACGGATCGGGTCGAAGGTCCAGTTGGACGTCTCGGTGTCGATGAAGATGATCCGCGCGTCGGTGTAGCGGTCGTCGGTGTCGGACCAGACGTAGAAGTCGCCGTACGGGCCGTCCGGGTCGCTGCGCGAGGCCTGGAACCACGGGTGCTGGTCGCTCGTGTGGTTCATCACGAGGTCGGTGACGATGCGGATGCCGCGGGCGTGCGCCTGGGTGATGAGCTCGCGGAACTCCGGCAGCGTGCCGAACTCCGGCAGCACCTGCGTGTAGTCGGAGATGTCGTAGCCGCCGTCGCGCAGCGGGCTCGCGTAGAACGGCGGCAGCCAGAGGCAGTCGATGCCGAGCCACTGGAGGTAGTCCAGCCGGTTGATGATGCCCTTGAAGTCGCCCTCGCCCGAGCCCGTCGAGTCGCCGAAGGCGCGCACGAGGACCTCGTAGAAGACGGCCGTGCGGAACCACTCGGGGTCGTGCCGCAGGCCCGGCTGGTTCATGCCGAGGCCGGGGGTGCTGTGCCCCATCCCGGGGATCGCGCTCACCAGGGCCTCCTCAGCTCGACGACGTGACAGGGTTCGACCTCCGGGCCGAGGCGGACGTAGACGTCGCGCTGCCACGTCCACTTCTCGCCGGTCACGAGGTCGTGGGCCTCGAACGAGTCGCCCGGCTGGAACCCGAGCGCCGGCATGTCCAGGCGCAGGGTCGTGGCCCGGGTCGAGTGCGGGTCGAGGTTGGCGACGACGAGGACGACGTCGTCGGAGCCGTCGTCGAGGACGCGGCGCTTGGAGAACGCGATGAAGTTCTCGTCGTCGACGTGGTGGAACTCGATGTTGCGCAGGCGGTGCAGCGCCGGGTGGGCGCGGCGCGCCTCGTTGAGCATGGTCAGCCAACCCGCCAGGGACTGGCCCTCCTTCGGGCCGCCGGGCTCGTAGTCCGCCCAGCCGCGGTCCTTGAACTCGTACTTCTCGTTGTCGATCTGCTCCTCGGCGCCGGGGCGGGCGACGTGCTCCATCAGCTCGTAGCCGGCGTAGATGCCGTAGGTCGGCACGAGGGTCGCCGCGAGGGCGCTGCGCACCTTCCACGCCGCCGGGCCGCCGAACTGCATGTACGGCGTGAGGATGTCGTGGGTCGTCGGCCAGAACGAGGGCCGCATGTAGTCGGCCGCCTCGCCCGAGAGCTCCTGGAGGTACTCGCGCAGCTCGGGGGCGGTGTTGCGCCACGTGTAGTACGTGTAGCTCTGCTGGAAGCCGACCTTGGCGAGCGTGTGCATCATCGCCGGCTTCGTGAAGGCCTCGGCCAGCCAGATGACGTCGGGGTGGTCCGTCGCCACGTCGGCGATGATCCACTGCCAGAACTCGACCGGCTTGGTGTGCGGGTTGTCGACGCGGAAGATCTTGACGCCGTGGTCGATCCACACCTGGACGACGCGACGCACCTCGGCGTAGATGCCCGCCGGGTCGTTGTCGAAGTTCAGCGGGTAGATGTCCTGGTACTTCTTCGGCGGGTTCTCGGCGTAGGCGATCGTGCCGTCGGCGCGCGTCGTGAACCACTCCGGGTGCTCGGCGACCCACGGGTGGTCGGGGGAGCACTGGAGGGCGAGGTCCATCGCGACCTCCATCCCGAGGCGCTCGGCCTCGGCGACGAACGCGTCGAAGTCGGCGAAGGTCCCGAGATCGGGGTGGATGGCGTCGTGGCCGCCGTCGGGGGAACCGATGGCGTACGGGCTGCCGGGGTCCTCGGGGCGCGCGTCGAGGGTGTTGTTCGGGCCCTTCTTCGCGGCCTGACCGATCGGGTGGATCGGCGTGAGGTAGACGACGTCGAACTTCATCGCGGCGATGGCCGGCAGGCGCTCGGCGGCGGTGCGCAGCGTGCCGGTGACCCAGCGGTGGTCCTCCGCGTCGTAGCGGGCGCCCTCGCTGCGCGGGAACAGCTCGTACCAGGCGCCGTAGAGGGCGCGCTCGCGCTCGACGAGCAGCGCGTGCTCGGCCGACGGCGAGACCATGTCGCGCAGCGGGCGGGCGCCGAGCTCGAGCTCGACGGCCGCGGCCGTGCCGGCCTTGAGGCGCACGAGGTCGGGGCGGCTCGCGTCGCGCAGGGTGCGGATGGCGTCGACGAGGACCTTCTCCTGCTCGGGGGTGCGGTCGACCTCGTCGAGGGCCCGCTCGAGGACGAGGGCGCCCTCCTCGAGCATCAGCTCGGTGTCGACGTCGGCGGCGACCTTGATCGTCGCGTCGTGCTCCCAGGTGCCGTAGGGGTCCGACCAGCCCTCGACCCGGTAGGACCACCAGCCGGTGCGGTCGGGGGTCACGCGGGCGACCCACGTGTTGAGCCCCTCGTTGGTGCACGTCATCGGCACGTGGTGCTCGGCGCCGTCGGGGTCGGTGAGCACGACGGTCGCGTTGACCGCGTCGTGGCCTTCCCGGAACACGGTCGCGGAGACCTCGAGATCCTCCCCGACGACGGCCTTCGCGGGGCGCGCCCCGTGGTCGACGACGGGGCGGACGTCCTGGACCGGGATGCGGCCGATCGGGACCTGGGGCGGGGCGGTGCGGAGGGCATCACTCACCCCACCGAACCTACACGGACGCGGGCGGGTGGCGCGGGTCGCGTCACCCGCCCGCGTCCGCGTCGTGGTCAGGCGCGCCAGATGCGCTCGAGGTAGTCGCGCATCGAGCGGTCGGAGGAGAAGAACCCCGAGCGCGCGACGTTGAGGATGGCCGAGCGCGACCAGGCGTCCTCGTCGCGGTAGGCGGCGTCGACGCGGGCCTGCGCGTCGAGGTAGGCCTGGAAGTCCGCAAGGGCCATGAATGCGTCCTGGTGGAGCAGGTTGTCGATGACCGGGGCGACGGCCTGGCGGTCGCCGTCGGTGAACCGGCCGCTCGCGAGGAGGTCGATCGTGCTGCGCAGGCGCGGGTTCTCCTCGTAGTAGCTCGAGGGGGAGTAGCCCGGCCGCAGCCGCTCGACCTCCGGCTCGGTCATCCCGAAGAGGAAGAAGTGGTCGTCGCCGACGAGCCGGCGGATCTCGACGTTCGCGCCGTCGTCGGTGCCGATGGTCAGCGCGCCGTTGAGGGCGAACTTCATGTTGCCCGTGCCGGAGGCCTCCTTGCCCGCGAGCGAGATCTGCTCGGAGAGGTCGGCGGCCGGGATGAGCTTCTCGGCGAGGGTGACGTTGTAGTTCGCCGGGAACGCGACCGAGAGCCGGCCGGCGACGACGGGGTCGGTGTTGACGACGTCGGCGACGGCGTTGATGAGGAAGATGATCTCCTTCGCCATGTGGTAGCCGGGGGCCGCCTTGGCGCCGAAGACGAAGGTGCGCGGGACGATGTCGTCGGCGGCGACGCGGCCGGAGACGACGTCGTCGTAGAGCGAGACGATGTGGAGCAGCTTGAGGGTCTGGCGCTTGTACTCGTGGAGGCGCTTGACCATGACGTCGAGCATCGTGTCGCGGGGGATCTCGAGCCCGTCGCGGACCTTGAGCAGGTCGTGCAGCCGCTCCTTGTTGGCCTGCTTGACCCGGCGGAACTCGGCGCGGAACGAGGCGTCGTCGGCGTAGGGCTCGAGCTCGCGCAGCCGGTCGAGGTCGGTGACCCAGCCCTCGCCGATCGTGTCGTTGAGCAGCTCGGAGAGCCGGCGGTTGGCGAGGCGCACGAACCGGCGCGGGGTGATGCCGTTGGTGACGTTGGTGAACTTCTCGGGCCAGAGCTCGCTGAAGTCGGGGAGGACCTTGTCGCGCAGCAGCTGGCTGTGCAGCTCGGCGACGCCGTTGACCTTGGAGCCGGCCACCGTCGCGAGGTAGGCCATCCGGACCGAGCGCTCGGGGTACTCCGCGATGACCGACATCCGGCGCACCCGCATCTCGTCGCCGGGGAAGGCCGCGCGGACCTCCTCGAGGAACTCCTCGTTGATCCGGTAGATGATCTCGAGGTGGCGGGGCAGCAGCCGGCCGAGGAGCTCGACGGGCCAGACCTCGAGCGCCTCGGGCAGCAGGGTGTGACAGGTGTAGGCGAAGCACTTCTGCGTGATGCTCCACGCCTCGTCCCAGTCGAAGCCCTTGCGGTCGACGAGGATGCGCATCAGCTCGGGGATGGCGATCACCGGGTGGGTGTCGTTGAGCTGGAACATGATCCGCTCGTTCAGGCGGCGCAGGTCGAAGTCCGCCGGCAGCGTGTTGTCGATGAAGTCGTGCAGCGAGCACGCGACGAAGAAGTACTGCTGCTGCAGGCGCAGCTCCTTGCCCTGCGGCGTGGAGTCCTCGGGGTAGAGGACCTTCGAGATGTTCTCGGCGAAGGTCTGGGCACGCACGGCCTGGGCGTAGTCGCCGGAGTTGAAGATCTGCAGGTCGAACGCCTGGGTGGCGCGGGCGCTCCACAGGCGCAGGGTGTTGACGACGCCGTTGCGGAAGCCGGGGACCATGTAGTGGTAGGGCATCCCGAGGACGTTCCAGTCGGGCGTCCACGTGGTCCGCTCGGTGCCGGCGTCGTCCGTCGTCGTGGTCGTCGAGCCGCCGAAGCCGACGAGCACCTGGCGCTCCGGGTGCGGGAACTCCCAGGGGCTGCCGAGCGAGAGCCAGGAGTCGGGCCGCTCGACCTGGCGGTCCTCCTCGAAGGTCTGGCGGAAGATGCCGTACTCGTAGCGGATGCCGTAGCCGATGCAGGGGACGTCCATCGTCGCGAGGGAGTCGACGAAGCAGGCCGCGAGCCGGCCGAGGCCGCCGTTGCCGAGGCCGGGCTCCACCTCCTGGGCGCGCAGCGTCGCGATGTCGATGCCGCAGCGGCGCATCGCCTCCTCGGCGATGTCCTGGAGGTTGGTCGCGAGGACGTTGTTGCCGAGCTGGCGGCCGAGCAGGTACTCGGCCGAGAGGTAGCCGATGGTCTTCTGCTGCGCCTGGCGGCGGCGCGCGCCCGTCTCGAGCCAGTCGGCCATGAGGTAGCGGCGCACCGTCCGGGCCAGCGCGAGGTACTGGTCGTTGACGGTCGACTGCGACAGGAGCGTGCCCTGGCTGTAGTTGAGCTCGGCGAGGAAGGTCTCGACGAAGCCGTCGACCGTCGTCGCCGGCTGGACGACCGGGCCGTTGGCCAGCGGGTGCGTCGTGCGGAACTCCGGACCGATCCGGCGGGCGTCGGTCGACGGCGACTCGTCGGAGACGAGGGAGCTCGTGGGCACGGTGTCGGTCATCGGTGCTCGTCCTTCGGGCATGAGGTGGGTCGGGCGCGGCGACGGTGGTGCGCTGACACAGGGTAGCGACCTCGTGCGGAAACGCTTGCACACTCGGGGGGTGGCGCGCAGCCCCTCGACCGGATGCCGGTCAGCCGGCGCGGGTGAGGAGGTCGGGCGTGACGTCGGCGAGCGTGCGGACGCCGGTCAGCGCCGCCGTGAGGTCGAGCTCGGCGGCGATGTTGCGCAGGACCTCGCCGACGCCCTCCTCGCCGGCGAGGGCGAGCCCGTAGACGTGCGGGCGGCCGATGCCGACCGCGGTGGCGCCGAGGGCGAGCGCGACGAGCGCGTCGACACCGGTGCGTACCCCGCTGTCGAAGAGGACCGGCGTGCCGGGGGCGCGCTCGCGGACGGCGGCGACGACGCCGGGCAGCGCGTCGAGCGCGGCGACGGTGCGGTCGACCTGCCGGCCGCCGTGGTTGCTGACCCAGAGGCCGTCGACCCCGAGGTCGAGCGCGCGGGTGGCGTCGTCGGGGTGGAGCACGCCCTTGAGGACGACCGGCAGGCTGGTCAGCTCGCGCAGGCGGGGGAGGTCCGCCCAGGTGAGCGAGGGGCGGGAGAAGACGTCGAGGAAGGTCTCGACGGCGGCTCGCGGCACGGGGGAGCGGAGGTTGTCGCGGGTGCCGCCGGGGTGGTTGCGGCTCATCGCGAGGAGGGTGCGGACGGCGGCGGGGGTGGGGCGCGGGCTCGGTCCGGCCGGGCGGGCGGAGGCGGCGGCGACGCGCTCGGCGACGAGGCGCGCGAAGACCGGGTCGGAGGTGTACTGCGCGATGCCCTCGCCGCGTGCGAAGGGGAGGTGGCCGAGGTCGAGGTCGCGGGGGCGCCACCCGAGGTAGGCGGTGTCGAGGGTGACGACGAGGGCCTCGGCGCCGCAGGCCTCGGCGCGGTGGACGAGGGAGGCGGCGAGGTCGTCGTCGCGGCTCCAGTAGAGCTGGTACCAGAACGGGCTGCCGGCCAAGGCCTCCGCGACGGTCTCCATCGGGACGCTCGCCTGGGTGCTGAGCACCGGTGTGACGGAGGCGTCCCGGGCGGCGCGGGCGACGGCGAGGTCGGCGTCCGGGTGGGCGGCGGACAGCACGCCGACGGGGGAGACGAGCAACGGCGTCGCGTGGCGGCGGCCGAGGACCTCGACGGAGACGTCGCGCTCGGAGGTGTCGACGAGCAGGCGCGGGACGACGCGCCACCGGTCGAACGCCTCGCGGTTGGCGCGGGCCCCGGCCTCGCCACCGGCCGAGCCGGCGACGTAGGCGAAGCCGCGGCGCGACATCACCGTCTCGGCGGCCTCCTCGAGGCGGGTGCCGTCGGTGGGGACGGCCGGGCGGCGACCGAAGGATCCCGCCCGGTAGATCGCCGCCTGCGCCACGCGTCCGATGCCCTCTGCCACCTGCCTGGGTGCTGCCGCCATGCCCGACTGTCTACACGGTGCGGTGCGCGGGGGTGGGAGCACACACCATCCAGCCGGGCGGTGACCGGTCGGCCGGTCCGAGGGCCCGCCGGGCGAACCGGGCGACCGGGCCCGGGCCGGACGCCCTAGGGTCGTGCCGTGCAGCGTTTCGTGTGGGTCGCCTGGGGTCTTCTCGTCGTCGTCGTCGACCTGCCGCTCGCCGGCTGGGACGTCCTGCCGGACCTCGTCGGCTACGCGTGGGTGATCATCGGCCTCGCCGGCGCCGCGAGCGTCCACCCGGCGTTCGTCCGGGCGCGGGCGGCCGCCGTCGTCGGCATCCCGGTCTGGGCGTTCCTCGGCACGCCGCTGTTCGCCGCGCCGCGGTTCGGCACGCTGCTGCTCACCGCCCTGACGGTCGAGATCGTCGTCGTGACGCTGCTCGTCCACCAGCTCTGCAGCGGCATCCTGGCCACGGCCCCGGCCGACGACCCCGACTCGGCCCGCTGGGCGCGCATCCTGCGCGTCGCCGCGGTGGTCGTCGGTGTCCTCCTGCTCGTCGCGCTCGTGCTCACCGCCGGCGGGTTCGGCCTCTACCCCCTGGCCTTCCTCGCGAGCGTCGTCGTCGGCGTGCTCACCGTGATCCTGCTCCAGCGCGTCGCGCGCGCCGGGTGGATCGCCGCCGCCTGAGGCCCCCGCGGCCGTCAGGCCGGCGCGTAGAGGCGCACCGACGGCCCGGCGACGAGCACCGTGCCCTCGTGCGGCGCGTCCAGCGCCTGCGGGCGCTCCCACGCGCTGTCCCAGAGCAGGCGGTGGGGACCGGTGGGCAGCGTCACCTCGGTGTCGCCGACCCCGCCGTGGACGACGAGGAGCGCCGCGCTGCTGCCGTCCACCGGCGGCGCGAGGGCCATCTGGAGCACGCGGGTGCCCTCGCCGTGCCAGCGGTCACCCATCGGCCGGCCGTCGGCGGCGTACCAGGCGACGTCGAGCGTCCCCTCGTCGTCGACCTCGCGGCCGGTCAGCCAGGTGCGCTGGCGCAGGACGGGATGGGCCCGGCGCAGGGCCAGCAGGTGCTTGGTGGTCTCGAGGAGGTCCTCCTGCCAGGGCGCGAGCTCCCAGTCGACCCACGACACCTCGTTGTCCTGGCAGTAGGGGTTGTTGTTCCCGCGCTGGGTGCGTCCCATCTCGTCGCCGGCGGTGAGCATCGGCACGCCCTGCGAGAGCAGCAGGGTCCCGAGCAGGGCGCGGACGGCGCGCGTCCGGGCCGCCAGCACCGCGGGGTCGTCGGTCGGCCCCTCGACCCCGTGGTTCCACGACCCGTTGCCGTCGGTCCCGTCGCGGTTGTCCTCGCCGTTGGCCTCGTTGTGCTTGCGGTCGTAGGCGACGAGGTCGGCGAGGGTCATCCCGTCGTGCGCGGTGACGAAGTTGACCGAGGCGGTCGGGCCGCGGTCACGGGCCCCGAACAGGTCGCGCGAGCCGGACAGCCGGGTCGCGAGCTCGCGCGCGTCGTGCCCGCGCTCGCCGAGCGACTGCGCGCGCACGTCCCCGACCCAGAAGCGCCGGGCGGTGTCGCGGAAGCGGTCGTTCCACTCGAGGAACGGCGGCGGGAACTGCCCCGTGCGCCAGCCGTGCATCCCGAGGTCCCAAGGTTCGGCGACGAGCACGACCCGGGAGAGCACGGGGTCGGTGCGCAGCGCGACGAGGAACGGGTGGTCGGGGTCGTAGTCGTCACCGCGACCGCGGCCGAGGGCGACGGCGAGGTCGAACCGGAACCCGTCGACGCGGTAGGTCTGCACCCAGTGCCGCAGGCTGTCGAGGACCATCCGGCAGACGACCGGGTGGCGCAGGTCGAGGGTGTTGCCGCAGCCGGTGACGTCGATGTCGCGCCCGCGCTCGTCGAGCCGGTAGTAGGCGCGCTGGTCCAGGCCGCGCCACGAGAGCATCGCCCCCGACCGGCTCTGCTCGGCGGTGTGGTTGTAGACGACGTCGAGGACGACCTCGATGCCCGCGGCGTGGAGCAGCTTGACCATGCCCTTGACCTCGTCGACGACCCCCTGGGGGTCGGACGCGGCGGCGTAGCGCGCGTGCGGCGCCATGAACCCGAGCGTGTTGTAGCCCCAGTGGTTGGTCAGGCCGCGCTGCACGAGGTGGGGCTCGTGGGTGAAGGCGTGGACGGGCAGCAGCTCGACGGTGGTCACCCCGAGCGAGAGCAGGTGCTCGACCGAGGCGGGATGCGCGAGACCGGCGTACGTGCCGCGCAGGTGCTCCGGCACCCCCGGCAGGAGCATCGTCTGGTTACGCACGTGCGCCTCGTAGACGACCGTCTCGCTGCGCGAGCGGCGCGGGCGGGCGTCGTCGCCCCAGTCGAAGGAGTGGTCGACGACGACGCCGCGCGGGACGTGCCCCCGGCTGTCGAGCGGCGAGCGCTGCTCGAGGTCCCCGCGCCACCGTTCGTCGACCCGGTGGCCGTACACCTCCGGGCCCCACGCCACCTCGCCCTCGACGGCGCCGGCGTAGGGGTCGAGGAGCAGCTTGGCCGGGTTGTGGTGCAGCCCGTGGTCGGGCGACCACGGGCCGTCCACCCGCACGCCGTAGCGCGTGCCCGGCCCCATCCCCGGGACGAAGCCGAACCACCAGCCGTGGGCGCGCTCGCGCAGCGGCACCCGCCGCTCGCTCGTGCCGGCGGTGTCGCCCGGCTCGAAGAGGCAGACGTCGACGGCCTCGGCGTGCCCGGCGTACACGGCGACGTCGGCGCCGCCCGGGACGAGCGTCACCCCGGGGGGCGGCGGCAGGTCACGGGTCGTCGGCCCGGGCGGGGCGGGGCGGGTGGGCACGGCAGGACCCTAGCCGGGCGGTCGCGCGGGCGTGGGGGTGTCGGTACGGGTCAGGCGCGCAGGGCCTCGGCGAGCTCGCGGACGTGCTCGACGAGGAGGTTCATGTCCTCGTCGGTGTGCGCGAGCGAGACCAGCCACTGCTCGTCGAGGCCGGGCGGCGTGAGGATGTTGCGGTTGACGCCCCACAGCCACGACAGCTCGGCCATCGCGAAGTCGGTCGCCTTGTAGTCGCGGTAGGTGCGCACCGGCGCGGTCGACCACGTGACGCAGCCCTTGACGCCGAGGCCGACGGTGTGGGCCGGCAGCTCGAAGGTGTCGATGACGTCGTCGATGGCCGAGAGGGCGCGGACGTTGATCGCCTCGGTGGCGGCGAGGGCCTCGGGGGTGCAGATCTCGTCGACGGCCTTCGCGGCGGCCATGACGAGCGGGTTGCCGTTGTAGGTGCCGAAGTGCGCCATCCGGCCGTCGACGACGACCTCCATGACCTCGCGGCGGCCACCGAACGCGGCGAGCGGCAGGCCGCCGCCGATCGACTTGGCGAGGGTGATGAGGTCGGGCTTGACGCCGAGGCGCTGCGCGGCGCCCGCGTACCCGGCGGTGAGGCCGGTCTTCACCTCGTCGAAGAGCAGCACGACGCCGTGCTCGTCGCACAGATCTCGGACACCGGCGAGGTACCCGGCGTCGGGGACGACGATCGAGAGGTTCTCGACGACGGGCTCGACGACCATGACGGCGATCTCGCGGCCGTGCTCGGTGAGGATCGCGCGCAGGCGGTCGAGGTCGTTGTAGGGGACGACGTGGACGGTGCCGGCCTCGACGTCGAACGGCACCTCGGGCACGGGGGCCTCGGCCGGGCCGATGTCCTCGAGTGCGGGCTTGACCGACACCTGGAGGGCGTCGTAGCCGCCGTGGTAGCCACCCTCGATCTTCACGACGGCCTTGCGGCCGGTGTAGGCACGGGCGGCGCGGATCGCGTACATCAGCGACTCGGTGCCGGAGTTGGTGAAGCGGATCATGTCGAGGCCGAAGCGCTCGCAGAACCGCTCGCTCATCTCGGTCGCCTGCGGGGACGGGGTGACGAACAGGGTGCCGGTGTCGGTCAGCGCGCGCTGCACGTGCTCGACGACGGTCGGGTTGAGGTGGCCGACGAGCATCGCGCCGAAGCCCATCGACAGGTCGAGCATCCGGCGGCCGTCGACGTCGGTCAGCCAGGCGCCCCGGGCGGAGGCGACCGAGACGGGGTAGGGGTCCCAGTGCTGGAAGGAGGAGGTGACGCCGAGCGGCAGGGTGCGCGCGGCGCGGGTGTTGTGCTCGCCGGAGGCCGGGGTGCTCGCCGCGAAGCGCTCCCACTCGGCCGCGAGGAGGGAATCGACGCGCGCCGGGTCGACCGGGCGGCTGCTCGCCGGGAGGCGGCGGTAGGTGGCCGGGTCGTGGGCGGGGTACGGGCGGGCCGGGGTCTCGGTCGCGGACATCGTCGCTGCTCCTGGGGTGGTGGAATCCGTGGCGACGGGGCCGTCAGGCTACCCATCACAGAGGTCTGGGGCCGAATGTACTACCGGATCCGGGGTCGGGGCGAGTCCTGAGGGCCGCATCGTGCCTCGACGGCGGCCCCGGTCCGGCCCACCCGGCCCGGTCGCGCCGTCGGGTACGGTCGATACGGTGGGGCCATGACCGACCCCACCTCGCTGCCCAACTTCCCGCCGCCCGCGAACGAGCACCCGCTGCGCGGCCGGGTCCTCGACGTCCTCGTCGACCTCGGGCTCGCCCCGAACCTCGACGGCGACGGTGACGTGGCCTTCACGGTCAACGACCAGCAGCTCTTCGTCCGCTGCACCGAGGGCGACGTCGAGATCATGCGCCTGTTCGGCCAGTGGCAGATCCAGGACGAGCTGACCGCCGACCGCCTCAAGCTCCACGAGACGTGCAACGAGATCAACCTGCACATGAACCACGTGAAGACCGGCATCGCGGGCACGACCCTCGTCGTCACCGGCGAGCACGTCGTCACCCCGGGCGCGGACCTCTCGACGCTCACCCAGGTCTCGATCCAGGTCGTCCTCTCCGCCGTGCACCTGTGGCACCAGCGCATCCTCGGCATCGACCCCGAGACCGGCCAGCCGATCGAGGACGGGCAGTGACCGAGCTCGTCCGCCTCGAGGTCGCGGACGGCATCGGCACCATCCGGCTCGAGCGGCCGCCGATGAACGCGCTCAACGCCGAGATCCAGCACGGCCTCGTCGCCGCGTGCCGCGAGGCCGCCGAGCGCCGCGACGTCGCCGCCGTCGTCGTCTGGGGCGGCGAGAAGGTCTTCGCGGCGGGCGCCGACATCAAGGAGATGGAGACGATGTCGTACACCGACATGGTCGACCACTCCGCGCTGCTCCAGGACTTCACGAAGGCGCTCGCCGGCCTGCCGAAGCCGACCGTCGCCGCCATCACCGGGTACGCCCTCGGGGGCGGCTGCGAGGTCGCGCTCGCGTGCGACTGGCGGGTCGCCGCCGACGACGCCAAGCTCGGCCAGCCCGAGATCAACCTCGGCATCATCCCGGGGGCCGGCGGCACGCAGCGCCTCGCGCGGCTCGTCGGACCGGCGAAGGCCAAGGACCTCGTGTTCTCCGGCCGCTTCGTCGACGCGCAGGAGGCGCTCGCCATCGGCCTCGTCGACCGGGTCGTCCCGGTCGCCGAGGTGTACGAGAGCGCCCGCTCCCTCGTCGCGCGCTACGTCGGCGGCCCCGCCTACGCCCTGCGCGCCGCGAAGGAGGCCATCGACCGGGGTCTCGAGGTCGACCTCGAGACCGGTCTCGAGATCGAGCGCGTGCTCTTCGCCGGCCTCTTCGCGACGAAGGACCAGTCCACCGGGATGCGCCACTTCGTCGAGAAGGGCAAGGGCCCGGCCCCGTTCGAGGGCGCCTGACCCTCCGGCCTCGGCCCACCTGAAGGCGTCACGCGACCCGGCGCAGCCCGGCGAGCTTGGCGGCGGCGGTCGCGGCGTGCTCCGGGCGCCCGTCGGCGACGAGGTCCTCGAGCAGGTCCTCGATGCGTCGGGGCACCTGGAGCCCGTCGCGGCCGTAGTGCCAGACCTCGTCGAGCGCGAGGTCGAGGAGGCGGGCGAAGGTCGTCGGCCGGTCCACGACCCGGACCGCGCCCGACCCGTCGACGAGGAGGTTCGAGCGGTCCGGCCGCAGCGCCGCCACCCGGAGGATGCGGTGCAGCTCGTCGAGGACCTGCACGGCCGTCGTCGGGTCGTTGACCCCGGGGGAGAGGGCCCGCTCGGCGATGTCGACGAGCTGGCGCACCCCGAACTCGGGGTCCTGGGTCATGCTGCGCTCCCGGCCGAGGCCGATGGCGTCGCGGACGGCCTCGGCGAGGTCGTCGTCGCGGCGACCCCCGTGGACGACCGCGAGCACCTGGCCGCGGTGCCGGACCTCGCCGAGGCGGGTGCGCAGCTCGACGACCGCGCCCGTCCGCTCGGCACACTCGACGAGGGCGCTGAGGTGCACCCGCGAGACGACGCCGTGCTCCGACCCCGTCGTCACCGTCACCCCCGGACCGTCACCCTGCGACCACGTCGGGGGCACCGCGGAGGTGTCGTCCCACTCCTGCGCCGACCCGCGCTCCAGGGCCTCGACGGTGAGCCGCGCGATCCGGTCGACGACCTGGTCGACGCGGATGGAGTCGGTGATGTGGTGGATGAACGCGAGGAAGAGGGCGACGCTCGCGAGGACCAGCACGAAGGCGACGGTCACCGACAGCTGGGGCACGAACGGCCCGTCACCCCCGCGCACGTCGCGCAGCACCATGAGCGCGAAGACGAACGAGGAGATGAAGACACCGAGGGTCACCTGCACCACGCGGCTGCCGAGGAACGTGGAGAGCAGCCGCGGCGTGAACTGGCTGCTCGCCAGCTGCATGACGACCATCGTGATCGAGAAGACCAGCCCGGTCACCGAGATCATCGCGCTGGCGATCGTCCCGAGCAGGCTGCGCGCGGAGTCCGCGTTGCCGCCGAAGAGGACGTCGACGTCGCCGAGCAGGTGCTCGTCGACGAGGGGGAGGGTGGCGCCGGCGAGCACCGTCACGACGACGACGGCGGAGGGGAGCGCCCAGAAGGGGCGCCACAGCGACTCCCACCAGCCGACGGTGACCGGGTCCCCGACGGGACCGACGGTGCGCCGCACGGTGCCCGGCCCGGTACCGCCCTCGTCGCTCATCCACCGATCCTGTCAGACCGTCGGGGGCGTGGCGCGGACCGTCAGGCGCGGGGGAAGGACGAGCGGACGAGGACCCGGCCGTCGTCGCCGAGGACCTCGAAGCCGCTCGCGCGCTCGCGCAGCACCGACGAGTTGAGGTTGCAGCGCATGGTGCGCTCGCCCGTGCCGACGAACTCGCCGGCCGGGAACTGTGTGCCGTCCGGCCCGAGGACGACGACGCGGTAGCGGTCCCCGGCCGTGAAGCCGCTCGCCGTGAGCTTGACCTCGACCCCCCAGGTGTGGGGGACCAGCCCGGCGGACGCGACGACGCCCGGGGCGCCGACGGCGACCGGGACGGCCTCGAGCGGGACCGCGGGGGCCGCGGGCTCGGCCACGAGACGCGTCACGCCGAGGGTGAGGACCGCACCCACCGCGGCCGCGACGAGCAGCGTCCCGGCCCGACGGGCAGCGCCACCCGGACGAGATCCGCGCCGGGCGTCGGCGGCCACCGCCGCGGAGACCCGGTCGCCGAGGTCGGCCGGCGGGAGCGGGAGGGCCGGCCGGGAGCCGCGCAGCCCGGTCAGCGCGGCCGCGACCGGGGTGAGCGCGGCGAGCTCCGCCGTGCAGGAGGCGCACCCGTCGAGGTGCGCCTCGAGCGCCGGGACCTCGTCCGGGGGGAGGTCGCCGAGGACGTACGGGCCGAGGGCGGTCCGCAGCGCCTCGTGGTCGGTCGGCGTGCTCATCGCTCCACTCCCATCTCCTCCATCGCGACCCGCAGGGCCTTGAGACCGTAGAAGACCCTGCTGCGCAGCGTGCTCTCCGGGATGCCCAGCTCGGCCGCCACCTCGCCGTAGGGCCGGCCGGCGAGGTGGGTCTCGGTGAGGGCCTGCCGGTGGGCCTCACCGAGGCGGCCGAGCGCCTCCTCGACGAGCCACGTGTGCAGCAGGGCGTCCCAGCCGTCGGTGGCGGGCGCCGCGCCCTCGAGGCCCTCGTGGTCGGCGAGGTCGCGCAGCCACGGACGCGCCTGGCGCACCCGGTGCAGGTCGATGACGACGTTGCGCGCGATGCCGAAGAGCCAGGTGCGCAGCGCGGCGACCGCCGGGTCGTAGCGCTCGCGGGCCCGCCAGGCACGCAGGAAGGTCTCCTGGACGGCGTCCTGGGCGAGGCCGCCGTCGCCGAGGCCCCGCAGCGCGAACCGGTAGAGCTCCGCGCCGTGGGCCGCGTACGCCGCCCGGACGTCCTCCTCGGTGAGCGAGGAGGACGTCCGGGGGCGGCGCACGAGCATCCGACGGCCCCGGTCAGCGACCCGTCGGGACCGCGAGGTCGAGCACCTGGGTGCCGCGCGGGAACCAGCCCTCCCGGGTGGCCTTGCCGGTGAGCACGTCGACGCGGTACAGGCCGGCCTTCCCGCCGACCTCGAGCGCGGCGTACGCACGGTTCTTCCGGTCGATGTCCATGCCACCGCGGGTGGCGTCGACGCCGAGCGAGCCCGTCGGGGCCAGCGAGCCGGCGTTGGCCGGCGACTGGACGACCACCTGGTCGGCCTTCGTGTCGATGTCGAGGAGCGTCGTCGCGGTCGCGGCGTCGGTGTCGGGGTTGGTGTACGCGGCGGCGGTCACGCCCGTCGACGGGCCGGTGGCCCCGGTGACGGTGAGCGGGGTGTCGGCGATCGTCGTGCCTCCGGGGTTCACGTCGTGGCGCAGGTTCTGGCCGGTGTCGCTGATGACCCGCAGGCGGTCGGCCGCGGGGTTGAAGTCGACGCCGAAGTGCTTGCCCTCGAGGGCGACCGTGAGCCGGTTGACGAGCGTGGCCTTCGGCGCCTTGGTGAAGAGCAGGCGCCGCTCGGGGACGGTCACCGTGTAGACGCCGCCGCGGTCGCCGACGGCGTAGAGGCGCCCGTCGGCCGGACGGTGGTCGATACCGACGAGGCGCGTGTCCTGGGTCAGGCCGGTGACGGCGCCGAGCGAGCGGGCCGAGCCCGGACGGTCGAGGTCGACGGCGACCAGCGTCCTCGCGCCCGCCAGTCCGACGGCGTCGGGGGAGGGCAGGAGGGTGGCGGTGGCGGCGGGCGCCATCGGGAGGGCGAGGGCGGCGGTGAGGACGCCGGCGGCGGCGAGGCGGGTGCGGTGCATCGGGAGCTCCTTCGGTCCGTGGGCTGGTACCGGTGGATACGGGGCCCGGCGCGCGTCCGTTGAACGCCGTCGCAGGTTTCTTCGGCGCGCCGTCGCGCCCCGGATGGCCGCGGGACCCTCGACGGGGTGGTGACCGTCACGCCGACCGGGTGGTGAACGAGCGCTCACCGGCTGAGAGGATGGGAGGCGTTGTGCGCCGGGGACCACCCGACGCAAGACCCCCCACGACACGAAGGGACGAGGGACGGATGAACATCGTCGTCTGCGTCAAGTACGTCCCGGACGCCCAGTCCGACCGGACGTTCCAGGAGTCCGACAACACCGTCGACCGCGCCGTCGACGGCCTGCTCTCCGAGCTCGACGAGTACGCCGTCGAGGAGGCCCTCAAGATCGTCGAGGCCGCCGGCGACGGTGAGGTCACCGTCGTGACGGTCGGCCCCGAGGCCGCCGCCGACGCGCTGAAGAAGGCCCTCCAGATGGGCGCCCACAAGGCGGTCCACGTGCAGGACGAGGCGATCCACGGCTCGGACGCCGTCGGCACCTCGCTCGTCCTCGCGAAGGCCGTCGAGAAGGCGACCGACGGCAGCCCCGAGCTCGTCCTCACCGGGATGTCCTCGACCGACGGCGTCATGGGTGTCGTGCCCGCGATGCTCGCCGAGCGGCTCGGCCTGCCGCAGGTCACCTACGCCTCGGAGCTGACCGTCGGCGACGGCCGCGTCACCATCCGCCGCGACGGCGACGTCGCGTCCGAGACCATCGAGGCTGCGCTGCCGGCGCTCGTCTCGGTCACCGACCAGATCAACGAGCCGCGCTACCCCTCCTTCAAGGGGATCATGGCGGCCAAGAAGAAGCCGGTCGAGACGTGGTCGCTGGCCGACCTCGGCGTCGACGCCGGTGACGTGGGCCTCGGCGCCGCGTGGACCTCGGTCGTCGCGTTCGCCAAGCGCCCGCCGCGCGAGCAGGGCCAGATCGTCACCGACGAGGGCGAGGGTGGCGCGAAGCTCGCCGAGTTCCTCAGCGCCCAGAAGTTCCTCTGACCGCGGCCGCCCGAGACCAGGAGCACAGACCCATGGCTGAAGTACTCGTCCTCGCCGACCACGCCGGGGGGCGCCTGCGCAAGGCGACCGCCGAGCTGCTGACCCTCGCCCGCCGCCTCGGCGAGCCCTCCGCGGTGCACATCGGCCCCGGCGCCGAGACCGCGCAGAAGACCTACGCCAAGTACGGCGCGCACAAGGTGTACGTCGTCGACGATGCCGACGCCGCGACCTACCTCGTGGCCCCGCAGGCCGAGGTCCTCGCGCAGCTCATCGAGAAGACCTCTCCCGCAGCCGTGCTCATCCCGAGCAACGCCGCCGGCAAGGAGATCGCCGCCCGCCTGGCCATCAAGGCCGGCTCCGGGATGATCACCGACGCCGTCGACGTCCGCGCGGGCGAGGACGGCACGCCCGAGACGACACAGTCGGTCTTCGCCGGCTCGTACACCGTGACCGCGAAGGTCACGACCGGCACGCCGATCATCTGCGTCAAGCCCAACTCGGCCTCCATCGAGGCCGCGCCGGAGGCCGGCGCGGTCGAGGCCGTCGAGGTGAGCGTCAGCGACGCCGCGAAGGCGGCCCGCATCACCGACTCGCAGCCGAAGAAGGCGACCGGGCGCCCCGAGCTGACCGAGGCGGCCATCGTCGTCTCCGGCGGCCGCGGCACCGGTGGCGACTTCTCGCCCGTCGAGGAGTTCGCCGACAGCCTCGGCGCCGCCGTCGGCGCGAGCCGCGCGGCGGTCGACGCCGGCTGGTACCCGCACAGCAACCAGGTCGGCCAGACGGGCAAGCAGGTCTCGCCGCAGCTCTACGTCGCGGCCGGCATCTCGGGCGCCATCCAGCACCGGGCGGGCATGCAGACGTCCAAGACGATCGTCGCCGTCAACAAGGACGAGGAGGCGCCGATCTTCGAGCTCGTCGACTTCGGCGTCGTCGGCGACCTCTTCTCGGTCCTCCCGCAGGCCACGACCGAGGTCAAGAAGCGCAAGGGCTGACCCGACCACCGCTCACGAGGCGGTCTCGTCGCGCGCGAGCGCGACAGGTGAGGGGCGAGCGATCCGCTCGCCCCTCTGCCGTACCCGGGGCGACTCCGGCCGCCGGCCCGCCAGGCCCCGAAACGTAGACTCGACCCTCGTGACGCACTACCTCGACCACGCGGCGACCACGCCGATGCTCCCCGCCGCGGTCGAGGCGTTCGTCGAGTCGGCGGGCCGCGTCGGCAACCCCTCCTCGCTGCACACCTCGGGCCGCGCCGCGCGCAAGACCGTGGAGGAGTCGCGCGAGCGGATCGCCGCGGCCCTGGGCGCCCGACCCTCGGAGGTCGTGTTCACCTCGGGCGGGACCGAGGCCGACAACCTCGCCGTCAAGGGCACCTGGCTCGCCCGCCGGGACGCCGAGCCGCGCCGGGTGCGGGTGGTGGCCAGCGCCATCGAGCACCACGCCGTGCTCGACCCCGTCGAGCACCTCGTCGAGCGGCGCGGGGCCCGGGTGTCGTGGCTCGAGCCCGACCGCTGCGGGCACCTGTCGGCGGACGACCTCGCGGCCCTGCTCGCCGAGCACGCCGACGACACCGCGCTCGTCTCCGTCATGTGGGCCAACAACGAGGTCGGCACCGTCCAGCCCGTCGCCGCGCTGGCCGCCGCCGCGCGCGCCCACGGTGTCCCCTTCCACACCGACGCCGTCCAGGCGGTCGGGCACCTGCCGGTGCGCTTCGACGACTCCGGCGTCGACCTGATGACGGTCACCGCGCACAAGCTCGGCGGCCCCCTGGGGGTGGGGGCGCTGATCGCCCGTCGCGACGCCGTCCTCGTGCCGCAGCTCCACGGCGGCGGCCAGGAGCGCCAGGTCCGCAGCGGCACGCTCGACGCCCCCGCGGTCCACGCGTTCGCGGTCGCCCTCGACCACGCGGTCGCCACCCGCGACGTCGAGGCCAAGCGGGTCATGGCGCTGCGCGACCGCCTCGTCGAGGGTGCGCTCGCGCTCGACCTCGGCATCTCGGTGAGCGGCTGCTGGCGGCCGGGAGACGCCGAGGGGCGCCTGCCCGGCAACGCCCACCTCCTCGTCCCCGGCTGCGAGGGGGACTCGCTGCTCTACCTCCTCGACGCGGCGGGGGTGGAGTGCAGCACCGGCTCGGCGTGCCAGGCCGGGGTGCCGCAGCCCAGCCACGTCCTCCTCGCGATGGGCCACGACGAGACCGCGGCCCGCGGCGCGCTGCGCCTCACCCTCGGGCACACCTCGACCGACGCCGACGTCGACGCCGTCCTCGCCGCCCTCCCCGGGGTCGTCGAGCGGGCCCGGCGGGCCGGCGGGCTGCTCTGATGCGCGTCGTCGCCGCGATGTCCGGCGGGGTCGACTCCGCGGTCGCCGCCGCACGGATGCTCGACGCCGGCCACGAGGTCGTCGGCGTCCACCTCGCCCTCTCGCGCTCGGCCGCGACGCTGCGCGAGTCGGCCCGCGGCTGCTGCACCCTCGAGGACGCCGGGGACGCGCGCCGGGTCGCGGACCGCCTCGGCATCCCGTTCTACGTCTGGGACCTTGCCGCCCGGTTCGAGCGGGACGTCGTCGAGGACTTCGTCGCCGAGTACGCCGCCGGGCGCACCCCGAACCCCTGCCTGCGCTGCAACGAGAAGATCAAGTTCGCCGGGCTGCTCGACAAGGCGCTCGCCCTCGGGTTCGACGCGGTGGCCACGGGCCACTACGCGCGCGTGGTCGAGGGGTCGGCGGGGCGCGAGCTGCACCGCGCGGTCGACGCGGCCAAGGACCAGTCGTACGTCCTCGGCGTCCTCGACGCCGACCAGCTCGGGCGCGCCTTCTTCCCGCTCGGGGACCTCACGAAGCCGCAGGTGCGCGAGGAGGCGGCGGAGCGCGGGTTCTCGGTGGCGCGCAAGCCCGACAGCCACGACATCTGCTTCATCCCGGACGGCGACACCCGCGGCTTCCTCGGCCGGCGCCTGGGGGAGCGGCCCGGCGAGCTCGTCGACGCGGTGAGCGGCGAGGTCGTGGGCGAGCACGCCGGCGCGCACGGCTTCACGGTCGGCCAGCGGCGCGGGCTCGGCATCGACCGCTCCCGTCTGGACGGCGACCCCCGCTACGTCGTCGAGGTCGACGCCCCCCGCAACCGCGTGCTCGTCGGCACGGCCGACCTGCTCGGCGTCGACGTCGTCGACGGGGCGCACCTGCGCTGGTGCGGCCCGGCGCCCGCCGGGGAGGTCGCGGTCGGGGCGCAGGTGCGGGCCCACGGCGAGGAGGTGCCCGCGACGGCCGCCGTCGAGGGCGATGCGGTCCGCGTGCGGCTGGAGCGACGGCTGCGCGGGGTCGCGCCCGGCCAGTCGGTCGTGCTCTACGACGGCACCCGGGTCGTCGGGTCCGCGACGATCACGGGGACCTCGCGTGCCGCCTGAGGCCACCCCGGCCGAGCGGCTGCTCGCCGAGCGGGCGGCCCTCCTCGAGCGGCTCGCGGGGATGGAGGCCGACATGGGCCGCCTCGTCGAGGCCTCGCAGGACTCCAACGCCGACGACGAGCACGACCCGGAGGGGCAGACCATCGCGTACGAGCGCTCGCAGCTGGCGGCCCTGACCGACGGGCAGCGCGAGCACCTCGCCGAGCTCGACGCCGCGCTGCGACGCGTGGACGACGGCACCTACGGCGTGTGCTCGGTGTGCGGCGAGCCGATCCCGGCGGGCCGGCTCGAGGCGCGGCCGACGGCCCGCACCTGCGTGCGGCACGCGCGCTGACGGGGTCAGCCGTCGCGGCTGCGCCGGCCGCCGAGGAAGGCCAGGGCGAGCCCGGCGAACGCCACGAGCGGGCCGACGACGGCCCAGAGGGTCACGCCGGTCATCGGGCTGCCGCCGACGTAGCCGAGGCCCTGGAGCATCCAGAGCAGGCCGACGAGGACGAGGACGGCGCCGAGGACGACGGACACGGAGCGGCTCATGCGTCGAAGGCTAACCCGTGCCCCGGGTCGCGGAATAGTTGAACTGTCAACTACTGTTGGACGCGGTGACCCTCCACCCCGGAGGATGACCACGAGGAGCGTGAGTGACATGCCGGCCGTGACCGTCGAGAACATCCTGACCCTGCCCCGGGTCTCCGAGCCCCTGCCCACGGCGGTGTCCCGTCCGGTGCGCTCGGTGACCACCGCCCCGCAGGGCTTCGAGGGCGAGGGGTTCCCGGTGCGCCGCGCGTTCGCCGGCGTCGACCTCGCCGCCCTCGACCCCTTCATCCACATGGACCAGATGGGTGAGGTCGAGTACGCCCCGGGCGAGCCCAAGGGCACCGCGTGGCACCCGCACCGCGGCTTCGAGACCGTCACGTACATCATCGACGGCTCGTTCGTGCACCGCGACAGCCACGGTGGCGGCGGCGTCATCACCAACGGCGACACCCAGTGGATGACGGCCGGCTCCGGCCTGCTCCACATCGAGGTCCCGCCGGAGGAGCTCGTCGTCAGCGGCGGTCTGTTCCACGGCCTCCAGCTGTGGGTGAACCTGCCGGCGGCGCAGAAGATGTCGGCGCCGCGCTACCAGGACATCCGTGGCGGCGACGTCGCGCTGCTGTCCAGCCCCGACGGCGGCGCGCTCGTGCGCGTCATCGCCGGCGAGCTCGACGGGCACGAGGGCCCGGGCATCACGCACACGCCCATCACCGCGCTCCACGTCACCGTGGCGCCCGGCGCGCGGGTGCGGCTGCCGTGGAACCCGGCCTACAACGCGCTCGTGTACTCGCTCAACGGCAACGGGTCGGTCGGCCCCGACCGGCGTCCGCTGCGGATGGGCCAGCTCGCGGTGCTCGGTGGCGGCGACGTCGTCGAGGTCGGCGCGGACGAGAGCCAGGAGAGCCGCAGCCCGAGCCTCGACCTCTACATCCTCGGTGGGCGCCCGATCCGCGAGCCCGTCGCGGCGTACGGCCCGTTCGTCATGAACACCCGCGCCGAGCTGATCCAGGCGTTCGAGGACTTCCAGGCCGGTCGCCTCGGGACCATCCCGAGCGAGCCGCACCCGGGCCACGACGTGCTCTGACCCCGCACGACAGCGACGCCCCCGTCACCGTGAGGTGACGGGGGCGTCGTCGTGCCGACCTGTGGCTCAGCGCTTCTCGCAGGCGATGCCGTCCTTGTCGCGGTCGAGGCCCTTGTTGGCCCGCATGGCCTGCGCGTAGAGCGAGTCGCTCTTGCGGAACGTCGTGACCGGCCGGCCGGACGTGCGGTCCCTGGCCTTCACCTTGCCCACGCCGTGCGGGTACTTCTTGTTGACGCTCGTGCAGTTCTTCCACGTGCCGGTGACGGCGCCCGCGGGCGCGGCCGGTCCGATGGTGAGCGCGACGGCGACCGCCGCGACGACGGCTGCTGCGCCGGACTTCCGGAACATGACGGGTCCTTCCCCCTGGGTGTCGACGGACCGACGCTAGCGGTCGGGACGCCTGCGGCGCAGGCGAACCGGTCAGCGCGTGACCGCGGCGACGAGGAGCTCGACGGCGTCGCCGGCGGAGGACTCGGGCAGACCGGCGTAGCAGACGACCAGGCCGCGCACGTCCGACTCGACGGCGTAGGCCGACAACGGGCTCACCTCGACACCGACGTGCGCGCAGCGCCGGGCCACCTCGTGGTCGTCGGTGCCGTCGGGCAGGCGCAGGACGACGTGCAGCCCCGCGTCGACGCCCTCGAGGACCGCGTCGGGCATCCGGTCGGCCACCGCGGCGACGAGGGCGCCGCGGCGGGCCGCGTAGGTCCGGCTCGCGCGCGCGTGGTGGGCGGCGAGGGCGCCGGACGAGACCAGCTCGGCGAGGGCGAGGCCGGTCGCCTCGTTGACGACGAGGCCGCGCGACTCGACCGCGACCCGGAAGGCGTCGCGCAGGTGCCGGGGGACGGCGACCCACGCCACGCGCAGCGACGGCGCGAGGAGCTTGGAGGCGGTGCCGACGTAGGCGACGTGGTCCTGCGCACCGGGCAGCGACCGGAGCGCGGGGAGCGGGGAGACGTCGTAGCGGAACTCCCCGTCGTAGTCGTCCTCGACGACGAGGCCGCCCGTCGTGCGGGCCCAGTCGAGCAGCGCGACGCGGCGGGTCACGGGCATCCGCGCGCCGAGCGGGTACTGGTGCGAGGGCGTGACGTAGACGGCGGCTGCCTCCGCGGGAAGCCGGGTGGGGTCGAGGCCGTCGGCGTCCACGGGCACGGGGTGCTTACGGACCCCCTCGGCGCCGAACGCCGTCCAGGCCTCGACGTAGCCCGGGTCCTCGAGGGCGACCGTCCGGCCCACGAGCCCGAACGCCTCGGGCAGCGCCCGCAGCGAGCCGCCGACCCCGGGGACGACGAAGAGGTCGTCCGGGTCGACCACCACACCGCGGCTGCGGCGCAGGTGGTCGGCGAGGACGCCCCGCAGGAGGGTGTGCCGCGGGACCTCGCCGGCGTCGTTGCCGGGGAGGGCGTCCCCGACCGCCCGCCACGCCCGCCGCCACGCGGCCCGGTCCAGCAGGGAGGTGTCCGGGCGGCCGGGGCGCAGGTCGAAGCGCGCGGCGGGGACGGGAGGGGCCGGGGTCACGGGGCGCTCGCGGCCCGGCTCGGGGACGTGGGTGGCGGCGCCGGCGCGGGCCGCGACGTCCGCCCCGGCGGCGACGACGGCGCCCGACCCGGCGCGCGAGACGAGGAACCCGGCTGCGGCGAGCTCGTCGTAGGCGGCGACGACCGGACCGCGCGAGACGCCGAGGGAGGCCGCCAGGGTCCGGGTGGAGGGGAGCGTGTCACCGGGGCGCAGCCGGCCGGAGCGCAGGGCGTCGACCACGGCGTCGGCCACCCGGTGGCGCAGCGGCGCGGACGAGTCCGCCAGGCGCAGGGGCAGGTCGAGGGCGCGGGGGGAGCGGGCCACGGCTCGCACCATACCGGTCCTGCCCGATCGGTCGATAGTGGTCCTTCCGCGTGGTCCAGTGGTGTTGGCAGGATGGCCTCGTGACCCTGGAGATGCGCCCGTCGTGCGAGTGCTGCGACGCCGACCTGCCCGCCGACGCCGTGGGGGCGGTCGTCTGTTCCCACGAGTGCACGTTCTGCGCGGGGTGTTCCGAGCACCTCGAGCGGGTGTGCCCTAACTGCGGCGGCGAGCTCGTGCCGCGCCCGACCCGGGTCGGCGACGCGCTGCGCCGCACCCCCGCCTCCACCGAGCGCGTGGTGTCCGCGGGGGAGTGTCCCGGCACCGGCTACTCCGGTCTCGCGCACGCCGACCGTGCCCCCGAGCGGCTCGCTCGCCACGCCGAGCGCGGCAGCACCGAGCGCGGCGCCCTCGACGCGCTCCTCGACGAGGTCCTCGCCGGCACGCTGTCGACCGTCGTCGACGGCCGGCCGTGGGTCGTCCCGATGCTCTTCGCCCGCGACGGCGACCGCATCCTGCTGCACGGCTCGACCGGGGCGGGCGCGCTGCGCCGGGTGGCCTCCGGCGCACCCGCCGCCCTGATGGTCGTGTCCGTCGACGGGCTCGTCGTCGCCCACACGACGTTCGAGTCGTCGGCCAACTACCGCTCGGCCGTCGTCCACGGCGAGCTCGTGACCCTGACCGGCGCCGAGCGCGCCGGCGCCCTCGACCGGCTCTCGGACCGCCTCCTGCCCGGGCGCACCGGCGAGGTACGGCCGACGACCCGCCGCGAGGAGGCCGCGACGCTCGCGATGGCCCTCCCCATCACCGACGGACGCTGGCTGCTCAAGGCGCGCGCCGGGGGCCCGAGCGCCCCCGAGGAGGAGACCGCCGGGGCCTGGTGCGGTGTCGTGCCGCTGCGGACCGTGGCCGGTGTGCCCGAGCCCGCGCCGTGGGCCGGTGACGCGCCGGTCCCGGCCTCCGTCGAGGCACTCGTCGGACGGTGGACGTGACGACGTCGGCGCCGGTGCGTGCCACCGGGATCGGCTCCTGGCCGGGGGCGTCGGCCCGCGAGGCCGTCCGCACGGTGCGCGACCTCCTCGTCGACGGCGACGGCTTCGGGCTGCCCTTCCTCCCCGAGACGCCCGCGCGGGGTCCCGGGGCCGACATGGTCGGCCGGGCCGCCGGGATGCTCGTCGACCTGCCCGTCGACCTCCAGCCGAGCGGATGGCGGCTGGTCGACCGGCCGGGCCGGGACGCCTCGCGCACCGCCTCGCTCCTGCGCGAGGACCTCGACGAGCTCGCCGAGGCCTACGACGGCTGGTCGGGCCCGCTCAAGGTGCAGGTCTGCGGGCCGTGGACGCTGGCCGCCACCCTCGAGCTGAACCGCGGCGAGCGGGTCGTCACCGACCCCGGCGCCGCCGCGGACCTGCGGGCCTCGCTCGCCGAGGGGATGGCCCGCCACGTCGCCGACGTCCGCCGGCTCGTGCCCGGCGCCGAGGTGGTGCTCCAGGTCGACGAGCCGGCCCTCACGGCCGTCCTCGAGGGCTCGCTGCCGACCGCGTCCGGCTACGGCCGGGTGCGCGCGGTCGACCCGCAGACCGTCGCCTCCGGCCTGCGCGAGCTCCTCGCGGCCCACGACGGGCCGACCGTGGTCCACTCCTGCCACCCCGCCGCGCCCGTCCCGCTCCTGAGGTCGACCGGGGCCGGGGCGCTCGCGCTCGACCTCACCGCCGCCTCGCCCGCGCGCTGGGAGAGCGTCGCGGCGACGCTCGAGGCGGGGACCGGGGTGTACGCCGGCGTCCTCGCGACCGACGGCTCGACGAACGACACCGGGGCTCACCGCGCGCTCGTCGAGGGCCTCGGGCGGGCGGGCCTGGACGCGGCCGCCGTCGAGGGGCTCGTCGTCGCGCCGACCTGCGGGCTCGCGGGGGTCACCCCCGCGGTGGCGCAGGGGGTGCTGCGGGCCACGCTCGACACCGCGCGGCGCCTCGCCGAGCAGGCGTCCTGATGGCCGGCCCGCGGGTGGCCTGGCAGGTCAAGTTCGTCGCGCTCGTCCTCATCTGGGGTTCGAGCTTCCTGCTCATGAAGGTCGGGCTCGAGTCGCTCGAGCCGGTGCAGATCTCCGGGCTGCGCATCGTCACCGGCGCCGTCGTCGTCACCGCGCTGCTCCTCGCCGGGGGCGGGCGGCTCCCGCGAGGGGCGCGCGTCTGGGGGCACCTGCTCGTGTGCGGCTTCCTGCTCGCGACGCTCCCGTTCACCCTGTTCGCGCTGTCCGAGACGCGGATCTCGTCGGCGCTCGCCGGAATCGGCAACGCCGCGACCCCGATCGCCACCGTGCTGGCGACCCTCGCCCTGCTCCCCGGCGCCCGGGTCACGGGACGGCGCCTCGTCGCCGTCGGCGTCGGGTTCCTCGGCGTCGTGACGATCATGCAGCCGTTGACCTCGACCGAGGGGCCGGACCTCGTCGGCTTCGCGATGGCCCTCGCGGGCGGCGCCAGCTACGGCGTCGGCTGGACCTACAACCGCCGCTTCCTCGCCGGCGCCGACCTCGGCGGGCTCGCGATGCCTGCCGCCACGCTGCTCACCGGGCTCGCGCTCATGGTGCCGACGGCGCTCGGCTGGGCGCTGACCCGCCCCGAGGGCCTCGACGCGCTCTGGGCGCACGGGGCCGCGACGGACGTCCCCGGATGGCTCCCGCTCGCCTGCGTCCTGGTGCTGGGGGTCGTGGGTACCGGCTTCGCCTACGTCCTGCAGTTCGACGTCGTCCGGGGCGCCGGGCCGGTCGTCGGCTCGACGATCACCTACCTCATCCCGGTCGTCTCGGTGCTGCTCGGCGTCCTCGTCCTCCACGAGCGGCTCGGGGCCTGGCAGGTGGTCGGCTTCGCCGTCGTCCTCGGGGCGGCGTGGGTCGTCAACCGCCGGCCCCGCACCCCCGAGGCCGCGGTCGTGCGGGAGCGCGAGCAGACCACCGCCTGACCGAGGCTCGGCTCAGCCCTCGGCGGGGGCGCGGACCTCGCGGCGCAGGATCTTGCCGGTCGGGCCCTTGGGCAGCGCGTCGACGACCCACACCTTCCGGGGGTACTTGTAGGCCGCGATGCGCTCCTTCGTGAACGCGATGATGTCCTCCGGCGTCGCGGTCGAGCCCTCGCGCAGCGCGACGGCCGCACCGACCTGCTCGCCGAGGAGGTCGTCGGGCAGGCCGACGACGGCGACCTCGAGGACGTCGGGGTGCTGGTAGACGACCTCCTCGACCTCCCGGGGGTACACGTTCATCCCGCCGCGCAGGATCATGTCCTTCTTGCGGTCGACGATCGTGAAGTAGCCCTCGTCGTCCATCGTCGCGAGGTCGCCGGTGCGGAACCAGCCGTCGGGGATGGCCTCCGCGGTCGCCTCGGGCTTGTTCCAGTACCCCTTCATGACGTTGTCGCCACGGATGGCGATCTCGCCGACCTCGCCGACCGGCACCTCGTTCCCGTCGAGGTCGACGCACCTCATCTCGCACCCGGGGATGGCCACGCCGATGGTGCCCGGCTTGCGCTCCTTGTCGGGCATGTTGAAACTCGCGACGGGGGAGGTCTCGGACAGGCCGTAGCCCTCGAGGATGACGCAGCCGAACTTCTCCTCGAAGGCCTTCATCACCTCGAGCGGCATCGCGGACCCGCCACTGGCACAGGTGCGCAGCGAGCTGGCGTCCATCCCGTCCGAGCTCGGGTGGTTGAGGATCGCGGCGTACATCGTCGGCACGCCCTGCATGATCGTCACCCGCTCCTTCTCGATGACCTCGACCGCGGCCTGCGGGTCGAAGCGGGGGATGAGGGCGAGCGAGGCGCCCGAGATCGTCGCCGCGTTGAGCCCGACGACGAGCCCGAACACGTGGAAGAGGGGCAGGCAGCCCATGACGACGTCGTCGGCGGTCATCTGCTGGATGACCTGCGCCGAGCGCATCGCGTTGAGGTGGATGTTGCTGTGGGTCAGCTCGGCGCCCTTCGGGCGGCCGGTCGTGCCCGAGGTGTAGAGGATGATCGCGGTGTCGTCGTCCTCGCGGGGAGTGGGCTCGGGGACCGGCGTCCCGCCCTCGAAGTCCTCCGGGCCCATCGCGCCCGTCGTCACGACCCGGGTGCCGCTGTTCTGCGCCCCCTTGACCGCCTCGTCGACGAAGTCCGGCCAGACGAACGCGATCTTCGCGCCGGAGTCGGTGAAGAAGTAGTCGATCTCGCCGGACTTGAGGAGCGGGTTCATCGGGACGACGATGCCGCCGGCGAGGAGGATGCCCCAGTAGACGACCGGGAAGGCCGGCACGTTGGGGAGGATGACGGCGACGCGGTCACCGGGCTGGATGCCGTTCTCGCGCAACGTCCCCGCGACCTTCGCGGCCATGCCGTGCAGCTGGGCATAGGTGACGCCCTGGCCGTTGACCCGCAGCGCGTTCTGCTCGGGGTGCGCCGCGGCGGTCGTCGTGAGGTTGGTCGAGAGGTTGGTCATCGGTGCTCCTGGGTCCGGCGTCGGTGACGGACCCCCATCCTCATACGCCGGGGCGCGCTCGCGCCAGAGGTCGGCCGACCCGGCTCTCCTCGTGTCGAGGCGCGGGACCGTTCAGTCCTCGTCGACCGGGCGGACCTCGACGACCGGGTGGGCCCGCAGCAGGACGCGGGCGGCCTCGACGACCGCGTCCCGATCGCTCGCCTGCACGACGTAGAAGCCCGAGAGCTGCTCGGCGGTCTCGGCGAAGGGCCCGTCGGTGACGAGGGCGTCCCCGCTCGGGTCCCGGCGCAGCGTGGCGACGCCGACGCTCGGACCGAGGGCCGCGCCACCGGTCACCGACCCGCCGGCGGCGCGCAGCCGCTCGACGAACTCGACGTCGGTGTCGTAGGTGGCCTGGCGCTGGTCGGCGGTGGCGGCCAGCCAGGCCGCCTCGTCGTCGGCGGGGAACATGACGATGAACTCGGGCACGGTGGGCATCCTCTCGTGGGGGCGGTCACCGGGACGACGAGCGAGCGGCCCGGTTCTCGACAGCCGCCCTCCCACGACCTCGCACGGCGGCGGGCTAGCCTCGCCGGATGACCGCCGCCGACGAGCTGCTCGCCTCCTGCGAGGGCCTCCTCGACCAGTACGAGGCGCTGTGCCGTGAGCTGGGCGAGCACCACGTCAACGCCCGGCTCGACGAGGTGCCCGGGTCGAACAGCGCCTTCGCGCTCGTGACGCACGTCGCGGGAGTCATGGCGCGGTGGGGGAGGACCGTCAACCGCGGCCTGCCCGTGCCGCGCGACCGGGACGCGGAGTTCCGTGCCGCGGGCACGGCGGAGGAGGTGCTCGCCCTGCTGGCGCGCGCCCGCCGCGACCTGGCCGACGACGTGCGCGCCGCGCGGCTCGGGGAACCGCCCGTCGCACCCCCGCCGGACCAGCCGGACGCGTACCCCACCCAGGGTGCGGTCCTGCTCCACGTCCACGAGGAGCTCGCCCAGCACCTCGGGCAGCTGGAGGTGACGCGCGACATCGTCCTCCAGCGTGCCCGCCGCAAGGCCGGGCAGCGCTAGGGTCCGTCGCAGGAGGGCGGGGGGTCCGTCCGGGAGGGACGCTCGTGTCGGCCTCGATCACCAGCGTGCTGTCGATGCTCCTCGTGGTGGCGCACCTCGTGCCGCCGCTCGTGGGGCTCGTCCTCGTCGCCCGGCGGCGCACCCGCGCGTCGTGGCGGACCTTCGCCCTGCTGTCCTTCGGCATCGGCCTCGTGAGCGGGGTGTCGCAGGCCGCCATCACCGGGAGCTTCTGGTTCGGGGGCACGTGGGGGATGGAGGTGTACCCGGTGCTCTCGCTGCTCCAGACCGCGCTCGGCCTGGTGTCGCTCGTCGGTTCGGCGCTCGGCGTCGCGGCCGTCCTCGCCGACCGTCGGGACGACGAGCCCGCCCCGCCCGCCGCGTCGGCGCCCGGGCCGTACCCGCGGGGCTGACGCGCGCCGGGCCGTCGGTGGTCTGCGGCAGGATGGGCGGGTGAGCGAGACCCCGACCGACCCCGCCGCGCAGGAGCCCGCCGCCACCGTCCCGGACGAGGTCCGGCACGAGTGGGAGACGCTGGCCGAGGAGGCGCGCGGCCACCAGTTCGCCTACCACGTCAAGGACGCACCGACGGTCAGCGACGGCGAGTACGACGCGCTCATGAAGCGCCTCAACGCCCTCGAGGACGAGCACCCCTCGCTGCGCACGCCCGACAGCCCGACCCAGCAGGTCGGCGGGGCCACCTTCTCGACGGACTTCACGGCCGTCGACCACATGGAACGGATGCTCAGCCTCGACAACGCCTTCTCCGCCGAGGAGCTCGCGGCGTGGGCCGCGCGGGTCGAGCGCGACGCCGGAGGAGCGTCGTTCCACTGGCTCTGCGAGCTGAAGATCGACGGCCTCGCGATCAACCTGCTCTACGAGAACGGCCGGCTCACCCGCGCCCTGACCCGCGGCGACGGGCGAACCGGCGAGGACGTGACGCTCAACGTCCGCACCATCGACGGCGTCCCCAGCGAGCTGCACGGCGACGACGTGCCCGAGCTCGTCGAGGTGCGCGGCGAGGTGTTCTTCCCCATCGAGGCCTTCGGCGACCTCAACGCCTCGCTCGTCGAGCAGGGTCGGCCGCCCTTCGCGAACCCCCGCAACGCCGCCGCGGGGTCGTTGCGGCAGAAGGACCCCCGCGTCACCGCGACCCGCCCGCTGCGGATGCTCGTCCACGGCATCGGCGCCCGGCGCGGCTTCGACATCACCCGGCAGTCGGAGGCCTACGACCTGCTCCACGCGTGGGGCCTACCCACGAGCACGCACTACCGGGTCCTCGGCAGCGTCGAGGACGTCCAGGCCTTCGTCGACGGCTACGGCGAGCGCCGGCACAGCGTCGAGCACGAGATCGACGGGGTCGTCGTCAAGGTCGACGAGCTCTCGGTGCAGCGGCAGCTCGGCTCGACGAGCCGCGCGCCGCGCTGGGCGATGGCGTTCAAGTACCCGCCGGAGGAGGTCAACACGAGGCTCCTCGACATCCAGGTCAACGTCGGCCGCACCGGCCGGGTCACGCCGTTCGGGGTGATGGAGCCGGTCACCGTCGCGGGCTCGACAGTCTCGATGGCCACGCTGCACAACGCCCACGAGGTCGTGCGCAAGGGCGTGCTCATCGGCGACACCGTCGTCCTGCGCAAGGCCGGCGACGTCATCCCCGAGATCCTCGGCCCGGTCGTCGCCCTGCGCGACGGCTCGGAGCGCGAGTTCGAGATGCCGACGCGCTGCCCCTCGTGCGGCACCGAGCTCGCCTACGAGAAGGAGGGCGACAAGGACATCCGCTGCCCCAACTCGCGCTCCTGCCCGAGCCAGCTGCGCGAGCGGCTGTTCTCGCTGGCCGGTCGCGGCGCGTTCGACATCGAGGCGCTCGGCTGGGAGGGCTCGACGGCGCTGCTGGAGTCCGGCGTCCTCGACGACCCCGAGCTCGGCGGCCCGAGCGAGGCGATGGTGTTCTCGCTCACCGCTGCCGACGTCGCCCGTGTGCCGCTCTACACGCGCGCGGCCAAGAAGACCGACCCCGAGGACGCCGTCGTCGACGGTCGCGTCCTGTCGGCCAACGGGCAGCGGCTCGTCGACAACCTCGGCTCCGCCAAGGACCAGCCGCTGTGGCGCGTGCTCGTCGCGCTGTCCATCCGGCACGTCGGGCCCACGGCCGCCCGGGCGCTCGCGCAGCACCTCGGCTCGATGGAGCGCGTGCGCGAGGCGAGCCTCGAGGAGCTCGCCGGCGTCGAGGGCGTCGGCCCGGTCATCGCCCAGGCGGTCCGCGAGTGGTTCGACGGCGAGGGGTCCGACTGGCACCGGCGCATCGTCGAGCAGTGGGCCGCCGACGGGGTCCGGATGGAGGACGAGCGCGACGAGTCGGTCGAGCAGACCCTCGCCGGCCTCACCGTCGTGGTCACCGGCTCGCTCGAGGGCTACTCGCGCGACGAGACCAAGGAGGCCATCCTCGCGCGCGGCGGCAAGGCGTCCGGGTCGGTCTCGAAGAAGACCGACTACGTCGTCGTCGGCGCCAACGCCGGCTCCAAGGAGGACAAGGCCCGCGAGCTCGGGCTGACCATCCTCGACGAGGCGCGGTTCACCCGCCTGCTCGAGACCGGCTCACCCGACTGAGGCCCCCGCCCGCGCGCGTCAGTGGTGGCCCTCGATCTGGTTCTGGATCGCCGCGTTGATGTTCTTGCCGGCGTCGCTCGCGTTGCCCGGCACCCCGTCCCGGAACGCCTCGCGCACGACCTTGGCCCAGAGGGCGGGGTCGTTGGCGAACAGGTGGCGGTACTGCGGCTTGACGTTGACGAGGTTCATCGCGTCGCGCACGGACATCCCGTTGAGCAGGTGGGCGGGGTCGTTGACCACGTTGCTCCACCGCAGGTTGGGGTGGTTCGGCACCGAGTAGCGGTTGCCGAGGAAGCGCGGGATGTCGTTGAGGATGTCGCGGAGCTCGTGCATGAGGCTGTCGAGGTCGGTGACCGAGTTCTTGAGCCCGGTGATCTTCGGACCGATCTCGGCGACGAGCGCCGACACGCGGGTCGTCGCCTGGTGGATGACCAGCGGGGTCGCCGCGCCGAGGGTGATGACGAGCTCGGCGACGTAGCTGCAGATCGCCCCGGCGATCTGCGCCAGGGCGTCGCGCAGCAGCCCGTGGACGAAGCCCACGATGACCGCGGCGGCCTCGGTGCCGATCGACATGGCCCGGGCGGCGCCGGACCAGAACGACAGGCGGTCGGACATCTCGTCGACGTGCTCGCGGTAGCGCGTCATGTTGGGGCCGGACATGCCCTCGAGCTTCTGGTTCGCCCCCATGACGAAGGTCGTGTTGCTCGCCGAGAGGCTGTTGGCGACGTTGAGCCACGTGCCGGCGAAGGCGCTGACCTCCTCGGGGTTGCCCGCGAGGTCGTCGAACCAGCTCTTGATCGGGTCCAGGTGGTCGATGACCCACCCGATGCCTGCGGCGAACAGGCTGCCCAGCGGGTCACTCACCGTCGCCACGACGTCGAACCCGACGGCCACGCCCGACAGCGCCGCGTCGACCCAGCTGCGGTCGCCGATGGCCTGGCACAGCGAGGTGCCCGAGTCGATGAGACCGGCGCCCGAGGTGGCCGACCGCTCGCCCGGGGCGACGACGAGGTCGCTCATCGGCCGGCCCCCGCGACGTTCCCGGCGGCGCTCGCGTCGTCGTCCTGGTAGTTCGTCACCTGCGTGCGCAGGATGGTCACCGTCTCGCCGAGGTCGGCGGCGGCGTTCGAGATGCCGGTGTTGACCGCGCCCGCGAAGAGCGCGACCGTGCTCGCGAGGAACTGGTTGATGACCCCGAAGGACGACCCGTCGAGCGTCGTCTCCGCGGCCGTCGAGCTCGAGCGCACGTCGGCCTCGATGCCGGCCAGGCTCACGGCATGCTGCTGGATGCCCGTGGGGTTCACGTCGTACTGCACGGTGTTCCGTCCCTCCCGAGGTCCCTCGACCCCTCCGCCCGTACGATATGCGGACTCGCCACCCCTGACGATGGGGAGCGCTCCCCGCCGGGTGTCGGGGTGGGAATCTCGACCGAAGGGACGACCGATGGCCTGGGGGCTGCGGCTTCTGCTCGTGCTGGTGGGGATCGGGGTGGTCGGCATCGCTGCACTCGCCCTGTGGCTCATCGTCCGCCCGGTCGTCACCGAGGCGCTCCGTGCACGCGCGACGGGGGACTGGTGGGTCCCGTTCCTGCCGAACGCGACCGGCGGATACGGGCCGCTGGCCGAGAACCACTGGTGGTCGGCCATGCGCGCCGAGACCCCCGGGTCGTCCGGCGGCCTCGCGGTGCGCTGGGGCTTCTGGGCCCTCATGAGCGTGCTGCTCGTCGTCGCCGCGGGCAGCATCGTCGTCAACGTCCTGCGTCTCCTGGCCCGAGGCTGGTCGGCGGTCGGCTAGGACGCGGTCGGCCTCCGGCTCACCACATTCCGCCGCCGGACGGCGGCGGGGGCGGGGGACGCCTCGGTCCGCGGTCGCCCTCGTCGGTCCCCGTGCGCAGCACGGCCGGCCGGTGGAGCGCACCGGCCTCCCACTGCTCGCGGACGGTGCGGACCTCGGAGGCGTCCTCGCCGAACGCGTCCTCGGCGGTGCGTACGACATGGCGGGCGACCTCGGCCCGGGCACGTGAGATGGCCTCGCCCACCCGCGCGGCCAGCGCGTCGCCGCCGTCGGCGCAGGCGCTCGTCGCGATGCGCAGGTCGACGAGGGCTCCGGTGCCGCTCACCGTCGCTCGCACGCCCTCGTGCTCGCCGGCGGCTCGCTGCTGCTCGGCGGTGCGACGCCACTCGAGGGCGGTGCGCGCGCGGGTGGCGAGCCGGTCGAGCTCGGCCTGGCCGAGCCCGTCGATGCGGCTGAGGTCGTCGAACCCGCTCACCAGGCACCTCCCTGCGGTCGGGGGCGGGGGTCCGGCTCGTCGCGCTCGGCGCGGGGGGTGAGCCGCTCGACCTCGTCCGTCACCGCGGCCGTGGTGGCCGACCCGGGTCCCCACGCCGCCGCGGTGGACTCCTCCGTGCGCCGGCGCAGGTCGCGCTGGGCCTCGGCGTGCGCCTCGAGCACGGCCTGGGCGACGGCCTGACCGCCGTGGCCGGCGGCGGTGTCGCTGATGCCGAGCCCGACGACGGTGCCGCCCAGGTCGACCTCGACGCTCACGCCCCCGCGCAGGGCCGTGCCCCGGCCGGTGAGCTGCTCCATCTCGCGCACCCAGACGCCGGACCGCTGCGCGCGCTCGTGCGCGGCCTCGACCTGGGCGTCGATGTCTCCGTAGCCGTTCCCGGCCGATGACCCCACCATGGGCGCCACCCTAGAGGACCGGCGCTCCCCCGGGGCGTGGTCGCGACGGCTACCGTGCGGGGGT
This sequence comes from Phycicoccus sp. DTK01, assembly GCF_017312765.1. Taxonomy (NCBI): domain Bacteria; kingdom Bacillati; phylum Actinomycetota; class Actinomycetes; order Micrococcales; family Intrasporangiaceae; genus Phycicoccus; species Phycicoccus sp. DTK01. The sequence goes on along the minus strand of NZ_BOPU01000004.1, from coordinate 215,223 downwards.
GGTCGACGACGCGCGCGAGGTGGTGGTCCGGGTGCAGCGAGGGCTGCGCCTCCTGGCCACCGTGATCATGGCGCCCCTCTGCCTGGGCATCCTCCTGGCGGTCGTCGACGCGGCCCGCGCCGGCGACCCCGGTGTCCCGCTGGGCCGTTCGGGGTGGACCGGCTACGTCGTCGTGGGCTGGGCGGTGTCCGGCCTGCTCCTTGTCGCGATGGCGGGGTCGCTCCTCGTGCTCTGGCGCACGGAGGTCCGCGTCGGGCCGTGGACCGTCATCCGGCGGACGGTGTTCGCCCGGCGGGAGACCGGGCTGCAGGACCTGCGACGGGTCGTGCTGCGCGGGCCGACGACCTCCTCGCCCACCGGCCCTCGGCCCGCGGCCGTGCTGCTCGTCGACAAGGACGGCCGGACCGCGGCCGCGCTGAGACCCACCGAGACGGGGTTCACGGAGGCCCTGGCCGTCGTGCACGGCTGGACGCAGCGCCGTCCCGACCTCGTGCGCGACGAGGACACCGCGGCGCTGCTCAGGGCCGTCGGTCCCCGCACCCCCGCCTGAGCGGGTCCTGCTACTCGACGGGTGTGCTGCGCAGCGCCCGAGGCGCGTTGAGGTCCAGGGCCACGGCCACGACCCGGATGACGAAGACCAGTCCCACGCACAGCCAGGCCGTGAGGGGCGTCAGGGCGTCGAGGTCGTGCAGGAGGACGACGAGCGCCGCCCCGACGAGGGCCGGAACGGCGTAGAGCTCGCGCTGGAGCACCTCGGGGACCTGACGGGCGAGGACGTCGCGGAGCATCCCGCCGCCCACCGCCGTGATGCCCCCGATGAGCGTCGCGGCCAGCGGCCCGGCCGACCGGTCGAGGGCGACGAGGGCGCCGCTCACGGCGAAGACCGCGAGCCCGGCCGCGTCGAGCAGGCGCACGACCGACGAGACGCGGCGTCGCCGAGCGTGCGGGCGGGTCGAGGACGACTGCTCCCACGTGCCGTGGAGGAGGAACACCCCGAGGCCGGCGGTCACGGCCGCGGCCAGCAGGCGCCAGTCGCTCACCGCCACCGGCGGGGTGATGCCGAGGAAGAGGTCGCGGATGATCCCGCCCCCGAGGCCGGCGACCCAGCCGAGCACGAGGATGCCGAAGAGGTCCAGCCCCCGACGGACCGCGACGATGGCGCCCGAGAGGGCGAAGACGAAGACCCCGACGACGTCGAGGACCGTCTGGAGCGACGCGGTGTCGGTGAGCACCGGCCGATTCTCGCAGCGGCACGGGCCGGAGGGGACGATGGGCTGACCGCCGTCCTCGACGCGACCGGTCCTGCGTCTCGCTGTTCCGGGCGCCGCGCGGCCGTGACCGCGTGCCCCCATAGACTGACCGCCATGGCCGACCTGACCCGCGACGACGTCGCGCACCTCGCCGGGCTCGCCCGGATCGACCTCTCGGACGCCGAGCTCGACCGCATGGTCGGGGAGCTGGGCGTCATCCTCGAGTCCGTCGCGACGGTGCAGCAGGCCCCGATCGCCGACGTCGAGCCGATGAGCCACCCGCTGCCGCTCGTCAACGTGACCCGCCCGGACGTCGTCCGGCCGTCGCTGACGCCGCAGGAGGCGCTCGCCGGCGCCCCCGAGAGCGAGCAGCAGCGCTTCAGCGTGCCCCGCATCCTGGACGAGGAGTGACCGACCGCGTGACCACCGACCTGACCCGCGCCACCGCCGCCGAGCTCGCCGACCTCCTCGGCGCCGGCTCGGTCTCCTCCCGCGAGGTGACCCGCGCGCTGCTCGACCGCACCGCCGCCGTCGACGGCGCGGTGCGCTCCTACCTGCACGTCGACGAGGACGGCGCGCTCGCCGCCGCCGACGACGTCGACCGCCGTCGCGCCGCGGGGGAGGAGCTGCACGCCCTCGCCGGCGTCCCCATCGCCGTCAAGGACGTCATGGCGACCCGCGGGCTGCCGACGACCTGCGGCAGCCGCATCCTCGAGGGCTGGGTGCCGCCGTACGACGCGACCGTCGTGCGCCGCCTGCGCGAGGCCGGCATGCCGATCCTCGGCAAGACGAACATGGACGAGTTCGCGATGGGCTCCTCGACCGAGCACAGCGCGTTCGGGCCGAGCCACAACCCGTGGGACCTCGACCGCATCCCCGGCGGCTCGGGCGGCGGCTCGTCGTCGGTCGTCGCCTCGTTCCAGGCGCCGCTGGCCATCGGCACCGACACCGGCGGCTCGATCCGCCAGCCGGCCGCGGTCACCGGCACGGTCGGCACCAAGCCGACCTACGGCGGGGTCTCGCGCTACGGCCTCGTGGCGCTCGCGTCCTCCCTCGACCAGGCCGGCCCGTGCAGCCGCACCGTGCTGGACTCGGCTCTCCTGCACGAGGTCATCGCCGGGCACGACCCGATGGACTCGACGTCCGTCGACGCCCCGGTGCCCGCCGTCGTCGAGGCCGCGCGCCGCGCCGACGTCAGCGGGATGCGCATCGGCATCGTCCGCGAGCTGACCGGCGAGGGCTTCCAGCCCGGCGTCCAGGCCCGCTTCGACGAGGCCGTCCAGCACCTCGTCGACGCCGGGGCCGAGGTCGTCGAGGTCTCCTGCCCGTCCTTCACCTACGCGCTCGCCGCGTACTACCTGATCCTCCCGAGCGAGGCGAGCAGCAACCTCGCCAAGTTCGACGCGATGCGCTACGGCCTGCGGGTCACGCCGGACGGCGTCGACGCGCCGAGCGCCGAGCAGGTCATGGCCGCGACGCGCGACGCCGGCTTCGGCGACGAGGTCAAGCGCCGCATCATCCTCGGCACCTACGCGCTCTCGAGCGGCTACTACGACGCGTACTACGGCTCCGCGCAGAAGGTGCGCCGGCTCATCGCGGACGACTTCGCCGCCGCGTTCGAGACGGCCGACGTCCTCGTGACGCCGACCGCGCCGACCACCGCCTTCAGGCTCGGCGACAAGCTCGACGACCCGATGGCCATGTACCTCAACGACATCGCGACGATCCCGGCCAACCTCGCCGGCATCCCCGGCCTGTCGCTGCCGAGCGGCCTCGCCGACGAGGACGGCCTCCCGGCCGGCTTCCAGGTGCTCGCCCCGGCGATGGCCGACGAGCGCCTGTACTCGGTGGGCGCGGCCCTCGAGGCTCGCCTCGCCGCGGCCTGGGGAGGCCCCCTGCTGGACCGCGCGCCCGACCTGACGGAGGTGTCCCGATGAGCACGACGACCGGTGAGCGCACGCTCTCGTTCGACGAGGCGCTGGCCTCGTTCGACCCCGTCATGGGCCTCGAGGTGCACGTCGAGCTGGGCACGAACACGAAGATGTTCTGCGGCTGCCCGACCGAGTTCGGCGCCGAGCCGAACACGCAGGTCTGCCCGGTCTGCCTCGGCCTGCCCGGCGCCCTGCCGGTCGTCAACGCGGTCGCGGTCGAGTCGGCCATCCGGATCGGGTTGGCGCTCAACTGTTCCATCGCGAAGTGGTGCCGGTTCGCCCGGAAGAACTACTTCTACCCGGACATGCCGAAGAACTTCCAGACCTCGCAGTACGACGAGCCGATCGCCTTCGACGGCTACCTCGACGTCGAGCTCGAGGACGGCTCGACCTTCCGCGTCGAGATCGAGCGCGCGCACATGGAGGAGGACACCGGCAAGTCGCTGCACGTCGGCGGCGCGACGGGTCGCATCCACGGCGCCACCCACTCGCTCGTCGACTACAACCGGGCCGGCATCCCGCTCATCGAGATCGTCACGAAGCCGATCGTCGCGACGCGCGAGAAGGCCCCCGAGGTCGCGAAGGCCTACGTCGCGACGCTGCGCGACCTGCTCAAGGCGATGGACGTCTCGGACGTGAAGATGGAGCAGGGCTCGATGCGCTGCGACGTCAACCTCTCGCTCATGCCGCGCGACGGCGACACCTTCGGCACGCGCACCGAGACCAAGAACGTCAACTCGCTGCGCTCGGTCGAGCGGGCCGTCCGCTACGAGATCGGGCGGCACGCAGCGGTGCTCACCGACGGCGGCTCCATCACCCAGGAGACCCGCCACTGGCACGAGGACACCGGCATCACGACCTCGGGCCGCGTCAAGTCCGACGCCGAGGACTACCGCTACTTCCCGGAGCCCGACCTCGTGCCCGTCGCACCCTCGCGCGAGACGGTCGAGGCGCTGCGGGCCACGCTGCCCGAGCCGCCGGCCGCCCGCCGCAAGCGGCTCCAGGCCGACTGGGGCTACAGCGACCTCGAGATGCGCGACGTCGTCAACGCCGGGCTCGTCGAGCTCGTCGAGGACACCGTGGCCGCCGGCGCCTCGCCCGCGGCCGCCCGCAAGTGGTGGTCCGGCGAGATCGCGCGCCGCGCCAACACCGAGGGCGAGGACGTGCCGTCGTACGCCGCGCGCCTCGGTGTCACCCCGGCGCACGTCGTCGAGCTCGAGGGCCTCGTCACGAGCGGCCGCCTCAACGACTCGATGGCCCGTCAGGCCTGGGAGGGCGTCCTCGACGGCGAGGGCACGCCCACCGCCGTCGCCGACGCCCGCGGCCTGGAGCTGGTCCAGGACACCGGGGCGCTCGAGTCGGCCGTCGACGCCGTCATCGCCGCCAACCCCGACGTCGCCGCGAAGATCCGCGACGGCAAGGTGCAGGCGGTCGGTGCGCTCATCGGCCAGGTCATGCGCGAGATGAAGGGTCAGGCCGACGCCGGCGCGGCTCGCGCCATCATCCTCGAGCGGCTCGGCCAGGCCTGACCTGCGGGGTCCTGTCGCCCTCCTCACGCGGGGGCGCGTGGGGATGACCCGCGTGCCCGACGGGTGCATGATCGGAGCATGACCAGCGCCGCCCGAGACCGCGTCCTCGTCCTGCTCCGGCACGCCAAGACGGAGGAGACCAACCCGGGCGGCGACCACGAGCGCGAGCTGACCGGCCGGGGCCGGCGCGACGCGAGCGCCGCCGGTCGCTGGCTGCACGAGCACGGCATCGGCATCGACGAGGTGCTCTGCTCGACCGCCGAGCGGACCCGGCAGACGTGCGAGCTCGTCTGGGAGGCAGGCTGCCCCGAGGCCGACGTGCACCACGACCGGCGCATCTACAACGCCTCTCCCGAGGCGCTGCTCGACGTCGTGCACGAGGCCGACGACGACGCCGACGTCGTCATGGTCGTCGGCCACGCGCCCGGCATCCCCGCCCTCGCCGAGCTGCTCGCCGACGGCGAGGGCAGCGCCGAGGGGCACCGGGCCATGGCCGAGGGCTTCCCGACCTGCGCGCTCGCCGTCCTGCACTACGCCGGCCGGTGGTCCGACCTCGCGTTCGGCGACGCGCAGCTCGAGCGCTTCCACGTCGCCCGTGACGGGCGCTGACGACCGCCGGCTGCGGGCCATCGAGCACGTCCGGCGGCTCGCCCGCGGAGGGCCGCTGGACCCGACCCTCCGGGTGACGGTGAACTTCCACCCGGAGCGCAGGTCGGCCGGCCGCACGGTGCTCGAGCACCTGGGCCACGACCGGGTGTACCGCTCGCAGTTCGAGACCGGGACGAGCAACGGCGGGCTGACCGCCCACCCCGGGGGCAGCCGCTGGCGGTGGGAGCAGCGGATGTTCGGGGGCGCCTACGACGACGCGCCCGCGGCGGAGCGGCCGCGCTACGGGGCGCTGGACCACCGACGGCGGGGTCTCGGTGGGGCCCCGCGCTTCGGCTCGGCCCACGTCCGGCTGGCCTCGTCCGTCCTGCCGCGGACGACCTTCTGCTTCCCCGACTCCGTCTTCCTGCCCACCGCCGTCGGCACGGTCGAGCGCTGCGACCTCATCGGTCCGGCCGATGCGTTCGCGGCGAGGCCGCTGAGCGACGCCCTCGAGCGGGAGGAGGGCGGGCTGCTCGACGACTACGTCGAGGCCCAGGTGCACGGGCCGGTCCGGATCCCCGAGGACGTCGAGGCCCTCGTCCTCGACCCCTGCTTCCGGGGGAGCGAGGTCGAGCACCACGCCGCGGCCCTGGGGGTGCCGGTCGAGTGGCACGAGGGCCGCGTCCTCGAGGTCGCGGAGCTCGAACGCCATCCGGACTACCGCGGGCCCCACGTCGTCGAGGTCGGCCGGCGGGTGGCCGAGGAGGGCCGGCTGGACGCCGCGGTCGTCGGCCGGGCCGTCGAGACCGGACGCGAGGACCCGCAGGACCTCAAGAAGGTCTGGCACCACGTCGCGCGCTTCGGGTCGCCCCGGGAGCGTTGAGGGTCAGGGGCGCAGGTCGAGGGCGTCCGCGACGCCGGTCCAGTAGCGCACGCGGTCCGCCGTGGTCGTGCGCGTCGAGGGCAGCACGCTCGTCGGCCGTGGCCGTCGGTCGTGCCACAGCCGGCCCGGCTCCGGGGCGGGCTCGGTCGCCACGACCCAGACGGTGGTGTCGCTGCCGTCGGCGTCGGTGCGCAGGACCGGGCGCAATGCCCTGGAGAAGGACGGGAGCGAGGCGTCCAGACCGGGCGTGCGCGCCCAGCCCGGGTGCGTGGCGTGGACCGTGACCCCGCGCGACGCCCAGCGGTCGGTGAGCACGGGGAGGAGCTCGACCTGGCCGCGCTTGCTGCGGGCGTAGGCGACCGACCCGCTGTAGCGGCCGGTCGTGTACTCGGGGTCGTCGACGGGGAGCGGCTGGGTGTACATCCCGCCGGAGGTGACGAGGACGACGCGGCCGGCGTCCTGCTCGAGGACGGGCAGGAGCAGCTCGGTCATGAGGACCGGGCCGAGCACGTGCAGGGCGAGGGTCAGCTCGTGGCCCTGCGGTGACTCCGTGCGTTCCGCGGGCAGCGCGCCGGCGTTGTGCACCAGCCCGCGCAGCGGCAGGTCGGCGGCGGCGAAGCGGCCCACGAAGGTCCGGACCGAGTCGAGGTCGGCGACGTCGCAGCGCCAGACGCGGGCGGCGTCCGGTCGTCCGACGGCGGCGGCCACCTGTCCCGCGACGCGCTCGCCGCGCTCGGCGTCGCGGACGACGAGGTGGACGGTGGCACCGAGCGTGGCGAGGTCGAGGGCCGTGCGCCGGCCCAGGCCCGACGTCGCGCCGGTGACGGCGACGTGCCGGCCGGCGAGGGCCCCGACGGCGGGGTCGGCGGGCCAGCCCGGCAGCCGCCGGCGCACGGCGAGGCCGAGCGCGGTGAAACCGGGAGCGACCGTGCGGTCCAGGGCGGTGTCGACGAGCCGGGCGGCGGCCAGGGGGAGCGGGCCGCTCACGTGAGGGACCTCATCGCGGCGATGGCGCCCCGCAGGTAGCGCTCGACGACCTCGCGCTCGGCGGGCGTCAGCGAGGCGTCGGTGCGGGCGAGGCCCTCGAACATCGGGGCGAGGTGACGCACGGCCTCGCGGCGACCGGACTCGGTGATGACGACCTCGGTGCGCCGGCCGTCGGCGGGGTGGCGGCGGCGCTCTGCGTGGCCACGGGCGACGAGGCGGTCGATGACCTGGGACGAGGCCGCCGACGTGACGCCGAGCGCGCGTGCGAGGTCGACCGGGCCCATCGAACCCATCGCCAGGTGCCGCAGCGAGTGCAGCTCGGAGGTCGACAGGCCCGCCCGGCGGGCCACCTCGTGGGGGACCTGGGCGGCCACGTCGGTCAGCTCCTGGAGCGTGTCGAGCGTGCTCGAGCCGGTCCAGGCCGGGACGAGCTCGGTGACGGCGCGGGTTGCGTCCTGGGGGTCGTGGTCCGTAATATCACTCACCAACTTAGCAATTAGGTGAATCACCTGTTGCTCAGATCCTAGCAATTCCTGTCAACAGCAACGGAGGCTGAACCGTGGGACGCATCGCCGACCTCGTCACCCGCCGGTGGGTCGCCGGCCTGCTGGCGCTCGTCGCGCTCCTCGCCGCCGGTGCGGTCGTCGGCGTCGTCGGGCAGGCCGAGAAGCCCGACGGCACGCTCACCGCCCTGCCGCTCGACTCCGAGAGTCGCGAGGCGGCCGCGCTGCGCCAGCAGCTGCCCGACGAGCAGGGGTCGGCGGCCGTCGTCCTCTTCGCACGGGACGGCAGGCTGACCGACGCCGACACGCAGGCCATCGAGACCAAGGCCCGCGACCTGCCGGGCGCCGCCGGCATCCCCGCGCAGCGCAGCGAGGACGGGACGGCCGCCGTCGTCGTCGTCCCGGTGCAGGAGGGTGACGCGACCCGGACGGCCGACACCGTCGCGCAGATCCGTGCCGCGGCGAAGGCCGACCTGCCCGACGGGCTGACCGCGCAGGTCACCGGTCCGGCCGCGATCCAGGCCGACCTCGCCGGTGTCTTCGACGGCGCCAACACCCGGTTGCTGCTCGCGACGGCGAGCGTCGTCGCGCTGCTGCTCGTCCTCACCTACCGCAGCCCGGTCCTCTGGCTCGTGCCGCTCACCGTCGTCGGCGTCGCCGACCAGCTCGCCGCCGTCGCCGCGACGCACACGCTGGCCCTCTTCGGCGTCGCCTGGGACGAGTCGACCGTCGGCATCCTCTCGGTGCTCGTCTTCGGTGCGGGCACCGACTACGCGCTGCTGCTCATCTCGCGCTACCGCGACGAGCTGCGCACCACCGAGGACCGGCGCGCGGCGATGGCCCACGCGCTGCGGCGCACCACCGAGGCCGTGCTCTCGAGCGCCTCGACCGTCGTCCTCGGCCTCCTCACCCTCCTGCTGTCGGCCTTCCCCGCGACCCGCGGGCTCGGGCTCGCCTGCGCCGTCGGCGTCGTCGTCGCGGCGTTCTTCGTGCTCGTCGTCCTGCCGGCCGCGCTCGTCGTCTTCGGCCGGTGGATCTTCTGGCCCCAGGTCCCGCGGGTCGGCCAGACCGGCCTCGCCGACGGTCACTCGGCCTGGCGCCGGGTCGGTGACGCGGTCGCCCGTCGACCCGTCGCGGTCGTCGCCGTCGTCGTCGTCGGCCTCGCGGTCGCCGCGGGCGGCATCAGCCAGGTCAGGGCCGGCCTCTCGACGGCCGACCAGTTCCTCGACACCCCCGAGTCCATCACCGCCTCGCAGCGCTACGGCGAGTCCTTCCCGGCCGGCTCGGTGGATCCCGTCGTCGTCATGACGCGCGGCGACGGCGAGGCGCTCGCGCAGCGGGTCGGGCAGGTCCCCGGCGTCGAGTCCGCCCGGGTCGCGGCCAGTGGCGGCGGGGTGACCGAGGTCGACGCCGTGCTCACCGGCGACCCCGGCTCGGACGAGGTCCGCGGCAACGTCCGTGCCCTGCGCGAGGCGCTCGCCGACCAGCCCGACACCTACGTCGGAGGCACCGAGGCCGAGGCGGTCGACACGGCCGACGCGTCCTCCCGCGACCGTGCCCTCATCCTGCCGCTCATCCTCGGGCTCGTGCTCCTCGCGCTCGGCGGGCTCCTGCGCAGCGTCGTCGCCCCGGTCGTCCTCGTGGCGACCGTCGTCGGCACCTACCTCGCCAGCCTCGGCATCAGCTGGGTGCTCTTCACCCAGGTGCTCGGGTTCGAACGGCTCGACGAGGGCGTCCCGCTGCTGGCGTTCGTCTTCCTCGTCGCGCTCGGCGTCGACTACAACATCTTCCTCGTGACCCGGGCGTCCGAGGAGGCCCGGCGGCACGGGCCGCGCGAGGGGATGCTCCGCGCCCTCGCGGCGACCGGTGGCGTCATCACGAGCGCGGGCATCCTGCTCGCGGCGGTCTTCGCCGTGCTCGGCGTGCTGCCGCTGGTGGTCCTCGCGCAGCTCGGCGTCATCATCTGCGTCGGTGTCCTGCTCGACACGCTGATCGTGCGGACCCTGCTCGTCCCGGCCGCCGCGGTCCTGCTCGGCGAGCGGTTCTGGTGGCCGCGCAGGCTCCGGCGCCACGACGACGAGCGCGGCGCCGGCCGCGACGAGGAGCCCGTCGCCGCGGGGGCGCCGAGCGCCTGAGGCCACGCCCGGGCGGGAGGAGAAATTTCCTCCCGCCCGGTGCATCCGGGCCGGGGGGCGCGGCGGAAGAGGGGGTGGGTCGCCACCGGGGCGACCCTCCCTCGACCAGGAGGTCCTCCATGCGAACCCGTCGCCTCGTCACCGCCGCCGTGGCCGTCGCCCTCGGTGCCACCACCCTCGCCGCAGCCCCGGCGAGCGCGTCGTCCGGCTCGTCCACGCCCACCGGCACCCGCAGCCTCGCGGCCGTGCTCACGAGCGACGGCAACACGTTCGACCACAACTGGTACGACTACGACATCGTCACCGAGGCGGTCCTCGCGGTGCTCGCCGCGAAGCCGAACAGCCCGGTCAAGGTGCTGGCGGACGGCACGACGCCGGTCACCGCGTTCCTGCCCGACGACCGCTCGTTCCAGGTCCTCGCGTACGACCTCACCAAGCGCTGGCCCTCGACCGAGAAGAAGACCTTCGAGGCCCTCGTCGCGGCCGTCGGGGTCGACGCGATCGAGCAGGTGCTGCTCTACCACGTCGTGCCGGGCGCCACGATCACCAAGCGGGACGCCGTCAAGGCCAACGGCGCGGCCCTGACGACCGCCCAGGGCGGCACGGTGACGGTCAAGGTCCTCAACAAGTGGATCCCGATCATCGAGCTCAAGGACCAGGACCGCAACGACGTCAACCCGTTCGTCAACCCCCGCCGGTTCGACATCAACAAGGGCAACAAGCAGATCGCCCACGGGATCGTCTTCGTCCTGCGGCCCCTCGACCTCTGAGGTGTCGCTCGCGACGGGCGTCGCGCCGGTGGTGGGGGGACAGGACCCCACCATCGGTGCGGCGCCGCCGTCGGTGCCGTACCGGGCGGCACGCCCTAGGGTGGGTGGCGTGAGCGTGGACGCGGAGACCGGGGCCGAGGCGCAGGTCGACGACGTCGCCGCCCGTCTCGTGGCGGGGTCGCGCGAGGCGCTGGAGGAGGCCTGGGCCCGCTGGTCGGGCCTGGTCCACACGCTGGCGGTGCGCTCGCTCGGCAACCACCACGACGCCGAGGACGTGACCCAGCAGGTGTTCGTCGCGGCGTGGCGGGGCCGGCACACGCTCGACCCGGCGCGCGGGTCGGTGCCCGGCTGGCTCGTCGGCATCACCCGGCACAAGATCGCGGACCTGCACGCCCAGCGGGCCCGCCAGGCCCGCGACGCCGAGGCGGCGGCGCGCGAGTCCCTGCCCGACACGCACGCTCCGCCCCCCGAGGAGCGGCTCGCGGCGCGGCTCCTGCTGGCCGACGCGCTCGACCGTCTCGGCGAACCCCGCGCGAGTGCCATCCGTCTGGCCCTCGTCGACGAACTCACCCATGAGGAGGTCGCGCAGCGGCTCGGCCTCCCGCTCGGCACCGTCAAGAGCCACATCCGCCGAGGACTCACGACCCTGCGACGCCACCTGGAGGAGGTGACCGATGACCACGCCTGACCACGCCGTCCACCCGGACGACGACCTCGTGCTGCTCGCGACCGGTCACCCGGTCCCGGCCGAGGTGTCCGCCCACGTCGAGACCTGCCCCCGCTGCGCCCACGAGGTCGCCGCCCTGCGCGCCGTCTCCGAGCTGCTGCGCGACCCGGTCGACCTCGTCGCCGCGCCGGCCGGCCTCTGGGACAAGGTCGCCGCCGAGATCGACCGTGACGAGGAGGGGCGTCCCGTCCTCACCGTCGTCGACGGCGCGGTGGCCGACGACGCGACCCCGTCCGCGCCGCCGCGCGGTACCGTCGCTCCGCTGCCCGACCCGGCTCCCGCGGCCTTGGTGGTACCCGCCCGGTCGCGCCGGCGCCGCTTCGCCGGCGGGTGGCTCGTCGCCGCCGCTGCTGCCGGGGTCGTCGTCGGGGGCGTCGGGGTGCGCGCCCTGGACGGTCCGGAGCCGCAGCCGACACCGTCCGCGGTCGTGCTCGGCGAGACGAAGCTCGACACCCTCGACACGCAGCAGGTCCTCGGGGCGGCCAGCGCCGTCCGCGTCGACGGCCACCTCGACCTCGACGTCGACACCCCGGCGCTCGACCCGGGCACCGGATACCTCGAGGTGTGGCTCATCAACAAGGACCTCAAGCGGATGGTCTCGGTGGGCGTGCTCCGGCCCGGCGAGGGCAACCAGCGCTTCGCCATCGACCAGTCGCTCATCGACCAGGGCTACGTCATCGTCGACATCTCCCGTGAGGGGTACGACGACAGGCCCGAGCACTCCGGCGACAGCATCGCGCGCGGCACCCTCGCCCTCTGACGAGAGTCCGCCGCACACACGGACGGGCCCCGGGTGCTGGTGCACCCGGGGCCCGTCCGCGTCGGTCGGTGGCTCAGCCCTTGGGGACGAGGACGCCGTCGATGACGTGGATGACGCCGTTCGTGGCCTCGATGTCGGTCTGCGTCACCGTCACCTCGCCACCGGAGGTGTCGGTGAGGGTGACGGTGTCGCCGTCGACGCCGACGGTCAGCTTCTCGCCGTTGACCGTCTCGACCTCCTGACCGTCCATCGTCGCGACGTCGGCGGCCATGACCTTGCCCGGCACCACGTGGTAGGTGAGGACGTCGGTCAGCGCGCCCTGCGGGTCGGCGAGCAGGTCGTCGAGGGTGCCGGCGGGCAGGGCCGTGAACGCCTCGTCGGTCGGGGCGAAGACCGTGTACGGCCCCTCGCCCTTGAGGGTCTCGACGAGGCCGGCGGCCTCGAGCGCGGTGGCGAGGGTGGTGAAGCCGCCGGCCGCGACGGCGGTGTCGACGATGTCGGCGGAGGCGGCGGCGGACTCCGAGGCGCTCGGCGAGGCCGAGGTCGGCGCGACCGAGGAGGTGGCGGGGGTGCTCGCCCCGGCGTCGGTGTCGGAGTCCGACCCGCAGGCGCTGACGACGAGCGCGAGGGAGAGGGCGGCGGTGGCGGCGAGGGTGCGTCGCATGACGGGGGTCCTTCGGGAGAGGGTGGTGTTCCTGACACCCCCTCTTCCGTCGCCACCCCGCCCGTGGATGCACTTCCTTCGACAAACTTTCGACGACCTGCGGTGGCGACGGTCGTGGGTCGATCGGCGGGACACCCGGGCGAGACCCCGGCGGCGAACCTAGGATGACCGGCATGACGACGACGCCCGACATCAAGCCCCGCAGCCGCGACGTCACCGACGGTCTCGAGAAGACCGCCGCCCGAGGGATGTTGCGCGCCGTCGGCATGGGCGACGACGACTTCGCGAAGCCCCAGGTCGGCGTCGCGAGCTCGTGGAACGAGATCACCCCGTGCAACCTCTCGCTCGACCGGCTGGCCAAGGCGGTCAAGGACGGCGTGCACGCCGGCGGCGGCTACCCGCTGGAGTTCGGCACCATCTCCGTCTCCGACGGCATCTCGATGGGCCACGAGGGGATGCACTTCTCGCTCGTCAGCCGCGAGATCATCGCCGACTCGGTCGAGACCGTCATGAGCGCCGAGCGCCTCGACGGCTCGGTCCTGCTCGCCGGCTGCGACAAGTCCCTGCCGGGGATGCTCATGGCCGCCGCGCGCCTGGACCTCTCGTCGGTCTTCCTCTACGCGGGCTCGATCCTCCCGGGCATCGCCAAGCTGTCGGACGGCACCGAGAAGACCGTGACGATCATCGACGCCTTCGAGGCGGTCGGCGCGTGCCTCGCGGGGAAGATGAGCCGTGAGGACGTCGACGCCATCGAGCGCGCCATCTGCCCGGGGGAGGGCGCCTGCGGCGGCATGTACACCGCCAACACGATGGCGTCCGTCGCCGAGGCGATGGGGATGTCGCTGCCCGGCTCGGCCGCCCCGCCGGCCACCGACCGCCGCCGCGACGGCTTCGCCCGCAAGTCCGGCGAGGCGGTCGTCGAGCTGCTCCGCCGCGGCATCACCGCGCGCGACATCATGACCAAGGAGGCGTTCGAGAACGCCATCGCCGTCGTCATGGCCTTCGGCGGCTCGACCAACGCGGTGCTCCACCTCCTGGCCATCGCCCACGAGGCCGAGGTCGACCTCACCATCGACGACTTCCAGCGGATCGGCGCCCGGGTCCCGCACCTCGCCGACGTCAAGCCCTTCGGCCGCTTCGTGATGACCGACATCGACCGCGTCGGCGGCGTGCCCGTCGTCATGCGCGCGCTGCTGGACGCCGGTCTGCTGCACGGGGACTGCCTCACCGTCACCGGTCGCACCGTCGCCGAGAACCTCGCCGACATCCGTCCGCCGGACCCCGACGGCCACGTCGTGCGTGCGATGGACGAGCCGATCCACCGCACCGGTGGCCTGACCATCCTCAAGGGCTCGCTCGCCCCCGAGGGCGCGGTCGTCAAGTCGGCCGGCTTCGACTCCGACGTCTTCGAGGGCACCGCCCGCGTCTTCGACGGCGAGCGCGCCGCGATGGACGCCGTCGAGCAGGGCGCCCTCACCGCCGGCGACGTCGTCGTCATCCGCTACGAGGGTCCCAAGGGCGGCCCCGGGATGCGCGAGATGCTCGCCGTCACCGGGGCCATCAAGGGCGCCGGCCTCGGCAAGGACGTCCTCCTCCTCACCGACGGCCGCTTCAGCGGCGGCACCACCGGCCTGTGCGTCGGCCACGTCGCGCCCGAGGCCGTCGACGAGGGCCCGGTCGCGTTCGTCCGCGACGGCGACCGCATCCGCCTCGACGTCGCGAACGCCACGCTCGACCTCCTCGTCGACGACGCGGAGATGGAGCGCCGGCGGTCCGAGGGCGTCACGCACCCCGAGCCGAAGTACACCCGCGGTGTCCTCGCCAAGTACCGCCGGCTGGTGCAGAGCGCCAGCACGGGGGCGGTGTGTGACTGACGCACCGGGGGAGGGGCCGGCGCTCGAGCTGGTCGGCCTCGTCAAGGAGTTCCGGGGGCGGCGGGTGGTCCACGGGCTCTCGCTCGCGGTGCCCCGGGGCTGCCTCTACGGGCTCGTCGGGCCCAACGGCGCCGGCAAGACGACCACGCTGTCGATGGCGACCGGCCTGCTGCGCCCGACCGCCGGCACCGCGCGCGTCCTCGGTCACGACGTGTGGGCGGACCCGCCGGCGGCCAAGGCGGTCATGGGGGTCGCCCCCGACGGGCTGCGCCTGTTCGAGCAGCTCGGCGGGCGCGAGCTCCTGCACTACGTCGCCGACCTGCGCCGGATGCCCCAGGACGTGAGCCGTCCGCGGGCCGAGGAGCTCCTCACCGTGCTCGACCTCGCCGCCGACGCCGACACGGTCGTCGCCGACTACAGCGCGGGGATGGTCAAGAAGATCAGCCTCGCGGCCGCGCTCATCCACGCCCCGCGCCTGCTCGTGCTCGACGAGCCGTTCGAGGCCGTCGACCCCGTGTCGGGCCAGGCCATCCGGACCATCCTGCGGCGCTACGTCGCGACGGGCGGCACGGTCGTCATGTCGAGCCACGTCATGGAGCTCGTCGAGGGCCTCTGCGACCGGGTGGCGGTCGTCGCCGGCGGCCGGGTGCTCGCCGAGGACACCGTGGCCGCACTCACCGCGACCGGGTCCCTGCACCAGCGCTTCCTCGAGCTCGTCGGCGCGGGCGACGTCTCGGAGGACGGCCTCACCTGGCTCGGGGGGTGAGTCGCCGATGACCCTGCTCATCGTCCGGCTGCGGCTGCGGATGTGGCGGACCGCCCTCTCGCGCAGCTCGGTCCAGCTGGTGTCGGCCATCGTCGGCGGGCTGGTCGCGCTCGGTGCGGTCGGCCTCCTCGGGCCGTCCATCGCGCTCCTCGCGGCGCGCCCCCTCGCGCTCACGGCGGTCACGGTGCCGCTCTTCGCCGGGGTCACGCTCCTCTGGCTGGTGCTCAGCCTCGTCGCGACGGGCGTCGACAACGTCCTCGACCCCACCCGCTTCACCGTCCTGCCGCTGCGCGCGCCCGAGCTGGCGCGGGGACTGCTCGCCGCGACCCTCACGGGCATCCCCGCCGTCGTGCTCACGCTGCTCGCGCTCGCCCAGGTGCTCGCGTGGTCCTCGCACCCCGCGGCGGTCCCGGCGGCGCTCGCGGCGGCCGTGCTCGGCCCGCTCACGGCCGTGCTCCTCACGCGCGCGGTCACCAGCGCCCTCGCCGGGGTGATGACGAGCCGGACCGGTCGGCTGCTCGGGGCGGCCGTCGTGGCGCTCGCGACCCTGCTGCCGCTCGTCCTCAACCTCCTCGTCACCTCGGGGGAGCCGGGCCTGTCGCTGCGCTCGCTCGACGCCCGCGGCGCCGCCGTCGTCGCGTCGTGGACACCGGTCGGCTGGGCCTGGGGCCTGCCCTTCGACGTCGCGACCGGTCGGTGGGCCTCCGCCGTCGTCCACCTCGCCCTCGCGCTCGGCCTGCTCGCCGTCCTCTGGCGGGTGTGGGTGCGGCAGCTCGAGCGGGTGCTCACCTCCCCGATGACGAGCGGCGGCGGCCAGCACATCGGTCGCGGCCGGCTCCTGCCGCGCCTGCTCGGGCACTCGCCGACGGCCGCGGTGGCCGCGCGCCGGGTGCGGGCCTGGTACCGCGACAGCCGCCTCGTGAGCATCGCGCTGCGCACGGCGGTGCTGCCGGTCTTCTTCGTCGTGCAGGCGGCCGTGACCGGGACGGGGGCCCTCGCCGGGACCGGGGTGGTGACCCTCGCGGTCTTCGCCGGGCTGACCCTCATGAACGACCTCGCCTTCGACGGGCCGGCGTGGTGGATGCACGTGAGCACCGGGGTGCGGGGGTGGGAGGACCGGCTCGGGCGGGTCGTGGCCTCGGCCGTCGTCTTCGGCCCGGTGGTCGCCCTCACCTTCGTCGTGTCGGTGGGGATCGGCGCGATCGAGGCGGTGCTCGCCTGGCTCGCCGTGGTCGTGGCGGCGTTCGGCGCGAGCCTCGGCCTCGCCGCCGGGATCGGGGCCGTCCTGCCGGGCACCGCCCCGCGGACCGGCGGCAACCCCTTCGCCGCGTCGTCCGGCGGCGCCGCCCAGGGCTGCCTCACGGCCCTCGTGTCGTTCGTCGGCCCGGTGGTGCTCGTGCTCCCGGTCGTCGTCGGCGCGGTGCTGTCGCGGGGGAGCGCCCTGCTCGGTGCCGTCGTCGTGGTGGTCTCGGTCCTCTACGGCGCCGGCCTGCTCGCCGCAGGGGTCGTGCTCGGCGGGCGCCACCTCGACCGCACCGCCCCCGAGATGCTCGGACGCCTCGGTCAGGTCCAGGTCTGACGCCGGTCCGGCCCCGCGGACTCGAGCCGCCAGAGGAGCGCGGCGAGCCCCGCCCCGGCCACCGTGAGGAGCAGCCGCTCCAGGGCGACGCCCGAGGCCCGGCCGACGAGGCCGCTCGCGCCGACGAGCACGATCGCCGCGCTCGACGCCCCGGCCATCCAGCGGGTCTCGCGGACGGCCGTCCACGCGAGGGCGAGCACGCCGAGGACGCCGGCCCCCGCGAGGACGACGGCGGTCGGGGCGAGGCCGGTGGCAAGGACGGCGAGCACGACACCGACGACGGTGCCGACGACCCGCGCGGTGGCCTGGCCGGCGGTCTCGTCGCGCGACACCGCCAGCACCGTCGCGACCGCGACGACGAGCCAGTAGCCGTGCCCGAGGCCGAGGGCGCTCGTCACGGTGGTGCCGACCCCGGCGACGACGGCGGTGGCCAGCGCGTGCCGACCCGCCTCGGCCAGGGGTACCGGCTGCGGGGCGGCGCCGGCCCGGGCCGCGGTGGCGGCCGCCACGACGAGCAGCGCGCCGACGCCAACCCACAGGGTCACGACGCCACCGGTCCGCCCCAGCGGCAGCCCGGCGCCGAGGGCCGCGAGGACGGGGAGGAAGGTCGCGAGGCGCGCGGCCCGGCGGGTCAGCGGCACCTGCGCGAGGGACGCCGCGGCGACCGCCGCACCGGCGGCGACGGGGTGCCCCGCGGAGAGGACACCGAGACCGAAGGAGGCGGCGCAGAGCACCGCGACGACGACCCGGGGGCGCACACCGACGTCGGTCCCCGCCGCGCTCGCGGCACCCAGCGCCCCGAGGAGCAGGCCGAGGGCGGGCCCGGGCCCGGCGGCCTCACCGACGAGCGCGGCGAGGGCCGCGACGGCGACGACGAGCGCGGCCGCGAGGGCGAGGACGCGGCGTGGTGGCCACGGGACGGACACGGCGCGAGGCTAGCGCGGCCCGGACCCGCCGGGGTGACGGACGCCACGGTCCCGGATGCTGGGACCGGCCGTCTCGCCGGTTGACACACCGGGGGGTGGGGGAGACAGTTGTCGCGTGGCCCGGATCCTCGTACTTCCACAGCGCGCCTGACGCCCCCGCGACCAGGCGCGCTCCCTCCGTCGTCCCACCACGGGACTGGAGGGTTTTTTTGTGCGCGGACCCCGGCACGACCCTTTCGGCGAGAAGGAAGCGGTGACACGAACGTGAGCGACACCCGACCGGCGACCCCGGCACCCCTGAAACCGGCTCCCAGCCCGGCCCGGGTGGCCGAGCAGGCGCGCGCCAAGGCACCCGTGGAGGTGACCGGCGCCCAGAGCCTCGTGCTCTCGCTCGAGGCGATGGAGGTCGACACGGTCTTCGGCATCCCCGGCGGCGCGATCCTCCCCGCCTACGACCCGCTCCTGGACTCCGTCAAGGTCCGCCACATCCTCGTGCGCCACGAGCAGGGCGCCGGTCACGCGGCCGAGGGGTACGCGGCCGCCACGGGGCGGGTCGGCGTGTGCATGGCGACCTCCGGCCCCGGCGCCACCAACCTCGTGACGCCGCTCGCCGACGCCTACATGGACTCGGTGCCGATCGTCGCGATCACCGGGCAGGTCAGCTCGACGGCCATCGGGACCGACGCGTTCCAGGAGGCCGACATCCGCGGCATCACGATGCCGGTCACGAAGCACAACTACCTCGTCACCGACCCCGCCGAGATCCCGCGGGTCATCGCCGAGGCGTTCCACGTCGCGAGCACCGGCCGGCCCGGGCCCGTCCTCGTCGACATCTCCAAGGACGCGCTCCAGGCGCGCACCACGTTCTCGTGGCCGCCGAAGATCGCCCTGCCCGGCTACCACCCGGTGACCCGTCCGCACGGCAAGCAGATCCGCGAGGCCGCGCGCCTCGTCGCGGCGGCCGAGCGCCCCGTCCTCTACGTCGGCGGCGGCGTCATCCGGGCCCGCGCGAGCGAGGAGCTGCGCCGCTTCGTCGAGCTGACGCAGATCCCCGTCGTCACGACGCTCATGGCCCGCGGCGCCCTGCCCGACAGCCACCCGCTGCACCTCGGCATGCCGGGGATGCACGGCTCGGTCGCCGCCGTGACCGGCCTCCAGAAGAGCGACCTCATCATCGCGCTCGGCGCGCGCTTCGACGACCGGGTCACCGGGCAGCTGTCGACCTTCGCGCCCGAGGCCAAGGTCATCCACGCCGACATCGACCCGGCCGAGATCGGCAAGAACCGCGTCGCCGAGGTGCCGATCGTCGGCGACGCGCGCGCCGTCATCGCCGACCTCGCCGAGGGGGTCGAGGCCGACATGGAGGCCGGGCAGGGCGGCGACTACACCGCGTGGCGCGAGCGTGTGGCCGGCTGGAAGGAGACCTTCCCCGTCGGGTACACGGCGCCCGAGAACGGCGCTCTCGCACCGCAGTACGTCATCGAGCGGCTCAGCGCGCTGAGCGGGCCGGAGTCGGTGTACGTGGCCGGCGTCGGGCAGCACCAGATGTGGGCCGCGCAGTTCGTGCAGTACGAGCGGCCCAACGCCTGGCTCAACTCCGGCGGCCTCGGGACGATGGGCTACTCCGTCCCGGCCGCGATGGGCGCGCAGGTCGGCGAGCCGGACCGCACGGTCTGGGCCATCGACGGCGACGGCTGCTTCCAGATGACCAACCAGGAGCTCGCCACCTGCGTCATCAACAACATCCCGATCAAGGTCGCGATCATCAACAACAGCAGCCTCGGGATGGTCCGCCAGTGGCAGACCCTCTTCTACAACGAGCGCTACTCGAACACCGACCTGCACACCTCGGTCGGCTCGCGCGTCCCCGACTTCGTCAAGCTCGCCGACGCCTACGGCTGCGTCGGGCTGCGGTGCGAGCGACCGGAGGACGTCGACGAGACGATCCGCCAGGCGATGGCCGTCACCGACCGCCCGGTCGTCGTCGACTTCGTCGTCGAGCGCGACGCGATGGTCTGGCCGATGGTCCCCGCCGGCGTGAGCAACGACGCGATCCAGGTCGCCCGCGACACCGCGCCGCAGTGGGACCGCGAGGAGTCCGAGGCCATCGAGCAGCACACCGACGCCGACCACGACGGCCGCTGAGGGAGAACCATGAGCAAGCACACGCTGTCCGTCCTCGTCGAGAACAAGCCCGGCGTCCTCGCGCGCATCGCCGCGCTCTTCTCCCGCCGCGGCTTCAACATCGACAGCCTCGCCGTCGGCGAGACCGAGCACCCCGAGGTCTCGCGGATGACCGTCGTCGTCGACGTCGAGGACCTCCCGCTCGAGCAGGTGACCAAGCAGCTCAACAAGCTCGTCGAGGTGCTCAAGGTCGTCGAGCTCGAGCCCGGCTCGGCCGTCCAGCGGCAGGTCATGCTCATCAAGGTGCGCGCGGACGCCGCCACCCGCAGCCAGGTCCTCGAGATGGTCCAGATGTTCCGGGCCAAGGTCGTCGACGTCGCGACCGAGTCGCTGACCATCGAGGCGACCGGCACCACCGAGAAGCTCCACGCGCTGCTCGAGGTCCTCGAGCCCTTCGGGGTCCGCGAGCTCGTGCAGTCGGGGATGGTCGCGATCGGCCGTGGGCCGCGCTCGATCACGGACCGGGCGCTCCGCAGCGCCTGAGCCGCACCCCCCTAGAGTCCCATCCAGCAGCACACCCGACCCGAAGGAGAGGCCTGTTCCGATGGCCGAGATGTTCTACGACGACGACGCCGACCTGTCGGTGATCCAGGGCCGCAAGGTCGCGGTCATCGGCTACGGCAGCCAGGGCCACGCCCACGCCCTCAACCTGCGCGACTCCGGCGTCGACGTGCGCGTCGGCCTCGCCGAGGGCTCCAAGAGCCGCGCCAAGGCGGAGGCCGAGGGCCTGACCGTCCACACCGTCGCCGACGCCGTCCGCGAGGCCGACCTCGTCGTCATCCTCACGCCGGACCAGGTGCAGCGCGGTCTCTACGCGGCCGAGATCGAGCCGAACCTCCGGGACGGCGCGGCCCTGCTCTTCGGCCACGGTTTCAACATCCGCTTCGGCTACATCGAGCCGCCGGCCGGCTCCGACGTGCTCATGGTCGCCCCGAAGGGCCCCGGCCACATCGTGCGCCGCGAGTTCGTCGACGGTCGCGGCGTGCCCGTGCTCCTCGCCGTCGAGCAGGACGCCTCGGGCTCGGCCTGGGACCTCGCGAAGTCCTACGGCAAGGCGATCGGCGGCCTGCGCGCCGGCGGCATCAGGACCACTTTCACGGAGGAGACCGAGACCGACCTGTTCGGTGAGCAGGCCGTCCTCTGCGGCGGCGCCTCGCAGCTCGTCATGTACGGCTTCGAGACGCTCGTCGAGGCGGGCTACCAGCCCGAGGTCGCGTACTTCGAGTGCCTCCACGAGCTCAAGCTCATCGTCGACCTCATGATCGAGGGCGGCATCGCCAAGCAGCGCTGGTCGGTCTCCGACACCGCCGAGTACGGCGACTACGTCTCCGGGCCCCGCGTCATCGACCCGCACGTCAAGGACAACATGAAGGCCGTCCTCGAGGACATCCGCAACGGGAACTTCGCCAAGCGCTTCATCGACGACCAGGACGCCGGCGCACCGGAGTTCAAGGAGCTGCGCGCCAAGGGCGCCGCCCACCCCATCGAGGGCACCGGCCGCGAGCTGCGCCAGCTCATGGCGTGGGTCGACACCGACCGCGACAGCGACTACGTCGAGGGATCCGCCGCGCGCTGACGCGACACCACCACCTCGACCCACCCCGTCGAGTGAGCAGAACACGCCGTGCGCGACTCCTCGCGCACGGCGTGTTCTGTACGTTCGACGCATGCGTGACCTCGTCGACGGGTGGCCCTTCTGGGTCGTCCTCGTCGCGTTCTGGGCCGGCGCCACGGCCCGCGGGGTCGCGACGTACTGGGTCGGGCGCGGCGTGCGGGCCGGGGGAGGGCGCACCCGCTGGGCCCACCACCTCGACCGGCCGGCCGTGGCGCGCGCCGAGCGCTTCGTGCGCCGGGTCGGCCCGCCCGCCGTCACCCTCGGCTTCCTCACCGTCGGCCTGCAGAGCGCGATCAACGCCTCCAGCGGGATGCTCCGGATGCCGCTGCGCCGCTTCCTGCCCGCGGTCGTCCTCGGGGCCCTGCTCTGGGCGGCGATCTACACGACGGTCGGGATGACGGTCGTCGACGCCGCGCTCGGCCGGGTGCCCTGGTGGTGGCTCCTCGTGGCCGCCGGCGTCGTGCTGCTCGTCGTCCTCGCGGCGCGGCGGCTGCGTCGTCGGGTCGACGCCGCGGCCTGACCCCGGACGCGACGACGATCACATCGTGGTCACTGGTGTCCACATGCTGGCGGGTGCCTACGATGGAGGTCCCGGCACAGCGGCGTGCCGGACGGCACGTCACCGCATCGGCGGACCCCCGACCACCCACGCACGCAAGGGACCTTTCACGTGACCAAGCCCGTCGTCCTCATCGCCGAGGAGCTCTCGCCCGCGACCATCGACGCCCTCGGACCCGACTTCGAGGTGCGCCACACCGACGGCGCGGACCGCTCCCAGCTCCTGCCGGCCATCGCCGACGTCGACGCGATCCTCATCCGGTCCGCGACCAAGGTCGACGCGGAGGCCCTGGCCGCCGCGAAGAACCTCAAGGTCGTCGCCCGCGCCGGGGTCGGTCTCGACAACGTCGACGTCGACGCCGCCACGAAGGCCGGTGTGATGGTCGTCAACGCGCCGACCTCGAACATCACCTCCGCGGCCGAGCTCGCCGTCGGCCTGCTCCTCGCCTGCGCCCGCAACATCGCGCCGGCCAACGAGGCGCTGAAGAACGGCGCGTGGAAGCGCAGCAAGTACGGCGGCGTCGAGCTGCTCGAGAAGAAGGTCGGCATCG
This sequence comes from Phycicoccus sp. DTK01, assembly GCF_017312765.1. Classification (NCBI taxonomy): domain Bacteria; kingdom Bacillati; phylum Actinomycetota; class Actinomycetes; order Micrococcales; family Intrasporangiaceae; genus Phycicoccus; species Phycicoccus sp. DTK01. Next base: position 192,443 of record NZ_BOPU01000004.1, on the reverse strand, counting down.
TCGGCTTCGGGCGCATCGGCCAGCTGGTCGCCGAGCGCCTCAAGGGCTTCGGCGTCGAGATCCTCGCCTACGACCCCTACGTGTCGGTACAGCGCGCCGGCCAGCTCGGGGCGCGCCTCGTCACCCTCGACGAGCTGCTCGCCGAGTCCGACTTCATCACCATCCACCTGCCGAAGACCCCCGAGACCCTCGGCCTCATCGGCAAGGAGGCCCTCGCGAAGGTCAAGCCGAGCGTGCGGATCATCAACGCCGCCCGTGGTGGCGTCCTCGACGAGTCGGCCCTCGCCGAGGCCATCGCCGACGGTCGCGTCGCCGGCGCCGGACTCGACGTCTTCGCGTCCGAGCCGTGCACCGACAGCCCGCTGTTCGCCTTCGAGTCGGTCGTCGTCACGCCGCACCTCGGCGCCTCGACCGAGGAGGCCCAGGAGAAGGCCGGTGTCGCGGTCGCGAAGTCCGTGCGCCTCGCGCTCGGCGGCGACCTCGTGCCGGACGCCGTCAACGTCTCCGGAGGCGCCGTCGCCGAGGAGGTCCGCCCGGGCATCGACCTCGTCGAGAAGCTCGGCCGCGTCTTCACCGCCATCGCCGGCTCCGTGCCGGTGCAGCTCGACGTCGAGGTGCGCGGCGAGATCACCCAGCACGACGTCTCGATCTGGGAGCTGTCGGCGCTCAAGGGCCTGTTCACGGACATCACCGAGGACCCGGTGACCTACGTCAACGCCCCGCTGCTCGCCAAGGAGCGCGGCCTGGAGTCGCGCCTGGTCACCGACGGCAGCAGCGAGGACTACCGCAACGTCACGACGCTCAAGGGCACGCTCGCCGACGGCACGGTCGTCTCCGTGGCCGGCACGCTGACCGGCCCGAAGCTCGTGCAGAAGGTCACCGGCGTCCACGGCTACGACCTCGAGGTGCCGCTGAGCCGCCACCTCGCGTTCTTCTCCTACGTCGACCGGCCGGGCGTCATCGGCTCGATCGGCCGCCTCCTCGGCGACGCCGACGTCAACATCGCCGCCATGCAGGTCTCTCCGCACGACGCCGACGGCACCGCGATGGTGGCGCTGACGGTCGACCGCGCGATCCCCGACGAGGTCGTCGCGGCGATCGGTCGCGAGATCGGCGCCGACACCGTGCGCGTCGTCAACCTCGGCTGACCACCGGCACCCCGCGACGGCGGTCCGCCCCCTCGGGGGTGGGCCGCCGTCGTCGTGCGCCGCGCAGCCCCGCCCCGAGCGCGAGGCCCCACGCGAGGAAGAGGGGGGCCCACAGCCAGGCGTGGCCGCGGACGGCCACGAGGTCCTCGACCGGGCCGAGCGCACCCGTCAGGGCCAGGTTGGCCGCGACGGTGTTCGCGAGGCCGTAGAGCACGAGGGCCACGGCGACGAGGACGGGGGAGCCGGCCGCCCACGCGGGGCTGGAGGTGGCGTGCACCGTGCCGAGGCCGGCGGCGAGCAGCAGGGCGGGCGGGACGGAGGGGCGGAGGGGCACGGTGTCGACGCTAGGGGCGGGCGACCGGCCGTGGCAGGGGGGGAGGACCCCGGTCGGACCCGGGGACGCCGTGGTGGGACGCGGGCCGCCCGGCGCACTCGATCCGTCGACCTCACCGCTGATCCCGGCATCCATGGACCGTCGAGACGAGCGATTCCGCACATCATCGGTCGGTGTGACGCGCATCTCGAGCGTCATGTGGTCCGCATCGTGGGATCGACCTGACGAGTAGTAGGACGTCCTCCTACCGTGGAGGCATGACGCGGCGCGTACTCCTCATTCCCGGCCGCGGCGAGGTCCTCTAGTCAGCACCCTCGCCGCGGAGACCCCGCGACGTCGCTGACGCGCTCGCCGGCCCACCCCGGCTCGAGCACCGGACCACCCACGAACCCCGAGCGGCACCCGCCGCGGAAGCGAGAGACGCGATGAACACCGAGACGACGTTCGACGAGGCCACCCTGGCGCGCCAGGCCCTGCAGGAGTCGATGGACCTGCGCGACCAGGGCCACAGCGACGACTGACGCCCGACGCCGCCCCCGGGCGGCGCGACCCGACGGCCGTCCCGCCCTCCCACGGGCTGGGACGGCCGTCCGCATCCCGGACCCATCTCCCTAGGCTGGAGCACATGAGCGACGCCGCCACGACCACCCCGTCCTCCCTCGACCTCGCCGTCATTGCCGGCGACGGGATCGGCCCGGAGGTCGTCGCCGAGGGGCTCAAGGTGCTCGAGGCGGCGGTCGGCGCCGACGGACCCAAGGTCGCGACCACCGAGTACGACCTCGGCGCCCGGCGCTGGCACGCGACCGGCGAGACCCTCCCGGACTCCGTCCTCGAGGAGATCACGGGCCACGACGCCATCCTCCTCGGCGCGATCGGTGACCCCGGCGTGCCGAGCGGCGTCCTCGAGCGCGGTGTCCTCCTGCCGCTGCGCTTCGCCCTCGAGCACTACGTCAACCTGCGCCCGGCCAAGCTCTACCCCGGCGTCGAGAGCCCGCTGGCCGTCGAGCGCGTCGCGCCCGAGGGCATCGACTTCGTCGTCGTCCGCGAGGGCACCGAGGGTCCGTACACCGGCAACGGCGGCGCCCTGCGCGTCGGCACGCCGCACGAGATCGCGACCGAGGTGAGCGTCAACACCCGCTTCGGCGTCGAGCGGGTCGTCCGCGACGCGTTCGCCCGCGCGCAGGCCCGCCCGCGCCGGCACCTGACCCTCGTGCACAAGCACAACGTCCTCACCCACGCCGGCCACCTGTGGCGGCGCACCGTCGAGGAGGTCGGCGCCGAGTTCCCCGACGTCGAGACCGCCTACCAGCACGTCGACGCCGCGACGATCTTCCTCGCGACCGACCCCGGCCGCTTCGACGTCGTCGTCACCGACAACCTCTTCGGCGACATCATCACCGACATCGCCGCGGCCATCGCCGGCGGCATCGGCCTCGCGGCCAGCGGCAACATCAACCCCGAGGGCCGCTTCCCGAGCATGTTCGAGCCGGTCCACGGCTCGGCCCCCGACATCGCCGGCCAGGGCGTCGCCGACCCGACCGCCACCGTGCTCTCGGTGGCGATGCTCCTCGCGCACGTCGGGCTCGCGGACGCCGCCGCCCGCGTCGAGCAGGCCGTCGCCGCCGACCTCGCCGAGCGCGGCATCGCCGCCCGCTCGACGAGCGCCGTCGGCGACGCCATCGCGGCGCGCCTCTGACCGACCGGCTAGCCTCTCGGGAGCACCGTCGCTTCCCGAGGAAAGGACCTTCCGTCCCATGAGCCTGACCTTCGACCTCGAGCGTCGCCCGGACCCCGCGAGCGACGAGCGTCGTGCCGAGATCCTCGCGAACCCCGGCTTCGGCGTGTACTTCACCGACCACATGGCCAGCGCCACGTGGACCCGCGACGGCGGGTGGCACGACGGGCGCATCCACCCGTACGGCCCGATCACGATCATGCCGAGCGCCGCCGTGCTGCACTACGCGCAGGAGGTCTTCGAGGGCCTCAAGGCGTACCGCCACGAGGACGGCTCGGTGTGGTCCTTCCGCCCGGAGGCCAACGCCGAGCGGATGCAGCGCAGCGCCAGGCGCCTGGCGCTGCCCGAGCTGCCCACCGACGACTTCCTCGCCTCGCTGCGCGCGCTCGTCGAGGTCGACGAGGCGTGGGTGCCGGCGTTCGGCACGGGCGAGACGAGCCTGTACCTGCGCCCGTTCCTCTACGCGAGCGAGGCCTTCCTCGGGGTGCGCCCGGCGAATGAGGTCACCTACTCGGTCATCGCCTCGCCGGCCGGCGCGTACTTCCCGCGCGGCCTCAAGCCGGTGCGCCTCTGGATCTCCGAGCACTACGCCCGGGCCGGCGTCGGTGGCACCGGCGCCGCGAAGACCGGCGGCAACTACGCCTCCTCGCTCGCGGGCCAGCTCGAGGGCATCGAGCACGGCTGCGACCAGGCCGTGTTCCTCGACTCCGCGACGCACACGTACATCGAGGAGCTCGGCGGGATGAACCTCTTCCTCGTCACCGACGACGGGCGGCTGCTCACCCCGGAGCTCACCGGCACGATCCTCGAGGGCGTGACGCGCAGCTCCATCCTCGAGCTCGCCAAGGACCTCGGGCTCGAGCCGGAGGAGCGTCGCATCGAGATCCAGGAGTGGAAGGACGGCGTGCGCGACGGGCACATCCGCGAGGTGTTCGCCTGTGGCACAGCCGCGGTCATCACGCCGGTGGGTGAGCTCTGCTGGGACGGCGGCGAGGCGCCGTCGACCGCGGGCGACGAGGGCGGCGAGGTCACGCGCTCCATCCGGCAGGCCCTGCTCGACGTCCAGTACGGGCGCGCCGAGGACTCCCGCGGCTGGCTGACGCGCCTGGCCTGAGCTCGCGCGCGACGGGCCCCGCACCCCCGACGGGGAGCGGGGCCCGTCCGCGTCCCGGTAATGGTTCCTGAACGGACCATTGACACCGCCGGAGCGCCGGGTGTTGTCTGTGCACCACTCGATCCGCCCCGGACCCGCGCGGTCCGCTTCTGCACACCAAGAGGTGCACGTGAGCGTTTCCCGGACGACCGAAGGCCACTCGGACGACGAGGCCCTCCTCGCCGAGCTGGGCTACAAGCAGGAGCTGAACCGGAGCTGGTCCGGCTTCTCCAACTTCGCGATCTCCTTCTCGATCATCTCCATCCTCGCCGGCTGCTTCACGACCTTCGGCCAGGCGTGGAACAACGGCGGCCCGATCGCCATCTCGATCGGCTGGCCGATCATCTCGGCCTTCATCCTCGTCATCGGCCTGTGCATGTCGGAGCTGGTGTCGGCCTACCCGACGTCCGGCGGCATCTACTGGTGGGCGGCCAAGCTCGGTGGCGCGAAGGCGGGCTACTACACCGGCTGGCTCAACCTCATCGGCCTGCTCGCGGTCGACGCATCGGTGGCCTACGGTGCCGCGACGTTCTTCGACCTGTCGTTCAGCACGATGAGCGAGTCATGGGCGGCGGGCTACAGCCTCCAGCGCGTGTTCTGGATGTTCCTCGTCGTCCTCGTGCTGACCGCGCTCGTCAACATCTTCGGCGGGCACCTCCTCGCGCTGCTCAACAACGTCTCGGTGTGGTGGCACGTGGCCGGCGCCGCGGCCGTCATCCTCATCCTCGTGTTCCTCCCCGAGAAGCACATGAGCGTCGCGGACGTCTTCACGATGCGGGTCAACAACAGCGGCGGGCTGGCGGGGGGTGACACCGAGGGCTTCGGCTTCTGGTTCTACGTCCTGCCCCTCGGCTTCCTCCTCACGCAGTACACGATCACCGGCTACGACGCCTCGGCCCACCTCTCGGAGGAGACGCAGGGCGCGGCCGACGGTGCGGCCAAGGGCATCTGGCGCTCGATCTTCTACTCGGCCATCGGTGGCTGGATCCTCCTGCTGTCCTTCCTCTTCGCCGTCCAGGACCCCGCGGCGGTCACCGAGGGCGGTGGCGGCGTGGCCCTGATCTTCAACCAGGCGCTCTCGTCGGGCTGGGCCGGCACCGTGCTCCTCATCGCGAGCATCGGCCAGTTCTTCTGCACCACCGCCTGCATGACCTCGACGAGCCGGATGCTCTTCGCCTTCAGCCGCGACGGTGCGGTGCCGGGTGCCTCCCGGTGGGCGCGGCTCAACAGCCGCAAGGTGCCGGCCAACGCGGTCCTCGTCTCGTCCGTCGTGGCCGCGATCATCACCCTCCCGGCGCTCGTCGAGGTCGACATCAACGGGGCCCCGGTCCCGGTGGCCTTCTACGCCGTCGTGTCGGTGGCCGTCATCGGCCTGTACCTCGCCTTCGCCATCCCGATCTACCTGCGGTGGAAGGCCGGTGACTCCTTCAAGCAGGGCCGGTGGAACCTCGGCAGCAAGTGGCGGTGGATGGCCCCGCTCGCGGTCGCGGAGATCGCGGTCGTGTCGGTGTACTTCGTCCTCCCGTTCACTCCGGCCGCCAACCCGCTGAACGACGAGTTCAGCTGGAAGTTCGTCAACTACGCCCCCATCCTCACCGGCGGCACGCTCGTCGCGCTATGGGTCGGGTGGCACCTGTCGGCCAAGAAGTGGTTCACCGGGCCGAAGACGACGATCGACCTGCCCGAGGGCATGACCGGCGCCGACGAGATCGCGCTCGAGCACCACGGCAAGACGGCCCACGGCGGGGCGGAGCACGACTGGAAGCCCGGCGACCCGCTGAAGTGACCGGCCCCTCCGTGACCGGTCACGACGAGGTCCTCGACGGGATCCCCGTCCTCGCCGGGCAGGCGCGCCACGTGACGCGCCTGCCCGGCGGGCTGACCAACACCAACCTGCGGGTGCGCACCGGCACCGGCCTCGACGTCGTCGTGCGCCTCTCGGACCCCGGGACCGGGCTGCTCGGGGTCGACCGGCACGCCGAGTTCGTCAACACCCTCGCCGCGGCGGGCACCGGGGTCGGGGCGCCGGTCGTCGACTACCTCGGCGGCCGCGGCATCCTCGTCGTCGCCTTCCTGCCCGGGCGCACGTGGGGGGACGCCGACGTCGCGGCCAACCTGCCCCGGCTCGCGACGGCGCTGCGCCGGCTGCACTCCGCGCCGGTCTTCGTCGGCCGCTTCGACATGACCGCGCTGCGCCGGGAGTACCGCCGGGTCGTCGAGCAGCAGGGCTTCGCGCTCCCGCCCGGGTACGACGACCTCGAGCCCGCCGCCGAGCGCGCCGAGGCCGCCCTCGCCGCGCGGCCCGAGCCGCTCGTGCCCTGCCACAACGACCTGCTCGCCGCCAACGTCCTCGACGACGGGGGCGACCTGCGCATCATCGACTACGAGTACTCCGGGATGAACGAGCCGTCCTTCGAGCTGGGCAACGCGGCCGCCGAGGCCGGCCTCGACCACGAGGCGCTCGCCGAGCTGTGCGCGGTCTACCACGCCCGGCGCGACCCCGGCGACGCGGCGCGGGCCGAGCTCTGGGGCTTCCTCGCCCGCTACGGCTGGACGCTGTGGGGCGTCATCCAGGAGGGACGCGGCGAGATCGACTTCGACTTCCGGGCATGGGCCACGGAGAAGCTCGACGCCGCGCGGGAGCTCGCCGGAGGGCCGCGCTGGGAACGGCTGCTGGCCGGGGCGGCGGGATCATGAGCGGCGAGCTGCCCTCCCGCGCACGGGTGGTCGTCGTCGGTGGCGGGGTCATCGGCGCCTCCGTCGCCTACCATCTGGCGCACCTGGGGGAGACCGACGTCGTCGTCCTCGAGCAGGGCACGCTGTCGTGCGGCACGACCTGGCACGCGGCCGGGCTCGTCGGGCAGCTGCGCGCCAGCGAGGCCGCGACACGGCTCGTCCGCTACTCGACGGAGCTCTACGGCCGGCTCGAGGCCGAGACGGGGCTCTCGACCGGCTACCGGGTCTGCGGCGGCCTCACCGTCGCCCGGACCCCCGAGCGGATGGTGCAGCTGCGGCGCACGGTCGCGAGCGCCGCCGCCTACGACCTCGAGTGCGAGCTGCTGACCCCTGCGCAGGCCGCAGAGCGCTACCCCCTGCTGCGCACCGACGACCTCGTCGGCGCCATCTGGCTGCCGGGGGACGTGCGCGCGGACCCGGCGGACCTCACCCAGGCGCTCGCCCGCGGCGCGCGGCAGCTCGGCGTGCGCGTCCACGAGCGGGTGCGCGTCACCGGGATGCACCTGGAGCAGCGTGGCGACCGGCGGCGCGTCACGGGTGTCGTCACCGACCGTGGGGAGGTCGAGTGCGAGGTGGTCGTCAACGCCGCCGGCCAGTGGGCGCCGCTCGTCGGGGCGATGGCCGGCGTCGGCGTGCCCCTGCACTCGGCCGAGCACTTCTACGTCGTCACCGACCAGGTCGAGGGCGTGCACCGCGACCTGCCGGTGCTGCGCGACCCCGACGGCTACACGTACGTCAAGGAGGAGGTCGGTGGCCTGCTCGTCGGCGGCTTCGAGCCCGAGGCCAAGCCGTGGGTCGCGCCGCAGGACATCCCCTACCCGTTCGAGTTCCAGCTGCTCGAGGAGGACTGGGAGCACTTCTCGGTGCTCATGGACAGCGCGGTCCACCGCCTCCCGGTGCTCGCCGAGACGGGCATCCGCAAGTTCTACAACGGGCCCGAGTCCTTCACGCCGGACAACCAGTTCATCCTCGGCGAGGCCCCCGCGTGCGACGGGTTCTTCGTCGCCGCCGGCTTCAACTCCGTCGGCATCGCGTCGGCGGGCGGCGCAGGAAGGGCGCTCGCCGAGTGGGTCGTCGCGGGGGAGGCGACCTCGGACCTGCTGGCCGTCGACCTGCGCCGCTTCCCGTCGGTGGCGGCCAACCCGACGTGGCTGCGCTCCCGGGTGGTCGAGGTGCTCGGGCTGCACTACGCGGTGCCGTGGCCCAACCGCGAGCTGACCTCCGGTCGGCCACAACGCTGCTCGCCGGTGCACGACCGGGTCGCCGCACTGGGCGCGGTCTTCGGGACGCGCAACGGGTGGGAGCGTCCGCTGGTCTTCGCGCCGCCCGGGGAGGAACCGCGGCTCGAGTACTCGTGGGAGCGACCGGCGTGGGCCGACTGGTGCGACGCGGAGCAGCGCGCCACCCGCTCGGCCGTCGCGGTCTTCGACCAGACCTCGTTCAGCAAGTACCTCGTGACCGGCCCCGACGCGCTGGCCACCCTGCAGCGGACGTGCACGGCCGACGTCGACGTGCCGGTGGGGCGCACGGTCTACACGGGCATGCTCGACGAGCGCGCCGGGTACCAGGCCGACGTGACCGTGACCCGCACCGCGCCCGAGGAGTTCCTCGTCGTCTCGAGCGCCGCGACGACCGAGCGCGACCTCGACCGGCTGCGGCGCCACCGCGTCGGCCGGCCGGGCGTCGTCGACGTCACGAGCGCGTACGCCGTCCTCGGGGTCATGGGTCCGCGCTCGCGCGAGCTGCTCGCGCGCCTCACCCCCGAGCCCCTCGACGACGCCGCCCACCCGTTCGGCACCTCGCGCGTCCTGCCGCTCGGCCGCTCGGTGGTGCGCGCCACCCGGATGACGTACGTCGGCGAGCTCGGGTGGGAGCTGTCCGTACCGACCGAGCAGGCGGCGGTCGTCCACGACGCGCTGATGGACGCCGGGGCGGACCTCGGTGCGGTGCCCGCGGGCTACTCGGCCATCGAGGCGCTGCGGCTCGAGAAGGGGTACCGGGCGTTCGGGCGCGAGCTGACCCCCGAGGTGACCCCGGTCGAGGCCGGGCTGCTCTTCGCCTGCGACCTCGCGGGCGGCTCCGACTTCCTCGGGCGGGCGGCGCTGGTGGAGCGCCGCAGACGCGGCCCGGCGCGCCGGGTCGTCTCCCTCGTGTGCGCCGAGCCGCAGGCCTGGCTGTGGGGCGGCGAGCTCGTCCTGCGTGACGACGTGCCGGCCGGGCAGGTGACGAGCGCGGCGTGGGGCGCGACGGTCGGGGCGTCGGTCGGCCTCGCCCTCGTGGGGGACCGGGCGACCGGCTCCGCCGACGACGGGTGGCTCGGCACGGGGCGCTGGGAGGTCGACCTGGCGGGGGAGCGGCTGCCCCTCACGGTGTCCCGGCGTCCGCCCCTCGACCCACGGACGGCGCGGACGGTGACGCCGTGACAGACTCGACGCCACGAAAGGTCCGGAAAGGGACCTTTGCCGACGACGCCCCCGGCGTCGTCGTCCGGGAAGGAGGACCGAGCATGGGCGACCCCGCCCTCGTGACCCACCTGCCGTCGGCCATCCTCCGGCAGACCCCGGGCAACCCCTTCGAGACGACCGTCGAGCAGCTCGCGACGGCCATCCGGCTCGGCGTGTTCTTCGACGGCGACCAGCTGCCGCCCGAGCGCGAGCTCGCGGAGCGGATGGGCGTGGCGCGCGGCACGCTGCGCGACGCCATCGCCGCCCTGCGCGACGCCGGGCTCGTGACCACGCGCCGCGGCCGGGGCGGCGGGTCGGTCGTCACCTACACCGCGCCCGCCCCCGGCAGCGGAGGACCCGTGCGGCGGGGGGCGACCCTGCTCGACGCGCTCGACTTCCGGCGGGTCGTGGAGCCGGGGGCCGCGTGGCTCGCGGCGACCCGCGACCTCTCCGGCGACCAGCGCGCGTGGCTCGAGACGTGCCTGCGCGAGACGACGGAGGCCGTCGACCCGGGGGCGCACCGCCTCGCGGACAGCCGTCTCCACCTCGCGGTGGCCACGGTGTCCGGCTCGCCGATGCTCATCGAGGCGGTCACCCGCGCGCAGGCGGCGCTCGGCGAGCTGCTCACGGCGATCCCCGTGCTCCGCAAGAACATCCAGCACTCGCACGACCAGCACCGGGCGGTCGTCGATGCCATCCTGACCGGGGCGGCCGACGACGCGCGGACCGCCATGGAAGAACACTGCGACGCGACCTCCGCACTCCTGCGGGGGCTCATCGGATGACCGGGAGGACGACCATGACGACCCCGACCCACCTCGGCGGACCGCCGCGCCTGACCCTCGAGCAGCTGCGGACCGACGTCGCCGACGGCACCGTCGACACCGTCATCGTCGCGTTCACCGACATGCAGGGACGGTTGCAGGGCAAGCGGATCCACGCGGCCTTCTTCCTCGAGCACGTCCTCGACGGCGGGACCGAGGGCTGCAACTACCTCCTCGCCGTCGACGTCGACATGAACACCGTCGGGGGCTACGCGATCTCGTCGTGGGAGCGCGGCTACGGCGACATGTTCTTCGACCTCGACCTCTCGACGCTGCGGCGCACCCCCGCGCACCCGGGCTCGGTCACCGTCCAGTGCGACCTGTCGTGGCTCGACGGCTCGGGCGAGGTCGTGCAGTCGCCGCGGACCATCCTCAAGAAGCAGGTCGCGGCGGCGCAGGAGGGCGGCTGGGGCGCCTTCGCCGGCACCGAGCTCGAGTTCATCCTCTTCGAGGACTCCTACGACAGCGCCTGGGACCGCCGCTACCAGGGCCTGACCGGGGCCAACCGGTACAACGTCGACTACTCGATCCTCGGCGGCAGCAAGGTCGAGCCGGTCCTGCGCGAGATCCGCAACGAGATGTACCGCGCCGGGATGACCGTCGAGTCGGCCAAGGGGGAGTGCAACCTCGGCCAGCACGAGGTCGGCTTCCTCTTCGACGAGGTCCTGCGCACCTGCGACAACCACACCGTCTACAAGACCGGGGCCAAGGAGATCGCGGCCCGGCACGGGCAGTCGCTGACCTTCATGGCGAAGTACGACGAGCGCGAGGGCAACTCGTGCCACGTGCACCTCTCGCTGCGCGGCACCGACGGCGAGATCGTCTTCGCCGACGACGAGCGCGAGGGGGGTCGCTCCGAGCTCTTCGACCACTTCCTCGCCGGCCTGCTCGCGACGATGCGTGAGCTCACGTACTTCTACGCGCCGAACATCAACTCCTACAAGCGATTCGCTGCCGGTTCGTTCGCCCCCACCGCCGTCGCCTGGGGCACCGACAACCGCACCTGTGCCCTGCGCGTCGTCGGCCACGGCGCCGGCCTGCGCGTCGAGAACCGCGTCCCGGGCGGGGACGTCAACCCCTACCTCACGGTGGCCGCGATGATGGCCGGCGGCCTGCACGGCATCCGTGAGGGCCTCGAGCTCCCCCCGGTCTGCGAGGGGAACGCCTACACGGGCGAGTACGACCACGTCCCGACGACCCTCGCCGAGGCGCGGGACCTGCTCGCCGGCAGCGCGGTGGCCCGTGCCGCGTTCGGCGACGAGGTCGTCGACCACTACGTCAACGCCGCCGACGTCGAGATCACCGCGTTCAACGCGGCGGTCACCGACTGGGAGCGGGTCCGCGGATTCGAGAGGCTGTGAGCACCCAGCGATGAGCACCACCACGCACGACGTCATCGACCCGGCGACCGAGGAGGTCGTGACCACGGTCACCCTGGCCGGCGTCGAGGAGACCGACGCCGCGGTCGCCCGGGCCGTCGAGGTCGGGCCGGCCTGGCGCGCCGTCGCGCCCGCCGACCGCGGGATGCTCCTGCGCCGCTTCGCCGACCTCGTCGAGGAGCACACCGAGGAGCTCGCGCGGCTCGAGGTGCGCAACGCGGGGCACACCATCGGCAACGCCCGCTGGGAGGCCGGCAACGTCGTCAACGTCCTGCGTTACTACTCCGCCGCTCCGGAACGCCTCTTCGGCCGGCAGATCCCGGTCGCGGGCGGACTCGACGTGACCTTCCGTGAGGCGCTCGGCGTCGTCGGAATCATCGTCCCCTGGAACTTCCCGATGCCGATCATGGGCTGGGGGATGGCCCCCGCGCTGGCCGCCGGCAACACCGTCGTGCTCAAGCCGGCCGAGCTCACCCCGCTCACGGCGATGCGCATCGGCGAGCTCGCGCTCGAGGCCGGCCTCCCGGAGGGTGTGCTGCAGGTCCTGCCCGGCGCCGGCGCCGTCGTCGGCGAGCGCTTCGTCACCCACCCCGACGTCCGCAAGATCGCCTTCACCGGCTCGACCCGGGTCGGGCAGGGGATCATGCGCGGCGCTGCGGAGCACGTCAAGCGGGTGACGCTCGAGCTCGGCGGCAAGTCCGCCAACGTCGTCTTCGCCGACGCCGACCTCGACAAGGCGGCGGCCGCGGCCCCGATGAGCTTCCTCGACAACGCCGGCCAGGACTGCTGCGCCCGCACCCGGATCCTCGTGCAGCGCAGCGTCCTCGACGCGTTCATGGAGCGCTTCGAGACCGCCGTCCGCGACGTCGTCGTCGGCGACCCGGGGGACGAGGCGACGCAGATGGGCCCGCTCGTCAGCGAGCGGCAGCGCGAGACCGTTCGCGGCTACGTCGACGGCACCGACGGGCACGACGCGGTCGACGTCGCGTTCCGGGGCAGCGCCCCCGAGGGCGCCGGCTGGTGGTACCCGCCGACCGTCGTCCTGCCCTCGGGCACCGAGGACCGGATCTGGCGCGAGGAGGTCTTCGGGCCGGTCGTCGCCGTGCTGCCGTTCGAGGACGAGGCGGAGGCCGTCGCGATGGCCAACGACAGCGCCTACGGGCTCTCGGGCTCGATCTGGACGCGCGACGTCGGCCGGGCCCTGCGCGTCTCGCGGGGCATCGAGGCGGGCAACCTCTCGGTCAACAGCCACTCGTCGGTCCGCTACTCCACGCCCTTCGGCGGGTTCAAGCAGAGCGGCATCGGCCGTGAGCTCGGGCCCGACGCCCTCGACGCGTTCACCGAGGTGAAGAACGTCTTCATCTCCACCGAGGACTGAGCGCCGCTCCACCCCGACCACCCACCGCACCACCCAGCACCGAGGAGAGAACATGTCAGGCAGGCTCGCGGGCAAGGTCGCCGTCGTCACCGGCGGCTGCTCCGGCATCGGCCTCGCGACCGTGCGTCGCTTCGCCGAGGAGGGCGCGACCGTCGTCGTCGCCGACCTCGCGGACGAGGCGGGCGAGGCGCTCGCCGCCGAGATCGGCGGCACGTACGTGCACTGCGACGTCGCGTCCAAGGACGACGTCGACGCCCTCTTCGCCACGGCGAAGGAGAAGCACGGCCGGGTCGACATCGCCTTCAACAACGCGGGGATCAGCCCGCCCGACGACGACTCGATCCTCGACACCGACCTCGACGCGTGGCGCCGGGTGCAGGAGGTCAACCTCACCTCGGTGTACCTCTGCTGCAAGGCGGTCATCCCGATGATGCGCGAGCAGGGCGGCGGCTCGATCATCAACACGGCGAGCTTCGTCGCGGTCATGGGTGCGGCGACGTCGCAGATCTCGTACTCCGCGTCCAAGGGCGGCGTCCTGTCGATGACCCGCGAGCTCGGCGTGCAGTTCGCCCGCGAGGGCATCCGGGTCAACGCCCTCTGCCCGGGCCCGGTCAACACCCCGCTGCTCAAGGAGCTGTTCGCCAAGGACGCCGAGCGCGCCGCGCGCCGGCTCGTCCACGTGCCGATGGGTCGCTTCGGCGAGCCGGAGGAGATGGCGAACGCGGTGCTCTTCCTCGCCTCGGACGAGTCGAGCTTCATGACCGCCTCGACCTTCCTCGTCGACGGCGGCATCTCGGGCGCCTACGTCACGCCGCTCTGAGCCCGGCCGTGCCCACCCACCGCCCGGTCATCGGGATCACCTGCTACGTCGAGGACGTCGACCGCTACCCCTGGGTGGGGCAGCGCAGCGTCGTCCTGCCGCACCGGTACGTCGCGCAGGTCGAGGCGGCGGGTGGGGTGGCCGTCGTCCTGCCCCCGCGACCCGACGTCGACGCGGCGCTCGCCCGCTCGGTACTCGAGCGCGTGGACGGGCTCGTCGTCGCCGGGGGAGCGGACGTCGAGGCCGGCCGCTACGGCGCGCAGCCGCACCCCACCTCCCAGTCGCCGCGGCCCGACCGCGACGACTGGGAGACGGCCCTGGTCCGGGCGGCTGCGGAGGTCGACCTGCCGGTCCTCGGCATCTGCCGGGGGATGCAGGTGATGGCCGTCGCGGACGGCGGGACGCTCGAGCAGCACCTGCCGGACCGCGTCGGGCACGAGGCGCACTGCCCGAGCCCCGGCGTCTACACCTCGCACCACGTCGACCCGGTGCCGAGGAGCCTCCTCGCGTCCGTCGTCGGCGAGCTGCCGCTCGACGTGCCGACCTACCACCACCAGGCGGTGCTCCCGTCCTCCCTGGAGGGGTCGGGCTGGGTGCCGGCGGCGTGGCACGGCGACGGGACGCTCGAGGCGATGGAGGACCCGCGGGCCCGCTTCCGCCTCGGGGTGCAGTGGCACGCCGAGGAGGGGGAGCTCGCCGACCTGTTCGTCGCGCTCGTCCGCGCGGCGGCCGACGTGGCGGCGCTCCGGCCCTGAGCGCGTCCGCGGCTCAGGCGCGGGCGTCGCGCCCGAGCTCGTCGAGCACCCGGCGGAAGCCGGCGTAGCGCCGCGGCCCCACCTCGGCGGCGAAGGTCTCCTCGGCCCGCGCCATGGCGTCCCGGGCCCGGCCGAGGAGCCGCTCGCCCTCGGGCGTGAGGCGGACGCGGCGCACGCGGCGGTCGCCCGGCTCGGCGTCGCGGCGCACGAGGCCCGCGGTCTCGAGCTGCGTGACGAACTGTCCGCAGCCCTGCTTGGTCATCCCGAGTCGCTCCGCGAGGGCGGTGACGCTGGCGCCCTCGGCCGGCACCGCGTCGAGGACCCGGACGTGCGAGAAGCGCAGCCCGGGGCCGAGCAGGCCCGCGACCTCCGACCGCAGGCGTCCGAAGAGCCGCCCCAGCAGCTCGGGCAGGATCTCCTTGACGTCGGTCACAAAGTCACTTTACCTTCTTGGTGGTAAACCGACTTTACGAGGAGGGGGCATGGTCGCCACCGACGCCCTCGGCCCGGCCGCCGTCGACGACGACGAGCTCGCCCGGATGCTCGCCGCCCACCACGGGGTCGACGGCCCGGCCACGGTGCGGGACGTCGAGGTGAGCGAGTTCGCCTACGACCTCGTGGCCATCACGACGCGCTCGCGGCACCTCGTGCGCGGGACGCTCGTGACGGCGGAGGGGGAGCGGCCCTTCCGGCTCTTCGTCAAGGTCGTCCAGGCCTGGGAGCGCTCGCCGCTCTTCGCGCAGGTCCCGGAGCACCTGCGGGCGGTGGCGGCGGCGGGGGTGCCCTGGCGCACCGAGCCGCTCGCCTACCGCTCGGACCTCGCGGACCGGTTGCCGGCGGGGCTGACGATGCCGGCCGCGGTCGCCGTCCGCGACCTCGACGAGCTGTCCTGCGCCCTCTGGCTCGAGGAGCTCGACGTCGTCGACGAACCGTGGGACGAGCAGCGCTCGGTGCGCGCCGCACGCCTGCTCGGCCGGCTGTCGGGCAGCCCGCGCGTGGCGCCGCTGGCGGGCGTCGGCGGCGTCCGGCTCACCCTGCGCGACTACCGCGACGGGCGGCTGGCGCACCAGGTCCTGCCGATGCTGCGGGACGACGGTCCGTGGCGCCACCCGCTCGTCGCCGACGCGTTCGACGCCGACCTGCGCGGGCGGCTGCTCGAGGCGGCCGGGCGCGCGGGCGAGCTCGTCGAGGAGGCGATGGCCCTGCCGCACCTGCCCGCCCACGGCGACGCCTGCCCGAACAACCTGCTCGCCCTGCGGGGCCTCGACGGCTTCGTCCTCGTCGACTACGGCTACTGGATGCCGATGCCGGCCGGCGCCGACCTCGGCCAGCTCCTCGTCGGTGACGTGCAGACCGGCCGCGCGCCGGCCGGCGACCTCGCCGGTCGCGACGCCGCCCACCGTGCGGCCTACGTCGCGGGGCTGCGCGACGAGGGCTGCGACGTGCCCGCGGAGGTCGTGGCCCGGGGCCACGCCGTGCACCACCTCGTGCTCACCGGGCTGTCGAGCCTGCCCTGGGAGCACCTCGGCGCCGAGCCCTCGCCGGCGCTCACCGCGCTCGCCCGGGACCGGGCCGCCATCGCCCGGTTCTGTCTCGACAGGGTGGACGAGACCGCCACTGCCTGACGCCGGGGTGACAATGGGCCGGTGAGCCGACTCAACAGACTGGCCGTCGCCGCCGGCGCCGCGAGCGCCCTCGGGGCCCTCGCCGCCGCCGGGCGCGGCGTGGGTGCCGCCATGGGGGCACGACCGGACGGGGTCCGCCTCGAGCGGATGCGGCGCTCGCCGCACTACCGCGCGGGCGCCTTCCACAACCGCCGCCGCGGGACGGCGTCGATGCCGACGAGCCAGCGCGACGTGCTCGAGCGCTACCGGGCCAACGCCGAGACGCGCCGGCCTGCGGGGCCCATCCCCGTCGTCAGCGCGCACCGCGAGCCCGCGACCGAGGGCCTGCACGTCACGTGGTTCGGTCACGCGAGCGCCCTCGTCGAGCTCGACGGCGTCCGCCTCCTGCTCGACCCGGTGTGGAGCGAGCGCTGCTCGCCGAGCCAGCACGTCGGCCCCCGACGCCTCCACGCGACCCCCGTGCCGCTCGAGGCGCTCGGGCGCATCGACGCCGTCGTCATCTCGCACGACCACTACGACCACCTCGACATGGCGAGCATCCAGGCGCTCGCCGCCGGCACGGACGCCGTCTTCGTCGTGCCGCTCGGCATCGGCGCGCACCTCGACGTCTGGGGCGTGCCCGGGGCGCGGGTCGTCGAGTGCGACTGGGGTGAGGGACACGACGTCCGCGGCGTGCGGGTGACCGCGGTCGAGTCGCAGCACTTCTCGGGTCGCGGCCTGCGCCGCGACGGGACGCTCTGGGCCTCGTGGGTGTTCGCCGGCCCCGGCGGGCGCGTGTTCTTCAGCGGCGACACCGGGTACTTCGACGGGTATGCCGGGATCGGGGCCGAGCACGGCCCGTTCGACGTCTCGCTCATGGCCGTCGGTGCCTATGACGCCGCGTGGCGCGACATCCACCTCGACCCCGAGGAGGCCGTCCGCGCGACCGTCGAGCTCGGCGGCGGCCTGCTGCTGCCGATCCACTGGTGCACGTTCGTGCTCGCCCCGCACCCGTGGGCCGAGCCGGTCGAGCGCCTGCTCGTCGCCGCGGCGACCGAGGGCGTCCAGGTCGCCGTCCCGCGCGTCGGCGACCGGGTCGACGTGGCGGACCCGCCCGGCCTCGACTCGTGGTGGGAGGCGGCGGCCGGCCTCCCCGTGCGAGCCTGAGCACCGCTCCGGCCCCGGACGGTCAGCCCGGACCCCGGCCCGTGGCCCGCACCGGGCCGCGACGGACCGCGCCCAGCATCTCCTCCGCCGGGCCCGGGTGGACGAACTCCAGCCACCACGTGGCGCCGCCCCGGGCCGCGGCGTCGACGGCGGCGCGCTCGGCCTCCACCGAGGACAGCCGACGCCGTCCACCGATGGCGACGTCGAGGGGTGCGTCCGCCCGGCCGGCCTCCCGGCGGTGGCGCGCCACCGCCTCGCGCAGCCGGAGCACGTCCTCGGTCGTGTGGTCGCTCCACCGCCCGGTGTCGGCGAGCTTGTAGGGCACGACACCGTCGGCGCGGGCCGCCCGCCGGGCCGCCGCCCCGGCCTCGGTGCTGCCGCCCACCCAGACGGGCACCCGCCCCGACAGCCGTCCGAGCAGCAGGTCGAGACGCTCGTCCACCTGGGGCCCGCGGGCGCGGGTGGTGTCCCACAACGGGTTCAGCGCTGCGCCACGGTCGCCCGGGTCGCCGGCACCCACCCCGAGCACCACGCGGCCGCCGGAGAGGGCCTGCAGGGTCATGGCCCCCCGGGCGAGCCCGACGGGGTCCCGCGCGAGCAGCCCGGTGACCGTCGTCCCCAGCGTGACCTTCTGCGTCCGTCCCGCCACGAGGGCGAGGACCAGCCAGGGGTCGGAGGTCGAGGGGTCCTCACCGCGGTAGTACTCCAGGTAGTCCTCCAGGAAGACGCCGTCCCAGCCGGCGCGCTCGGCCTCGACACCCAGCTCGACCAGCAGGTCGGCCGGGACGTCGTCGCCTCCGCAGGGGAGCTCGAGCCCGTACCTCATCCCGCCACCGTACGAGGACCCGGTGACATCGAGCCGTCCGGCACCGCCACGATGTGGACGGGTGCTGGCCGCCGGTCCGGCCCCGTGCCACGCTGGGCCCGTGACGTTCCGTGACGCGGCCACCACCGCGATCATCATCGTGTAGCGCGACGAGAGCACTTCCTCGTCGCGCAGACCTCCCGCACCCCGGGAGGTCTTTTCGTTGGGAGGGACGTCACCCGGGAGGGTGCGGCCGGACCGACGGAGACGGTCGACCGCCCACCCCCGCGGGCGACCGGGCACCGGCGAGGCGATGATGGAGCACGAAGCACCACGCGTCGACGCCCCGGCCCGCACGGGCCGGGGCACGGGCGCCGGGAGACCGGCCTGACTCGCGGATGGATCCGATGACCGACCTGCACGTGTACGACACGACCCTGCGTGACGGGGCGCAGCAGGAGGGGCTCAACCTCTCCGTCGCCGACAAGATGGCGATCGCGGCGCACCTCGACGAGCTCGGGGTCGGCTACATCGAGGGCGGCTGGCCGGGGGCCAACCCCAAGGACACCGAGTTCTTCGCCCGGGCCGCACGCGACCTGCGGCTGCGCAACGCCACCCTCGCCGCGTTCGGGGCCACGCGCCGGGCCGGCGGCCGTGCCGACACCGACCCGCTGGTGCGCGCGCTCCTCGACAGCCGGGCGCAGGTCGTCACGCTCGTCGCCAAGTCGCACACCGGCCACGTCGAGCGCGCACTGCGCACGACGCTCGCCGAGAACCTCGAGATGGTCCGCGACACCGTCTCCTTCCTCGTCGGGGAGGGCCGCCGGGTCTTCCTCGACGCCGAGCACTTCTTCGACGGCTACCGCACCGACCGCGACTACGCCCTCGAGGTCGTCCGGGCCGCGATGGAGTCCGGCGCGGAGGTCGCGGCCCTCTGCGACACCAACGGCGGGCTGCTGCCCGGCGAGGTCGGCGGCATCGTCGACGACGTCGTCCGCTCGACCGGCGCGCGCGTGGGCATCCACTGCCACAACGACACCGGCTGCGCCGTCGCCAACTCGATGGCCGCCGTCGACGCCGGCGCCACGCACGTGCAGGGCACGGTCAACGGCTACGGGGAGCGCACCGGCAACGCCGACCTGCTCACCGTCGTCGCCAACCTCCAGCTCAAGCAGGGTCGCGCGCTCCTCGAGCCGCACCGCCTCCAGGAGGCGACCCGGATCGCGCACGCCATCGCCGAGGTGACCAACGTGCCGGCGTACTCGCGACAGCCGTACGTCGGCTCGAGCGCGTTCGCGCACAAGGCCGGCCTGCACGCGAGCGCCATCAAGGTCGACCCCGACCTCTACCAGCACCTCGACCCCAAGCACGTCGGCAACGACATGCGGATGCTGGTCTCCGACATGGCCGGGCGCGCGTCCATCGAGCTGAAGTCCCGCGAGCTCGGCTTCGACCTCGACGCCTCCGACGAGGCGGACGCCGCGACGCTGCGCCGGGTGCTCGCCGCCGTCAAGGAGAAGGAGCTTCGCGGGTACACCTTCGACGCCGCCGACGCCAGCTTCGAGCTGCTGCTGCGCCGCGAGCTCGACGGCGGCCTGCCCGCGTTCTTCGAGACCGAGTCGTGGCGGGTCATCACCGACGCGCGGGGCGACGAGGACGCGCTGTCCGAGGCCACCGTCAAGGTGCGCGCGGCGGGGGAGCGGCACGTCGAGACCGGCGAGGGCAACGGGCCGGTCAACGCGCTCGACCACGCGCTGCGGGCCGCGCTCGCCACCACCTACCCGGAGCTCGCCGGCCTCGAGCTCATCGACTACAAGGTGCGCATCCTCGACGCCGCCCACGGCACCGACGCCGTGACGCGCGTGCTCATCGAGACCTCCGACGGCACGACGTCGTGGACGACGATCGGGGTCGCGGCGAACATCCTCGAGGCGAGCTGGGACGCGCTCGTCGAGTCGGTCACCTACGGGCTGGTCCGCGCGCAGGTGCCGCCCCGCTGACGCGCGTCAGGCGTCGGCGTGCTCGCCGACGCCGGCGGTGAGGTTCCGACCGCTGCCGACGTCGAAGACGTGCATCTTCGAGGTGTCGACCCACAGCTCGGCCTGCTGCCCGGCCCGGACGCGCGCCGCGGCGTCGAGCCGCGCCGTGACCGTCGTGCCCTCGCCGACCATGTCCTGGCCGGTGTCCTTCGCGAGGTCCTCGAGGTCGCCGGAGGTGACCTGCTCGCCCTGGACGGTGAAGTAGGCGTAGACGTCCGAGCCCATCGACTCGACGAGGTCGACCGGCACCGTGACGGTGGCGCCCGGCTTGTCGCCGACGAGGGAGGCGTCCTCGAAGTGCTCGGGCCGCAACCCGATGAGCACCTGCTTGCTGGTCGACTCCTGCACGGCGCGGCGGACGGCGTCCGGGACGGTCAGCTCGCCCAGGCCGGTCTGCAGCCGGTCACCCTCGATCGTCGCCGGGAGGAAGTTCATCGACGGGCTGCCGATGAAGCCGCCGACGAAGAGGTTGGTCGGGTGCTCGTAGAGCTCGGTGGGGGAGCCGACCTGCTGGACGATGCCGCCGCGCATGACGACGACGCGGTCGCCGAGGGTCATCGCCTCGGTCTGGTCGTGGGTGACGTAGACGGTCGTCGTGCCGAGGGCCTTCTGGATGCGCGAGACCTGCGTGCGCATCTGGACCCGGAGCTTGGCGTCGAGGTTGGACAGCGGCTCGTCCATGAGGAAGGCCTTGGGGCTGCGGACGATCGCGCGGCCCATCGCGACGCGCTGGCGCTGCCCGCCGGAGAGGTTGGCCGGCTTGCGGTCGAGGTGGTTGGTCAGCTCGAGCATCTCGGCGGCCTCGCCGACCTTCTGGTCGATCGTCTTCTGGTCGACCTTCGCGAGGACGAGCGGGAAGGCCATGTTCTCGGCGACGGTCATGTGCGGGTAGAGCGCGTAGGACTGGAAGACCATCGCGATGTCGCGGTCCTTGGGCGCCTTGTCGTTGACGACCTGGCCGTCGATCCGCAGCTCGCCCTGGGTGATGTCCTCCAGCCCGGCGATCATGTTGAGGGTCGTGGACTTCCCGCAGCCCGAGGGCCCGACGAGGATGATGAACTCCCCGTCGCGGATCTCGAGGTTGAGGTCGTCGACGGCGAGCGCGCCGTCCGGGTACCGCTTGACGACGTGGTCGAGGACGATCTCTGCCATGGGGTGCTCCTTCGTGGTCCGGGTCGCGGGCGTCAGCCCTTGACCGCTCCCGAGGTGAGGCCGGCGACGATCCGCCGCTGGAAGAACAGGACGAACAGGACGATCGGGATGGTGATGACGACGGCGGCGGCCGCGATGGCCGCGGTCGGCTTCTCGAACGTCGTCGCGCCGGTGAAGTACGACATCGCGGCGGGCACGGTGCGCGCCGAGTTGGTCGAGGTGAGCGAGATCGCGAAGAGGAAGTCGTTCCAGCAGGCGATGAAGACGAGGATCGCCGTCGTGAAGACGCCCGGGAGGGCGAGCGGGGCGATGACCCGGCGGAACGCCTGGTAGGGGGTGGCGCCGTCCATCTGGGCGGCCTTCTCGAGCTCCCAGGGGATCTCGCGGAAGAACGCCGACAGGGTGTAGATGCCCAGAGGCAGGGCGAAGGTGATGTACGGGAGGATGAGCCCGGGCCAGGTGTCGAAGATGCCGATCGCCGTCTCGATCTTGAACAGCGGTGTCACGAGGGCGATCTGGGGGAACATCGAGATGAGGAGCGACGTCGCGACGATCGCCCGCTTGCCGGGGAACTCGAGCCGGGCGATGGCGTAGGCGGCCATCGTCGCGAGCGTCAGGGCGACGCCGGTGGCGATGAGGCAGATGCCGATCGAGTTGACCAGTGCCCGGATGAAGTCGCTGTTCCGGAAGATGTCGCTGTAGGCGGTGGTGTCCGGGTTGAGCGGCAGGAAGTTGCCGTCGTTGAGGGTGTCGTCGCCCTTGAGCGAGAGCGAGATGATCCAGATGATCGGGACGAAGGCGTAGACGAGGACGATCGCGTTGGCGACGCTCCAGCCGATGCGTCGCTGGGGGGTGATGGGGACTGCAGTCATCGGGACCCGCTCCCTCCCGGGGCCGCGGCCCCGAACAGCTTGACGAACAGGAAGGCGATGATCGCGGTGGTGATGAAGATGAGCACCGCCATCGTCGACCCGATGCCGAGGTTGAGGCCGCGGATCAGGTTGTTGTAGGCCACCATCGACACCGACGAGGTGTCGTTGCTGCCCCCGGTCAGCACGAAGATGTTGTCGAAGACGCGGAAGGCGTCGAGCGTGCGGAAGAGCAGCGCGACGAGGATCGACGGCTTGATGAGCGGGACCGTGACGCGCCAGAACCGTTGCCACGCACTGGCTCCGTCCATCGAGGCGGCCTTGAGGAGGTCCTCGGGGACGAGCGCCAGGCCGGCCATGAGGAGCAGCGCCATGAAGGGCACCGTCTTCCAGACCTCGGCGAGGATGATGATCCAGATCGAGGGCCACCGGTCCGTCAGTGGCGCGGAGTCGCCGGCCAGCCACCCGATGCCCTGGGTCCACGCGAAGCGCCACGAGAACGCGGCGACGACGGTGACGATGGCGTACGGCACGAGGGCCGAGGTGCGCACGAGCCCGCGGCCGACGAGGGTGCGGTGCATGACGAGCGCGAGCAGCATCCCGAGCACGAGCTCGGCGGCGGCGCCGATGACGGTGATGAACATCGTGATGCCGAAGGACTGCCACCAGATCGGGCTCGTCAGCACGGTCACGTAGTTCGAGAGGCCGACGAACTCGTTGGCGTCCGGCTTGCGCAGGTCGGCCTTGAAGAACGACAGGTAGATCGCGTAGGCGATGGGGTAGGCCGCGACCGCGAGCATGACGAGCACGGCCGGGGCGCAGAGCATGAGCCCCAGGCGCTGCTCGGCGCGACGGCCCTCGCTGGCGCGCTTGCGGGCGATGACGAGGCCCTCGTCGGGCTCGGGAGCGGCGACCGCCGGCGGCGTCTGGGTGCTCACGGGAGGATCCCCTTGCCGTCGATGGCGTCCTGGATCTCGGTGCGCAGGGTGTCGGCCGTGCGTTGTGGGTCGATCTGCGACGGTGGCGACAGCGTCGACGACACGATCGTCGAGATGTTCTGGTAGAGAGGCGTCTTGGGCCGCGGGACGGCGGTCTCGAGCTCGGCGAGGATGTCCTCGTACATCGGGTAGGCCTCCTGGAACTCGGGGTCGTCGAAGACCTCCTCGAGGACCGGGACGTTGCCGGCGTCGAGGGCGCCGTTGAGCTCGGCCTCGGGGTTGCGCAGGCACATCGCGGCGTCGAAGGCGAGGTCGGGGTGCGTGCTGTAGGTGCTGATCGCGTAGTTCATCCCGCCGAGCGTGGCGCGGGCGGGCTCGCCCTCCTTGAACTGCGGGAGCTTGGTCCAGCCGAGGTCGTCGGCGACCTCGGGGTTGGCCTCGCGCATCGCCGAGAGCATGTACGGCCAGTTGATGGCGAAGGCCGCCTGGCCGTTCTGCATCTGGGCGAAGACCTCCGGCTCCTGGCTGTTGGAGAGGGAGGCGCTCGCCAGCCCGTCGGTCGCGAGGCTCTTGAGGATCCCGAGCGCCTCGACCGTGCGCTCGTCGACGGTCGGCTTCGTGCTGTCCTCGTTGACGAGCGTGCCGCCGAGCGAGGAGAGGATCGTGTTGAAGCCGACCACGTAGCCCTCGTACTGCGCGGCGGTCAGGCCGATGACGTACGGCTTGTTCTCGGACTTCAGCTGCTGGGCCCGGTCGACGACCTGCTGCCACGTCGTCGGCGCGTCGGGCACGAGCGACTTGCGGTACCAGAGGAGCTGGACGTTGGTCGTCCGCGGGATGCCGTAGAGCTTGTCCTTCCACGTCGCGGTGTCGATCGGCTGCTGGAGCACGCCGTCCGTGGCGGCCTGCGCCTGCTCGCCGGTCAGCTCGCGGATCCACCCGGCCTCCGCGAACTCCGCCGTCCACGTGACGTCCATCCCGAGGACGTCCATGCCCTCGTCGCGGGCCGCGAGCCGGCGGACGAACTGCTCGCGCTGGCTGTCGGCGTCGCTCGGGATGAGGTTGGGACGGATCGTGTAGCGGCCCTGGGCGGCGGCGTTGCAGGCGTCGAGGATCTTGGTCCATCCCGCGTCGGAGGTGCTGCCGTAGACGTTGATGACGGGCGTGCCG
The DNA here is from genome assembly GCF_017312765.1 of Phycicoccus sp. DTK01. NCBI lineage: Bacteria > Bacillati > Actinomycetota > Actinomycetes > Micrococcales > Intrasporangiaceae > Phycicoccus > Phycicoccus sp. DTK01. The sequence continues at coordinate 167,993 of NZ_BOPU01000004.1, read as the reverse complement.
CCGTCCCCGTCGCTGCAGGCCGCGAGCGCCGCCACCGAGGCCGCGACCACCCCCAGGCCCGTGAGTCGTCGCAGTTGCATCGGCCCGCTCTCCCTCCGTTGGGTGCCGTGCCCGACGGTGACCTGGGTCACAGCCGGTGGAGCGACCCTAGGTGCAGGTGGGCCTCAGGGCAACAGGTGGGAGCGGTCCGTGTCCGGGCCGTGACCTCTCACGCCAGATGGAAGCGCTTGCGGCACACGGTGATCGTCACGAGTGACAGCGCTGCCACCGCCATGAAGTAGAACGCGGGGGCCGAGAGGCTGCCCGTGCGGTCGATGAGGAACGTGAAGATCGCGCCCGCGAAGCCGCCGAAGACGAGGACGCCGAGGTTGTAGCCGACGGCCATGCCGGTCGTGCGCACGTTGGTCGGGAAGAGGTCGTGGTACAGACCCGGCAGGGGGCCGAAGTACGAGGCCATGACCGCGCCGAACACGACCTGGACGACGGTGAGGACGGCGACGGTCGGCACCGCGACGAGCAGCTGGAAGAGGGGCCACGCGACGACGAGACCCGCGACGGCGGCGACGGTCATGACGCGGGCCGGGCCGACGCGGTCGGCGAGCCGGCCGACGAAGGGGGTGCCGACGAGGGTGACGACGCCGGCGATCATCCCGCCGAGGAAGCCCGCGTAGCCCGGCAGGTCGAGGCTCTTCACGGCGAAGGTCGGCATGTAGAGGATGAGGTAGACCGAGATCGACGCGAGCGCGACGGCGCCGGCGGCCGCGAGCAGGCGGCCGAGGTGCGTGCTGACCGTGGAGCCCAGCGGGGAGTCGAGCTTCTCGGCGTGCTCGAAGTCGGCGGTCTCGTCCATCTTGCGGCGGATGTACCAGCCGACCGGGCCGATGAGCATCCCGACGAAGAACGGGACGCGCCAGCCCCACGTGTAGAGGGCCTCGCGGGACAGGAAGGTGGTGAGCCCGAAGCCGAACGCGGAGGCGAGGAACATCGCCGCGCCCTGGGTCGCCACCTGCCAGCTGCCGTAGAAGGCGCGCCGGTCGGGGGCCGACTCGACGAGGAAGGTCGTCGCGGTGCCGAACTCACCGCCGGCCGAGAACCCTTGCACGAGACGGGAGGCGAGCAGCCAGAGGCCGGCCGCGACCGGTCCGACAACGGCTGCGGTCGGGGCCACGGCCATGAGGCCCGTGCCCACCATCATCGTGAGGATGGTCATCGACAGGGCGCGCTTGCGGCCGTGACGGTCGGCCCAGCTGCCGATGACCGCGGCGCCGAGCGGGCGGATGAGGTAGGAGACGGCGAAGGTGAGGAAGGTGAGCATCAGCGCGGCGAAGCCGGAGACCTCGGGGAAGAACAGCTCGCTGATGACGACCGCGAAGCTCGAGTAGACGATGATGTCGAACCACTCGAGGGCGTTGCCGATCGAGGACGCGACGACGGCCTTGCGCGCCTTCGTGACGGCCTCGGGCGACGCCTCCCAGGTGCGGTCGCGCGGTGTGCTGACGTGGTGGTCGGTGCTGGCCATGACCTCGACCCTCGCACCGCGACGCGGTCGATGGCGGTTCGGGAGCGGGTGAGCTCCACGCGGTCCGCGATGCGGACGACAGCGGTCGTCGGCTCGGGGGGCGTCGTCACGAGGCGGAAGCCGCCACCCACACACCCTTCTCGGCGCAGGCCGCGGGGACGACGACGCCGGCCACCTCGTGGTTGGAACGCCGCTCGCCCGGTTCGAGCGCGACTCCGCCGCCGACGTCCACCGGGTCGCCGAGCGCGGCCGACGGCCGGCCGGGCACGTCGACCGTCGCCGGGCCGTCGGTGGTCACCGACGTGCCGGCGGGCCAGACGACGACCATGTCGCCGACGCCCAGGCACCCGCCGACGTCCGTGAGGGGCCCCGAGAGCAGGGCGTCGCCCCCGGAGTCGGTCCGTTCCCCGACGAGCACCGGCGTGCCGCTGACGTCCAGCACCTGACCGGAGCCGGAGTCGCACCCGACGAGGACGGCGCACGCGCAGAGCACCGAGAGCGCGGTGAGGGGACGACCGACGGCCACCTCACGATGGTGGCAGACGGCTACGTGGTCGGGCCGGTGCTCGAGCCACGGGTCCGACCACGTAGCCGCCGGGGTCCTCGCCGCGGAAGGTCGGTGGGCGTTGTCGGTGGCTTCTCCTAGAGTGTGGGGCACAGGGAAAGGGGGCGGCCGATGGACGTGATCTCGCTGCAGGACAGCCGAAGTGCTGTTGCGCCCGCGGACGTCGTCGCCTCCCTGCGCGCCTCGTTGGCCACGCTCGACGCCGGGGCCGTGACGGACCACGAGCGGGTCGCGTTGGTCGCCGAGCTGGAGCGGCTCAAGGCCGCGGCGGCGGCCTGCCAGGCCCGTGCGACGGACGCGCTCCGACGCTCGCGCGAGGCGGTGGCGCCGCACGACGTGACCCGCTCGGTGGGCTCGGAGATCGCCCTCGCCCGCCGCGAGGCCCCGAGCCGCGGGGACCGGTTCGTCGGCCTGGCGCGGGCGCTCGTGCACGAGATGCCCTGTCTGATGGCGGCTCTCACCGACGGGACGACGACCGAGTGGGCCGCGGTCGAGGTCGCCCGCGAGACCGCGACGCTGACCCGCGCGGACCGGGCCGAGGTCGACCGCCGCATCGCCGACGCCCTCCATCGGCTCTCCGCCCGCGCGGCCGGCCGGGCCGCCGCCCGGGTGGCGGCAGAGCTGGACGCCGCGTCCGTGGTCCGCCGGATGGAGGCCGCGGTGCGGAGCCGGCGGGTGAGCGTGCGCCCCGCTCCCGACGGGATGGCCTACCTGACGGTGCTCGGCCCCCTGCACGAGATCGTCGGCGCGCACGCCGCCCTGCTGCGCCGGGCGCGGAGCGTTGTCGGCGGGCAGTGCGAGGACGAGGCGCCCGACGGGCGGGGCGTCGGGGCGGTCAGCGCCGACACCGCCCTGCGCCTGCTCTCCGGGCGGACGCACGGGCAGGTGCAGCCCCTCGAGGTCCAGCTCGTCATGACCGACCGCTCCCTCCTCGGCACCGGTGACGCCGACCGCCCGCTCGACGAGCCCGCCCGCCTCCCGGGGCACGGCTCGGTACCGGCGCCGGTCGCCCGCGCCTGGGTCCGAGGGGCCGGCCCCGCGTCCGTGTGGCTCCGCCGGCTCTACACGACGCCCGACGGGCGGGACCTCCTCGCGATGGACTCCCGCCGCCGCACCTTCCTCGGCGGGCTGCGCCGGATGCTCGTGCTGCGCGACGACGTCTGCACGACGCCGTTCTGCGACGCACCGATCGTCCAGGCCGACCACGCCCACCCCGCCCACGACGGCGGGCCCACCAGCGCATGGAACGGGAACGGGAAGTGCCTGCGCTGCAACCTCGTCAAGGAGGCGCCCGGCTGGTGCGTCACCGTGACGCGTGGCTCACCCCACGAGCTGGTCACGCGCACCCCGGCCGGGCACTCCTACCGCTCCCTCGCGCCGCCCCTGCTCGGATGGGGGAGCGAGCCGCACCCACCACCGGGCGCCGACGGACGAGGCGGCTCAGCGCTCGAGCGACGCATCGACTGGCTCTTCGCGAACGCCGCCTGAGCGCACTCCCTGCTCGAGCACCTCGACGAGCCTGCGCCGCAACGCGTTCGACCGGACCGTGAACTCACGCTGCCGCGTCAGGTACTCGGTCTTGCCCTCGGGTGTCTCGATGCGCACCGGCTCGTACCCGAGCTCGAGCAGGTCGTACGGCGAGGCCTGCATGTCGAGGACACGGATGTCGCGCGCGAGGTCGAAGGCGTCCGCCGTGAGGTCGCTCGGCACGAGCGGCGCGAGCTTGAACGCCCACTTGTAGACGTCCATCCCCGCGTGCAGGCACCCCGGCTGCTCGTGCGCGACCTGCCCCTCGCGCGTCGGCCGCAGCTGGTTGAGCGGGGCGGCCGACGCGGTGAAGAAGCGGTAGGCGTCGAAGTGCGAGCACCGCACCGCGTGCCGCTCGACGACCTCGTCGGTGCCCCGCGGGCCGAGGCGCAGCGGCCACCCGGTGTGGCGGACGTCGTCGGCCGGCAGCCGGTGGACCATCGCCCACTCGTGCAGCCCGAAGCACCCAAGGTGCGGGGGCCGCGAGAGCGTGGCCGTCAGCAGCTCTCGGACGAACGAGACCGTGCCACCCCGCGCGTCGAGGAACGACCCGAGGTCCAGCCGGACGCCGTCGCCGACGACCTCGTGGTGCCGCCACCCGGCCCGCTCGGTGGACGCCGCACCCTCGAGCAGCACGCCGGCGCCGGGGTGCCATCGGCGCAGCTTCGCGGGGGAGTGGTTGTAGTAGCGGAACAGGAAGTCCTCGACGGGGTGCGCCCGCCCGTCGGCGCGACGGGTGCGGTGGCCGGCGGTCGCGGCGTCGACCCGCTCGGCGTGGGCCCGCTCGAGCCCACGCCACTCCTCGCGGGCCAGGACGACGGTCACCCGCACCACGGTAGCCGCGACGGGCGCACGCCCCGGGCACACCCGGGAGCCCTCGGGCGTTGGACGCGGGTGAGGATGGAGGTGCGGCCACCGCCGCGCCCCACCAGCGTCCAGCCACCGACCCGGAGGTCCACCCGTGCGCCGCCCCGCGCTTCTCACCGCCGCGCTCGCCGCGCTCGCCCTCGTCGGCGGCTGCACCATCGGCGGCTCCGAGCCGGACCCCGCCGCCTCGTCGGCCCCGGCGCCGGCCTCGAGCGCCCCCTCCGCCTCCCCGTCGCCGTCCGCGTCCGCGACGGCGGCCCCCGACGGCCCCGTGGTCCTGGCCCTCGGCGACTCCCTGGCCGCCGGCTACCAGCCCGGGGGCAGCGAGCGGCGCGACACCGCCTACCCCGCGCTCGCCGCAGCGCGGGTGTCGCAGGCCGGCACGGAGCTCGGCGTCGAGAACCTCGCCTGCAGCGGCGAGACCACCGGCACCCTCCTCGAGGGCGGCCGCTGCGACTACGCCGAGGGCAGCCAGCTGGCCCAGGCCGAGGCCTTCCTGCGGGAGCGCGGCTCCGACGTGCGGATGGTGACCCTCGACATCGGCGGCAACGACCTGCTCCGCTGCGCGGCCCGCCTCCAGGTCGACGCGGCCTGCGCCGAGCAGGGCGTGCAGACCGTCGCGAAGAACCTGCCGACGATCGTCGAGCGGCTGCGCGCCGCGGCCGGCCCCGACGTCCCCGTGCTCGTCCTCGGCTACTACAACCCGTGGCTCGCGGCCTCCTACCTCGGCACGGGCGAGGCCCAGCTCGACGCCGCGAAGACCGCGTACTCCGGGCTCGACGCCGCCATCGAGAAGGCGACCAAGGCCGCCGGGGCGCGCTACGTCGGGCTCGACGCCGCCTTCGCGTTCGACGACGAGTCGCCGACGACCTTCAACGGCCGCGAGGTCCCGACCAACGTCGCGCAGGTCTGCACCCTCACCTACATCTGCACCGCCTTCGACGTGCACCTCACCGACGAGGGCGCCGCCGTCGTCGGCCGCGTCGTCGCGGACGCCGCCCGCAAGGCCGGGGTCTCCTGACCCGCAGGCCCGGTCGGTAGGCTCGCGCCATGCGCATCGCGAGGTTCACCACCGGGGACGACCCCGTCTACGGCCTGGTCGACGGGGCCGGCGAGAAGATCGCCGAGGTCACCGGCGACCCCCTCTACCAGCGGATCGAGCTGACCGGCGCCACGCACCTCGTCGAGGACGTGCGCCTGCTCGCCCCGGTCATCCCGCGGAGCAAGGTCATCGGCATCGGCAAGAACTACGCCGACCACGCGGCCGAGATGGGGACGGACGTGCCCGAGGAGCCGCTGATGTTCCTCGTGCCCAACACCGCGGTCGTCGGCCCCGGCGACCCCGTCGTCCTGCCGCCGCAGAGCACCGAGGTCCACTACGAGGGCGAGCTCGCGGTCGTCATCGGCCGGATGTGCAAGGACCTCGAGCCGGAGGACGCGCTCTCGGTCGTCTTCGGCTACACCTGCGCCAACGACGTCACCGCGCGCGACCTGCAGCGCTCCGACGGCCAGTGGGCGCGGGCCAAGGGCTTCGACACCTTCTGCCCGCTCGGGCCGTGGATCGAGACCGACCTCGACGTCTCGTCCCTCTCGGTCGTCACGCGCCGCGACGACGAGGTCGTCCAGGACGGCACGACAGGCGACATGGTGCACGGCGTCGCCGCGCTCGTCTCGTACGCGTCCAAGGCGTTCACCCTGCTGCCCGGCGACGTCATCCTCACGGGGACCCCGGCGGGCGTCGGGCCGGTCGAGGCCGGCCAGCGCGTCGAGGTCGAGGTCGAGGGCATCGGGGTCCTCGCCAACCCGTTCGTCCGGCACTGAGCACCGGTGCGCCCGGCCGCGTTTCGCGCCGGGCGCCACGGGGCATGGTCGGGATGACGACGTCCCGACCCCCGAGGAGCACCCCGTGACCGAGCAGGACCGCCCCGAGACCACCGACGACGCCTCCACCCACGAGGCCGCGACCGAGGCCGCCCAGAACGTCGTCGACGAGGTGACGTCGTGGGAGTACAGCGGCGAGCGCGAGACCATCGAGGGCGAGCTGGACCGCGGCCTCGACGAGGCCGGCGTCGCCCTGGACCCCGCCGAGCGCGAGCGCGTCGTCGACGAGATCGACGAGGTCAAGGACGACGAGACCGCCGGCTCGCCCGACGTCGGCGACGCCCGGCCCGCGGACCAGTCCTGACCGCTCCGCCCGACCGGGTCAGCGCCGCTCGGTGAGGTGGACGGACACGGTGTCCCCGACGTCCTTACCGAGGGCGCGGAGCAGGTCCTGCGTCATCGGCAGCTTGTGGCGGCCGTCGCCGAGCGCCATGAAGGACGTGCGGATGTCCCGCCCGTCGACCGTGCCGGTGACCTTGACGAGGCCGCGGGTGCCGAAGACCTAGGCGGACCGCGGCCAGACGACGTAGCACCAGCCGCCCGGGGCGTCGCTGCGGACGACCTCGCCGTCGAAGCGCAGGTCGACCGGCCCCGGTCGCGTGGCGTCGTGCGTGGTGTCCATGGTGGGCTCCTCCCGGCCGGCTCCCTGCCGGCTCACGTGGACCGACCGCCGGGGGTCGCCGGACTCATCGGTCGGCGACGCAGCCACCACTCACCGGCGACGACGTGCATCGAGAGGCCGAGCCAGAACGCCACCCCGAACGTGGCCCGCAGCGGCATCGTCGTCCCGCCCATCCCGAGCAGCCCGAGCTGGACGCCGGTGAACAGCCCCACCCACAGGCGGATGGTCCCGACGCCGAGCCCGACGGCGAACGCCCGCACCATCCAGCGCCGGTGGTCGGCGATGCGCCCGGAGCGGACGGCGCGCAGCGCGAGCACCAGGCAGAGGACGAACCACGCGCCGAAGACGAGCGTCGCGCTCGTCTCGGCGCCTCCGCCCCAGGCGAACACGAACCCGAGCACCACGGCGAGGACGCCCGAGACGAGGCCGCACGCCAGCAGCACGCGACCGAGCCGGCGGTGCAGGCGCAGGTGGCGGTCCCGGACGCGCGCCGACAGCTGGAGCGGGGCCCCGAGCAGGTAGAGGACGCCGGGCACCATGTGGCCGTAGGCGAGCCACGGGTGCGCGACGTAGAGCTCGGCGAGGTCGTCGTCCGGGACGGTGCCGTCCACCAGGTGCGGCACGTCGGTGACGAGGCGCAGGGCGAAGAAGACGAGCACGACGGTCGTGAGCACGGCCACGACGACGCCGACGGGGCGTACCCGTCGCGCCGGTCGCTCCGCCGTCGCCCCCGCCATGCCGCGAGTCTGCGCCCGTCGCCGCCCGTGCGCCACCCCCCGCGCGACGTCACTACGCTGGCCCCATCATGAGCGAGCACACCCCCGCAGCCCCGCCGGCCGGCGACCTCCCCGGTCCCGTCCGCCTCCGCGTCGCCCCGTCCCCGACGGGCGACCCGCACGTCGGCACGGCGTACATGTCCCTCTTCAACCTCGCCTTCGCGCGCCAGCAGGGGGGCCGGTTCCTCCTGCGCATCGAGGACACCGACCGGACGCGCTTCCGCGAGGACTCCGAGCAGCAGGTCTTCGACACGCTGCGCTGGCTCGGCCTCACGTGGGACGAGGGCCCGGACGTCGGCGGGCCGTGCGCGCCGTACCGCCAGAGCGAGCGGCTGACGACCTACCGCCCCTACGTCGACCGGCTGCTCGCCGACGGCCACGCCTACCTCTGCTGGTGCTCGACCGAGCGCCTCGCCGCGATGCGCGAGGAGCAGCAGCGCCTCAAGCAGCCGACCGGCTACGACCGCCTCTGCCTCGGCAAGAGCGAGGAGGAGCGGCGCGCGCTGCCCGGCTTCTCCGAGACGCCCGTCGTGCGACTCCTCGTGCCGGACGACGTCGAGCTCGAGTTCGACGACCTCATCCGCGGCCGGATGACCGCCCCGCGCCCCGACGACCAGGTCATCCTCAAGGCCGACGGGTTCCCGACCTACCACCTCGCCGTCGTCGTCGACGACCACGAGATGGGCATCACCCACGTCGTGCGTGGCGAGGAGTGGGTCAGCTCGACCCCCAAGCACGTCCTGCTCTACCGCCGCCTGGGGCTCGAGCCGCCGCGGTTCGCGCACATGCCCCTGCTGCGCAACGAGAACAAGAGCAAGATCAGCAAGCGCAAGAACCCCGAGGCGCGCCTCACGTGGTTCCAGGAGGAGGGCTACCTGCCCGAGGCGCTCGTCAACTTCCTCGGCCTGCTCGCGTACCCGCCGGCCCAGGACGCCGAGGGCAACGACGTCGAGTTCTTCACCTTCGAGGAGTTCGCGCAGCGCTTCGACTGGTCGCTCGTCAACCCCGTCGGCCCGATCTTCGACCTCAAGAAGCTCGACTGGCTCAACGGCGTCCACATCCGCTCGCTCGCGCTCGGCGACTTCGCCTCCCGCCTCCTGCCCTACCTCGTGCGGGACGGCGTCCTCGGCGAGAACCCCTCGCTCGCCGAGCTCGCGCGCCTGGAGCTCGTCGCCGAGCTCGTCCAGACCCGCATCGCCCACCTCACCGAGGCGACCGCGCTCGTCGCGCCGTTCTACGTCGCCGACGACGCCGTCGTCGTCGCGGACGACGCGCGCGCCCAGCTCAAGGACGACGCCGCCGCGACGCTCGACGCCGCGTCGGCCGCGCTGGCCGACCTGCCGGACGAGCGGGGCGGGCCGCTCGGTGCCGAGCGCACCTGGCGCGCCGAGGCGATCGAGGCCGCGTTGCGGGCCGCGCTCGTCGAGGGCCTCGGCCTCAAGCCGAAGTTCGCCTTCGGGCCGCTGCGCACGGCGGTCTCGGGGCAGCGCGTCAGCCCGCCGCTGTTCGAGTCGATGGAGATCCTCGGCAAGGACTCGACGCTCGCCCGCCTCGCGGCGCTGCGCGCGACGCTGTGACCGCCGCGTGGGACGGCCTCGGCGTCGAGGCCGTCCTCCTCGACGCCGACGACACGCTCTACGACACCCGCACGGCGATGCACCGGGCCGGCGCGGCGGCGGCGACCCGCGTCTGGCCGGATGCCGACCCCGAGCGGCTCGCGGCGGCCGGGGTGCGCTTCCGTGACGACCCGCAGGGGCACTTCGCCGCGTACACGCGCGGCGAGACCGACTTCGCGCAGATGCGCCGGGCCCGCCTCGGCGAGCTCGCGGTGTGGCTCGGGCAGCCGGACGGCGAGTGGTCGGCGCCGTTCGACGAGGCCTACGAGCCGGCCTTCCTCGACGCGCTCGAGGCCTTCGACGACGTCCGGCCGGCGGTCGGGGCGCTGCGGGAGCAGGGCGTGCTGGTGGGCGTGCTCACCAACTCGGCGGGTGACTACACGCAGGCCAAGCTGATGGCCGCGGGGCTGGAGGACCTCTTCGACGTCGTCTGCAGCCGCGACACCCTCGGCTTCGGCAAGCCGGATGCCCGCGCCTTCCACGAGGCCGCGCGGCGGCTCGGGGCCGACCCGTCCCGGACCGGGTACGTCGGCGACGAGCTGACCACCGACCCGCTCGGCGCCGTCGGTGCCGGGATGCCCGCGGCGTGGCTCGTCCGCGACGGCGAGCCGGGGGAGCGGGAGCGGCTGCTCGTCGCGCAGCACGGTGTGCCGGTGGTGCGTTCGCTGCGCGAGATCGCCGGTCTGCGGGGGGTGTGAGCCCCGCGATTTGGGTCGGGGGAGGAGGCCCGGTAGTGTTCTCTCTCGGTTCGCCGCTCGGTCGGCCCGCTCGCGGGACATCGGACGGCATACCCCATGGGGTATGGTGTAATTGGCAACACTGGTGATTCTGGTTCATCCGTTCTAGGTTCGAGTCCTGGTACCCCAGCCATCGCCCCCGGCTTCGGCCGGAGGCGATTTCGGAGAAAGCCCTCCCGTTCGGTAAGGTTTCTCCTCGTTGCCCGGCCCGCCTCGCGGTGGTCCGGACGACACCGAGGCCCCGTTGTGTAGTGGCCTAGCACGCCGCCCTCTCAAGGCGGTAGCGCGGGTTCGAATCCCGTCGGGGCTACATCGAGCGAAGGCCCGGTCCACCAGGACCGGGCCTTCGTCGTGGGTCGACGGGGTTGCGTCTCAGGCGTCCTCGCGCGCGTCGGCCGCCGCCTGACGCCGGCTGCTCACCGCCTCCTGGGCGAGCCGTCGCAGCGCGACGAGCACGGGATCGCCGAGCACGGTCCCGACGACGACGGTGCGCATCGCCTCGGCCGGGTCCTGCGCCGCGAGGGCGAGGTCGACGTCGGCCTCGGCGACCACGGTCATCCCCGCGGCGTACCGCCGCAGGGTCGCTGCGTCCAACGGGACGCCGGCCGCCCGGGCCGCCGCCACCGCGTCGCCGAGCGCGGTGAGGGCGGGTGCGCCCGACCACGTGCACCAGCCGAGCTCCTCGAGCAGCCCCGTGATCTCGGGGTCGACCGGGCCGCGGGCGGCAGGGGTCGGGATGACGGCCGCGGCCGCGCCGAGCAGGTCGTGACGGGACGGGGGAGGGGACTCCAGGGCGCCGACGATCGCGCGCACACCGCTGAGGCCGACGCCGCCGTGCTCGACGAGCGCCCGGACCAGCCGGACCCGCTCGACGTGCTCGTCACCGTAGTCGGCCGAGGTCCGGCTCGTCGCCCGGCCCGGCGGCAGCACGCCCTCCCGGAGGTAGAACTTCAGCGTGTGCACCGGCACGCCGGTCCGCTCCGCCAGCTCCGAGATGCGCACTCCCGCTCCTTCCCTCTTGACACCGGATAGTGCCACTCTCCACCATGGTGTCACCGGACAGCGTCACTATCCAGTCAGGAGCGTCCCATGGATCGCATGACCCACGCCTACGACGGCCCCCTCACCGTCTTCCTCATCGGCCTGCGCGTCCACCGCCCCTGGCGGGTCGGCATCGTGCGCCAGGCTGCGAGCGCGATGCCGCGGATGATCACCGAGCTCGAGCGCAACAAGGCCGCGGCCGCCCGCGGGGAGGAGGAGTCGCTCGGCTACCTCGGCAGCCGCTCGACCGTGCACCTCATGGCGACGACGATGGTCCAGTGGTGGCGCAGCACCGAGGACCTCTACGCCTACGCGAACGCCGCCGACCACCTGCACCGGCCGGCGTGGACCGAGTTCTACGCCGTCGCGAAGAAGGACCCCGGCGCCGTCACCATCTGGCACGAGACCTACGAGGTGACGCCGCACGGTGCCGAGAGCGCGTACGCGGGTCCGAAGCCGCTCGGGCTCGCGTCGATCGCCGGAGTCCTCCCGCTGGGTCGGCGCGGTGAGACGGCCCGCCAGCGGCTCGGCAGCCGGCTGTCCTGAGGCCTCAGGCGACCGTGACCCGGGCGCTCGCGGCGAGCGCGCACACCCGGGCGTCGAGCCGGGCGTCGCCGGTCGCCGCGTGGACGAGCCACGCCGAGCGCAGGTCCTCGAGCGTGGGCCAGCGGTTCTCCCAGGTGACGAGCCGCTCGGCGAGCAGGTCGAAGACGTCGTCGCACAGGGTCGGTGCGAAGACGATGACCGGCGTCCGGGCCCGGGTCAGCGCCGCCGCGCGCCGGGCCGCGACGCTGCCACCGCCGACGACCAGCGCCGGCCGGTCCGGGCGCGGGAAGGCGAGCAGCCGGGTGCGGTCACGGGCGATGCGCGAGGCGGCGGTCGGGGTCACGTGCGCTCCTCCTGCGATGGACGGTGCGCCCAGCCTGCCCGCGCCGTGTTGCCCCGGCGCGCGCCGCGTGTGACATCCGTGTTGCGTGGCGGCCGGCGGGCCCCGCCGGTCAGGCGTTGTTCTGGACCTCCTGCTGCGCGGCGTGCCGCGCGAGGACCTCGCTCAGCTTGTTCGCGCCGGCCATGACCGTCGCGGCGTGCAGGCGGCCGGGCTGGCGCGAGAGGCGCTCGATGGGTCCCGAGATCGAGACCGCCGCGATGACCCGCCCGCTCGGGGAGCGGACGGGGGCCGAGACCGACGCCACGCCGGGCTCGCGCTCGCCGACGCTCTGCGCCCAGCCCCGGCGCCGGACCCCGGAGAGGGCCGTCGCCGTGAAGGCCGCGCCCTGGAGGCCGCGGTGCAGCCGGTCGGGCTCCTCCCAGGCGAGGAGGATCTGCGCGGCCGAGCCGGCGCGCATCGAGAGGGTGGCGCCGATCGGGATGGAGTCGCGCAGGCCGACGGGGCGCTCGGCGGCCGAGACGCACACCCGGTACTCGCCCTGGCGCCGGAAGAGCTGCGCCGACTCGTTCGTGTGGTCGCGCAGCGCGCCGAGGACCGGACCGGCGGCGGCGAGGAGGCGGTCCTCGCCGGCGGCGGCCGCGAGCTCGCCGAGGCGCGGGCCGAGGACGAAGCGTCCCTGCAGGTCGCGCGTCACGAGCCGGTGGTGCTCGAGGGCGACGGCGAGCCGGTGCGCCGTCGGGCGGGCCAGGCCGGTGGCCGTCACGAGCTGGGCGAGCGTCGACGGGCCGGCCTCGAGGGCGGACAGCACGACGGCTGCCTTGTCGAGCACTCCGACCCCACTGCTGTTGTCCATGTCTTGATATTGCTATCTCATCGGATGAGACGCAAGTCCATCCATGACATCACCGTGCGAATCTCGGGACGACGGCGACGACGCGGTGCCGCGTCCGCCGCCGACGACCCCGCGGCCGACCGCCGCGGTCACGTGGACGAGAGGTGAGTGGGATGGCCGGAACGCTGGCCGAGAAGGTGTGGGAGCAGCACGTCGTGCGACGGGGCGACGGGGAGCCCGACCTCCTCTACATCGACCTCCACCTCCTCCACGAGGTGACGAGCCCGCAGGCCTTCGACGGGCTCCGCCTCGCCGGCCGGCCGGTCCGCCGCCCCGACCTCACCCTGGCGACCGAGGACCACAACGTCCCGACGACCCCGGGCCCGATCACCGACCCGGTGAGCCGCACCCAGGTCGAGACGCTGCGCCGCAACTGCGAGGAGTTCGGCGTCACGCTCTACCCGATGGGCGACGCCGAGCAGGGCATCGTCCACGTGGTCGGCCCGCAGCTGGGCCTGACCCAGCCGGGGATGACGATCGTCTGCGGCGACAGCCACACCTCGACGCACGGGGCCTTCGGGGCGCTGGCCTTCGGCATCGGCACCTCCGAGGTCGAGCACGTCCTCGCGACGCAGACCCTGCCGCTCAAGCCGTTCCGGACGATGGCCGTGACCGTCGAGGGCGAGCTCTCGCCCGGCGTCACCGCCAAGGACATCGTCCTCGCCGTCATCGCGAAGATCGGCACCGGCGGCGGCCAGGGCTACGTCATCGAGTACCGGGGCAGCGCCATCCGCGCCCTCTCGATGGAGGCCCGGATGACCGTGTGCAACATGTCGATCGAGGCCGGCGCGCGCGCCGGGATGATCGCTCCCGACGAGACGACCTTCGAGTACGTCCGCGGCCGCGACCACGCGCCGACCGGCGCCGACTGGGACGCCGCCGTCGAGGCCTGGCGCGAGCTGCGCAGCGACGACGACGCCGAGTTCGACACCGAGGTCACGCTCGACGCCGCCTCCCTCACCCCCTTCGTCACCTGGGGCACCAACCCCGGCCAGGGCAGCCCGCTCGGCGAGGCCGTGCCGGACCCCGAGTCGATGGGGGACGACAACGACAAGGTCGCCGCCCGCCGCGCGCTCGAGTACATGGGTCTGCAGGCCGGGACGCCGCTGCGCGAGATCCACGTCGACACCGTCTTCGTCGGCTCCTGCACCAACGGCCGGATCGAGGACCTGCGCGCCGCGGCCGAGGTCATCGAGGGTCGCCACGTGGCCGACGGCGTGCGGATGCTCGTCGTCCCCGGCTCCGCCCGCGTCCGCCTCCAGGCCGAGGCCGAGGGCCTGCACGAGGTCTTCACCGCGGCCGGCGCCGAGTGGCGCCTGCCGGGGTGCTCGATGTGCCTCGGGATGAACCCCGACCAGCTCGCGCCGGGGGAGCGCAGCGCGTCGACCTCGAACCGCAACTTCGAGGGACGGCAGGGCAAGGGCGGCCGGACCCACCTGGTCAGCCCGCTCGTCGCGGCCGCCACCGCGGTCCGCGGCACCCTGTCGAGCCCTGCCGACCTCGAGCCCGTGGAGGCGAACGCCTGATGGAGAAGTTCACGTCGCACACCGGCATCGGCGTCCCGCTGCGCCGCAGCAACGTCGACACCGACCAGATCATCCCGGCCGTCTACCTCAAGCGGGTGACCCGCACCGGGTTCGAGGACGGGCTCTTCGCCGCCTGGCGGAACGACGAGACGTTCGTGCTCAACGACCCGAACTTCGCCGCGGGGTCGGTCCTCGTCGCCGGCCCCGACTTCGGCACCGGGTCCTCGCGCGAGCACGCGGTGTGGGCGCTCATGGACTACGGCTTCCGGGTCGTCATCTCCTCGCGCTTCGCGGACATCTTCCGGGGCAACAGCGGCAAGCAGGGCCTGCTCACCGCGCAGTGCTCGCAGGACGACGTCGAGCTGCTCTGGAAGCTGCTGGAGAACGAGCCCGGTACCTCCGTGACGGTCGACCTCGAGTCCCGCACCGTCACCGCCGGTGACCTCGTGGCCCCCTTCGAGGTCGACGACTACACCCGCTGGCGCCTCCTCGAGGGACTGGACGACATCAGCCTCTCGCTGCGGCACGAAGAGGACATCACGGCCTACGAGACAATTCGTCCGGCGTGGAAGCCGAGCGTCACCGCCTGACAAAGCCCCTCTCCCAAAACCGTTTCCGGGCAGGAACACAGCGGCGCGGCATCCCCTCGGGGGTGCCGCGCTGGTGTGCGTGGGGCTGCTGTGACGCCGACGGCGTCGCCAAAGCCTCTGTCGCGCAACCAGAACACGCCGCGAGAGTGGTGGACGTGCCTCTCCGGCAGGCATACCGTCGTCCCCAAGGTCGGCGAGCCCCGGCCCCACGTCCCAGCGTCGAGGCGGCCGCCTCGCGCCGACCGATGGAGGATCCACCGTGAACAAGGCAGACATCGTCAAGGAGCTCGAGAAGGCCCTCGGCAGCCGCAAGCTCGCGAACGACGCGCTGGACACCGTGCTCGACACGATCGTCCGTGAGGTCACCCGGGGCGGCAAGGTCGCGATCACCGGCTTCGGCACGTTCGACCGCGCGGAGCGCGCCGCTCGCACCGGCCGCAACCCGCACACCGGTACCTCGGTGCGCATCCCCAAGAGCAAGGCTCCGCGCTTCCGTCCGGGCACCGCCTTCAAGGACTACGTCCGCAAGCCCAGCTCGCTGCCCAAGGGCGGCACGGCGACGGGTCGTGCCGCCGCCGGCAGCGCGGGCGCCGCGGCGGCCCCGGCCAAGAAGACGGCCGCCAAGAAGTCGGCGACCAAGGCCACGACCGCGAAGAAGACGGCGACCAAGGCGGCGCCGGCCAAGGCCGCGGCGAAGAAGACCACGACCAAGGCCACGGCGCCGCCGAAGACGGCGGCGAAGAAGGTCGCGACGAAGGCGGCGCCCGTCAAGACCGCGGCGAAGAAGACCGCGACCAAGGCGACGGCGCCGGCGAAGACCGCCGCGAAGAAGGTCGCGACGAAGGCGACCCCGGCGAAGACCGCCGCGAAGAAGGCGCCGGCGAAGAAGACCGCGACCAAGGCCGCCCCCGCGAAGAAGACCGCCACGAAGGCGACGGCGAGCAAGGCGACGACCGCGAAGAAGACGACCGCCAAGAAGGCCCCGGCCAAGAGGACCGCCAAGCGCTGACGCGCCGGGTCGGGCGGGGCCGTCAGTGGATGGTCTCGCCCGGCCCGATGCCGACGATCCAGGCCCGCGTGGCGACGAGGCCGTCGGCGTCGAGCTCGATGCTCACCCGCTGGCCGCTGCGCAGGTGCAGGAGACCGCTGTCGACGAGCGCGGCGATCGGCACCTCGACCTCGCGGCCGTCGTCGAGCAGCGCGCTGCCGCCCGTCTCGTCCGGGACCCGGTGGATGGTGGCCTGCACGCCCGGCAGGGTAGCGCGAGCCAGGGCCTGGGCGGTGTGCGCACCCACCCCGAGCGCAACGGCGTCGGCCAGCGACGCGGCGTCGTCGACGTCGGTCCGCAGGCCCGCGGCGGGCACCCGGACCGTCTCCCAGCCGAGGTCGGCGTGCGCGGTAGCGCTCCCCGCCCCGAAGCGCGTCGGGGCCGGCCCGTCGTCGAGCGCGAGGTCCAGCAGCGCCGTGCCGGTGCCGTCGGCGTCGGGGACGACGGCCCGGGGGAGCCGGCCCGTCCGCTCGAGCGTGGCGGCGAGCTCGGTGCCGGTGAGCGCCGGGTGGTCCCCGAGCAGCACGACGGCGCGGCGGGCGCCCGTGCCGCGGGCCGCCGCGACCCCGGCCCGCACCGCGGCGTCCAGCCCCCCGCCGGGGTCCGGCACGACCTGGGCGACGACCGCGGCCCAGGCCGCCACGACGGGGTCGCCGGTGACGACGAGCACGCGGACGCCGGGCAGGGACGCGGCCGCGGCGACGGTGTCGCGGGAGAAGGCGTCGGCGAGGGCCATCCGGTCCTCGCGCGGCAGTGGCAGGCGCGACTTCGCGAGCGGGCCGCCCTTGACGGGGACGACGACCGCGAGCGCTGGGGACGAGGGCACGTGCCGATCCTGACACCCCGCCGTGGCACGCTCGACATCACCTGCACCGCGGACCAGAATGCGGTGACCCCCACCCCGGAAGGCCACAGGTGACCACCCCGACCGACAGCTCGCGTCCCTTCGGGTACCGGTTCGCCATCGCCGTCCTCCGGCCGGTCTTCCGGGCGCTGACGCGCCGCCGCTGGGAGGGGGCCGAGCACCTGCCGACCACGGGCGGCTGGGTCGTGTGCCCCAACCACGTCTCGCACGTCGACCCGCTCGCCTTCGCGCACTTCCTCGTCGACCAGGGGTACTCGCCGCGCTTCCTCGGCAAGGACGAGGTCTTCCGCGTCCCGGTCGTCGGGGCGGTGCTGCGCTCGGCCGACCAGATCCCGGTGCACCGCGAGTCGGGCAGCGCGGTCGACGCCTACCGCGCCGCGGTCGCCGCGGTCCGCGCGAACAAGTGCGTCGCCATCTACCCGGAGGGCACGCTCACCCGCGACCCCGGCCTCTGGCCGATGCGCGGGAAGACCGGCGCGGCCCGCGTCGCCCTCGAGACCCGGTGCCCCGTCGTCCCCGTCGCGGTCTGGGGGCCGCAGGAGATGCTCGCGCCGTACGCGCGGGTGCCGCGGCTCCTGCCGCGCCCCGTCATGCGGGTGCGGGCCGGCCGCCCGGTCGACCTCGCGGACCTCTACGACCTGCCGGTGACGGCCGAGGTGCTCGCCGAGGCGACCCGCCGGATCATGGCCGCCATCACCACCGAGCTCGAGGTGCTGCGGGGCGAGCCCGCGCCCGCCGAGCGCTTCGACCCCCGACGGGCCCGCGTCACCCCGACCGGCCGACCCCGACCGATCGAGGAGGCGTCATGAGCCGAGCGGCCGTCTACGGCACCGGGAGCTGGGGGACCGCCTTCGCGGCCGTCCTCGCCGACGCCGGCACCCCGGTGACGATGTGGGGCCGGCGGCCCGAGGTCGTCGCGCAGGTCAACGAGGGCGTCAACCGCGACTACCTCCCCGAGCTGCGCCTGCCGGGCACCGTCCGCGCGACGACCGACCCGGCGGAGGCCGCGGACGGCGCGGACGTCGTCGTCCTCGCGGTGCCCTCGCAGACCCTGCGCGACAACCTCACCGCCTGGGGGCACGTGCTGCCGGGCGACGCCGCGGTCGTCTCGCTCATGAAGGGCGTCGAGCTCGGCACGACCCGGCGGATGTCGGAGGTCGTCGCCGAGGTCGGGGGCGTGGACCCCGACCGGGTCGTCGTCGTCTCCGGTCCCAACCTCGCGCGCGAGATCGCGGCCAAGCAGCCCGCCGCGTCCGTCGTCGCGAGCCGGAGCGAGGAGATGGCCGAGCGCGTGGCCGCGGCCTGTGCCGCACCGTACTTCCGCCCGTACACCGGCTCCGACGTCGTCGGCACCGAGATCGCCGGCGCCGTCAAGAACGTCATCGCCCTCGCCGTCGGGATGGCCGAGGGCCTCGGGATGGGCGACAACTCCAAGGCCTCGATCATCACCCGCGGCCTCGCCGAGACGATGCGCCTCGGGACCGCGCTCGGCGGCGAGGCCGTGACCTTCGCGGGCCTCGCCGGGGTCGGGGACCTCATCGCGACGTGCATGTCGCCGCTGTCGCGCAACCACTCCTTCGGCGTCCGGCTCGGGCAGGGGATGGCCGTCGACGAGGTCGTCGCGTTGACCCGGCAGACCGCCGAGGGGGTCAAGTCGTGCACCTCGATCCTCGAGCTCGCCGGCGCGCACGGCGTCGATGTGCCGATCATCGAGCAGGTCGACGCGATGATCCGGCACGGCCGGACCGCGCAGGAGGTTGTCGCCGCCCTGCTCTCGCGGCCCCGCAAGGCCGAGACCGCCTGAGCCGCAGCGGCACCCGCGGGTTCAGCCCGCCGCGTGGTCCAGGGCGGTCGCGAGGTCGCGCCACAGGTCGTCGACGTCCTCGACGCCGACCGAGAGCCGCAGCAGCTCGTCGGGGACCTTGAGGGGCTCGTCGGGCTGGCGCTTGCGTCGCTCGAGGAGGCTCTCGACGCCGCCGAGGCTCGTCGCGTGCACCCAGAGCCGCGTGGCGGCCGAGACGCGCTCGGCGCCGTCGGCCCCGCCGACGACCTCGATGCTGACGATCGCGCCGAAGCCGGGGTAGCGGACGCGGGTGACGGCCGGGTGGCCCTCGAGCCGGCGCGCGAGCTCGACCGCGCTCGCACAGGCCCGCTCGAGGCGCAGGTGCAGGGTGCGCATCCCGCGCAGCGCGAGCCAGGACTCCATCGGCCCGGCGATGGCGCCCCGCAGGCGCCGGTACCGGTGCAGGCGGTCGTGGAGGGCGCGGCCGGCCTCGGTGGGCGCCGTGACGACCGCGCCGAGGAGGACGTCGCTGTGGCCGGCGAGGTACTTGGTGACCGAGTGCACGACGACGTCGGCGCCGTCCTCGAGCGGCCGCTGGAGGAGCGGCGTCGCGAAGGTGTTGTCGACGACCGTCAGCACCCCGCGCTCGCGGGCGGCGGCGGCGAGGGTCGCGACCTCGGCGACCTCGAGGAGGGGGTTGGTCGGTGACTCGAGCCAGAGCAGGTCGGCGCCGTCGAGGGCGGCGACGACCGCCGCGCTGTCGGTGAGGTCGACCCGGCGGACCGTCGCGGCGCCCTCGGCCTCGAGGTCGCCGACGGTCGCCATCACGCCGTTGTAGGCGGCGTCCGGGACGACGACGGTGCCGCCGTGGGGGAGGAGCGAGAACGCGGCGGACACGGCGGCCATCCCGGAGGCGAGGACGAGCGCGTCGCCGCCCTCGAGCGAGCCGAGGGCCTCCTCGAGGGCCGACCACGTCGGGTTGCCGCCGCGGCCGTAGCTGACCGCGCCGTCCGCGTGGTAGGTCGAGGTGAGCACGAGCGGCGCGCCGACCTGCGCTCCCGGGGAGGCCGGCTCGCGCCCGAGGGCGACGAGCCGGGTGGCGGGGGCGAGGGGCTCGGGCGAGGAGGGGCCGTCGGTCACGAGGGCCACCCTAGGGGCGGCTAGAGTCGCCTGCGATGACCGACCGCCCAGCCGACAAGATCCGCGTCGCCCTCGTCTTCGGGGGCCGCTCGTCCGAGCACGCCGTCTCCTGCGCGACCGCCGCGAGCGTCCTCGAGGCGCTCGACCGCGACCGCTACGACGTCGTGCCCGTGGGCATCGCCAAGGACGGCCACTGGGTCCTCGCCGCCGACGACCCCGAGCCGCTGCGGCTCGCGCCCGGCCACGAGCCGCAGGTCGACGGCGGGTCGGCGAGCGTCATC
The DNA here is from genome assembly GCF_017312765.1 of Phycicoccus sp. DTK01. NCBI lineage: Bacteria > Bacillati > Actinomycetota > Actinomycetes > Micrococcales > Intrasporangiaceae > Phycicoccus > Phycicoccus sp. DTK01. The sequence continues at coordinate 147,828 of NZ_BOPU01000004.1, read as the reverse complement.
GTCCCGACCTCGGCCACCGACCGCACCCTCGTCGTCCACGAGGCGGGGCAGGCGCCGCGCACGCTCGGGGAGGTCGACGTCGTCTTCCCGCTGCTCCACGGCCCGTTCGGCGAGGACGGCACCATCCAGGGGCTGCTCGACCTCGCCGACGTCCGGTACGTCGGGTCGGGCGTCACCGCCTCGGCGGTCATGATGGACAAGGCGATGATGAAGACCGTGCTGGCGGCGGCCGGCCTGCCGGTCGGCCCGTACGTCGTCATCACCGACCGCGACTGGCGGCGCGACCCCGCGGCCGCGATGGACGCCGTCGGCGCCCTGACCTTCCCGGTGTTCGTCAAGCCGGCCCGCGCCGGGTCGAGCATGGGCATCACGAAGGTCGCGTCGACGGACGCCCTCGAGGCCGCGATCGAGGCGGCCCGCGAGCACGACCCCAAGGTCGTCGTCGAGCAGGGCATCGTCGGGCGCGAGATCGAGTGCGGCGTCCTCGAGGGCCGTGGCACCGACGCCCCCCGCACGAGCGAGCTCGGCGAGTGCGTCGTCGTGCAGAACCACGACTTCTACGACTTCGAGGCCAAGTACCTCGCGGGGGACGACGTGCGGCTCGAGGCGCCGGCCGACGTGCCGTCGCAGGTGGCCGTCGACATCCGGTCGATGGCGGCGCGCGCCTTCGAGGCCGCCGGCTGCGAGGGCCTCGCCCGCGTCGACTTCTTCCTCACCGACGAGGGCGAGATCGTCCTCAACGAGGTCAACACGATGCCCGGCTTCACCCCGAGCTCGATGTACCCGCGGATGTGGGCCGCGACCGGGGTCGCCTACCCCGAGCTCATCGACGAGCTCGTCGCGCTGGCGCTCGAGCGGCGCACCGGCCTGCGCTGACGCGCCGCCGCCGCGGGGGTTCAGCGGCAGCGGAGACCGTTGGGCGGCAGGGCCTTCGCGACCTCGTCGAAGGCCGGCAGCACGAGCGGCGCGGGGTCGTAGGCCGACGGCACGAGCACCTCGAGCGCGGGGTCGGTGCCAAACGTCGTGAAGCGCGTGCCGTCCGAGAGGCTCGACGGGATCCATCCGACGCCGTCGATCTCGATGCACTCCGTCTCGGTCGGCGCCAGCGCGCCGACGCCGCAGCGCGCGACCACCGCGGGGTCGCCCCACGCGGCGACGGCAGCGTTCGCGGGGTCGGTGTCGACGCGCTCGTGGCCGCCGACCTGCGCCGGCCAGCGGGGGTCGCCGCAGCCGGCGGCGCCCCCGGGCACGCTCACCCCGACGGCCGTGGAGCACCCGGACAGCAGGACGGCGGCAGCGCCGAGCGCTGCCGCCGTCCGACGGGGTCCGGGCACGCTCAGACGTGGACCACGGTGCACGTGAGGGTGCGGGTGATGCCCTCGGTGTCCTGGATGCGGGAGATGACGAGCTTGCCCAGCTCGTCGACGGTCGCGGCCTCCACCCGGGCGATGACGTCGTAGGGGCCGGTGACGTCCTCGGCGAGGACGACGCCGTCGATGCCGGCGATCGTCGCGGCGACGGACGCGGCGCGCCCGACGTCGGTCTGGATCAGGATGTAGGCCTGGACCACTGAACTCCACCTTGTCGTCGGTCGGCGGGGCCGGTGCGGCCCCGCACGTGGTGCCCACCGGGTCCGGCGGGGCTCGACCCAGACGCTACCGTGCCGGTGGACCGGACGTCACCGCAGGGAGGGAGCACCGCGTGGAGCGCCTGCGCGACCTGGACGAGGCCGAGCTCCTCGCCCGCGTCTTCCCCCTCTACGCCGCGGCCGTGGCCCCGGACGACGCGGCCCTGCCGGTCGGCCCGGGCGACGACGCCGCGGTGCTCGCGACCCCGTCCGGCACGGTCGTCGCGACGACCGACGGGATGGTCCGCGGCCGCGACTGGCGCGACGACTGGTCGGGCCCGCACGACGTCGGCGTCAAGGTGAGCGTGCAGAACCTCGCCGACGTCGCGGCGATGGGCGCCGTCCCGACCGGGCTGCTCGTCTCGCTCGTCGCCGACCCCGACACCCCGGTCGACTGGGTGCTCGGGCTGGCCGAGGGCATCGCCGCGGTGTCGCGGGAGTCCGGCGCACCCGTCGTCGGCGGCGACCTGTCGTCCGGGCCGGCGGGGGTCGTGACGGTCACCCTCACGGCGCTCGGCGACCTGCGCGGCCGGCGACCGGTCCGGCGCTCGGGCGCGCGCCCCGGCGACGTCGTCGCCGTCTGCGGCACGCTCGGGACCTCCGGCGGCGGCCTGGCCCTCTACCTCGCGGGGCGTTCGTCCGGGGGAGGGGAGGACGCCGACCGGCTGCGCGCGGCCCACCGGGCGCCGCGGCCGCCGTGGGAGGCCGGGCCGGTCGCCGCCGACGCCGGCGCGCACGCGCTCGTCGACGTCTCGGACGGGCTCGTCACCGACCTCGGGCGGGTCGCCCGGGCGAGCGGGGTGGGCATCGACCTGTCGGGGGAGGCGCTGCGGACGCGGTTCGCGAGCGGCCCGCTCAAGCGCTGCCTCGGGGCCGACGAGGCGCTGCGCCAGGTGCTCGGCGGGGGCGAGGAGCACTCGCTCGTCGGGTGCTTCCCGGCGTCGGTCGACCTCGGAGCGCTGCCGGGGCGGCCGTGGGTGGCGGTGGGCCGGGTCGGCGGGACCGGGCCCGACGGCGCGCGCGTCACGGTCGACGGGGTCGTGCCGGACGTGCGCGGCTGGGACCACTTCGCCGGCGCCTGAACCCTGCCCGGAAGACGCGGAACGGGCGGCCTCCGCGAGGGAGGCCGCCCGTTCCGAGGTGCGTCAGGGGGAGGTCAGCGCTTGACCTTGCCCGCCTTGAGGCACGAGGTGCAGACGTTGAGCCGCTTCGGGGTCACACCGGCCTCGCCCACCATCGCCTTGACGCGCTGGATGTTGGGGTTCCAACGGCGCTTCGTGCGGCGGTGCGAGTGCGAGATGTTGTGCCCGAAACCGGGGCCCTTGCCGCAGACGTCGCAGTTGGCAGCCACGGGAGATCTCCTGATGCAGTAACGGTCGTGTGGTCATCGGGGCGCGGCGCAGAGCGCACGCGCAACCGGACAAGAGTAGCCGAGGGCCACCGGCCCGACCAAAACGGCTCCGGCGGGGGCGACGGACCACCCCGTTACCCTGACATCGTGCCCGACGTCCTCACCGCCGCCGACGCCCGGCAGTGGGCCCTGCTGACCCGGGCCGCCCTCGCGGCGCGCCGCACGGAGATCGACGAGCTCAACGTCTTCCCCGTGCCCGACGGCGACACGGGCACCAACCTCTACCTCACCCTCGACGGCGCGATCGACGAGGTCGTCGCGGCGCGCTCGGCCGACGGGGGGAGCGGCGCCGTCGGGCTCGTCGAGGAGTGCCGAACGCTGCGCCGCGCCGTCCTGCTCTCGGCCCGCGGCAACTCCGGGGTCATCCTCAGCCAGGTGGTCGGAGGCGTCTGCGACGTCGTCGTCGAGGAGGACGCCGCCGAGGTCGACGTCGCGCTCCTCGCCGCCTGCCTCGAGCGGGGGGCGGCCAAGGCCCGGGCCAGCGTCGCGCACCCGCAGGAGGGGACCATCCTCAGCGTCGCCGACGCCGCGGCGGCCGGGGCCCGGGCGGCCTGCGACGCCGGCGGCTCGATGGCCCAGGTGTCGGCCGCCGCCGTCGAGGCCGCGACGGAGGCGCTCGCCCGCACGCCCGAGCAGCTGCCGGCCCTCGCCCGCGCCGGCGTCGTCGACGCCGGGGGAGCGGGCTGCGTCCTGCTCCTCGAGGCCCTGCACCGGGTCGTCACCGGTGCGTGGACGAGCGCCGACGAGGGGCTGCTCACCGCGGCGAGCGGCACCGACCCCGCGCGCTGGCACTCCCCGCCGCGGCGCCCGTCGCCGGACGACACGACCGACGAGGGCGAGGCGCCCGGGCCGGCCTTCGAGGTGATGTACCTGCTGCTGGACACCGACGCCGCGCGCGTGCAGGCGCTGACCGAGCAGCTCGACGCCCTCGGCGACTCGCTCATCGTCGTCGGCGGCCCGGACCTCTGGAACGTCCACGTCCACGTCGACGACGCCGGCGCCGCGGTCGAGGCCGCGCTCGGCGCGGGCCGGCCGGAGCGCATCCGCATCACCCACCTGCCGAGCCAGGTCGCGGCCCGTGAGGCCGTCGTGCCCCTCGGGGTCGTCGCCGGCGCCGCGGGGCCGGGGGTCGTGGCCCTGCTCGAGGAGGCCGGCGCCGTCGCGCTGGAGTTCGGCCCGGGCCGGCGCGCCTCGGCCAGCCAGCTGCTCGACGCCGCCCGGCGCACCGGGGCCTGCGCGGTCGTCGTCCTGCCCGCCGACCCCGACGGGCTGATGGCCGCCGAGGTCGCGGCCGAGGCCGGCGCGGCCGACGGGCTCGAGGTGCACGTCGTCCCGGCCCGCACCACCGTGCAGGCCATCGCGGCGATGGCCGTCCTCGACCCCGCGCGGCCGGTGCACGCCAACGTCGTCGCGATGACCCAGGCCGCCGTCGCGACCCGCCACGGGGCGGTGTCGGTGGCCACCAAGGAGGCGCTGACCTGGGCCGGCGTCTGCCGCCCGGGGGACGTCCTCGGGATCGTCGACGGCGACGTCGCGTTCCTCGGCACCGACCTCGCGGCGTCCGCGCGCGACGTCCTCGACCGGCTCCTCTCGGCCGGCGGCGAGCTCGTCACCCTGGTCCGCGGCGCCGACGCCGACCCGCTGCTCGTCGAGCGCCTCGCCACCGACCTCGGGCGCGAGCGACCCGAGCTCGAGGTCGTCGTCCTCGACGGCGGCCAGCCCGTGTACCCGCTCCTCATCGGGGTGGAGTGACGTGGCGACCGAGTCCAGCCCGCTGCGGCCGATCATCGCCACGGCCGCCGCCGACTTCGCCAAGCACCGTGACGTCCACACCGTCGGCGACCTGCTCGCCTACTGGCCGCGTCGCTACCGCACCCGCGAGGCGGACCTCGGCGCCGTGACGCCCGGTGAGTTCCTCGTCGGGGTCGCCGAGGTGCGCTCGGCGCAGACCCGGCGGATGAAGACGCGCAAGGGCACGATGCTCGAGGTCGTCATCACCGACGGGCGCCACGAGCTCGACATCACGTTCTTCAAGGCCTGGGGCCACGACAAGGTGCTCGTGCCCGGGGCCCGCGGGATCTTCGCCGGCACGGTCGGCACCTACCGCGGTCGCCTCCAGCTGACGCACCCCGGCTACACGATGCTCGACGACTACGACGCGGGGGATCGGCGCGACCTCATCCCCATCTACCGCCGGGTCGGCAAGCTGCACACGTGGACGGTCACCGAGTCGGTGCGCCGCGTCCTCGACGTCCTCGACGACGTGCCCGACGCCCTGCCGGCGGACGTCCGTGCGCGGCGGAACCTGGTGTCGCGCACCGACGCCCTGCGCGGCATCCACGGCCCGGACACCCTCGAGCAGGTCGCGGCGGCCCAGCAGCGGCTGCGCTACGAGGAGGCGTTCGTCCTCCAGGCGACGCTCGCGCAGCGCCGGCGGGCCTCGGCCGCGACGGCGACGCGCGCCCGCGCCGGGCAGGCCGACGGGCTGCTCGCCGCGTTCGACGAGCGGCTGCCGTTCACCCTCACCGACGGCCAGCGGGACATCGGGGCAGTCGTCGCCGACGAGATGGGCCGCGAGGTGCCGATGCACCGGCTGCTCCAGGGCGAGGTCGGCTCCGGCAAGACGGTCGTCGCGCTGCGGGCGATGCTCCAGGCGGTCGACTCCGGAGGCCAGGCCGCGCTGCTCGCCCCGACCGAGGTCCTCGCCGCGCAGCACCACCGGACGATCACCCGGATGCTCGGCGACCTCGCGGAGGGCGGGATGCTCGGCGGCGCCGAGCACGGGACGCGGGTCGCGCTGCTCACCGGCAGCCAGCCGACCGCGGAGCGCCGGCGCACCCTCCTCGACGTCGTGAGCGGCGACGCGGGCATCGTCGTCGGCACGCACGCGCTGCTCCAGGAGCACGTCGACTTCTACGACCTCGCCCTCGTCGTCGTCGACGAGCAGCACCGGTTCGGGGTCGAGCAGCGGGACGCGTTGCGCGCCAAGGGGTCCACGCCGCCGCACGTCCTCGTCATGACCGCCACGCCCATCCCGCGCACCGTCGCGATGACGGTGTTCGGCGACCTCGAGACCTCGACCCTGCGCGAGCTGCCCGCCGGGCGAGCGCCGATCACGACCCACGTCGTGCCCGAGGACCGGCCGGGGTGGATGGAGCGGACGTGGCAGCGCATCGCCGAGGAGGTGCGGTCCGGCCGGCAGGCGTACGTCGTGTGCCCGCGCATCGGCGACGACGACGCGCCCGAGGACGGCGCCGTGCTGACCGTCGAGGCCACCGACCCCGACGCCGACGAGGCCCAGGCACCGCCGCCGCGGCCGCTGACCAGCGTCACCGCCCTCGCCGCGCGGCTGGCCGACGAGCCGGCGCTCGCCGGGCTCACCCTCGAGGTCCTGCACGGCCGGATGCCGCCCGAGGACAAGGACGCCGTCATGGGGCGCTTCCAGCGGGGCGAGACCGACGTCCTCGTCTCGACGACGGTCGTCGAGGTCGGGGTCGACGTGCCGAACGCGAGCGTCATGGTCGTCATGGACGCCGACCGCTTCGGGGTGAGCCAGCTGCACCAGCTGCGCGGGCGCATCGGCCGGGGCGGCTTCCCCGGGCTGTGCCTGCTCGTCACCGGGTCCGAGGCCGAACCGGCACTGACCCGGCTCGCCGCGGTCGCGGGGACGACGGACGGCTTCGAGCTCGCCCGCCTCGACCTCGCCCAGCGCCGCGAGGGCGACATCCTCGGGGCCGCGCAGCACGGCCGGCGCACACAGCTGGAGTTCCTCCACATCCTCGAGCACGAGGACGTCATCGAGCAGGCCCGCGAGGACGCCTTCGCGCTCGTCGACGCCGACCCCGACCTCGCCGACCACCCCCTGCTGGCGGCCGCCGTCCAGGCCCGCGTCGACGCCGAGCAGGCCGCCTACCTGGAGCGTGGCTGATGACCCGCATCATCGCCGGCACGCACGGCGGACGCACCCTGCGCACCCCGCCCGGCGCGGGGACCCGCCCCACGAGCGACCGGGTCCGCGAGGCGCTCTTCTCGGCGCTCGAGGCCCGCGGCGCGGTGCGCGGTGCCCACGTCCTCGACCTCTACGCCGGCTCCGGCGCGCTCGGCCTCGAGGCGGTGAGCCGCGGGGCGCGCTCGTGCGTGCTCGTCGAGTCCGACCGGCGCGCCGCGACGGTCATCGCCGCCAACGTCGCCTCGCTCGCGCTGCGAGGGGTGCGGGTCGTGCCGACGACGGTCGCCTCGGCGCTCGCCGGCGAGCCCGGGGCCGAGGGCCCGGCCGACCTCGTGCTGCTCGACCCCCCGTACGACGTGGGGGAGGAGGCGCTGGCCTCCGTGCTGGAGCGGCTCGCCGACGGCTGGCTCGGGGACGACGGGCTCGTCGTCGTCGAGCGCTCCTCGCGCTCACCGGAGCCCGCCTGGCCCGCCGGCCTCGAGCGCGTCGGCAAGCCGCGCAAGTACGGCGAGACCACCGTCTGGCTCGCCGAGCGCCCCTGACGCTCGTCGAAGGACGGGATGCGTCGACGCAGGTCAGGCATGCCCTCTGACAGGATGCGTGGATGAGCGACTACGAGATCCCCCGGCCGGTCAGCGGCGACGTCATCGAGCGCATCCTCGAGGACCACCGGCTCTTCGAGGACCTCCTGCGCGAGGCCCGGCGCACCGACACCGACCGCGAGGCCGCCCGCCGCGCCCTGGCCGAGGTGCTGACCGCGCACGCCGTCGCCGAGGAGGAGAAGGTCTACCCGACCCTGCGCCGCAAGGCCGACGACATCACCGACCACGAGGCCGAGCACGGCGAGGAGGAGCACGCCGAGATCAACGAGGCGCTGCTGGCCTTCCTGCGCGCCAAGGGCACCGACACCCAGAAGTACGACGACGCCCTCGAGGACCTCGCGACGGTGGTCAACCACCACGCGAACGAGGAGGAGCAGACCATCCTCAACCCGGCGCGCGAGGAGGTCGACCTCGAGGTGCGCGAGCGGCTCGGCGTCGACTGGCTGACCCGCCGCAACCAGCTCCTCGAGGAGGGTTGCGGCTCCGAGGAGCAGGTCGCCGCCCTCATCGACGAGGCCGTCGCCAAGGGCGCCCTCGCCCCCGAGGAGGCGCGCGAGGAGGCCGACCGCATCAAGGAGGAGGCCAAGGAGAAGGCCGAGGAGGTCGAGGACGCCGCGAAGAACGGCGACTGACCCACCCCGCCCGGGCCCTTGCTAGGTTGGCGCGCGTGAGCGAGCGCGTCCGCCGGGCCGTCTGCCCCGGCTCCTACGACCCGGTGACCCACGGCCACCTCGACGTCGTGGCGCGCGCCGCCGCGCTGCACGACGAGGTGGTCGTGGCGATCCTCCACAACCCCGCCAAGCAGGGGACCTTCACCGTCCCCGAGCGGGTGGCCCTCGTCGAGCACGCGCTCGCCGACCGGGACCTCGCCGACGTGGTGCGGGTCGAGGCCTTCGCGGACCGGCTCCTCGTCGACGTCTGCCGCGACCTCGGGGCCGACGTCCTCGTCAAGGGCCTGCGCGGTGGCACCGACTTCGACTATGAGCTGCCGATGGCCCGGATGAACCGCCACCTGACCGGCCTCGAGACCCTGTTCCTGCCGGGGGAGCCCTCGCTCGCCCACGTCTCGAGCTCGCTCGTCAAGGAGGTCGTCCGCTACGGCGGCGACGTGACCGGCCTCGTGCCCGACGAGGTCCGCGACGCCCTCGTCGAGCGGCTGCGTGAGCGCTGAGGCGAGCGCCCCGGAGCGGACCCGCGCCGGGCAGCGCACGACGGGGCGGCGACCGGGCTTCCGGCGCGACGTCGAGGGCCTGCGCGCCGTCGCGGTGCTCTCCGTGCTGGCCTACCACGCCGGCCTGCCGGTCCACGCCGGCTTCGTCGGCGTCGACATCTTCTTCGTCATCTCCGGCTTCCTCATCACCGGCCTGCTCGTCGCCGAGCTCGACCGCACGGGGACGGTCTCGTGGGTGCGCTTCGTCGGCCGCCGCGTGCGCCGGCTCCTGCCGGCCGCGGTCCTCGTCCTCCTCGTCACGAGCCTGTTCTCGTGGCTCGTCATCCCCGGGCAGCGCCGCCAGCAGGTCGGCCACGACGTCATCGCCGCCGCGACCTACGTCGTCAACTGGGTCCTCGCCGGCCGCGAGGTCGACTACCTCTCCTCGGACGTGCGCCCGTCGCCGGTGCAGCACTTCTGGAGCCTCGCGGTCGAGGAACAGTTCTACGTCGTCTGGCCGCTCCTCCTGCTGACCCTCGCCGTCGTGGCCCGCCTGCTTGGCCGGCGCCCCGACCGCCGCACCGTGGCGATCGCCCTCGGCGCGCTGACCGGGGTGTCGTTCGTCTGGTCGCTCGTCGCCTCGCACACGAGCCCGGAGGCGTCCTTCTTCACGACGACGACCCGCGTCTGGGAGCTCGGCGTCGGTGCCCTGCTCGCCGTGTGGCTGACCGGCCGCCAGCGCCCCGCGGGCGGCAGCCGCGCCGCCGACGCCCTCGGCTGGCTGGGGCTCGCCGCCCTCGTCGTCGTCGCCGTCGCGCTGCCCACCGGCATCGAGTGGCCGAGCGGGTGGGCGCTGCTGCCGACGCTGCCGACCGCGCTCGTCCTCTGGGCCGGGTGGCGCGGGGGCCGCTCCGGCCCGGTCCGGCTCCTCGGCACCCGGGCGATGGTCTGGGTCGGCGGCCTGTCGTACTCGATCTACCTCTGGCACTGGCCGGTGCTCGTCCTCGGGGACTGGAGCGCCGAGCGGCTGACCGGCGGTCCGTTGCCCGGATGGGCCCGCGTCGCGCTCGCCCTGGGGTCGCTCTGGCCGGCGTGGGTGTCGTGGCGGTTCGTCGAGCAGCCGATCCACCACGGGACGTGGCTGCGGCGTCGGCCGCGCGTCCTCGTCGCCGCGGGCCTCGGGATGTCCGGGCTGGCCGTGCTCGCCGCCCTGCCGCTGCTGCCGCTGGCGTCCCCGTTCGTCACGACGCCGCCGGACGGCCGCGTGCCGCCGCTCACGCAGCTCGGGGCATCCACCGTCGTGCCGGGCCGCGCCGTCGCCGACGACGTGCAGCCCGGCTGGGTCACCCCCGACCCGCTCGTCAGCGGCGAGGACCGGCCGGACGCCGACGTCGACCGCTGCCAGGTCGACCACGGCGCCACGGAGCCGGTCGCCTGCACCTTCGGCGACCCGCGTGGCGCCGTCACCGTCGCGCTCGTCGGGGACTCCAAGGCGATGCAGTGGCTGCCCGCGCTCCAGGAGCAGGCCGGCGAGCGCGGCTGGCGCGTCGTCACCTACGGCAAGTCCGCCTGCGCGTTCAGCGCCGCACCGGCGGCCAACGCCGGCCGGGCCTATCCCGAGTGCGACGCCTGGAACGCCGCCGTGGCGCGGGCGCTCGCGGCCGACCCGCCGGACGTGCTCGTCACCTCCGGCGTGGCGCGGGGAGCCTGGGACGGCTCGCGCACCGACGCCCCGCTCCTCGAGGACGGCTACGCGCGGCGCTGGGCCGCGCTCGCCCGCGCCGGGGTCCCGGTCGTCGTCGTCGGCGACAGCCCGGTCTCGCCGGACGACCTCGACGTCTGCGCCGCCTGGCACCCCGACGCGCTCGCGCAGTGCACCTTCGCGGCCGCCCCGGCCGTCGCGGCGAGCGGCCTGCCGGTGCAGCGCCCGGCCGTCGAGCGGGCGGGGGAGGGCGTCGCGCTCCTCGACCTCACCCCGTGGATCTGCCCCGGCGGCGAGTGCCCGCCGGTCGTCGGGCACGTCACCGTCCACCGCGCCGGCGACCACGTCACCGCGACCTACGCCCGCACCCTCGCGCCGCAGGTCGCGGGCGCCGTCGAGGCCGCCCTCGCCCCGCCGGGACGCCGCTGACGGCCCCGGTTTGGGGAGGTGGGGGGCCTGCCGGTACCGTTGTCCTTCGGTCTGCGTCCGTGCGGCGTGACCCGAACCCGTCCCGACCCCACCGAAAGCCCATGTCGCGTCTCGATCCCCGGTCCCCCTTGGTGCTCGACACCAAGCTCGTGGGCCGTCGACCCGGGACGATGCACGAGCTCGAGCGTGAGGCAGGGGCGCCGAGCGATCTCGGCACCGACGTCATCCGCGTCGAGGAGGGCAGCCCGCTGTCCCTCTCGCTGCGGATGGAGTCCGTCGTCGAGGGCGTGCTCGTCACGGGTTCGGTGCGCGGCACGGCCACCGGCGCCTGCGTGCGGTGCCTGGACCCGGTGAGCGTCCCGCTCGACGGTCACTTCCAGGAGCTGTTCGTTCACGCCGATCGCCACGACCACCACCACGAGGTGGGGGACGAGGACGCCGACGAGGAGTACCGCGTCGAGGACGGCTACATCGACCTCGACCCGGTGGTCCGGGACACGGTGGTGCCCGCACTGCCGTTCCAGCCGGTGTGCCGGCCGGACTGCCCCGGGCTCTGCTCCGTGTGCGGACAGCCGCTCGCGGAGGACCCCGAGCACCAGCACGACGAGATCGACCCCCGATGGGCGGCGCTCTCGGCCCTGGCCGAGAACCCGTCCACGCCGACAGAGAAGAGGACCTGACGTGGCCGTTCCGAAGCGGAAGATGTCGCGCTCCAACACCCGCTCGCGCCGCGCCAACTGGAAGGCGACGGTCGTCGCGACGACCACCTGCCCGCAGTGCAAGGCGCCGACCCAGCCGCACATGGCGTGCCCGTCGTGCGGCACCTACAAGGGGCGCCACTTCGGCGCCGCCGAGCGCACCGAGCACCAGGCCTGACCCCCCTCCCCATGGGGAAGGGGTCGGCCTCGGCCGATGCACTCGCGCCCCTGCGCCCCGTCGCCGAGCTCGTCGGTCACCTCTCGGAGGTGACCGGCGGTCCGGTCGACGAGGCGCTGGTCCGGCGTGCCCTCACCCACCGCTCGTACGCGTACGAGATGGGGGGACTGCCGCACAACGAGCGGCTCGAGTTCCTCGGTGACTCCGTCCTCGGGCTCGTCGTCACGACGACGCTCTACGACACCAACCCGGACGAGTCCGAGGGCCAGCTCGCGAAGCTGCGCGCCGCCGTGGTCAACATGCGGGCCCTCGCCGACGTCGGGCGCACGCTCGGCCTCGGCGACTTCGTGTTCCTCGGCCGCGGCGAGGAGAGCACCGGTGGGCGCGACAAGGACTCGATCCTCGCCGACACCGTCGAGGCGGTCATCGGCGCCGTGTACCAGTCGGCCGGCATCGAGGCCGCGGGCGAGCTCGTCCACAGCCTCGTCGACCCGCTGCTCGCCCAGTCCGCCACCCTCGGGGCCGGCCTGGACTGGAAGACGAGCCTGCAGGAGATCAGCTCGCGCCACGGCCTCGGCTCGCCCGAGTACGTCGTGACCGAGGACGGCCCCGAGCACGCGAAGTCCTTCGAGGCAGCGGTCGTCGTCGGCGGCCAGGTCCTCGGCCGCGGCTCCGGCCGGACGAAGAAGGTCGCCGAGCAGGAGGCCGCCGCCCACGGCTGGGCCGCCATCCGCGACGCCCACGAGCCGCCCGAGGGCCGCCCGAGCGGTGCCTGAGCTCCCCGAGGTCGAGGTCGTCCGCCGCGGCCTCGCCGCACACGTCGAGGGCCGGCGTCTCGCGGCCGTCGAGCTGCGGGGACATCGGGTCGCGCGCCGCCACCTGCCCGGGCCGCAGGACCTCGCCCAGCGCCTCGAAGGCCGCCGGGTCGCCGCCGTCCGCCGCCGCGGCAAGTACCTCTGGTGGGACCTCGAGGACTCCGTCGGCCTCATCCTCCACCTCGGGATGAGCGGCCAGCTGCTCGTCGAGGACGCCGCCGCGCCCGACGAGAAGCACCTGCACGGCCGGTTCACGTTCGACGACGGCGGGCCCGAGCTGCGCTTCGTCGACCAGCGCACCTTCGGCGGTCTCGCGCTCGCCGACCTCGACGACGCCGGCGTGCCGCGCAGCATCGCCCACATCGCCCCCGACCCCCTGGAGCCGGCGTTCGACCGGGCCGCGACGATCCGGCGCATCAAGGCCAAGGACAGCGCGGTCAAGCGCGTCCTGCTCGACCAGACCGTCGTCTCCGGGATCGGCAACATCTACGCGGACGAGTCCCTCTGGCGCGCGCAGGTGCACGGCGAGCGGCCGGCGTCGGCCCTGACCAAGCCGCGCATCGGTGCCCTCCTCGACCACGCGACCGACGTGATGACCGAGGCGCTGGGCCAGGGCGGGACGAGCTTCGACGCCCTCTACGTCAACGTCAACGGCGCCTCGGGCTACTTCGACCGCTCGCTCGCCGCCTACGGCCAGGCCGGCCGCCCGTGCCGACGCTGCGGCACCCCCATCCGCCGCGAGCAGTTCATGAACCGCAGCTCGTTCTCGTGCCCGCGCTGCCAGCCGCGCCCCCGCAGGGTCAGGGCAGCGGGATCGGCTTGAGCCGCACCGGCTTCCCGGTCTTGCGCTCCGACAGCTGCGCCATCGCGGTCCGGACGGTCGAGCTGTAGAGGTGCGCCCCGCGGATGCTCGGGTGGATGCCGTCCGACTGGAGCATCCCGCTCGTGTCGGCCAGCGCCCGGTCCCAGTCCGCGACGACGACGTTGTCGTGCCCGGCGACGACCTCGCGCAGCTGCTCGTTGTCGGTCTCGGCCCGGGCGTAGCGGCCGTGCACGGTGAGGACGACGACCATCCGGTCCGGCCCGATCTCGCGCAGGGTCCGCTCGATGGACCGCGCGTCCGTGCCGAAGTTCGTGCCGAAGGCGAGGACGACGACGCGGCGCAGCCCGTCGCCACGCGCCCCGACAAGCCGCGGCGCCTCGCTCCAGCGGCGGTTGGAGCGGGCGTCGATCCGGATATTCGGGAAGTAGTACTCCATCGCCGGCTTGGCGCCGACCAGCATCGAGTCGCCGAACGCGTCGACCTCCGCGCCCGTGGGCATGCTCCAGTCGGCGGCGGTGGGCCGGATGCCCGCGGCCTCGGCCGGTACGGTGGAGCGGGTGGCCGAGGGAGTCGGCGCGGCGCTCGTGGCGGCGGCCTCGCGGGCCAGGGCCGCCTCGTTGGCCTCGATCATCTGCTCCGTGGCGGTGCGGTCGGGGGCGGTCGCCATCACCGCGGTCGTCGCGACGGCCGCGACGGCGAGGACGGCCCACACGGTGCGGGCCCGGCGGGTCCCGGCGCGACGCATCCGGCGGGCCAGGGCCCGGAAGGCCCCGCCGAAGCCGAGGCGCCGGACCGGGGTCTCGACGAAGCGGTAGGAGAGGTCGGCGGCCGCGACCGTGACGAGGACGGCCCAGCCGCGGGTCAGCACGTAGTCGAGCCCGCCCGGCGCGACGGGGATGTCCTGCCCCACGACGAGGACGACGGGCCAGTGCCACAGGTAGATGCCGTAGCTGCGCGAGCCGACCCAGCGGAGTGCGGGCAGGTCGAGCAGGGCGCGCAGCCGGCCGGGCCGCTCGACCACGACGAGGACGACGCCGGCCGTCGCGAGGGAGGCGAGGAGGATGCCGCCGCGGAAGGTCAGCGACGACTGCTCGTCGGCGAGGACGAGCAGGCCGCCGAGGACGGCGAGCGCGACGGCGCCGACCGTGCGGCGGTGGCGCTCCCAGAGGGCGGTCCGCGTGCCCGCGCGCCCGGGGGCGGCGAGCGCCAGCGCGAGGGCGGCGCCGACCATCAGACCCGTCGCGTGGGTGTCGGTGCCGTAGTAGACGCGCGTGGGGGCGTCCGGGTCCAGGCGCAGGGCCATGAGCAGCGAGGAGGCGACGGCGAGCCCGAGCGCGGTGGCGGCCCGCGCCTCCGGCCGGCGGACCGCCCGCAGCAGGAGGAGGAGCGCGAGCGGCCACAGCAGGTAGAACTGCTCCTCGACCGCGAGGGACCAGAGGTTGGCGAGCAGCGTCGGGGAGGTCGCCGCGAAGTAGTCGGTGCCGGCCGCGACCTCGAGCCAGTTCGAGGTGAAGGTCAGCGCCCCGAGCACCTGGCGACCGACGCCGACGAGCAGGTCGCCCTCGGCGACGCGGGCCAGCAGCACCGCCGACGGCACGAGGACGAGCAGCGCCGGCAGCAGGCGGCGGGCGCGGCGGGTCCAGAAGCCCCGCAGGTCGACCCGGCCGGTGCTCGCGCGCTCGCGCAGGAGGAGCGTCGTGATGAGGAACCCGGAGAGGACGAAGAAGACGTCGACGCCGAGGAACCCGCCGGGCAGCCAGCCGGGGTCGAGGTGGAAGACGACGACCGCGACGACGGCGAGGGCGCGCAGCCCGTCGAGACCGGCGAGGCGGTGGCCCGGCCGGGAGGCGTCGTCGACCGGGCGGGTCGCGGTGGTGACACCACCGAGCCCGTCGGGCGCCGCGGGTGCGACCGGGTCCATGCTGGAACGGTAGTGACGCGGGGGGCCGCCGTGACGGAGGCGCGCTGTGGGGCGCCTGTGACGCCTGTCGCGCGCGCTGCCTACGATCGGCGCGTGGACGAGGAGCGGCAGGACGGGCGCGGGGACGGCGAGCGCGCGACGGTGTTCGTCCGCGGCCGCGTGCAGGGGGTCGGCTTCCGCTGGTGGACCCGGGCCCGGGCGCTCGAGCTCGGGCTCGTCGGCTGGGCGCGCAACACCGCCGACGGACGGGTCGAGGTCGTCGCCGAGGGGCCGCGCGCCGCCGTCGAGGCCCTCCACGGGATGCTCGCGGAGGAGCCGTCGACGACCGGCCGGCCGGGCCACGTGGCCCTCGTGTCCGCGCCGCTGTGGGCGGCGGCCAAGGGGGAGAGCGGGTTCCGCGAGCGCTGAGCCCCGTTCGCGCTCCGGACGCCGCGCGCCGGCCCGGGCGTGGGTTCCTACGATGGTGCCGTGAGCGACATCCCCCCGGACCTCGCGCGGCTGCGCTCGAGCATCGACAACATCGACGCCGCGCTCGTGCACCTGCTCGCCGAGCGGTTCAAGTGCACCCAGGCCGTCGGTGAGCTCAAGGCCGCCGCGGGGCTGCCCGCCGCCGACCCCGGCCGCGAGGAGCGCCAGGTGGCGCGCCTGCGCGCGCTCGCCGACGAGTCGGGGCTGGACCCGCAGTTCGCCGAGGCGTTCCTCAACTTCATCATCGCCGAGGTCATCCACCACCACGAGCACATCGCGGGCGCCGGCTCCTGACCCCGGTCCCCGGACCACACGCGTATCGGGTGACCCGATACCGGTGCGCTTCACCCGACAACCGTTCCCGGGTAGAGCGCGGTCGTATCGGGTGACCCGATACGCGTGGGATGCGTGGGATCCGGGCACGAGCCCTGCGGACGTCCCATCAGGCACAGCAGCCTCAGCGGCACCAGGGGCCACAGGCACCTCCGGGGGATGCCGCGTCCCGCCACCGCGCCGCGACCCCGGTAGCATCGCCCGCGACCCGGCCGCGGCCGGGGCCGCCCGACCCCTGCGAGAGACGACCCGCCGATGTACCTCAAGACGCTGACCCTCAAGGGGTTCAAGTCCTTCGCCTCGGCGACGACGATGCGCCTCGAGCCCGGCATCACCTGCGTCGTCGGCCCCAACGGCTCCGGCAAGTCCAACGTCGTCGACGCGCTCGCCTGGGTCATGGGCGAGCAGGGCGCCAAGAGCCTGCGCGGCGGCAAGATGGAGGACGTCATCTTCGCCGGCACCGCCGGCCGCGCCCCGCTCGGGCGCGCCGAGGTCAGCCTGACGATCGACAACACCGACGGCGCCCTGCCCATCGACTACACCGAGGTGACGATCACCCGGACGATGTTCCGCGGCGGCGGCTCCGAGTACGCGATCAACGGCACGGGTTGCCGCCTGCTCGACGTCCAGGAGCTGCTCTCGGACTCCGGCCTCGGCCGCGAGATGCACGTCATCGTCGGCCAGGGCCAGCTCGACACCGTGCTGCGCGCGACACCGGAGGAGCGCCGCGGGTTCATCGAGGAGGCCGCCGGCGTCCTCAAGCACCGCCGCCGCAAGGAGCGGGCGCTGCGCAAGCTCGAGCAGATGGAGGGCAACCTCACCCGCGTCCAGGACCTGACCGGCGAGATCCGCCGCCAGCTCGGGCCGCTCGGTCGCCAGGCCGAGGCCGCGCGCCGGGCGGCGGTCGTCCAGGCCGACGTCCGCGACGCCCGCCTGCGCCTGCTCGCCGACGACCTCGTCCAGCTGACCGGCATCGTCGAGCGGGAGGTGGCCGACGAGACCGCTCTCCTCGAGCGGCGCACCGCCGTGGAGGACGCCCTCGCGACGGTCCGCGGCCGGCTGACCGAGGTCGAGCGCCAGGCCGCCGACGCCGCGCCCGAGCTCGGCCGGGCGCAGGAGCGGGTCGTGCGGCTCCAGAGCCTGCGCGACCGGCTCGAGTCCACCGGCTCGGTCGCGGCCGAGCGGGTCCGCCTGCTCTCGCAGGACGAGGTGCACGAGAGCACCTCCGGCCGCGACCCCGAGGAGCTGCGCGCGCAGGCCGCCCGCGCCCGCGAGGCCGAGGAGCTGCTCCAGGCCGAGATCGCCGAGACGACCCAGGCCCTCCAGGACGCCGTCGCCGCCCGCGAGGACGCCGAGAAGGCCTTCACCGCCGAGCAGCAGCGCCTCGCCCGCCTGGCCCGGGCCGCGGCCGACCGTCGCGAGGGGCTGGCCAAGCTCGCCGGCCAGGTCGGCGCCCGGCGCAGCCGCATCGAGGCGGGGGAGGCCGAGATCGGCCGGCTCCAGGCGCTGGTCACCGAGGCCCGCCAGCGCGCCGCCGACGCCGAGCGCGAGTTCGCCTCGCTCGAGGGTGGCATCGCCCACGAGGAGGAGGGCGAGGAGGGCCTCGACACGACGTACGAGGCGGCCGCCGAGCGGCTCGCCGAGGTCGAGGCCGAGGTCGAGCGGCTCCAGCAGGAGGAGCGCGAGGCCGAGCGCGACCGCTCGACCGCCCAGGCCCGCCTCGAGGCGCTCGAGCTGAGCCTGCGCCGCAAGGACGGCGCCGCCACGCTGCTCGAGGCCGCCGACGACGCGCACGCCGTCATCGGCGCGGTCGCGGCGCTCGTCCAGGTCGCCAAGGGACACGAGGCCGCGGTCGCCGCCGCGCTCGGGTGGGCGTCCGAGGCGCTCGCCGTCGGGTCGGCGGACGCCGCCGCGGCCGCGCTCGCCTCGCTGCGTGACACCGACGGTGGCCGGGCCGCGCTGCTCGTCGGCGAGACCGCCGCGCCGCAGGACCCGGCATCGTGGCCGTCGCTGGACGCCGACGCCGTCTGGGCGCGCGACGTCGTCACCGCCCCGGACACCGTCCTGCCCGCCGTGCACCAGGTGCTCGAGCGGGTCGCCCTCGTCCCGACCGCCGCCCACGCGGTCGCCCTCGTCGCCCGCCACCCGGGCGTCACCGCCGTGACCGCCGACGGCGACGTCTTCGGACCCGGCTGGGCCCGCGGCGGCAGCAGCGCCGGCGAGAGCCTCCTCGAGGTCCAGGCCGCCGTCGACGAGACCCGGGCCACCCTCGACGAGGCCGCGGCGCGGGCCGAGCGGACGCGCTTCGCCCTGGCCGCCGCCCGCGAGAAGGCGACCGCCGTCGAGACCGACGTCGACGCCGCGCTCGAGGCCCTCCACGAGTCCGACGCCCGGATGGCCGCCGTCGCCGAGCGCCTCGGCGGACTCGGGGCCGCGATGCGCACCGCCGGGGCCGAGGCCGAGCGCGCCGAGAAGGCCATCGCCGGTGCCAGCGAGCGGCTCGAGGCCGACCGCGCCGAGCTCGACGCCCTCGCCCAACGCCTCGCCGAGGCGGAGGCCGAGCCGGCCGCCGACGACGCCGACCCGTCCAC
Source organism: Phycicoccus sp. DTK01 (assembly GCF_017312765.1). NCBI lineage: Bacteria > Bacillati > Actinomycetota > Actinomycetes > Micrococcales > Intrasporangiaceae > Phycicoccus > Phycicoccus sp. DTK01. The sequence goes on along the minus strand of NZ_BOPU01000004.1, from coordinate 129,131 downwards.
CGACGAGCGCGACCGCCTCGAGCTCGAGGCCAGCCGGGCCCGCACCGCCGAGACCGAGGTCCGCCTCGCCCTGCGCACCAAGGAGGAGCGGGCCCGCTCGCTCGCCGGGCGGGCCGACTCCCTCGAGGGCGCCGCCCGCAACGAGATCGCCGCCCGCGAGCGGCTGCGCGAGCGGCGCGAGAAGCGCCGCCGCGAGGCCGAGGTCGCCGCCGCCGTCCACGAGGCCGCGACGTGGGCCGTCGAGGAGGTCGCCGCCGCGCTCACCCGGGCCGGGACGCTGCGCGACGCCGCCGAGGCCGAGCGGGTCGAGCGCGACCGCACCGTGGCCGGGCTGCGGGAGCGGCTCGGGACCGTCCAGGACGAGCTGCGCGACCTCACCGACGCCGCGCACCGCGACGAGATGGCTCGCGCCCGGCAGCTGGCGCGCATCGAGCAGCTCCAGGCCAGGGCCGTCGAGGAGCTCGGCGTCGACCCCGACGTGCTCGTCGAGGAGTTCGGGCCGCACCAGCCGGTCCCGCACGTCGCCGCGCCGGGGGAGGACCCCGACGCGCTGCCCGAGCCGCAGCCCTACGTCCGCGAGGAGCAGGAGAAGCGGCTGCGCAAGGCCGAGCGCGCCCTCTCGGCGCTCGGTCGGGTCAACCCGCTCGCGCTCGAGGAGTTCGCGGCGCTCGAGGAGCGGCACACGTTCCTCACGACCCAGCTCGAGGACCTCAAGCGCTCCAAGCGCGACCTGCTCGACATCGTCAAGGAGGTCGACGAGCGCGTCGAGCAGGTCTTCACCGAGGCCTTCTTCGACACCAAGGAGCAGTTCGAGCGCGTCTTCCAGCGGCTGTTCCCCGGCGGCGAGGGGCGGCTGGTCCTCACCGACCCCGACAACATGCTGACGACCGGCATCGAGGTCGAGGCGCGCCCGCCCGGCAAGAAGGTCAAGCGGCTCTCGCTGCTCTCCGGTGGCGAGCGCTCGCTCGTCGCGGTGGCGCTGCTCGTCGCGATCTTCAAGGCCCGCCCGAGCCCGTTCTACATCATGGACGAGGTCGAGGCGGCGCTCGACGACACCAACCTCGGCCGGCTCATCACCCTCTTCGAGGAGCTGCGCGACTCCAGCCAGCTCATCGTCATCACGCACCAGAAGCGCACGATGGAGGTCGCCGACGCGCTCTACGGCGTCTCGATGCGCGGCGACGGCGTGACGACGGTCGTCAGCCAGCGCATCCGCGACGTCGCCGCCTCCGCCTGACCACGGAAGGGCCGGGCACCCCCGGCGCCCGGCCCCTCCGTGCCGGGTCGCCCCGGCGGTGTCCTACTTCTGCGCCACGCAGCACCCGAAGCACGGTCCGCACTTGACGAACGCGTTCGCCGGCAGCGTGGTGGACAGGAGCGTTCCCCCCGCGATGAGCGAGACGGCGACGATACGAGCAACCTTCTTCATGGTGTTCCTCTCGGTCGAAGTGACCGGGACGCTACTCGGCTACCGGGATCCGCGCGCGCTGGACGAACCCGGCCCCTGCGCCCAGGCCGCGAGGAGGGCGCGCTCGTCGGCGTCGTCGAGCCCGGTGCGCCGCGGCTGGTCGGCCGGGCGCGCCTCCTCCCACGCGAGGGTGTCGCGCAGCGTCTCGAGGAGGGGACGGTGCGTCAGGCCGAGCGCATGGGCGGCCTCGCCGGTGCGCGAGGCGAAGCCGCCGTACTCGGCGAACGGCAGCCAGAGCGGGAGCGAGCGCGGCCCCATCCACGCGTCGACGCCCTGCTCGGCGAGCCACGCCGGATCCGCCGCGACGACCTCGGCATCACCGCCGGCCGCCGCACGGGATGCCTCGAGCAGCCGCCCCAAGGTCGTCGTCGGGCCGACCGCGTCGACGACGCCGCTCGTGCCGGACTCGGCGCAGCGGACCATCCAGGCGGCGAGGTCGCGGCCGTCGAGGACCTGGACCGGGTCGCCGAGGGCGGCGGGCACGAGGACCCGCCCCGGCGCGGCGGGGTGCGCGAAGCGCCAGGGCCACCACCCGGTGCGCCCCGAGGAGTCACCCGGCCCGCCGATGAGGCCCGCGCGTGCCACGAGCGTCCGGGACGGGCCGAGGCCGTCGAGGACGGCCTGCTCGCACGCGACCTTGGCGCCGCCGTAGGCGTCGGGGTCGTCGCCGCCGACGTCGCGCGGGGCGAGCAGCGGCGTGGACTCGTCGGCCCCCGGGACGGAGTGGTCGGCGTAGACGTTGCCGGTCGACACGAACCCCCAGTGACCGACCCGGCCGGCGAGGGGGGCCACGGCCCGTCGCACCTGGCCGGGGTCGCGGGCGACGTCGAGCACCGCGTCCCAGTCCTCGTGCTCGACCCCGCCGAGCCCGGCGTCCGGGTCGTCGCGGTCGACCCGGACGAGCCTCGCGCCGTCCGCCGGAGCCCCGGAGCGGCCGCGTGCCACGCAGGTGACGTCGTGCCCGCGCGCGAGGCCGGCGCGGGCCAGCTCGCGGCCGAGGAAGGCGGTGCCACCGAGGACGAGGAGTCGCATCCGGCCACCCGACCACGCTCGACGGGTCGCCCGAAAGGGTTGTTCGCGCAGGGCGGAGCGCGTCGTGGCGATCGCCGACACCCCGGTTCGTCCACGAGACCCCGGTTCGTAGCCCGTGTCTCGTGGACATTTCGGGGTGACCCCGAAATGTCGTGACGGGTGGGACAGGTGGGGCGGAGTCGGTCAGCGGGGGAGGGGGCCGACGGAGCCGAGGGGCCAGAAGCGCAGGACCACCGGCCCGACGACGCGCTCGACGGGGACGAAGCGGGCGCACTCGCCGCCTCCCGACGTCGAGCCCCGGCAGCCGAGGACTGAGTCGGCCGACTGCGAGCGGTGGTCGCCGAGCACCAGGAGGTTCTCCTCGGGCACGGTCACCTGAGGGAAGCAGCGCTGAGAGCGTGGGGTGCTCGCGCAGTCGAGGCTGCCGCGGACGAACGGCAGGTCGTCGTGGACGTAGGGCTCGTCGAGGGCGACGTCGTCGACCGTCACCCGGCCGTCGACCGAGCAGCAGGCGACGCGGTCACCGGGCAGCCCGACGACCCGCTTGACCGTGTAGGAGGTGTTGCTCGGGCCGATGCCGACGACGTCGCCGGCCGCGCGCGCGACGCGGGCGAGCGGGTTCGAGGCCGGCGGCAGCCGACGGTCCTGCCACGTCGCGCCGTGCCCGAAGACGACGACGTCACCCCGGTCGACCGCGTGGTCGAGGCGGTCGACGAGGATGCGGTCACCGATCCGCAGGGTGTTCTCCATCGACTGCGACGGCACGCCGAAGGGCTTGACGAGGAAGGCCTGGACGAGGGCGATCGCCACCACGGCGACGAGGACCTCGGTGAACCACGGCAGCCGACGCCGACGTCGGGTGGTGGGCGGCTCGGCCGTCGCGACACCGGGGTCGGTCACCCGCGCCACCCTAGTTGCGGCCCGTGACAGGTGTCGATTTGGCCACGTGCGCACCGGGTCCCGAGAATGGACGCATGCTCGCGGTCGTCGTCACCCTGCTCCTCCTCGTCGCCCTCGCCGTCGCCGTCCTCGGGATGGTGGCCGTCCCCGCCCGTCGGGCCGGCCGAGAGGTGCTGACGGAGCGCGGGACCGCCGCCGTCGCCGGCCTGCGCGAGCGCGGCGACCGCCGGACGGCCCCGGACGGCGGCCGGCCGGAGCGCGAGACCGTCGCCGCCTGAGCGCACGGCGCCACCCGGCTCCGGGTGTCCGCGGGGTGTGGTCGAATGAGACGACCCCCGAGAGCGAAGGAGCCGCCCCGATGAGGTCCGGCATCGACATGTCGGCCGTCGACCAGACGGTCCGCCCGCAGGACGACCTGTTCGCGTTCACCAACGGCAGCTGGCTGGCGCGCACGACCATCCCCGAGGACCGCGGGCGCTACGGCACCTTCGACGCCCTGCGCGAGGCCGCCGAGGAGCACGTCCGGACGATCATCGAGGAGACGGCCGCCGGGTCGCCCGCGCCCGGCACGGTCGCGGCCAAGGTCGGCGACCTCTACTCGAGCTTCATGGACGAGGAGCGGGTCGAGGCCCTCGGCGCCGGCCCCGTGCTCGCCGACCTCGAGCGGGTCGCGGCCGTCCGCGACGCCTCCGGCCTCATGGGCCTGCTCGGCGAGCTGGCCCGCGAGGGCGTCTTCGGCCCCGTCGTCCCCTTCGTCAACACCGACGACCGCGACCCCGACCGCTACGTCGTCTACCTCGAGCAGGCCGGCTTGGGCCTGCCCGACGAGTCCTACTACCGCGAGCCCCAGCACGCCGCCGTGCTCGAGGCCTACACCCCGCACGTCGCGCGCATGCTCGAGCTCGCCGGGTACCTCGGCGCGCAGGGGGCCGCCGAGCGCGTCGTCGCGCTCGAGACCCACCTCGCGTCCCACCACTGGGACAAGGTGACCAACCGCGACCCGGTCAAGACCTACACGCTGCTCGACCGCGCCGGCCTCGACGCGCTCGCCCCCGGCATCGACTGGGACGCCTTCCTCGCGGGGATGCAGGCCCCGGCCCGCACCTTCTCCGCGGTCGTCGTGCGCCAGCCCGGCTACCTCACCGCGCTCGGCGAGGCGCTCCGGCACGAGCCGGTGGAGGCGTGGCGCGACTGGCTCGCGTGGCACGTCGTCCACGCGCACGCTCCGTACCTGTCCTCGGCCTTCGTCGAGGAGAACTTCGACTTCTACGGTCGCACCCTCTCGGGCGTCCCGCGGCTGCGCGACCGCTGGAAGCGTGCCGTCTCCCTCGTCGAGGACGCGCTCGGCGAGGCCGTCGGGCAGCTCTACGTCGAGCGCCACTTCCCGCCGCACGCCAAGGCGCGGATGCTCGAGCTCGTCGACAACGTCGTCGAGGCGTTCCGGCAGAGCCTGTCCGCCGTCCCGTGGATGGGGCCGGCGACGCGGGCCGAGGCCCTGGCCAAGCTCGAGGCGTTCACCCCGAAGATCGGCTACCCCGACCGCTGGCGCGACTACACCGCGCTCCAGGTCGAGGCCGGTGACCTGCTCGGCAACGTCAAGCGGGCCAGCGCCTTCGAGGCCGAGCGCAACCTCGCCAAGCTCGGCGGCCCGGTCGACCGCACCGAGTGGTTCATGACCCCGCAGACCGTCAACGCGTACTACAACCCGGGGATGAACGAGATCGTCTTCCCCGCGGCGATCCTCCAGCCCCCCTTCTTCGACGTCGACGCCGACGACGCGGTCAACTACGGCGGCATCGGCGCGGTCATCGGCCACGAGATCGGGCACGGCTTCGACGACTCCGGCTCGCAGTTCGACGGCCGCGGCGAGCTGCGCGACTGGTGGACCGCCGAGGACCGCGAGCGGTTCCAGGCGCTCGCGGACGCGCTCATCGGGCAGTTCTCCGTCCTCGAGACCCGCGACGCCCCCGGCACGCCGGTCAACGGTGCGCTGACCGTCGGCGAGAACATCGGCGACCTCGGCGGCCTGACCATCGGCCACGCCGCCTACCGGATCTCGCTCGGCGGGCAGGACGCGCCCGAGCTCGACGGCTTCACCGGCGACCAGCGCTTCTTCCTCGGCTGGGCCCAGGTCTGGCGCGGGATGGCGCGGGCCGCCGAGGCCGAGCGCCTGCTCGCCGTCGACCCGCACAGCCCGATGGACCTGCGCGCGAACGCCGCGCGCAACCTCACGGCCTTCCACGAGGCCTTCGGGACGCAGCCGGGCGACGGCATGTACCTGCCGGAGGCGGAGCGGGTCAGCATCTTCTGACGCGGGCCTGCCCGTCCGGTTTGGGCTGCGCCGGTCGCCTTGACAGGATGGCCGGGTGACTGACTCGATCCTCACCTACGTCGGCATCGCCGTCGCCGTCCTCGTCGTCGTCGGGGGCGTGGTCCTCGGGCTGGTCCGCGGACGCGGCGGCGCCGAGCGCGACCTCGAGGCGCCCGAGCGCGCCGACGCCCCGGGCACGCCCGGGCCGGCCGACGCCGACCTCGCCCCGGACGGCGCGATCGGGACGATCGAGCACCCCGGCGAGGTCGTCGAGGAGGAGCCGCCCGCCCCGGCGCCGGCCCCCGCCCCGACGGTCCCGACCGTCGAGACCCCGGAGGCGCCGGCCGGCCGGCTGCACCGCCTGCGCGCCCGCCTCGCGCGCTCCAACACGGCGATCGGTCGCGGCCTGCTCGCGCTGCTCGCGGGCGGCAAGCTCGACGACGCCGCCTGGGAGGAGGTCGAGGACACCCTCCTCGCCGCCGACCTCGGGGTCGCCGCGACGACCGAGCTCGTCGACGCCCTGCGCACCCGCGTCGCCGTCGAGGGCGTGGCCGACGAGGCCGCCGTCCGCCGCCTCCTGCGCGAGGAGCTGCTCGCCCTCGTCGACCCGTCGATGGACCGCTCGCTCGCCGACGAGCGCGTCGGCGACCGCCCGGCCTGCATCCTCGTCGTCGGCGTCAACGGCACCGGCAAGACGACGACCGTCGGCAAGCTGGCCCGCGTGCTCGTCGCCGAGGACAAGGACGTCGTCCTCGGCGCCGCCGACACCTTCCGCGCCGCCGCCGCCGACCAGCTCGAGACGTGGGGCGGGCGGGTCGGTGTCCCGACCGTGCGCTCCGACCGCGACGGCGCCGACCCCGCGTCGGTCGCCTTCGACGCCGTCAGGGCCGCCGCGGAGCTCGAGGCCGACGTCGTGATCGTCGACACCGCGGGCCGCCTCCAGAACAAGACCGGCCTCATGGACGAGCTCGGCAAGGTCAAGCGCGTCATCGAGAAGCAGAGCCCCGTCGACGAGGTCCTCCTCGTCCTCGACGCGACGACCGGCCAGAACGGCATGAAGCAGGCCGACGTCTTCGCGCAGGTCGTCGGCATCACCGGCATTGTGCTGACCAAGCTCGACGGCACCGCCAAGGGCGGCATCGTCGTCGCCGTCCAGCGCGCGCTCGGCGTGCCGGTCAAGCTCGTCGGGCTCGGCGAGGGCCCGGACGACCTCGCGCCGTTCGACGCCGAGGCCTTCGTCGACGCGATCATCGACTGACGCCGCCGCCCGGCGCGGCGCCCGGCCCCGCTCAGACCGAGCAGGCCGGCGTCCCGCCGGGCAGCCGGTGCCGGTTGCGCGCCACCCAGAAGTAGATCGCCCGCGCCACCTGGCGCACCCCCGGCACGAGGACGAGGGCCCCGAGCGGGCGCACCCACGGCCGTGACGCGAGCAGCGCCCGCGCGACGGCGTCCTGCGCCGACGACACCCGGCCGTCGGCCGCGACCCACTGGACGGCCTCGGTGCACGCGCGCTCGGTGACGCCGAGCGGCCCGAGGTCGACCTGCTGCCACGGCTCCACCGCGTAGTCGGCGGGGGAGCGGCGCAGGCGCAGGAGCAGCCGCACGGACGAGCTGCAGAAGGCGCAGTCGCCGTCGAAGAGCAGGACCGGGAGCCGGGGCGTCACGGGGGCGGGCACCCCTCCATCGTCGCACCGGGTCTCACGATGCGGGACCGGCCGGACGGCGAAACGCGTTCCTTACACGGACGCCGATCCCGCAACACCGGCGTAACAGGACGCGGCAGGTCGTGAAACCCGGGGCCGTGACAGTACTGGTCCATGAGCACGACACTCCTCCCGCTGGCAGACGCTGCGGAGACCGTCGACTACGCGTCGGCGGGGTTCCTCATCCTCTGCGCCTCCCTCGTCCTCCTCATGACCACGCCGGGCCTCGCGCTGTTCTACGGCGGCCTGACCCGGTCCAAGTCGGTCCTCAACATGATGATGATGTCGTTCGGCGCCATGGGCGTCGTCGGCATCGTCTACGTCCTCTGGGGCTACTCGATGTCCTTCGGCTCCGAGAACGTGGGCGGCATCATCGCCAACCCGTTCGAGAAGTTCGGCCTCGCGAACACCGACGCGGTCATCAACCCGTTCGGCTACGAGGGCTACGGGAACATCCCCGAGCTCGCGTTCGTGGGCTTCCAGCTGACCTTCGCCGTCATCACCGTCGCCCTCATCAGCGGCGCGGTGGCCGACCGCGTGAAGTTCTCGACCTGGATGGTGTTCTCGGGCCTCTGGGTGACCTTCGCCTACTTCCCGATCGCCCACATGGTGTGGGGCGGCGGCCTGCTGTCCGGCGCCGAGACGAGCCTCTCGTCGCTCGTCTTCGGCTCCACCGACGGGGTCGCGAACTTCGCGCCGATCGACTTCGCCGGCGGCACGGTCGTCCACATCAACGCCGGCATGGCGGGCCTCGTCCTCGCCCTGGTCGTCGGGGTCCGGGTCGGCTTCGGCAAGGTGCCGATGCGCCCGCACAACGTCCCGCTCGTGATGATCGGCGCCGGCCTGCTGTGGTTCGGCTGGTTCGGGTTCAACGCGGGCTCCGAGCTCGCCCCCGACGGCACCGCGGCCCTCGTCTGGGTCAACACGACCGTCGCGACCTGCGCGGCGATGATGGGCTGGCTACTCCTGGAGAAGATCCGCGACGGCCACGCCACCTCCGTCGGCGCCGCGTCCGGTGTCGTCGCCGGCCTCGTCGCCATCACCCCGGCCTGTGGTGCCCTCTCGCCCCTCGGCTCGATCGTCCTCGGCCTCGTCGCCGGCGCCCTGTCGGCCTACGCGGTCGGCCTCAAGTTCAAGCTCGGCTTCGACGACTCGCTCGACGTCGTCGGCGTCCACCTCGTCGCCGGCCTCTGGGGCACCATCGGCGCGGGCCTGCTCTCCACGAGCACCGGCCTCTTCTACGGTGGTGGCGTGCAGCAGACCGTCGTCCAGGTCCTCGTCGCGCTCGCCTCGCTCGTCGTCTCGGGTGTCGTCACCCTCGTCATCGCCCTGGCACTCAAGGCGACGATGGGCTGGCGCATCCCGGAGGACGTCGAGGTCGCCGGCATCGACCAGGCCGAGCACGCCGAGTCCGCCTACGAGCTCGCGACCCGCGGCGGCCGCCTCGGCGGGGCCACCCCCGCCCCCGGCGCCACCCGCAGCAGCGAGAGCCTCGACCTCGAAGGAGCCAAGTGATGAAGCTCGTCACCGCCATCATCAAGCCGCACCAGCTCGACGAGGTGAAGGAGGCCCTCGAGGCCTTCGGCATCCAGGGCATGACCATCAGCGAGGCCCAGGGCTACGGCCGCCAGCGCGGGCACAGCGAGGTCTACCGCGGCGCGGAGTACACCGTGGACTTCGTCCCGAAGACCCGCCTCGAGGTCCTCGTCGACGACATGGACGCCAGCTCGGTCGTCGACGTCGTCCTCAAGGCCGCGCAGACCGGCCGCATCGGTGACGGGAAGGTCTGGGTGACGCCCGTCGAGGAGGTCGCCCGGGTCCGCACCGGGGAGCGCGGGGTCGAGGCGATCTGAGCGATGGCCACCTCCTCGAGCGACATCGGCTCCCGGAGGCTCGACCTGGCCGGCACCCGCGACTTCGCCGTCGCCGGTGCCGGCCGGGCGCGCCGGGAGGCCCTGTCCACCTTCAACCGGGCGTGGCTGGCCGAGGTCTGGCGCACCGCGACCGGCGGGGTGCGCCTCGAGGGGGTGGCCCTGGCCGCCGTCGGCAGCCTCGGGCGCGGTGACGCCGGGCCCCTCTCCGACTACGACCTCGTCCTCCTGCACTCCGAGCGCTCCCTGCCCGCCAAGGAGCTGACCGCCCTCGCCGACCGGGTCTGGTACCCGATCTGGGACGCCGGGGTGCGCCTGGACCACAGCGTCCGCACGGTCACGCAGTGCCGCCAGGTGGCGGCCGCCGACCTCACCGCGGCCGTCGGGATGCTCGACCTCGCCGCGGTGGCGGGGGACGCCGAGCTCGTGACCGCCGCCCGCTCCACCGTCGCCCACGACTGGCGCGGCAACGCCCGCAAGCGCCTGCCGCAGCTCGTCGAGGCGCTCGGCTCCCGGCACGCTCGCCAGGGCGACCTCGCGCAGTCGATCGAGCCCGAGCTCAAGGAGGCCCACGGCGGCCTGCGCGACATGACCGTCCTCGCCGCGCTCGCGGAGGCGTGGCTCGCCGACCGCCCGCACGGCGGCGTCGACCGCGCCCACGAGCTGCTCCTCGACGTCCGCGACGCGGTCCACGTCGTGACCGGCCGGGGCCGCGACCGTCTCGGGCGCGAGGACCACGACGCCGTCGCCGCGCTGCTCGGCTTCCCGGACGCCGACGACCTGCTGACCGCCGTCTCCGGCGCCGGCCGGCTCATCGCCTACGCGCTCGACGGCACCGTGCGCCGCGCCGGGCAGTCGCAGCGTGCCCGCACGCTGCGGGTCGGCCCGCGCCGCCCGCAGATGACCCCGCTCGGGCACGGCTACTTCGCGAGCGACGGCGAGGTCGTCCTCGGCTCCTCGCGCCTCGCCGAGACCGATGACGGGATGGCGCTGCGCGCCGGGGTCGTCGCCGCGCGGGCCGGCCTGCCGGTCGCCCCGACGACCCTCGAGAACCTCGCCTCCCACGTGCCCGCGCTCCCGGAGCCGTGGCCGCAGGCCGCGCGCGACCTGCTCGGCGACCTCCTCGCGTCCGGCCCCGGGCTCGTCACCGTCTGGGAGGGCCTGGACCAGGTCGGCGTCGTCGAGCAGTGGCTGCCCGAGTGGGCCGCCGTCCGCTCGCGCCCGCAGCGCAACGCCGTGCACCGGCACACGGTCGACCGGCACCTCGTCGAGACCGTCGTCCGTGCGGCCGGGCTGGTGCGCCGCACCTCGCGCCCGGACCTGCTCCTCGTCGCCGCGCTGCTCCACGACATCGGCAAGGTCCGTGGCGCGCACGACCACTCGGTGACCGGCGCCGAGACGACGCGCACCGTCGCGACCCGGTGGGGCTTCCCGCCGCGCGACGTCGAGGTCCTCGTCACGCTCGTGCGCGAGCACCTGACGCTCATCGAGCTCGCGACCCGTCGCGACCACCAGGACCCCGCCACCGTCGACGCCGCCGTCGAGGCCGTCGGCGGCGACCGCGAGGTGCTCGAGCTGCTGCTCGCGCTCTCGGAGGCCGACGCCTCGGCCGCCGGCCCGCTCGCGTGGACCGACTGGCGCTCGACGCTCCTGGACCAGCTGGCGAACGCCGTCCGGGCGCGCCTCGACGCGCCGCAGCCGGTGCCGGCCTCCGCAGGGCCCGAGACGCCGGCCGGGCCGGGCGCGCTCGACCCCGAGGTCGCGGCCGCGGTGCGCGCCGGTGAGCCGAGGGTCACCGTCGTCTCGGGCGGCGGGTCGCACCGCCTCGACATCGTCGACCTCGACCGGGTCGGGCTGTTCGCCGACACCGCGGGGCTGCTCGCCGCCGAGGGCCACACGGTGCGCACGGCCATCCTGCGCACGGTCGACGGCATCGCCATCGACGAGTGGCACGTCGAGTCCCCGTCGGGCGCCGTCCCGGACCCCGAGCGCATCGTCCGCGGCCTCGCCCGGCTCGGCCGTGGCGACCGCGCGCCGCTGCAGACGCTCGACCGCCGCCGTGCGCACCTGCCCCGGCCCTCGCGGGAGTCGGGCATCGGCTCGCCGGGCCAGGCGCGGGCGCTCGTCGTGCCCGGGGCCAGCACCGAGGCGACCGTGCTCGAGGTGCGGGCACAGGACCGGCCGGGGCTGCTCCACGAGCTCGGGGCGGCGCTCGCCGGCGCGGGGATGTCGGTCCGCTCGGCGCACATCGCGACCTACGCCGGGCAGACGCTCGACACCTTCTACCTGACCGGCGCCGACGGGCTGCCGCTGCCGCCGGCCCGGGTGGCCCAGGCGGTCAGCCTCGTCATCGACACGTGCGACGGGGTCGGCCCGGCCTGACCCTCGGTCACACCCGCCACGCGCGTATCGGGTGACCCGATACCGCTGCGCTTTCCCCGAGAACCGTTGTCGGATGAAGCGCGGTCGTATCGGGTGACCCGATACGCGTGGGGTCTCGGGGTGCGGGTCGCGGAGCGCGGTCCGGCGGGGCGTCCACCAGTCGTTAGGCTGTGCCGGTGTTCACGAGCCTGTCCGACCGCCTGACCGAGACCTTCCGCAACCTGCGGACCAAGGGCCGCCTCAGCGAGTCCGACGTCAACAGGACGGTGCGCGACATCCGCCTCGCGCTCCTCGACGCCGACGTCGCCCTGCCGGTCGTCAAGGCCTTCACCGGCAGCGTGCGCGAGCGCGCCCTCGGGGCCGAGGTCAGCGAGGCGCTCAACCCGGCGCAGCAGGTCGTCAAGATCGTCAACGAGGAGCTCGTCGGCATCCTCGGCGGCGAGACGCGCAGCATCCGCTTCGCCAAGCAGCCGCCGACCGTCATCATGCTCGCCGGCCTCCAGGGCTCGGGCAAGACGACCCTCGCGGGCAAGCTCGCCTTCTGGCTCAAGGAGCAGGGGCACACCCCGATGCTCGTCGCGGCCGACCTCCAGCGCCCGAACGCCGTCACCCAGCTCGAGGTCGTCGGCCAGCGCGCCGGCGTGCCGGTCTACGCGCCCGAGCGCGGCAACATCGCCGGCCACGACGTCGTCGGCGGCGACATCGAGGGCACCCGCTCGCACGGCGACCCGGTCCGCGTCTCGCGCAACGGCATCGCCGAGGCCCGCGCCCGCCAGCACGACGTCGTCATCGTCGACACCGCGGGCCGCCTCGCCGTCGACGCCGACCTCATGCAGCAGGCCGCCGACATCCGCGCGGCGATCCAGCCCGACGAGGTCCTCTTCGTCATCGACGCGATGATCGGCCAGGCGGCCGTCGAGACCGCCGAGGCATTCCTCGAGGGCGTCGACTTCACCGGGGTCGTCCTCTCCAAGCTCGACGGCGACGCCCGCGGTGGCGCGGCGCTCTCGGTCGCGTCGGTCACCGGCCGGCCGATCATGTTCGCCTCGACCGGCGAGAACACCAAGGACTTCGAGGTCTTCCACCCCGACCGGATGGCCTCGCGCATCCTCGACATGGGTGACGTCCTCACCCTCATCGAGCAGGCCGAGAAGGCGTTCGACCGCACCCAGGCCGCCGAGATGGAGCGCAAGTTCCTCGCGGCCGAGGACTTCACGTTCGACGACTTCCTCCAGCAGATGGCCGCCATCAAGAAGATGGGGTCCCTCAAGTCGATCCTCGGCATGATGCCGGGCATGGGCCAGATGAAGGCCCAGCTCGACGCCTTCGACGAGCGCGAGTTCGACCGGGTCGAGGCGATGGTCCGCTCGATGACCCCGTTCGAGCGCAACCACCCCAAGCAGATCAACGGCTCGCGCCGCGCCCGCATCGCGAAGGGCTCGGGCGTCACGACCTCCGAGGTCAACCAGCTGCTCGAGCGCTTCGGCGAGGCGCAGAAGATGATGAAGCAGCTCGCGAAGGGCGGCGGCATCCCCGGCATGCCCGGGATGGGCTCCGGCCCCGGCAAGCGCGGCCGCCAGCAGGCGCCGCAGCGCAAGAAGTCCAAGTCGGGCAACCCGGCCAAGCGGGCGGCCGAGGAGCGCGCGGCGGCGCAGAAGGCCGCGCAGGCCCCGCCCTCGGGCGCGAGCTTCGGCGGCGGCGACCTCGACCCCGCCGCCTTCGACCCGGCCAACCTGCCGAAGGGCTTCGACAAGTTCCTCGGGAAGTGACCACCGCCGGCCTGAACACGCTCGCGGTCGGCACCGACGGCCCGCGGGTCGCGTTCCTCCACGGGCTCTTCGGCCAGGGCCGCAACTGGACCCAGATCGCCAAGGCCCTCGCCGGCCCGGACGGGACGGGGGCGCGCTGCCTGCTCGTCGACCTGCCGGACCACGGGCGCTCGCCGTGGAGCGAGGAGTTCTCCTACGAGGGCTACGCGGCGGCCGTCGCGGCGACCCTCGCCGAGACCGCGCCGGGGGAGCGCTGGGTCGTCGTCGGCCACAGCCTCGGCGGCAAGGTCTCGATGGTCCTCGCGCTGCGGCACCCCGAGCTGCTCGCGAGCCTGGTCGTCGTCGACATCGCCCCGAAGGGCTACGGCGACCTCGACCGCTTCCGGGGCTACATCGACGAGATGCACGCCCTGCCGCTGGCCGAGCTGACCAGCCGTGCGGACGCCGAGGCGCGCTTCCGCGAGCCCGACCCCGGCGTCAAGGCCTTCCTCCTGCAGAACCTGCGGCGGCACGGCAGCGACTGGTCGTGGCAGGCCAACCTCGCGCTCGTGCGCGCCGACGCCGACCGGGGGAGCGCCTCGCTCATCGCCGACTTCCCGGACCTCGGGGACGCGGTGTGGGACGGCCCCGTCGTCTGGCTGGCCGGCTCCGAGTCCGGGTACGTGGGTCCCGACGACGTGCCGGGGATGCGCGCGCACTTCCCGCGCGTGCGCCTCGTGACCGTCAAGGGCGCCGCCCACTGGGTGCACACCGACGCGCCGCAGGTCGTCGTCGAGACGCTGCGCCGCGTCGTCCGTTCCGTCATAGCCCCTTGACTACCCCTAATTCGCACGGTCTCGAGGGCGACAGTCCTGTGACAACCGAATAGTAGTCTCTAGGGAGCCGAAAGATCCCAATGGCGTTTTGTCGCCGATTTGGGTACAAGGCGACGAGGTAGTCCGTACTTGTCTGCGCAATGAGGATGGGAACCCGCCGTTGCTCGCAAGCGCCCAACGGGTCGTTTTCTGCATCAAGAAGAGCAATGCTGGCTGCTTTGGCTTGGCCAGTTAGAAACAGGTCAACGATGGCGGTCTGTTTATTGAAGTCGTAACTAAGCAGCTGCTGCGCCCTGCTTCTCGCCGTTGTTTCTAGGTGAGAGACGGCCACCCAAGTGAGCGCCGAAGCGATCAATACACACCAACATGCCACGCCAACAACGCTGGCCTTGGCAATCCGAAACCGCAGAGGCTGAATGTCGACGGAAACGCCGGCAGCAAATTCATATCCGAAGCTGAATGCGAATGAACTTGCAACAAATAGAATTGCGGGATTTACCATCTCTTGCAGGACGAGCATTGCGGCCATGGGTAAAAGCGATACGCCTAAGGGGGAAAATGCAACAAGGCCCGCACAGAGCCTGGAGGCAGCGGTCCTACCGCTCTGAATGGATCGAAACTTCAGCCAGCGGATCGCGGCGCTGTTGCGGGAAATCTTGCCAACGACTCGGGCGGCGGTTACTCGACCAGTGATGTAGGCCGCCGTAGTGGCCGAAATCAAGGCCAGTATTAACAAGAAGACGAGAGTGGCCTTTGCGACTAGAACACTCTGTGAGGCGCCGATCTCCTCGGGGGTGAGGCCCAATGAGCGTGCGTAGACCTCGTTCGCGTCGCGAGTAATCGCGTACGTTGCTGCGGCCAGCACGGCAGCCACCAAGCCGGAAACACCCAAAGTCAAGTCACGGTAGCGAAGAATTCGCGCGGCCGCATCCTCGACCGTGAGCCAGCTGTTCGCTTGTGTTTCAATTTTGCTCCCAGGCATCGAAACCCCTCTCAAGCGCAACCCCTCCCCGCCCGAAGTTTGGCTGAGACGTGCACGATCCTAATCGTTTCGACAACTCAGGTGCTTCAGCGCTGTCCATGGCGTGAAGTGGTCGGGTTGGCGCCTGCTCGGAACGGGAAGCGAGTAGTACTCGGCGCACGCGCACTTCCCGCGCGTGCGCCTCGTGACCGTCAAGGGCGCCGCCCACTGGGTGCACACCGACGCACCGCAGGTCGTCGTCGAGACGCTGCGCCCCGTCGTCCGCTCGGTCAGCCCCTGACGGCGGGGTCCGGGTCCGGCACGTCGTCGATGGTCCGGACGCGCAGCACCGGGCTGCCGACGAGCCAGAGCACCGCCAGCGCCGCGACGAGGGCCGCGAGCGCGATCGCCGGCCCCGTCCCGACGAGCCCCGCGAGCGCACCGCCGAGCAGCGCCCCGAGGGGGCGCACCCCGTAGTTGACGGTCGTGAACGCGCCCTGGACCCGAGCGCGGACGGCGTCCGGGATGGACGCCACCATCACCGCGTTCACGTTGACGTCGAAGAGCATCACGCCGAAGCCGGTCACCGCCTCGACGGCCGCGAGCACCGACGCCTTCGCAAGGTCCGACCCGTCGGCGAGGACCAGCGCGGACGTCGGCACCGTGAAGAGCAGCAGCCCGACGACGCCGGTGCGCCCGATGCCCAGACGCCTCGAGACCCGTCCGGCGACCACCGCGCCGAGCAGCCCGCCCGAGGCGCCGAGCCCGAGGGCCAGGCCGATCGTGCCGGCGGAGAGCCCGAGCTCGCGGCTGGCGAAGACGACGAGCAGGGCCTGCACGACGAAGCTGAAGAGGTTGACCCACGACACGCAGCGCAGCAGCGGCGCGAGGATCGGGTCGCGCCAGACGTACCGCATCCCGTCGGCGACGCGCCGGCGCAGCGACGAGCCGTCGTCCGGGGCGGGCTCGCGGTCGGGCACGTCGGCGCTGCGCAGCAGGCCCGCGGAGGCGAGGAACGAGAGCCCGTCGACGACGAGCGCGTACGGGGCGGTGAGCAGCTGGACGAGGCCGCCACCGAGCGCGGGGCCGGCGACGAACGAGACCGAGCGGGTCGTGGCGAAGTGCCCGTTGGCCTCGACGTAGCGCTCGCGGGGCACGAGCGCGACGAAGAACGGCTGCCACGCGGAGCGGAAGAGGGTCGACCACGCCCCGAGCAGCAGGGCGACGGCGAGGAGGTGGCCGAAGGTGAGCGCCCCCAGCGCCGCGGCGACCGGCACGGTGAGGACGACGAGCGCGCGGGCGAGGTCGGCGGTGACGAGCAGCGCGCGCGGCCGCGGCCGGCGGTCGACCCAGGTGCCGACGAGCAGCGCCAGAAGGTTGGGCAGCCAGACGACCGCCGTGAGCAGGGCGACCCGCGAGGCGCTCTCGTCGAGGACGGTGACGGCGACGAGGGGGACGGCCAGCTCCGAGACGCGGTCGCCGAGCTCGGACACCGTCTGTGCGCCCCAGGCGGTGGCGAACCGCCGGCCGCGCCAGAGCGGGGCGGTCGGTGCGAGGGGCGGGGCGCCGGCCACGCTCAGCCGTCGCGCTCGGGCATCACGTGCCGCAGGACGTGGACGAGGCGCGCGCCGGCGGGGGCGGAGGCGGGGTCGGTCTTGCGGTGGACGTAGGGCGCGAGCAGCTCCTCCCACCTGGCCTCGAGCGCGAGCAGCTCCTCGCGGGTGACGAGCACGCGGGTGCTCGAGCGCCCCGCGACCTCCTGCCACGCGGGGGGCAGGTCGGGCTCGGTGTCGCGGTGCCAGTCGCCGACGACGTCGCCCTCGACCTCCTCGACGACGCGGGCGAGGGCCCGGCCGGCCTCGAGCGCACCCGGGCCGTCGGCGGACAGCCGGTAGCCCCGGCTCGCGGCCTCCCACCAGCGCTCCCGCCCGGACCCCGGCACCGCGGCGTCGCGGACCATCCCGTGCTCGGCGAGGTGGCGCAGGTGCCAGCTCGTGACCGACGGCGTCGCGCCGACGACGGGGGAGAGGCGGGTCGCCGTCGAGGGGCCGTGGCGCTGCAGCTCGCCGAGGAGGCGGACGCGCACCGGGTGCGCGAGGGCCCGCATCCCGCGGGCGTCGAGCTCGAGGTCGTCGTACGCGTTGGCCATCCTGGCCTCCTCCCTGATCTGAGAGGACCGTATCGAGAGAGTTCTCTCACGTCAACGGACGAGGGCCGTTGGCTAGGGTCGGCGCATGGCAACGGTGCTGCACCTCACGGGACCCGTCCTCGTCGGCCGCGAGGAGGAGCGGCCCGAGGCGTGGGTCCTCGGCGGCCGGCTGACCTTCGAGCGGCCCGTGGGGGACCACGACGTCACGACGATCGCGGGATGGGCGCTGCCCGGCCTCGTCGACGCGCACTGCCACGTCGGCCTCGTCGCCACCGGCGCGACGGACGCCGCGACCGCGGAGGCGCAGGCCACGACCGACCGCGACGCCGGCACGCTCCTCATCCGGGACGCCGGCTCACCGAGCGACACCCGCTGGGTCGACGACCGCGCCGACCTGCCGCGGATCATCCGGGCGGGGCGGCACATCGCCCGCACGCGCCGCTACATCCGCAACTTCGCGTGGGAGGTCGAGCCCGACGAGCTCGTCGACCGGGTGCGGCTCGAGGCGCGCGCCGGCGACGGGTGGGTCAAGCTCGTCGGCGACTGGATCGACCGCGAGGCCGGCGACCTCACGCCGTGCTGGCCGGTCGACGTCCTCACCGAGGCGGTGGCCGCGGCCCACGAGGAGGGCGCCCGGGTCACGGCGCACTGCTTCGGCGAGCAGAGCCTGCACGACTTCGCCGCCGCGGGCACCGACTGCATCGAGCACGCGACCGGGCTGGTCCCCGAGAGCATCGACGCGTTCGCCCGGCAGGGCATCGCCATCGTGCCGACGCTCGTCAACATCGACACCTTCCCGCAGATCGCCGCGCCGGCCCGCGAGAAGTTCCCCGACTACCACCGGCACATGCTCGACCTCCACGCCCGCCGCTACGAGACGGTCGCGGCGGCGCACGAGGCCGGGGTGCCGGTCTACGTCGGCACCGACGCCGGCGGCTCCCTGCCCCACGGCCTGGCCGGCCAGGAGGTCGAGCGGCTGACCCGCTGCGGGTTCTCGGCGCTCGACGCCGTCGACGCCGCGACCTGGTCGGCCCGCGCCTGGCTCGGTCGGCCCGGGCTGGAGGAGGGGGCCGAGGCCGACCTCGTCGTCTACGCCGAGGACCCGCGGGCCGACGTCGGGGTGCTCGGGCACCCCGTGGCCGTCGTGCTCCGCGGGTCCGTCGTCGGCTGAGCGGGCCTCAGCCGCGCGGGGCGGCCTCGGGGTCGGTGGCGTCCTCGAGGACGGCCAGGTCACGGTCGAGCTCGCGGTCCAGCCGGGCCTCCTCGGCGCGCTCGGCGCGGTGCGCCCGCAGCGACCAGGCGACGGCTGCGGCCCACACGAGGTAGAGGACGGCGTAGACGACCCAGCGGGTGCCCTCGGAGGCGTCGACCCAGTCGCTCTTGAGGATCGTGCGGGTGTTGGTGAGGACGATGACGCCGCCGACGGCCGAGCCGAGGACGCGCGGCGGCACGTGGCGCACGAGCCACGCCGCGATGGGCGCCGCGACGAGACCACCCGCGAGCAGGGCGACGACCCAGGTGAAGTCGATGTCCTCCGACCCCAGGGCGAGGAGGAAGCCGAGGCTCGCGGCGACGGAGACGAGGAACTCGCTCGTGTCGATCGAGCCGACGACCTTGCGCGGCTCGAGGCGGCCGCTCGCGAGGATGGCCGGCGTGCCGACCGGGCCCCAGCCGCCGCCACCGGTGGAGTCGACGAAGCCGGCGACGAGGCCGAGCGGCGCGAGGAAGCGCGAGCGCAGCGGGTGGCCGAGGCGGTCCTTGCGCAGGCCCTTGACGGTGAAGCGGACGAGCACGTAGACGCCGAGCGTCAGGAGGATGAGCGACATGACCGGCGCCGCGACGGAGGTGTCGAGGCTGGAGAGGAAGGTCGCGCCGGCGAAGGCGCCGACCGCGCCCGGGATGCCGATCTTCAGCACGACCCGCCAGTCGACGTTGCCGAACTTCCAGTGCGAGGCACCGGAGGCGAGCGTCGTGCCGATCTCGGCGAGGTGGACGGTCGCGGACGCCGCCGCGGGGTTGGTGCCGATGGCGAGCAGCAGGGTCGTCGAGGTGACCCCGTACGCCATGCCGAGCGACCCGTCGACGAGCTGGGCGCCCAGACCGACGAGGGCGAGAAGAACGAGACGCCGCACGGCGACCCCCTGCGATTAGATGAAACCTAGCGGACAAGTAGGGAATATAGGGATGAGAGGGCACGGCGCGCAAGGGTTTCTCGGAACCCGGACCGGTGGCGCCCGGGTGGAAGGATGACGGCGTGGACATCTCCGCCCGCGCCGACTACGCCGTCCGTGCCCTCCTCGTGCTCGCCGAGGACCCGACGGCGGACCGGGCCCACCCCTCCGACGAGCTCGCGCGGCGGGCCGGCGTCCCGGCCAAGTTCCTCGAGGCGATCCTCGGCGACCTGCGCCGCGCGGGGTTCGTCTCGAGCCGGCGCGGCAGCTCGGGCGGCTACCTCCTCGCCCGCCCCCCGGCCGAGGTCACGCTGGGGGAGGTCCTGCGCACCGTCGACGGCCCGCTCGCCGAGGTCCGGGGGCAGCGGCCGCACGAGACCCACTACGAGGGGTCCGCCGAGCATCTCGCGACGGTGTGGGTGGCGGCGCGGGCCGCCCTGCGCCGGGTCCTCGACGAGACGACGCTGGAGCAGGTGCTCGAGGGTCGCCTGCCCGAGCACGTGCGCGCCATGGCCGAGCTGCCCGACGCGTGGGAGAGCCGCTGACCGGAGCCGATTCGGCCGCGGGCGCGCGCTCTGGCAGACTGGACCGCTGTACCCGTCCGGGCCCGCCCCTCTCGTGTGGCCCTGGACCGGACGCCTACACACCGGGCGTCGGCTCCCCGCACGCAGATCGTGCGGTCTCGCCGCGTCCACGAACCGAAAGTGGGACCGCCACCGTGGCCGTCAAGATTCGTCTCAAGCGGATGGGCAAGATCCGCACCGCCATCTACCGCGTCGTCGTCATGGACTCGCGCACCAAGCGCGACGGCCGGGCGATCGAGGAGATCGGCAAGTACGACCCCAACCAGGAGCCGTCGCTCATCGAGATCGACATGGAGCGCGCGGACTACTGGGTCGCCCAGGGCGCCCAGCCGACCGAGGCCGTCGCGGCCCTCCTCAAGCACTACAAGGACGGCACCCTCAAGGTCGCCGAGCCGAAGACCTCGAAGAAGGACCTCTACGAGGCGGCCGTCGCCGCCGCGGGCAAGGCCGAGGCCGACGGTGGCGCCGCCACCACCCCGCGCAAGAAGGCCGCGAAGAAGGCCGAGGACACTCCCGTCGCCGCCGACACCGAGGGCAGCACCGCCGCGGCGGAGTCCACGGACGCCGACGCCGACGCGTCCGCCGACAAGGCCTGACCGTGCTCGAGGAGGCTCTCGAGCACCTCGTGACCGGCATCGTCGACCACAAGGACGAGGTGCAGGTCCGTCGTCGTGACCTGCGCCGTGGCGAGGTCCTCGAGGTGCGCGTGCACCCCGACGACCTCGGCCGCGTCATCGGTCGCTCCGGCCGCACCGCCAGCGCGCTGCGCACCGTCCTCGGTGCCCTCGCCGGTGGCAAGCCGGTCCGCATCGACATCGTCGACACCGACCGGGTCCGCTGACCCGCGTCACCCGTGACGGCGGGGCGCCCCACACCGGGGTGCCCCGCCGTCCGTCGTTCCCTCCAGTCCCCGAGAGGATGTCCGCGTGAGCGAGTCCACCGTCATCGCCCGGATCGGCAAGCCGCACGGCCTGCGCGGCGAGGTGACCGTCCGCCTGCACACCGACGAGCCCGAGCTGCGCCTCGCGGTCGGCGCCGTGCTCGCGACCGAGGCCGAGGCCGGCTCGGGGGTCCCGCGGGCCCTCACCGTGCGCTCGACCCGCGTGCACAACGGCATCTGGCTGGTGGCCTTCGAGGAGGTCCCCGACCGCACCGGCGCCGAGGGCCTGCGCGGCACCCGGCTCGTCCTCGACGCGGACGCCCCCGAGATCGCCGACGAGGACGACGAGGACCTCTTCACCGAGGCCGAGCTCGTCGGGCTCGCGGTCCACACGCCGGCCGGCGAGCGGATCGGCGAGGTGACCGGGCTCGTCATCGGCGCCGCCCAGGACCGGCTCGCGGTGCGCCTGGACGACGGACGCACCGGCGAGGTGCCGTTCGTCGCGGCGCTCGTGCCCGAGGTCGACGTCGCGGGCGGCCGCGTCGTCGTCGACGCGCCGGGCGGCCTGTTCGACCTCGAGGACTGACCCCGGTGCGCCTCGACGTCGTCTCGATCTTCCCGGAGTACCTCGCGCCGCTCGACCTCTCGCTCATCGGGAAGGCGCGGCGCGACGGGCTGCTGGACCTGCACGTCCACGACCTGCGCGACTTCGCCCACGACCGGCACCGCACCGTCGACGACAGCCCGTTCGGCGGCGGCGCCGGGATGGTCATGAAGCCCGAGCCGTGGGCCGGGGCGCTCGAGCACGTCGTGGCCACCGGGGCGAGCGACGCCGCCCCCGTGCCGCACCTGCTCGTCCCGGGGCCGGGCGGCGTGCCCTTCACGCAGGCGATGGCCCACGAGCTCGCGGCCGAGCCGTGGCTGGCCTTCGCGTGCGGCCGCTACGAGGGGCTCGACGAGCGCGTCTACGAGCACGCGGCGGAGCGGATGCGCGTCACGGTCGTCTCGCTCGGCGACTACGTGCTCAACGGGGGAGAGGTGGCGGTGCTCGCGGTCGTCGAGGCCGTCGCGCGGCTGCTGCCGGGCGTCGTCGGCAACGCCGAGTCGCTCGTCGAGGAGTCGCACGAGGGTGGCCTGCTCGAGTACCCCGTCTACACCCGGCCCGCGCTCTGGCAGGACGGCGGCACGACCCGCGAGGTGCCGCCCGTGCTGCTCTCGGGCGACCACGCGGCCATCGCCCGCTGGCGCCACGAGCAGCGGGTCGCCCGCACGGTCGCGCGGCGTCCGGACCTCGCCGCCCCCGCCGCGGCCGTCGGCGGCCTCGACCACCTCGACGTGCGCCCCGCCGTCCCGGCCGACGCCCCCGAGCTGCTCGTCCTCCAGCGCGCCTGCTGGATGCAGGAGGGGCGCATCTCGGGCTCGTGGCACATCCCGCCGCTCGAGGAGAGCCTCGAGGACGTGGCGCGGGGCCTCGGCGAGTGGACGACCTGGGTGGTGCGGGTGCCCTCGCTCGACGGGTCCGGCCGGCTCGTCGGCTCGGTCCGCGGCCGCGTGCGCCCCGATGACCCGACGGTCTGGGAGACCGGCCGGCTCATGGTCGCCCCGGACCTCCAGGGCCGCGGCCTCGGGCGCGACCTGCTCGCGCTCGCGGAGGCCGGTGCGCCGCAGTCGGTCTCGACGTACTGGATCAACACCGGCCGGGTCAGCGAGGCGAACATCCGGCGCTACAAGCGCGCGGGCTACCGGCTGCTGCCCGGCGAGGGCTCCTTTCCCGGAACCGTCGACCTCACCAAGCGCCGCCGCTGACCGGCACGCGCGTCCCGACATTTCGGGGTCACCCCGAAATGTCCACGAGACAAGACCTCGGAGCCGGGGTTTCGTGGACGAACCGGGGTCTCGAGCCCGTCACGGACGCAGCGCCGCCCGCAGGTCGTCCGGCAGGAGCAGCGCCCGGCCGATGAGCCGCTCGGCGACGACGGCGGTCACCGTCTGCGCCGCCATGATGCCGACGAGGACGAGCACCTGCGCCGCGGCGGCCTGCGCCGGGGTGCCCCCGCCGAGGAGGACGCCGATGAACGCGCCCGGCAGGGTGACGACGCCGGCGGTGCGGACCTGGTCGAGCCCCGGGACGAGCGCCTCGGGGATGCGCCGGTGCACGACCTCCTCGACCGCCTGGGCCCGGGTCAGGCCGAGCGACAGCCCGGCCTCGTACTGCCCGTGCTCCTCGCGCAGCGCGGCGAAGGCCCGCCGGCAGGTCAGGGTGTGCCCGTTCATCGTGTTGCCGGCGATGATGCCGACGACCGGCACGAGCGCCAGCCCCGTCGGCGGGA
Source organism: Phycicoccus sp. DTK01 (assembly GCF_017312765.1). Lineage (NCBI taxonomy): Bacteria > Bacillati > Actinomycetota > Actinomycetes > Micrococcales > Intrasporangiaceae > Phycicoccus > Phycicoccus sp. DTK01. The sequence continues at coordinate 105,805 of NZ_BOPU01000004.1, read as the reverse complement.
CCGTCCGCGTCGCGAGCACGACGACGACGACGGGCAGGAGGCCGGCGAGCATCGCGACGGTCGCCCAGGGCCAGGCGCGCGTGGCCTCGACCCGTCGCACGGTCGTCACGACGGCGATCGTGAACATCACGCAGAGCAGGACGACCGACAGGGCGAGGGAGCGCACGACGGCGGTGATGACGAGCGCGGCGACCCCGAGCTGGCCGATCGCCCGGGCCATCGCGAGCACCGGGGACGCCGGCCGGGGCAGGCGGCCGACGACGTAGCCCCCCACCGTCACGGCGAGGAGCAGGACGACGGCGAGGGCGACGGGCAGGCCGGGGTCGATCGTCACACCGGAAGCCTAGGGCCGCGCGACTCGGCGGATTTCTCCGGACCCGTCGTCCTCTGGCAGACTGGACCGCTGCGTCACCCCACACCGTCGGCCCCCGCCACAGGGGGAGTGCCCCGGACCCCGGTCCGAGCAGCGGCATGCGGCCGGGTGGTGACGCTCCCGTCAGCGAGAAGCAGTACCGACAGCACGCGGATGACCTGTGGCAGCCCGCGAGAACGGATCCACCATGCAGCGTTTCGACGAGCTCGACCGCGCGTCGCTCAAGGCCGACATCCCGGACTTCCGCGCCGGTGACACGGTCAACGTCCACGTGAAGGTCGTCGAGGGCACCCGCTCGCGCATCCAGGTCTACAAGGGCGTCGTCATCCGTCGCCACGGCGGCGGCGTCGGCGAGACCTTCACCGTCCGCAAGGTCTCCTTCGGTGTCGGCGTCGAGCGGACCTTCCCGCTCCACACCCCGATCATCGACAAGATCGAGGTCGTCACCCGCGGTGACGTCCGTCGCGCGAAGCTGTACTACCTGCGCGAGCTGCGCGGCAAGGCCGCCAAGATCCGCGAGAAGCGCGAGACCCCGGCCAACGCCTGAGACGCGAGCCGACCACCCGGGCGCGGCGCACATCCACGAGGACTACCCTCGGGCGAGTGACTGCCCCGACCGCCACCGACCCGGTGCCCGCCACGGCGCGCACCGGGTCGTGGCGTCCCGGGGTGCTCGGCGTCCTCGTCGTCGCCGTCCTCGTCGGTGCCCTCGTGCGCGGTCTGCTCCTCGAGAGCTACCACGTCCCGACCGCCGGCTACGCCCCCACCCTCGAGCCAGGAGACCGTGTGCTCGTCCTCAAGACCGACCACCACGTCGACGCCGGTGAGCTCGGGCTCGTCGAGACCGACGGGGCGCTGCGGCTCGCCCCGTCGACCGACCTCGCCGGCACCGGCTCCGACGTCGTGGGCACCGTCCTGTGGCGGTTCTGGCCGCTGGACCGGATGGGCTCCGTCGGCACGATCCCCGGTCCGGGTCTCCCGTGACCGCCCCCGAGACCACGCGCGGCGAGAACCCGGTGCCCCCGACCCAGCAGCCCGAGCAGCACCGCTCGACGGCCGGGCTGCTCGGCGCGGCCGTCAAGGAGGTCGCCCTCGTCCTCGTCATGGCGATGGTGCTCTCCTTCGTCGTCAAGACGTGGCTGCTCCAGGCCTTCTTCATCCCCTCCGGCTCGATGGAGGACACGCTCCTCGTCGGGGACCGCGTCGTCGTCTCCAAGCTGACCCCGGGCCCCTTCGACCTCGAGCGCGGTGACGTCGTCGTCTTCGAGGACCCGGGCGGCTGGCTCGGCGAGACCCCGACGACGCCCCGCACCGGGGTGTCCGGGACCATCCACGACGCGCTCGTCTTCGTCGGGCTGCTGCCCAGCGAGTCCGAGGACCACCTCATCAAGCGCGTCATCGGCCTGCCGGGCGACCGCGTCGTCTGCTGCACGGCGCAGCGGCAGCTGAGCATCAACGGCAAGGCCGTCGACGAGCCGTACCTCAAGCCTGGGGACGTCGCCAGCTCGATCACCTTCGACATCACGGTGCCCGCGGGCCACGTCTGGGTCATGGGCGACCACCGCTCCGACAGCGAGGACTCGCGCTACCACGACGACGCCGGTGACGGCAGCGACGGCTCGGTGCCGATCAGCCGGATCACCGGTCGCGCCGTCGGCATCGTCTGGCCGTTCTCGCGCCTGGACTGGCTCTCCGACTTCCCCGAGGCCTTCTCGGGCGTCCCCGCCCGTCCGTCCGGCTCGTGAGCCCCGCCCCCTCCTCGAAGAAGCCCAGCCTGCGGGTCGAGCGGCAGCTGCAGCGCGACGGGCACCGCGTCCTCGCCGGGATGGACGAGGTCGGCCGCGGCGCGCTCGCGGGTCCGGTCACGGTCGGGGTCGTCGTCATCGACGAGACCTGCCGCAGCGCCCCGCAGGGCGTGCGCGACTCCAAGCTGCTCCAGCCGCACGTCCGCGAGGCGATGGTCCCGCGCATCGAGCGGTGGGCCCTGTGCCACGCCGTCGGGCACGCGAGCGCGGCCGAGATCGACGAGGTCGGCATCATCGCGGCCCTGCGGCTGGCCGGGACGCGGGCGCTCGCACAGTGCGGCGTGCGTCCCGACCTCGTCATCCTCGACGGCAACCACGACTGGCTCACCGCCCCCGAGGACGTCGGGCTGTTCGCCTTCGGGCACGACGCGCCCGTCGCGACCCCGCCGGTCACGACGATGGTCAAGGCCGACCTGCGCTGCTCGTCGGTCGCGGCGGCCTCCGTCCTCGCCAAGGTGACGCGCGACCGCATCATGGTCGACCTCGGCGCCGAGGACGGCGAGCACGCCGCGTACGGCTGGGTGGGCAACAAGGGCTACGCCGCCCCGGACCACCTCGAGGCCCTGCGCGCGCACGGTCCCTCGGTGTGGCACCGACGCTCGTGGCGGCTGCCCGGCACGATGGACGATGATGGCCCGGTGACCGGGACGAAGCTGACGAGCGTGGGGGAGCGATGAGCTCGGAGGACCTCGAGAAGTACGAGAGCGAAGCCGAGCTGGCGCTCTACCGCGAGTACCGCGACGTCGTCGGGCTCTTCAGCCACGTCGTCGAGACCGAGCGGCGCTTCTACCTCTGCAACAGCGTCGACGTGAAGGTGCGCTCCGACGGCGGCGAGGTCTTCTTCGACGTGACGATGCACGACGCGTGGGTCTGGGACATCTACCGGCCGGCGCGCTTCGCCAAGACCGTCCGCGTCGTCACCTTCAAGGACGTCAACGTCGAGGAGCTCGCGAAGTCCGAGCTCGAGCTCCCGAAGGGCGAGTTCTAGGCCCTCCCGCCGCGGGTCACCGGGCGCCGGGCTCGTGGATGAGCTTGGTGTTGACGAACTCGCGGATGCCGAGCGTCCCGAGCTCGCGTCCGACGCCGGAGCGCTTGGTGCCGCCGAAGGGCAGGTCGGCCATGGATCCCTGCATCGAGTTGACCCACACCATGCCGGTCTCGAGGCGCGCGACGACGTCGGCCACGGCGTCGGGGTCGGTGCCGAAGACCGCCCCGCCGAGGCCGAAGGGTGACGCGTTGGCGAGCTCGACCGCGGCGTCGGCGTCGGCGACCCGGTGGACGACGGCGACCGGGCCGAAGAGCTCCTCGTCGAAGGCGCGCATCCCCGGTGTGACGCCGGTGAGGACCGTCGGCGTGACCCACGCGCCGGGGCGGTCGGGCCGCTCGGCGCCGCCGACGACCGCGGTGGCGCCCCGGTCGAGGGCGTCCTGCACCTGCTCGACGAGGGTGGTGGCCGCGGCCTCCGAGGCCATCGGGGCGAGCGTCGTCCCCGGGTCGGTGGGGTCGCCGGGGCACAGGGCGGCGACGGCGGCGGCGAAGCGCTCGAGGAACGCGTCGTGGACGGCGTCGACGACGAGGATCCGCTTGGCGGCGTTGCACGCCTGGCCGCAGTTCTGCATCCGTCCCAGGACGGCGTGCTTGACGGCACGGTCCAGGTCGGCGTCGGCGAGGACGACGAAGGGGTCGGAGCCGCCGAGCTCGAGGACGACCTTCGTGAGGTGGCGCCCGGCCTGCGCGGCGACGGCCGAGCCGGCGCGCTCGCTGCCGGTGACCGAGACCCCGGCGACCCGGGGGTCGGCGACGAGGTCGGCGACCTGCTCGTCGGTGGCGAGCAGCACCTCGTAGCACCCGTCGGACAGACCTGCGTCGTGCCACACCTGCGCGGCGGCGAGGGCGGACTCGGGGCACTGCGGGGCGGGCTTGAGGAGGATGGTGTTGCCCGCGACGAGGTTGGGCGCGGCCAGCCGGACCGCTTGGTAGTAGGGGAAGTTCCACGGCATGACGCCGAGCAGCGGGCCGACCGGCTCGTGGCGCAGGTGGGCGCGACCACCACGGCGCGGGCTCAGCGGCTCGTCGGCGAGCATCGCCGGGCCGTCGTCGGCGTAGTAGGCGCAGATGTCGGCCACGAGCGAGAGCTCGCCCCTCGCCTCGCCCGTGCGCTTGCCCATCTCGCGGGTGACGAGCGCGGCGAGGGCGTCGCGTCGCTCGGCGAACAGCTCCCCGGCGCGGCGGACGACGGCCGCCCGCTCCTGCACCGGGACGGCCCGCCAGGCGCGCTGCGCGGTGTGCGAGCGGCCGAGCGCGGCCTCGACCTCGGCGTCGGTCGCCGTGGGGTGCTCGGCGAGGAGCTCGTTGCGCGTGGGGTCGACGACGCGGTAGGCGGTCACGGGCTGCTCCTGGTCTCGCGGGCGGGGAGGACCCGATGCTGGCACGCGCCGGCGACACCCGTCCCCGTCCGGACGGCCGGGTCGGCGCGGTCGTCCACAGGCGCGCCGCCGCGCGGTCGTCGTCCACAGATGTCCACGGGGGGCTGTCGTGAGGCCGACCGGCCGGGCTTGGCTGGGCGCATGACGACGCCCGACTCCCCACCGCCCACCCCTCCGCCCGACCCCCGCCGCGGGCTCGGCCGCTACGGGGAGGACCTCGCTGCGCGCTTCCTCGAGGAGCGGGGGATGCGCGTGCTCGAGCGCAACTGGCGCTGCGAGCACGGCGAGGTCGACCTCGTCGCGCTGGACGGGCGCTGCCTCGTCATCTGCGAGGTCAAGACCCGGCGCGGCACCGGGTTCGGCGACCCGGTCGAGGCGGTGACCGTGGCCAAGGCGCTGCGCCTGCGGCGGCTCGCGGCCGTGTACGCCCGGGCCCACCCCGGCGCCGAGCGGGTCCGGATCGACGTCGTCGGTGTGCTGTGCCGCCCGGGGGAGGCGCCCCGGGTGCGGCACGTCGTCGGGGTGGGGTCGTGACCTTCGGGCTCGGGCGCACCCGGGCGGTCGCCCTGAGCGGGCTCGACGGCACCCTCGTCGACGTCGAGGCCCACGTCGCGGCCGGCCTGCCGGGCTTCACGGTCGGCGGCCTCCCCGACACCGCCTGCGCCCAGGCGCCCGACCGGGTGCGGGCGGCGGCCGCGACGGCCGGCTTCCCGGTCCCGCCGCACCGTGTCACGGTCAACCTGTCCCCGGCGTCGGTGCCCAAGCGGGGCTCGGGCTTCGACCTCGGCATCGCCGTGGCCGTGCTCGCCGCGTCGGGGGTGCTCCCGCGTGGGGCGGTGGAGCCGGTCGTGCACCTCGGCGAGCTCTCGCTCGACGGTCGGCTGCGCGGGGTGCGCGGTGTGCTGCCGGCCCTGCTCGAGGCCGCCCGCCGCGGGGCGCGCCACGTCGTCGTCCCCGTCGAGAACGTCGCCGAGGCCCAGCTCGTCGACCGGCTCGTCGTCCACGGCGCCCGCACCCTCGAGGAGGTCGTCCGCTGGTACCGCGAGCCGGCCCCCGGCGGACTGCCGGTCGCCGAGCGGGCGACCGGCACCGACGACGAGCCCGACCGGCGGCCCGACCTCGCCGACGTCGTCGGCCAGCCGGAGGCGCGCGTCGCGCTCGAGCTCGCGGCCACCGGCGGGCACCACCTGCTGATGACGGGACCGCCGGGGGTCGGCAAGACGATGCTCGCCGAGCGCCTCGTCACCGTCCTGCCCCGGCTGGGGCGCGAGGAGGCGCTCGAGGTGCACGCGGTGCGCAGCCTCGTCGCCCCGGTCGGCGAGGTGGCGCGCCTGGACCGGACACCACCCTTCGTCGCGCCGCACCACAGCACCTCCACCGCCGCGCTCGCCGGTGGGGGCTCCGGGGTCGTCCTGCCCGGCGCGGTGTCGCGCGCGCACCACGGCGTCCTCTTCCTCGACGAGGCACCCGAGTTCAAGTCCTCGGTGCTCCAGACGCTGCGGCAGCCGCTCGAGAGCGGGGAGGTCCTCATCGCCCGGGCCAAGGCCCTCGTGCGCTACCCGGCGCGCTTCCTGCTGGTCCTCGCCGCCAACCCCTGCCCGTGCGGGATGGCCTTCGGCAAGGGCACCGAGTGCCGGTGCAGCGCCCACGACCTGCGCGCGTACACGACCAAGCTGTCCGGCCCGTTGCTGGACCGGGTCGACCTGCGCGTCCACGTGCCGCCGGTGCACCCCGCGGCGTTCGGCGACGAGACGGGGGAGCCCAGCGCGGTCGTCGCGGCCCGGGTCCTCGCCGCGCGCGGTGCCCAGGCCGAGCGCTGGCACGGAGCCGGCTGGAGCGTCAACGGTCTCGCGCCCGGCCACGTCCTGCGCCGCCCGCCCTACCGCCTCGCCCCGTCGGTCACCGCCGTCATCGACCGCGCGCTCGACACCGGCGGGCTGAGCCTGCGCGGGTACGACCGGGTGCTCCGGGTGGCGTGGTCCGCCGCCGACCTCGCGGGACGCACCACTCCCGGGCGCGAGGAGGTCGCCCTCGGGCTCCAGCTGCGCCGCGCCGAGGGGACGGCGGCATGACCGGGGGTGTGTCGCCGCTCGAGCGCGACGAGCGCTGGGCGCGGGTGGCGCTGTCCTACCTCGTCGAGCCCAAGCACGGACCCACCGTGCGCGCTGTCGCGGAGCAGGGCGGGGCGGCGGCGCTCGCCGCGATCCGCGAGCGACGGGCCGAGGGCGGCGGGGAGGTCTACGTCCGCGTGCCGGGGCTGGACCTGCCCGGGCTGGCGGCCGCGGTCGCGGCGGCGGGCCTCCGGGTCCTCGTCCCGGGCGACCCGGAGTGGCCGACCGCCCTGGACCGGCTCTCGTCCCCGCCGTACTGCCTGTACGTGCGGGGGAGCGCGGACGTCGCCGCCCTCACCGAGCGGTCCGTGGCGGTCGTCGGCTCCCGCACGGCGACCGCGTACGGGCTCCGGGTGGCCGCCGAGCTCGGCGAGGGCCTCGCCGGCCGCGGGTGGACCGTGGTCAGCGGCGCGGCCTTCGGCATCGACGCGGCGGCCCACCGCGGGGCGCTCGCCGCCGAGGGGGACACCGTCGCCGTGCTCGCGTGCGGGCTCGACCGCGCCTACCCGCGGGCGCACGAGCGCCTCATCGGCGCGGTCGCCGCGACGGCCGCCGTGGTCGGCGAGGTGCCGCCAGGGGCCGAGCCGCTGCGGGGCCGCTTCCTCGCCCGCAACCGGGTCATCGCCGGGCTCGCGCGGGCCACGGTCGTCGTGGAGGCCGGGCTGCGGTCGGGCTCCCTCTCGACGGCGCGCGAGGCTCGTGACCTCCTGCGGCCCGTCGGGGCGGTCCCCGGCCCCGTGACCAGCCCGACGTCCGCCGGCTGCCACGAGCTCGTCCGCGAGACCGGGGCCGTGCTGGTCACCGACGTCGCGGACGTGGTCGAGCTCGCCGGGCGCATCGGCGAGGACCTCGGGGCGCCCCGCCGGGCCGAACCCCGGCCCACCGACTCGCTCGACCCGACCGAGTACGCCGTCTGGGCGGCGGCGCCGCTGCGACGGTGGTTCCCGCCGGAGCGCCTCGCCGCGCTCTCGGGCACCGACCCGGTGCGGCTCCCGGCCGCGCTCGCGGTGCTCGAGGTCCTGGGGTTGCTGGAGCAGGCGGACGGCCGCTGGCGCAAGACCGCGGCCGGCGCGGCGGTCTCGCGGACCGGATGACGACGTGCCTGGGCGCCTGCGTGGACGAACGGTTGATGTTGCGGCGGTTCCCGTTGCGTGGCGGGAGGCCCGATGACACCGTGTGGGCGTGACCGCCCCCGAGCCAGAGGTGCTGTCCGCGTTCGAGCGTCATCTGCGTGCCGAGCGCGGCCGCTCCGAGAACACCGTCCGCGCGTACACGCGCGACGTCTCGGCCTTCCTCGCCGCGGCCGGGGTCGAGGACGACGCCGGTCTCCGGGCGGTCACCCTCGCGGACCTGCGTGGGTGGCTCGGCTCCGTCGCCCGCTCCGGAGCCGCCCGCTCCACGCTCGCCCGCACCTCCGCCTCCCTGCGCACCTTCTTCCGCTGGTGCGAGCGCACGGGACGCGTCGAGCAGGATCCCTCGCTCCGGCTCGCGGCCCCCCGCCGTCACCGCACGCTGCCCCCGGTGCTCACGCAGCGGTCGGCCGGCGCCCTGCTCGAGGTCGCGGCGACCGCGGCCGACGACGACGACCCCGTCCACCTGCGCGACCGCGCGGCCCTGGAGCTGCTGTACGCCACCGGGATCCGGGTGAGCGAGCTGACCGGGCTCGACGTCGACGACGTCGACCTCGACGCCTGCGTCGCGCGTGTCGTCGGCAAGGGCGACAAGGAGCGGCGGGTGCCGTTCGGCACTCCGGCGCGCGACGCCGTCACCGAGTGGCTCGAGCGGGGCCGCCCACGCCTGGTGGTCGACGGCAGCGGGCCCGCGCTCCTGCTGGGTCGCCGCGGCCGACGGGTCGACCCGCGGCAGGTCCGCGACGCGGTGCACCGCCTGCTGGCCCACGTCCCCGACGCGCCCGACCTCGGGCCGCACGGGCTCCGTCACAGCGCCGCGACGCACCTGCTCGAGGGCGGGGCGGACCTGCGGATGGTCCAGGAGCTGCTCGGCCACGCCTCGCTCGCGACGACCCAGATCTACACGCACGTGTCCGTCGACCGCCTCAAGCGGTCCTTCGCGCAGGCCCACCCCCGTGCCTGAGGTGCCCGGCGCCGTGGGGGACACCGCGTACCCGGAGTGGATCTCCGAGGTCCGGCGCCTCTACCTCGAGCCGAAGGACCTCACCGAGATCAGCCTCGAGGAGGCGCTGGCCGAGGCCGAGGCGGCCCCGAAGCGCAGCCGGCTCGCCCGCCGCTTCCGGCGCACCGACGGCCCCGCAGACCTGACGGCGCTCGGTGCGGACGAGGACGAGCCGTCGTCGGCCGAGCCATCGACCCCCGAGCCGTCGACCGGGCCCCACCCGGACGCCCACGTGCTGGCCGCGGGCACCGCCGCTCAGGTCGCGGCGCGTGGCGCCCACCTGCGAGCCGTCGGCGACCGCCTCGGCCTCGACCTCGAGGACTCCTCGGCCCTCCCCGCCTCGGTGCTCCCCGCCGCCACGCAGGCCCCGACGGCGGCGGTCCCGGCGTGGTTCGCTGCCCCCGAGCCCGAGCCCGAGCCCGAGCCCGAGCCCGAGCCCGAGCCCGAGCCCGAGCCCGAGCCCGAGCCCGAGCCCGAGCCCGTCGTGACCGTCGTGGCCGACGCCGCTCCGGCCCCGGCCGTCCCCGCCGCCGACGCGCCCAGCCGGTGGTGGGACGACACCCCGCCCCCGGTCGAGGACGACGTGCCCGTCGGGCCGGTCGCGCCGCCCGCGTCCGCGCCCGTGCCGGCGACGGCGGGCGAGCCGGACGAGGAGCGGCCCGCCCCGCGACGCTCGTGGTGGGACGACTCGCTGCCCGAGGACCTCGACGACGAGCCCGCACCCGAGCCCTCCCCGGCCCACGACCTCGCCGAGCGGGGAGTCTCCGCGGCGTCCTCGCCGGACGGCCACCCGGGCGCGCCCGGGCCGGTCGGCGGTACCGACAGCGACACCGACGCCACCGCGACCGCTGCGGTCGTGCGCCGCAGCGACCTCCACGGCCGGTCCCGCCGCGGGTTCTCCGTGCGGCGTCCCGGGCGCGCGGGGCTGCGTGGGGCCGACGCACCGGCCGGAGCACCGGCCGACGCCGGGACCGCCGGCGCCGCAGCGGACCCCTCGACCCCCCGGGCCCGGGCCCGGCGGGCGGCCCACGGAAGGGGCGAGGCGCCGGCGCCCCGTCGCCGGCTGGCGCTCTTCCTGGCGATCGCCCTCGTCGTCCTCCTCGCCGCCGCTTGGTGGCTGACGCGCCCCGACGCCCCGTCCGCAGCAGCACCGGCCGGCCACGGGCCCCTGGCGGTGGCGCTCGTGCCGGCCGCCGGCGCCGCGGCGCCGCCTGTCACCTCACACTGACCCCCGTCGCCCCGAGGGGCAGCAGCCGGACGTGGCCGCCTCCGACGAGGAGCGGGAGCGGGTCGAGGTAGGCGCCCTCACGTCGGGCTCCGAGGTGGAGGCACGCACGCCGACCGCAGTGGGCGGACACCGGTCCGAGCAGCCCCAGCCGCCCGCCGGCCGCGACCTCGTCGCCGACGTGCACCTCGGGGACGACCGGCTCGTACGTGCTCTCCAGGCCGTCGCGGTGCCGCAGGGTCACCGTGCCCCGGCCGGCGACGACGCCGGCGTGCGTCACCCTCCCCGCCTCGACCGCCAGCACCGGGGTCGCGCCCGCGACCGCGAGGTCGAGCCCGCGGTGGCCCGGACCGTACGTCGACGCCGGCGGCACGAAGCGGCGCACGACCCCGGGCACGGGCGTGGCCGGCCAGCGCCACCGAGCACGACCGACCGGGGAGCCGGCGCCCGGCGCGCCGGGGACCGCGCTCGCGGCCGGCGGGCCCGTCGCCGCCGCAGCCGCCGGGCCGGACGTGACGGACCCCGGAGCCCCACCCCTGACCGACGCGCCCACGCCGAGGGCGAGGCCCGCCGCCACGAGGAGCGCTCCCACGGTGCCGGTCGTCGTCATGGGTCGAGCCTCGACGGCGCGCCGGGCCGGGGCCAGGGGGCCCGGAGCATCTGTGGACGACACGGCGGCCACCGGCGCCCTGTGGACGAAGGAGCGGCGAGCGGTCAGGCCCGACGCAGGCCGGCGAGGCGACGGCAGGCCTCGTCGAGCACCTCGTCGCGCTTGCAGAAGGCGAACCGCACCAGGGTGTGCGCGGCGTCGACGTCGTCGTGGAACGCGGAGGCAGGGACCCCGACGACCCCGACGAGGTCGGGCAGCTCGAGACAGAACGCCTCGGCGTCGCGCACCCCGAGCGGAGCGGCGTCGGCGAGGACGAAGTAGCCGCCCTCGGGCACGGGCACCTCGAAGCCGGCCGCGCGCAGCCCCGCGACGAGGCGGTCGCGCTTGGCCTCCATCGAGGACGCGAGGCCGGCGAACACCGCGTCCGGCAGCCCGAGCCCGACGGCGACGGCCGGCTGGAAGGGACCCGAGCCGACGAAGGTCAGGTACTGCTTGACCCCGCGCGCCGCGGCGACGGCCTGCGCCGGTCCGGTCAGCCAGCCGACCTTCCACCCGGTCGTCGCGAACGTCTTGCCCCCGGACGAGATGGTCAGCGTCCGCTCGCGCATCCCGGGCAGCGCCGCGATGGGCAGGTGCCGCCGGCCGTCGAAGAGCAGGTGCTCGTACACCTCGTCGGCCACCACCCACGCGTCGTGCTCGACGGCGAGCCGCGCGACGAGCTCGAGCTCCGTGCGGGTGAACACCTTGCCCGTCGGGTTGTGCGGCGTGTTGAGCAGGACCATCCGGGTCCGGTCCGAGAACGCGGCGCGCAGCGACTCCTCGTCGACGGCGAAGTCGGGGAAGCGCAGCAGCGAGGTGCGCCGCACCCCACCGGCCAGGGCGATGGTCGCCGCGTAGGAGTCGTAGTAGGGCTCGAAGGTCACGACCTCGTCGCCCGGCCGCACGAGCGCCAGCACGGCCGCCGCGATGGCCTCGGTCGCCCCGACGGTCACGAGCACCTCGCGGGCGGGGTCGACCTCCAGGCCGTGGAAGCGCTGCTGGTGCGCGGCGATCGCCGTACGCAGCTCCGGCACGCCCGGCCCCGGCGGGTACTGGTTGCGCCCGGACCGGATGGCCTCGACGGCCGCCTCGAGGACCTCGGGCGGCCCGTCGGTGTCGGGGAAGCCCTGCCCGAGGTTGACGGCGTCCTTCTCGAGGGCCAGCTGCGTCATCGTCGCGAAGATCGTCGTCCCGAACTCGGTCAGCGCGGGGTGGCCGGGGATCGAGGGCATGGCCCGCAGGCTACGCGGGGGCGCCGTCGGGCGGGGTGGTCCCGGCGTCGGCGTGCGCGATGTGGTCCAGCTGGCGCCAGACGAGCACGAGGGTCAGGCCGGCCCCGGCGAAGGCGAACCAGAACGGCGCCGCCGCCCCGAACCGCTCGGCGATGACGCCGCCGAGCAGCTGCCCGACGAGCAGCCCGCCGACGAGGCCGACCCAGTAGACGCTGCCGACCCGTCCCTGGTAGTCCTGCGGCGTCGCGCGCTGGCGCACGGCCGACGACAGGGACCCCCAGACGAAGGCGTAGCCGCCGAAGACGACCATGACCGCGAGGGCCACGGCCCAGACGGTCGTCACCGCGAGGGCGAGGTGGGTGAGCACCTCGAGCGCGAGGCAGGCCTTCATGAGCCGGGCCAGCGGCACGTGTCGCTCGAGCCACCCGTAGGAGAGGACGGCGACGATGCCTCCGGTCGCCGAGGCCGTCGTGAGCAGGCCGAACCCGACGGCGCCGACCCCGAGCCGCTCCTGCGCCCAGAAGACGAGGACGCCCCACGGCGCACCCCACGTGACGTTGAAGACGAGGATGACGAGCGTCAGCGTCCGGACCGGGGCGTTGTGCGCGATCCAGCGGAGGCCGTCGAGGATGTCGCGGCCCACGTGCTGGTCGGGGGCGGTGCGCTCGACGACGGGCAGCCGGACCCGGGTGAAGAGCCCGACCGACAGCAGGAGCGCCAGGACGTGCACCCCGAACGGCACCGCCGACCCCAGCGCGAAGAGCGCCGCCCCGACGGCCGGCCCGATCAGCTGGTCGCCGACGAGGAAGCCCGACATCTGGCGGGCGTTGGCCAGGCCGAGGTCCGCGGGCCGCACGATCATCGGCAGGATGGCCCGCCACCCGGTGTCGGCGAACACCTCGGCCGTCCCGACGAGCAGGAGCAGGCCGAGGAGCAGCCCGACCGAGAGCGTGTCGGTGAGCAGCGCGACGACGAGCGCGAGGAGGACCGCGATGCGCCCGGCGTTGGCGGCGAGGACGACGCGCCGGCGGTCGACCCGGTCGGCGACCGCCCCGGCGTACAGGCCGAGCACGAGGCCGGGCAGCTTCTGGACGACGGCGGCCATCGCGATGAGCACGGGGGATCGGGTCTGCGAGGCGACGAGCAGCGGCCCGGCCGCGAGGGCGATGCCGTCGCCGACCTGGGCGACCCACGACGACGCGAGGTTCCACCGGAACGCCCCGCCCATCCGGGGCGGGGCGACGACGTCGAGGAGGCGGCCCACGAGGTCGCGACGCTACCTCGGCTCCCGCGGGGCCGCCCACCGATTTCGTGCCGGACCCCTGCGCGCCGTAGCATGTCCGATGGCCTCCGTGCGTCCGCGTGCGGGAGCCACATCTCGCGCGTCCTCCTCCCGCGCCGGTCCGCCGGCCGGGGACGCACCACGGCAGTGGCGGCCCGCGACCTCACGAGGTCGGGTCCGCCCGGGGTGCGTCGGGACGCCAGGCAGGTGGGTCCACCCCTCGGGGCTCGGAGCCCACCGACGCAACTGACAACCACACACACCAAGGAGAACGACGATGGCCGTCGTCACCATGCGCCAGCTCCTCGAGAGCGGCGTCCACTTCGGGCACCAGACCCGTCGCTGGAACCCGAAGATGAAGCGCTTCATCATGACCGAGCGCAACGGCATCTACATCATCGACCTGCAGCAGTCGGTGACCTACATCAACAACGCGTACGAGTTCGTCCGCGAGACCGTCGCCCACGGCGGCACCATCCTCTTCGTCGGCACCAAGCGCCAGGCGCAGGAGCCGGTCGCCGAGCAGGCGACCCGCGTCGGCATGCCGTACGTCAACCACCGCTGGCTCGGTGGCATGCTCACCAACTTCCAGACGATCTCCAAGCGCCTCACGCGCCTCAAGGAGCTCGAGGAGATCAACTTCGACGACGTGGCCGGCTCGGGCCGCACGAAGAAGGAGCTCCTCATGATGAAGCGCGAGAAGGACAAGCTCGAGAAGACCCTGGGCGGCATCCGCTCGATGTCCAAGGTCCCCTCGGCCGTCTGGATCGTCGACACCAAGAAGGAGCACCTCGCGGTCGACGAGGCGCGCAAGCTCGGCCTGCCGGTCATCGCGATCCTCGACACCAACTGCGACCCCGACGAGGTCGACTACAAGATCCCGGGCAACGACGACGCCATCCGCTCGGTCACCCTCCTGACCCGCGTCATCGCCGACGCCGTCGCCGACGGTCTCATCGCGCGCTCCGGTGGCCAGGCCGCCACGGGCGAGCAGGCCCAGGGCGAGGAGCCGCTGGCCGAGTGGGAGCGCGAGCTGCTCTCCGGCGACGCCGACCAGGCCGCCGAGGCCGTGGCCCCGGAGGCCGGCGAGACCACCGCCGCGACCGCCCCCGAGGCTGCCGAGGCCACCGCCGAGGAGACCCCGGCCGCCGAGGAGACCCCGGCCGCCGAGGCCGCCCCGGCCGAGCAGGCCTGAGCCACAGGCTCATTCCCCTCACCCCAACGAGCGAGACAGGAAACCATGGCGAACTACACCGCCGCTGACATCAAGGCGCTCCGCGAGAAGACCGCGGCCGGCATGATGGACGTCAAGAAGGCTCTCGACGAGGCCGACGGCGACATGGCCAAGGCCGAGGAGATCCTCCGCGTCAAGGGCCAGAAGGGCGTCACCAAGCGCGAGGGCCGCACGACCTCCAACGGTCTGGTCACCGCGCAGGCCGAGGGCGGCCAGGGCACCCTCGTCGAGGTCCTCTGCGAGACCGACTTCGTCGCCAAGGGCGAGCGCTTCATCGCCCTCGCGGACCAGGTGCTCGCGCAGGCCGTGGCCACCAAGGCCGCGGACGCGGACCAGCTGCTGGACTCCACCCTGGAGGACGGCACGACGGTCAAGCAGCTCCTCGACGACGCCAACGCCACCATCGGCGAGAAGATCGAGGTCAAGCGGGTCGCGCGCCTCGAGGGCGAGCACGTCGTCTCCTACCTGCACAAGACGAGCCCCGACCTGCCCGCGCAGATCGGTGTCCTCGTCGCCACGCAGGGCGGCGACACCACGACCGCCCGCGACGTCGCGATGCACGTCGCCGCGTTCGCGCCGACCGTCCTCACGCGCGACGAGATCGACGCCGAGACGGTCGAGAACGAGCGTCGCGTCGCCGAGGCCACCGCGAAGGAGGAGGGCAAGCCCGAGGCCGCCCTCCCGAAGATCGTCGAGGGTCGCGTCAACGGCTTCTTCAAGGAGCAGGTGCTCCTCGAGCAGCCGTTCGCCAAGGACGCCAAGAAGACCGTCGCCAAGGTCCTCGACGAGGCCGGCGCGTCGGCCACCGGCTTCGCGCGCTTCCGCATCGGGTCCTGACCCGGTCGCTCACCGAGCGCACCACGTACGCCGCCCCCGGGTCCTCCCGGGGGCGGCGTCGTGTCAGTCCTCGAGCTCGGTGAGGTGCGTCCGCTCGGCCGGGCGCTCGTACGGCTCCGGCCACCAGTCCTCGACCTCGGTGACCAGGCCCTCGGCGTCGAGGACGAACAGGCACAGCCCGGTCATCGTCGCGCCGTCGACGGAGAAGGTCGTGCGGGTCATGGCGCCGTGCTCGTCGGTGAGCACGCGGTCGAGCACGAGGTGCCAGTTACCGGGGAACTCCCGGTTGAAGCGCACGTAGGCCTCGCGGCCGCGGACGACCTCACCGGTCTGCGGGACGCGGTAGACGACGTCGGGGGAGAGCGTGGCGGCGAAGCCCTCCCAGTCGCGGGCCTCGGCGCAGGCCCAGTAGCGGCGGACGACGGCGGCGGGGTCATCGGTCATGCCGGGACCGTAGGGCGGGCCACCGACAGCGGTGCGGGAGGCGTGACGTCGTCGGCCACGCGTGCGACGATGAGGGCGGGAGGACCGCCATGGACGCAGCGCAGCAGCACACCGACCGGCACGACCTGGAACGCCGGGTGCACGTCGACCTGCCACGGGTGCGGCCGGAGGAGATGGTGACGACCCAGGAGACGCAGCCGGCCCGCGACCCGCGCGGCGGGCGCGACACCGACACGGAGTTCATGCTCCGCAACGCCGGCGTCCTCTGACGCCGTCAGGACCCGCTCGTCAGCCGACGCGCCCCAGGGCGATCGCGGCGAACATGAGCGCCGCCACCGTCTCGCCGTCGCGGATGCCCCCGTCGGCGACCATGGTCATCACCTCGCGCCACGGCACCGTGCGCACCGCGCTGATGCCCTCGGCCTCCGGCTCGGCGCCCTCGGCGGGGGAGAGGCCGGTCGCAAGGTAGACGACCTCCGGCGCGACGCAGATGCCGTTGAGCGCGTCCATCCGCCCGACCTCGCGCCAGTGCTCGGCCTGGAGCCCGGTCTCCTCGGCGAGCTCGCGGCGCGCCCCGGCCAGCGTGTCGGGCCCGTCGGAGCCGCCCGCCGGGACCTCGACCGACGAGCCGGTCGTGTGACGGTCGACGGTGACGAGGACGACCTCGTCCGCCTCGGTCAGGGCGACGACGAAGACCGCGGGCTGGCGCAGGCGCACGACGCCGTAGATCCCCGGCTCACCGTCGGGGCGGACGACGTCGTCCTCGACGACCTCGATCCAGGCGTTGGCGTAGACGGTCCGCGACGCGGTGACCGGCCACACGGCTCAGGCCTCCACGACGCCGCGGCCGGTGACCGGTGGGCGGTCGCTCCACGGGAAGGTGATCCAGCGGTCGGTGTCGCGCCAGACGTGGTCGGGCCGGACGACCGAGCGGGGCTTGGCGTAGATGGTGGCGGTCCGCACCCGGCCGACCTTCCCGGCGCAGAACTCCTCCACCGAGCGCAGGGTCAGGCCGGTGTCCGCGACGTCGTCGGCGACGAGGACCGTCGCGTCGTGGAGGTCGACGAAGTCGGGCGCCGGCGGGAGGATGCGCGGCACCTCCAGGCGCTCGTCGACCCCGGTGTAGAACTCGACGTTCATCGTGTACGTGTTCTTCACCCCGAGCGCGTACCCGAGGGCCCCGCCGATGAGCAGCCCGCCCCGGGCGATCGACAGGATCATGTCCGGGACGCCCTCGGCGGCGACCTCCTCGGCCAGCGACCAGACGGCCTCGTCGAACAGCTCCCAGGTCAGCACCTCGCGCGCGTCGTCCACCGCCCCATCGTGGCAGCCCGTGGGCAGGCGCGGGAGCCCGGTCCGTGACCGGGGCCCGTCAGCCGGCGGACACCCGGATGATGCGCGGTCCCTCGGCGACGAAGCACTCACCGGGCGCCCAGCACGAGGTGGTGGCCCCCCACACCCCGGGCTGCCCGGGGATGTCGGTCGTCGAGGCCACGTGCTGCAGCACCCCGCCCCACACCGAGTAGCCCATGCCGCCGGTGAAGGCCTGGACGGCGAGGCAGAAGTCACGGCCGGCGCACGAGAGGTCCGACTGGGTGCCCACACCCGCCGTGCTGCCGGTCCACGCCGTGCCGCGGGTGCGCTGCCAGTAGCGCCCGGACTGCTCGACGACGAGGCACCAGTCGTCCGCGGTGCAGTCCAGCTGGTAGGGCCGGACCATCGACGTGGACGAGGGGACGGACCAGCGGCTCCCGTCCCAGGTGCGCTGGGATCGTTCGGTGACGAAGACACAGAACCGTTGGCCGGAGCACTCCAGCATGCCGCCGCCGACCTGGGCCCCGGGCAGGCGCACCGGGGTCGACCACCGGCCGCCGGTGTAGACGGACGTCGACGAGGTCGCCGCGTCCATGGCCATGCACCACCCCGCGACGGGACAGGACAGCTCACCGAGCTGGAAGGGCAGCCGGGTGGCGCCCGACCAGGTGGAGCCGGAGCGCACCCTGTACGAGCCGACCCCGGTGGCGTTCCCGCCCGTCGTGAGGCACCAGGTGTCGCTCGGGCAGTCGATCTGGTCCGCGCCGAGCCGGCGGGGAGCGGACCAGACGGAGCCGTCCCAGGAGCGGACCGTCCCGAAGGCGTCGAGCCCCGAGCACGCCCGGGCCGACGAGCAGCTGAGCTCGAGCACCGGTCCGCTGACGGGTGCCACGTCCGTGGTCGCCGACCACGTCGAGCCGCGGAACCAGCGCACCGTGCCCTCGGGGTATACCCGCACGCAGGTGGTGCTCGATGCGCACGACATCTGCAGCGGGCGCCCTCGGTATCCGTCGAGACCCCCGGTCACCGCCCGCCAGGTCGACCCGTCGAAGCGCGCAGAGGTCCCGTCCCAGTCGCTGCTCAGGCACCAGCGAGCCGAGGTGCAGTCGAGCACCGGGGCGAAGGCGGACTCATCCCCGAGAGCGGCGCTGGTGCGGGGGCCGGACCACCCGTTCGACCCGAACAGCCAGTACGTGCCGGCCGCCCCCACGGCGACACAGGACCCAGCCGCGGGGCAGGAGACGTCGCTCACCTCCGGACCGGTCGAGATCCGGGTCCGGGCCCAGGTGCTGCCCTTGAGCACCGCCGCGTAGGAGGTGTAGGGGACGTCCGGAGTGATGCCGACGGCTGCGCACGACGTGGCGGAGCCGCACGACAGCGCGGACCAGTCGACGCCGGTCGGCAGCGTGGTGGTGCCCTGCACGCGCTCGCCGTCGAACGCCACGACCGTCCCCGGCCGGGCCAGCAGCCGGCAGTGCGTCGTCGTGGGGCAGGACACGGCCGAGACGGTGCGGCCCACGCCGACCGTGCGCCAGCTCCCGGCACGCCAGACGAGCACCGACGGGTCGTCGGTCCGCGTGACGACGCAGAACGTCGCGTCGGCGCAGGACACCTTGTCGAGCCCGGCGTCGGGGTCGCCGTCGGCCCGACGGGGCAGCACCTGGCTGCGCGCCGACCACGACGTGCCGTTCCACGTCCGCACGGCACCGTCCCGCTCCAGCGCGACACACCACGAGGCGGTGGGGCAGTCGACGTCGAGCAGGCCGCCGGTCACCGGGGCCACCGCCTCGGGGGTGCCGATGGTCAGCGGGACGGTCCGCGTGGGGCTGCTGCCGGCGGGGCCGGCGTTCTGCCACGGGTCGACCGCGACCACCTCGTACCGGACGGTCAGACCGGGCGGCGCGCCGGCGTCGACGACGGAGGAGCCGGTCGTGGACGCCAGGGGTCGCCGGAGCACCGTCTGCCAGGGCTGCCCCTCGTTGACGATCCTCTCGACGCGGTAGCCCAGGGGGTCGACGTCGGTGGGCGGGGTCCACCTGACGGTGACGGAGGTGCCGGTGACCGTCGCGGTGACGCCCGTCGGCACGGCCGGCGGGGACACGTCGGCCGGCGGCCCGTCCACCCAGCCGACGACGTCGACGACGAGCCGGAGGGTGCCCCCGGAGGAGGCGACGACGTCGAGCCGGCCCGAGGACGTGAGCAGCCCGACGGCGAAGGAGGCCTTCGTGCGGCCCTTCTCGAAGGTGAGGGTCGAGGAGCCCGGCACGCCCGCACCGGTGGCCACGACCGTCAGGTGCCCGGTGTACGTCGCGTCGGCGACCGTGACGTTGAGGAGGGCGGCGCCGGCCCCGGTCGTCGGCACACCGCCGCGACCGCTGACCTGCACCGTGCGCCGTGAGCCGCCGAGCACGGCGCCGCCGCCGTCGGCCGCGCGGGTGTCGAGCAGCCGGGTGGGCGCGACCGACGCGGCGCCGAGGGGACCGGGCGGCGTGCCCACCGCGACCCAGCCGACGACGTCGGCGACGAGCCGGACGGTGCCCGGCGAGGTGACCCGCAGGTCGACGCCGCCGTCCGGGCCGAGCCCGACGGTCACGAGGTTGGCCACCGTCTCCCCGGTGGCGTAGTTGAGGCTCGACGCGCCTGCGGGACCGCGGTCGGTGGGGGAGACCGACACGTGGCCGCCGGCGCTCGCGTCGGCGACGGTGACGTTGAGGACGACCGCACCGGCACCCGTCGCGGGGACACCACCGCGACCGGCCACCGCGAGCCCGAGCACGCTGCCGCCGCGGGCGGGGCGGGCCGGCGCCCCCACCCCGCTGCGGGTGTCGAGCAGGCGGGTCGGGGTCAGGGCCGTGACCCCGCCCGGACCCGGGGAGGCCGCGGGGTCGAGGACCCAGCCGACGACGTCGGCGACCAGGTGGGTGCCCGTGCCGCTGACCCGCAGGTCGACGGCGCCGCCGGTCCCGACGCGCACGAGGGCGGTGTTGCTGACGGTGCGGCCGGCGGTCCAGTTGAGCGTCGAGGCCTGCGGTGAGGCCACGCCGTGGGGGAACGCGGTGAGGTACCCGTTGCCCGTCGTGCCGGTGGCGACCACCGTGACCAGCACCGCGGACACCCCGCTCGCGGGGATCCCGTGGCCGCCGAGGACCCGAAGGCTCGTCGTCGACCCCGCAGCCCGCAGGCCGGCCGGGGCGCCGGTGCCGTTCCTCGTGTCGAGCAGGCGGGCCGCCGGCACCGGGTGGTACCCGCCCGGCATGGCGTCGTCGGTGAGCGCCGCCGGCGCCGCGGCGCTCCTCGTGCTCGCCGTGCTCGGGGCCACCTGGGCCACGAGGCCCGACCCCGCGACGACCAGCGCCGCCACCCAGGACATCCACCGTCGACCGCGCACGGCACTCCCTCACGCTCAGCGCCCCACGCTCGTCCGCGGTGCCGCGCTCGGATCCTAGGGTCGGCCGCCGACACGTGGGGAGGGGTTCTGCGAGATGTCGCAGCGCCCGCCGCCCGCACTCCCGGACAGCCGCTCCTCCCTCACGGTTCGGTCCGGCCGCGCGTGCTGTGAAAGGATCGGGCGACCGCTGTGCACCACCCGCCGAGGAGGCCCCGTGACCACGCCTGCCACCACCGAGGCCCCGGCCGCACCCGGGATGCCGGGTCGCGCGCGCCGGGTGCTGCTCAAGCTCTCCGGCGAGGTGTTCGGCGGCGGGCAGGTCGGCGTCGACCCCGACGTCGTCCGGGGGGTGGCCCGCCAGATCGCGGCGGCGGTCCGCGAGGGCATCGAGGTCGCCATCGTCGTCGGCGGCGGCAACTTCTTCCGCGGCGCCGAGCTGCAGCAGAAGGGCATGGACCGCGCCCGCGCCGACTACATTGGCATGCTCGGCACCGTCATGAACTGCCTCGCGCTCCAGGACTTCCTCGAGAAGGAGGGCGTCGACACCCGCGTGCAGAGCGCCATCACGATGGGCCAGGTCGCCGAGCCCTACATCCCGCGCCGCGCGATCCGCCACCTCGAGAAGGGCCGGGTCGTCATCTTCGGCGCCGGCGCCGGCATGCCGTACTTCTCCACCGACACGGTGAGCGCCCAGCGTGCGCTCGAGTGCCAGTGCGACGCGGTCCTCATGAGCAAGAACGGCGTCGACGGCGTCTACGACAGCGACCCTCGCGAGAACCCGGACGCCCGCAAGCTCGACGAGGTGACCTTCGGCGAGGCGCTGCGCACCGGCCTCAAGGTCGTCGACGCCGCCGCCTTCAGCCTCTGCATGGACAACCGCCTCCCGATGGTCGTCTTCGGCATGGAGGGCGACGGCAACGTGACGCGCGCCCTGCGCGGCGAGGCCATCGGCACCCTCGTCCACGCCGGCTGACCGACCCCGGCCCGGTGCTGCCGGGCCTTTGACACACTGGACCCGCAGCGCCGCACCCGCGACGCGAACCGAAGGAGATGCCTGCCGTGATCGACGAGACCTTGTTCGAGGCCGAGGAGAAGATGGAGAAGGCCGTCGAGGTCGCCAAGGAGAGCTTCGCCGGCATCCGGACCGGCCGGGCGCACCCCGGCATGTTCCAGAAGATCACCGTCGACTACTACGGCGCCCCGACCCCGCTGCAGCAGCTCGCGTCGTTCCAGACGCCCGAGGCGCGCACGATCATCATCAGCCCGTTCGACAAGTCCTCGATGCACGCCATCGAGAAGGCTATCCAGCAGGCCGACCTCGGCGTCAACCCGAGCAACGACGGCAACATCATCCGCTGCACGATGCCGCAGCTGACCGAGGAGCGCCGTCGCGAGTACGTGAAGATGGCGCACAGCGAGGCCGAGGAGGCCCGCGTGTCGGTCCGCAACATCCGGCGCAGCGCGAAGACCTCCCTCGAGAAGCTCGTCAAGGACGGCGAGGTCGGCGAGGACGAGGGCGCCCGCGCCGAGAAGGAGCTCGAGGCGGTCACCAAGCGGCACGTCGAGCAGATCGACGAGCTGCTCAAGGGCAAGGAAGCCGAGCTCCTCG
Organism: Phycicoccus sp. DTK01; assembly: GCF_017312765.1. NCBI lineage: Bacteria > Bacillati > Actinomycetota > Actinomycetes > Micrococcales > Intrasporangiaceae > Phycicoccus > Phycicoccus sp. DTK01. The sequence continues at coordinate 83,743 of NZ_BOPU01000004.1, read as the reverse complement.
ACGTCTGACCACCCCATGACCGACGCCACCGACGCCGCCGCGGCCACCGACACCGCGGACGCCCCGACGAAGCCCAGGGCCGGGCGCGACCTGCGGGCCGCGATCGGGGTCGGGCTGCTGCTCGGCGCCGTCGTCATCGCGAGCCTCGTGCTCGATCCGCGGGCCTTCCTCGTCGTCGTGGTCGTCGCCATCTGCCGGGGCGCCTGGGAGGTGCGGCGGGCCGTCGCGACCCGCGGCTTCCACGTCCCGCTGCCGCCGCTGCTGCTCGGGGCCGTCGGGATGATCTCGTCGGCGTACCTGCGCGGCGCCGAGGCGCTCGTCGTCACCTTCGGCCTGACGCTCGTCGGGCTCGTCGTGTGGCGCGTCGCCGACGGCCTCGACGGCGCGGCCCGGGACCTGTCGGCCTCGTCGCTCGTCACCTTCTACCCCGTCTTCCTCGGGGGCTTCGCCTCGCTCATGCTGGCCGAGCCCGACGGCCGCCAGCGCATCATCGTCTTCGTGCTCGTCACGGTGTTCTCCGACATCGGCGGCTACGCCGTCGGGGTGGTCCTCGGCAAGCACCCGATGGCGCCCTCGCTCAGCCCGAAGAAGTCCTGGGAGGGCTTCGCGGGGTCGGTCGCCACGTGCGCGCTCGTCGGCGCCGTGTCCCTGCCGCTGCTCCTCGACGGGCCGTGGTGGGGCGGCGCGCTCCTCGGGGCGGTGGCCGCCGGGGCGGCGACGACCGGCGACCTCATCGAGTCGAGCATCAAGCGTGACCTCGGCATCAAGGACATGGGGACGATGCTCCCGGGCCACGGCGGCCTGATGGACCGCCTCGACTCCCTCGTCGCGGTCGCGCCCATCGCCTGGGCCCTGCTGTTCTTCCTCGTCCCGGTGTCCTGACCCGGGAGCCCGACCGCGGCGGGTCAGCCCGCGCGGCGGCGGCCGCGCGTGAGCATCGCGTCGAGCACCGGCGTCGACCCCACCGCGAGCGTGCCGTCGGGCAGCTCCTCGGTGAGGCACGTGATCTCGCGGTGGTACCAGTGGTAGACGTGCGGCGTCACCGGACCCGCGCCGTCGGCGTACATCTCGGCGGCGTGCGCGGGGACGAGCTCGAGGGCGGCACGGGCCTCCGCCGGCGTCGAGCACGGCTGCAGCACGAGGGCGTTGCGGTGCGGCATCGCGAAGACGACCCCGCCGGAGAGGTCGGCGCCGGGCAGCCAGCGCTCGATCACCTCGGGGAGGAAGCGGGCGAAGGAGGAGGTGTACGGCGAGTCGCCGACGATCGCGGAGACCGAGTGGCGCGGACGGCCGAGGCGGATGCGCTCGGCGTCGGCGGTCTGCAGCTCCTCGAGGAGGTTGGCGCGAGCGATCTCCATGAGCGACCACAGGTGGCGACGCGTCGCCACCACGCGGGACTCGGGGAGGGTGACGACGCTCAACGGGAGGTCGAGGGTCAGCACCTCGTCGACGTGCTCGGTGAAGGGCATGACGTACTGGAAGCCCAGGCCGGTCGCGTGCAGCCGGTCCCGCGCGACGAGGCGGGAGGTGAGCGCGGCGTCGAACCGCTCGGGCGACATCGAGTCGATGTCGGTCTCGGCGGCGGCGGTGAGGCGCTCGAGGTGCGCCCGCACCTCGGCGTCGAGCGCGGGGTCGGAGTCGAGGTCCGGCACCGGCGCGAGCGGGTGCCGGACGGGGGAGGTCGTCCCCGGGACGGTGGCGGCGCCCCCTGCGAGCGAGCGCCAGCGGTCGAACAGGCCCATGGCCCTGCCTTTCCCTGCATCCTCGCTCCCCCTGCGGAGCGAAGTTAAAGAGAGAGTAAAGGGATGACAGGTCCCGGTGTGGGCGAACCGAAGAATCTTGAGGTGGGGAGCGGCGCGCAGCGCCTCCGGCCGCGGTTCGCCCGGGCCGCGCTCGGCCTGCGAGAATCGGGGGACCATGTCCGAGACCCCCGCCCCGCGCCCCGCCCCCGGCCAGCTGACCCTCGTCGCGCCCCGCCGGGGCAAGCCGCCGCGTCACCTCGCCGACCTCACGGTCGAGGAGCGCCGCGAGGCCGCCACGGCCCTCGGCCACCCGGCCTTCCGCGCCAACCAGCTCTCGACGCACTACTTCGAGCGGCTCGTCGACTCCCCGGACGAGATGACCGACCTGCCCAAGGCCGTCCGCGACGACCTCGTCCGCGACCTCCTGCCGCCGCTGCTCCAGCCGGTCCGCCACATCACGGCCGACCAGGGCGCCACCGTCAAGCAGGTCTGGAAGCTCTTCGACGGCGCGCTCGTCGAGTCGGTCCTCATGCGCTACCCGAACCGGGTGACGGTCTGCATCTCCAGCCAGGCCGGCTGCGGGATGAACTGCCCGTTCTGCGCGACCGGGCAGGAGGGCCTGACCCGCAACATGTCGACGGCCGAGATCGTCGAGCAGGTCGTCGCCGCGGCCCGGATGCTGCGCCACGGCGGGCTGCCCGAGGTGGGCGCGGGCACCGAGGGGGCCGGTCTCGGCGACGAGGCCGAGGGCTCCGACGAGGCGCCCGCCGGCGGCCCGGCGCGCGTCAGCAACATCGTCTTCATGGGGATGGGCGAGGCGCTGGCCAACTACAAGGCGGCGATCGGCGCGATCCGGCGCCTCACCGAGCCGGCGCCCTCGGGCCTGGGCATCTCGGCCCGGGGCATCACGATGTCGACGGTCGGCCTCGTGCCGGGCATCGACCGGCTCGCGGCCGAGGGCATCCCGGTGACGCTCGCCCTGTCGCTGCACGCTCCGGACGACGAGCTGCGCGACGAGCTCGTGCCGATCAACACGCGCTTCAAGGTCGACGAGGCCATCGACGCCGCGTACCGCTATTACGAGGTCACCGGGCGGCGCGTGAGCATCGAGTACGCGCTGATCCGCGACATCAACGACCAGGCGTGGCGGGCCGACCTCCTCGGCGAGAAGCTCGCCGCCCGCGGCCGGGGCTGGGTGCACGTCAACCCGATCCCGCTCAACCCGACGCCCGGCTCGAAGTGGACGGCGTCGCGGCGCGGGGTCGAGCAGCAGTTCGTCGAGCGGCTGCGGGCGCACGGCATCCCGACGACGGTCCGTGACACCCGCGGCTCCGAGATCGACGGCGCCTGCGGGCAGCTGGCCGCCTCCACCGCCTGACCGACGGGGGGCGCCGGCACTACGCTCCGGTCATGCGACGACGCCTGCTCTCCCTGGCCGCCGTGCTGGCCGTGGGGCTGGCGGGCTGCTCGTCCGCGCCGCTGCCCGACAACCTGCGGGCGAAGGGCTCGCACGAGGCGGCCCACGCCGCCGCGACGACGGCGCCCTCCGCCGCGGTGTCGCGGCCGCCGGACGTGCCGCTGCGCGCCGGGGAGCGCTTCGTCGAGGTCCGGCTGCCCGGCGCCTACACCCCGACGGCGCCGACCCCCACCGCCACCGACGACTACCGCTGCTTCCTCCTGGACCCCCACCTGGGCACGGACCAGCTCGTGAGCGGTGTCGACATCCGCCCCGACAACGCGGCGCTGGTGCACCACGTCATCGTGTCGCGGGTCGAGCCGAAGGGCATCGCGCAGGCCGAGCAGCTCGACGCCGCCGACCCGGGGGACGGCTGGACCTGCTTCGGCGGCAGCGGGATCCAGGGCATCGGGGTCAACCTCGACGACGCCGACTGGGTCGGCGCCTGGGCGCCCGGAGGTGGCGAGCGGGTGATGGCCGACGACATCGGCATCCCGCTGCGGGCGGGTGGCCGGCTCGTCGTCCAGATGCACTACAACCTCCTGGCCGGCTCCGGCACCGACCGCAGCACGGTCCGGCTGCGCGTCTCGGAGGCGGCGGGCAGCCGGAAGAAGGCCCTCGACACGATGCTCCTGCCCGCCCCGGTCGAGCTGCCGTGCCGCGAGAACCGCACGGCCGGGCTGTGCGCGCGCGTCGTCTCGGTGGCCGACGTCTCGCGCCGCTTCGAGGAGCGCCCGGCGACCGCCGACCTGCTGCACCTGCTCTGCGGCCCGGTCGTGCCCGGCCCGGTCCAGAGCTGCTCCCGCACGGTCCGGGAGAAGGGCACGATCCGGGCCGTCGCCGGGCACATGCACCTGCTCGGCCGGTCCATCACCGTCGACGTCGACAAGGGCACCGACCGCGCGCGACGCGTGCTCGACATCGCGAGCTGGGACTTCGACGACCAGGGGAGCATCCCGCTGGAGAAGCCGGTCCGCGTCGCGCCGGGGGACCGCATCACCGTCACCTGCCGCCACGACCAGGCGCTGCGCGACCTGCTGCCGGCCTTCGCGGGCCAGCGCGAGCGCTACGTCGTGTGGGGCGAGGGCACGACCGACGAGATGTGCCTCGGCATCGTCCTGCTCACGCGCCCCTGACCGAGCCGCCACCCCGGGTGGCGGGCCGGTGTCGTGGTGCCGGCGGGCACTCACGGGTGAGACTGGGGGCGTGAGCCTTCGTGAGGTGCGGCGGCGCCGCGGGTGGAGCCAGGAACAGCTGGCCGACGCCAGCGGCGTGAGCGTGCGGACCATCCAGCGCGTCGAGGGGGGACGCCACGCGGGACTCGCGTCGACGACGGCCCTCGCGGCGGCGCTGGGCGTGGACCCTGCGGACCTCGGTGCGGCGGATGAGGACGGCCCGGCCGGGCACCTGGCGCCGGAGGTGACCTTCGCCGAGGCGCTGCGCCGCGCCGCAGAGCGGTGGTCGGACTTCGAGGGGCGAGCGAGCCGCACGGAGTTCTGGTTCGCGCTGGTGGGGGTGCTGGTGCTCGTGGCGGCGCCGGCCGCGCTCGACGAGCGGCTGGGCGCGGCGGTCCTGGTCCTCGGCCTCGTCCCCCTCGCAGCGGTCGGGACGCGGCGGCTGCGCGATGCGGGGCAGAGTCCCTGGTGGCTCCTGCTGGCCTTCGCGCCGATGGGGTTCGTCGTCCCGCTGTGCCTCCTGGCGATGCCAGGGCGCGACGAACCGTCACGCGCGCAGGTCGGGCAACCCTAGGCCGAGGTGAGCAGAGCGACCGCGTCGGCGAGGTCGTCGACGAGGTGCACGTGCTGCGCCATCGGGCGCCCGGCGGCCAGCGCCGTGAGGGCGGGCCAGACCGGAACCGTCTCGCTCCAGTGCCGGGCCCCGACGAGGACGAGCCGGGGGAGCGGGCGGCCGTCGGCCGGCTCGGCGTCGTAGTAGAGGCGGGTCGCGGCCTGGAACACCTCCTGCACCGTGCCGGCGGCCCCCTCGAGGACGACGACGCCGGCGCGGGAGCGGGCGAGCAGCCCGTCCTCGCGGATGGCGTTGCTGAAGTACTTCGCGATCCCGTCGCAGAACACGTTCGGCGGCTCGTGCCCGTAGAACCACGTGGGGATGCCGACGCTGTGCACTGCGCGCGCCGTCCGGCCCGCGACGAGGGGCTCGCGCACCTCGAGGGCCAGGCGCGCCCACGCGTCGACGTCGGGCCGGAAGGAGGGCACGGCCCGGAGCCGCTCGACCGCCGCGGCGAGGTCGTCGGGGTGCTCGGCGAGCGCGCCGAGGTTGGCGGCCTCCATCGCGCCGGGTCCTCCGCCGGTCGCGACGACGAGGCCGGAGCGGGCCAGGGCGTGGCCGAGGGCGGCGGCGCGGGCGTAGGCCTCCTCGTCGCGGCGCAGGGCGTGGCCGCCCATGACACCGACGACGGGGAGGTCGTCGAGCAGGTCGGTGAGCGCGTCGCTCATCGAGTCGTCGTGGACGGCCCGCAGGAGGGTGACGAAGACGTCGTGGCCGAGGGTCGCGTCGCGCGACCAGGCGTACGCGAGCGCGTCGGGGGTCGTGGCGTAGCCCGAGGCGGCCAGGCCGGCGTAGAGCTCCTCGGGGGAGTAGAGGGTCGCGCGATAGGGGTCGACCGGGGCGTGCGGGTCGGTCGGGAAGACGAGGGCGCCGTGCCGGCGCAGGTGCTCGCCGAGACGGTCCGGCAGCCGGCCGCCGAGGACGACGAGGCCCTCGAGGTCGGTGCGCGCGAGCAGCCGGTCGGCGCGCTCGGTGAGGTCGAGGTCCTGCAGCCGCATCCGGCGCAGCGGGGTGCCCGCGTCGAGGGCGGCGTCGAGGGCGTCGAGGGTCTCGATCTCGTGCACCGGGCGAACCTACCGCCCGCACACGGGGATCAGTGGCCGCCGGTCAGGCGGGACAGGAGCGGGGCGATGCGGCTCGCGCGGCCCGTCCGCGTCTCCTCGGCGTCCGCGAGCCGGGCGGCCTGCAGGCCGGCGTTGACCCCGAGCCAGCGCAGCGGCTCCGGCTCCCACGACGGCGAGCGGTGGCCGACCCAGGGCAGCGCCGTGAGGGCGCTCGTGCGGCCGAGGACGAGGTCGGCGAGCGTCCGCCCGGCGAGGTTGGTGGCCGCGACCCCGTCGCCGACGTACCCACCGGCGCGGCCGGTGCGCGTCACCGGGTCCCAGAGGACCGTGGGGTTCCAGTCGCGGGGGATGCCGAGCGGCCCGCCCCACGCGTGCGTGAAGCGCACCCCGCGCACTGCGGGCAGGAGGTCGGTCAGCGTCCGCCGCAGCGAGGCGAACACGGCCTCCTCGTGGTCGAACTCGGGCCGGATGCCGGAGCCGAGGTGGTACGGCGCGCCGCGGCCGCCGAACGCGATGCGGTCGTCGACGGTGCGCTGCCCGTAGATGACGAGGTGCCCGTGGTCGGTGAACACCTCGCGCTGCGCGAGGCCGATGCGCTCCCAGGTCGCGGCGGGCAGCGGCTCGGTCGCGACCATGAGCGAGTAGACCGGGACGAGCGCGCGCTCGTGGCCCGGCAGGTGCGGGGTCCATCCCTCCGTCGCGAGCACGACCGCCCGCGCGCTGAGCCGACGACCGTCGGCGAGGACGACCACGCCGTCCCCGGCGCGCGCCACCCGCACTCCCTCGACGACCCGCGCCCCGAGGCGCCGGACCGCGGCGCCGAGACCGTCGACGAGGTCGCGCGGCTGCACCCGGGCGCAGTGCGGGTTGAAGGTGGCCCCGAGGACGCCGGGGGAGTCGAGGCGCTCGCGGGCCTCCTGCGGCCCGAGCCACGTCGTCCCATCGCCCCACGCCGCGCCGTGGGCCGCAGCGGCCCGCGCCCGGGCCTCCTGCGCCGCGGTGCGCGCGAGGGCGACCGTCCCGCCCTTGACGAAGCCGCCGCCGAGCTGCTCGTCCGCATCGACCCGGCCGACCTCGTCGACGGTGTCGCGCAGCGCGGCGAGCAGCGAGAGCGTCGCCTCCCGGCCGTGCCGTGCGGCGACCGTGTCGGCGCCGACCGGCCAGAGGGCCGAGACCCAGCCGCCGTTGCGTCCGCTCGCCCCGAAGCCCACGTGCTCGGACTCGAGCACGAGCACCTCGAGCGAGGGGTCGGCCCGCAGGAGGTAGTAGGCCGTCCACAGCCCGGTGAAGCCACCGCCCACGACGACGACGTCGGCGCGCAGCGGCAGCTCGGCGTCGGACGCCGGTGCAGGAGAAGGGGACCGGCCGTCCCACCAGAGCGGCGCGGTGCCCGTCGAGCCGTCCACGCTCAGAGGTGGTTCTCGGCCTCGGTGAGCACCGAGCGCAGGCGGCGCTCGATCTCGTCGAACTCGCTCGGACCCATCGTCAGCGGGGGCGCGAGCTGGACGACGGGGTCGCCGCGGTCGTCGGCCCGGCAGTACAGGCCCGCGTCGAAGAGCGCCTTGGAGAGGAAGCCGCGCAGCAGCCGCTCGCTCTCGGCGTCGTCGAAGGTCTCGCGGGTCGTCTTGTCCTTGACGAGCTCGATCCCGTAGAAGTACCCGGCGCCGCGCACGTCACCGACGAGCGGCAGGTCGAGCAGCTGCTCGAGGGTGCGCTTGAAGACGGGGGCGTTCTCCTTGACGCGGTCGTTGAGGCCCTCGGCGTCGAAGATGTCGAGGTTGGCCATCGCCGCGGCGCACGAGACGGGGTGACCGCCCCAGGTGTAGCCGTGCGGGAAGTACGTCGTGCCCTTCCGGAACGGCTCGAAGAGGCGCTCGCTCGCGATCATCAGGCCGAGCGGGGCGTACCCGGAGGTGATGCCCTTCGCGGTCGTGATGATGTCCGGCACGTAGCCGAAGTCCTGGCAGGCGAACATCGACCCGATCCGGCCGAAGGCGCAGATCGTCTCGTCGGAGACGAGGAGGACGTCGTACTCGTCGCAGATCTCGCGGACCCGCTCGAAGTAGCCGGCCGGGGGCGGGAAGCACCCGCCGGAGTTCTGCACCGGCTCGAGGAAGACGGCCGCGACCGAGTCGGGCCCCTCGAACTCGATGGCCTCCGCGATCCGGTCGGCGGCCCAGCGGCCGAACGCCTTCTCGTCCTCGCGCAGGTGCTCCGGCGCCCGGTAGATGTTCGTGTTGGGCACCTTGTGGCCACCGGGCACGAGCGGCTCGAACGGCATCTTCGCGTCCGGGATGCCGGTGATCGACAGCGCGCCCTGCGGGGTGCCGTGGTAGGCCACCGACCGCGAGATGACCTTGTGCTTGGTCGGCTTGCCGGTCAGCTTGAAGTACTGCTTGGCGAGCTTCCACGCGGTCTCGACCGCCTCGCCGCCGCCGGTCGTGAAGAAGACGCGGTTGAGGTCGCCCGGCGCGTGGTGGGCCAGCCGCTCCGCGAGCTCGATGGCCCGCGGGTGCGCGTAGGACCACAGCGGGAAGAACGCCAGCTCCGCGGCCTGCTTGGCCATCGCCTCGGCGATCGCGGTGCGACCGTGGCCGGCGTTGACGACGAAGAGGCCGGCGAGGCCGTCGATGTACTCGTTGCCGCGGTCGTCCCAGACCCGCCAGCCCTCGCCGCGGGTGATGATCGGCACGGACTGGCCGAGGCCCCCGTGGCCCGGGTCCTCGAAGGTCGAGTGCCGCGTGAAGTGCATCCAGAGGTGGTCGCGGGCGGCCTCGGAGTACAGGGCGCCGGTCGCGGTGTGCCGGTCGGAGCTCGGCTCCCACACGTCGTTCGGGTGGATGGTCATCGGGTGCCCCAGTTGTAGTGCTGCTTGTTGAGCTTGAGGTAGACGAAGGTCTCGGTGCTCGCGACGCCCGGCAGCTGCCGGATGCGCTGGGTGAGCAGCTCGAGGAGGTGGTCGTCGTCCTCGCAGACCACCTCGGCGAGCACGTCGAAGGAGCCGGCCGTCGTCACGACGTAGTCGACCTCCGGCATGTCCGAGAGGGCCTGGCCGAGGTCGACGAGGTCCCCGCCGGCGCGGATGCCGATCATCGCCTGGCGCCGGAAGCCGACCTGGAGGGGGTCGGTGACGGCGACGATCTGCATCACCTCGGCGTCGAGGAGGCGCTGGACGCGCTGGCGGACGGCGGCCTCCGAGAGGCCCACCGCCTTCGCGATGGCGGCGTAGGACTGCCGTCCGTCCTCCTGGAGGAGCTCGATGATGCGTTTGGCGACGTCGTCGAGGCGGATGTCGTGCGAGCGGTCGCGGGGCTGCCGTGCGGTCACGCGCCCCATCGTGGCTGCTGGGCGGGGGTCACGCAAGTACCGGGGAACGGATTCCGCAACTTCCGTGCCACATTCGTGCAACATTCCCCATGAATCGTGGACGGACCCTAGTGATTTCGCGGCGCGGCGTACTACTGTGCCCGCAGCCGCGTGCCCGGTCACCCCGACGCACCGCGTCCACCCCGCCACCGACCCCCGGGAGCACCAGACATGAGCAGCCCTCGCGACCTGCGCAACTTCGTCGACGGGTCCTATACGGACGCCTCCACCGGAGCCACGACCGACGTGGTCAACCCGGCGACCGGGCAGGTCGTCGCCAAGGCCCCCGTCAGCGGCGCCGAGGACGTCGACCGCGCCTACGCCGCCGCGTCGAAGGCGTTCGGGGAGTGGGGGAACACGACGCCGAGCGAGCGGCAGCAGGCGCTGCTGAAGATCGCCGACGCGCTCGAGTCGCGCGCCGAGGAGATCATCGCCCTCGAGTCCGAGAACACCGGCAAGATCAAGGCGCTCACCGCGAGCGAGGAGATCCCGCCGATGGTCGACCAGCTGCGGTTCTTCGCCGGGGCCGCCCGGGTCCTCGAGGGCAAGGCGGCCGGCGAGTACATGGCCGGGCACACCTCATGGATCCGTCGTGAGCCGATCGGGGTCGTCGGCCAGGTGACGCCGTGGAACTACCCGCTCCTCATGGCGGTCTGGAAGATCGCCCCGGCCCTGGCCGCCGGCAACACCGTCGTCCTCAAGCCGAGCGACACCACCCCCGAGTCCACGCTGCTGCTCGCCGAGATCGCCTCGGAGTTCCTCCCGTCCGGCACGCTCAACGTCGTGACCGGCGACCGCGACACCGGCCGCCTCGTCGTCGAGCACCCGACCCCCTCGCTCGTCGCCATCACCGGCTCGGTCCGGGCCGGCGCCGAGGTCGCGGCGAGCGCCGCGCCGCAGGTCAAGCGCGTCCACCTCGAGCTCGGCGGCAAGGCACCGGTCGTCGTCTTCGACGACGCCGACATCGAGGCCGCGGTCGAGGGCATCGCCATCGCCGGCTACTTCAACGCGGGCCAGGACTGCACCGCGGCCACCCGCGTGCTCGCGGCGCCGCGCATCCACGACGACTTCGTCGCCGCGCTCGCCGAGTACGCGAAGAGCTCCGCGCCGGTCGGTCTGCCCGACGATGCCGACGCGCTCCTCGGCCCGGTCAACAACGCCCGCCAGCTCGCGCACGTCTCGGGGTTCGTCGAGCGGCTGCCCTCGCACGCGCAGGTCGCGGCCGGGGGCAACCGGGTCTCGGCGCTCGGCGACGGCTACTACCTCGAGCCGACCGTGCTGTCCGGGCTGCGCCAGGACGACGAGGCGATCCAGAACGAGATCTTCGGCCCGGTCATCACCGTCCAGCGCTTCACCGACGAGGCCGAGGCCGTGGCCTGGGCCAACGGGGTCGACTACGGCCTCGCGTCCTCGTTGTGGACCAAGGACTTCGGCCGCGCGATGCGGATGAGCAAGGCCCTCGACTTCGGCTGCGTGTGGATCAACACCCACATCCCGCTCGTCGCCGAGATGCCGCACGGGGGCTACAAGAAGTCCGGGTACGGCAAGGACCTGTCGATGTACGGGTTCGAGGACTACACCCGGGTCAAGCACGTCATGGCCAACATCGAGAGCTGAGGCAGGTCACCCATGGCACCTCTCCGCAGGCGGCCCCCCGCCGACCCCGCCGTCCGCGACCTCGTCCGGGCCGCCCGCTCCGCACAGCTCTCGCGCCGCTCGCTCCTCGGCACGGCCGCGCTGGGCGGCGCCGCGAGCCTGGCCGCGTGCGCACCCCCGACCCCGCCGTCCGGGGGAGCGGCGGCCGTGCAGCTGCCGGAGGACGTCTCGGCCACCGACAAGGTCGTGCGCTGGGCCAACTGGACCGCCTACCTCGACTACGACGAGGACACCAAGCAGTACCCGACCCTCGAGGCGTTCATCAAGAAGACGGGCATCAAGGCCACGTACTCCGAGGACATCGAGGACAACGACTCCTACTTCAACAAGATCGCGCCGCAGCTGCGGGCCAAGCAGGACATCGGCAAGGACATCTTCGTCTTCACCGACTGGATGGCCAACCGCGTCATCCGCGAGCAGCTGGCCCAGCCGCTCGAGATCATCCGGATGCCCAACGCGAGCAACCTCCTCGACAGCCTCAAGGACGTCAGCTTCGACCCCGGGCGCAACTACTCCCTCACCTGGCAGTCGGGCTTCGCCGGCATCGGCTACGACAAGACGAAGGTCTCCAAAGAGATCAAGAGCCTCGACGACCTGTGGACCCCCGAGCTCAAGGGCCGCATCGTCGTCCTGTCGGAGTTCCGCGACACCGTCGCGCTCGTCATGCAGAGCCAGGGCGTCGACATCACCGGCGGCTGGGGGCGCACCCAGTTCGAGAACGCGGTCAACCTCATCGAGCAGAAGATGTCCGAGGGGTACATCCGCCGGATCAAGGGCAACAGCTACCTCGAGGACCTCAAGTCCGGCAACGCGATCGCCGGCATCGTCTGGAGCGGCGACCTGTTCATCCTCCGGGCCGAGACCGAGAACGACAACTGGCAGTTCGTCATCCCCGAGTCCGGCGGCACCCTCTGGAGCGACAACATGATGGTGCCGATCACCTCGACGCACCGCCGCAACGCGATGACGCTCATGAACTACTACTACGAGCCCGCCGTCGCCGCCGAGGTCGCCGCGTGGGTCAACTACGTCTGCCCGGTCCAGGGGGCGCAGGAGGAGCTCGCCAAGTCCGACCCCGAGCTGGCCGAGAGCCCGTTCATCTTCCCGTCGGCGGAGTACATCAAGGACAACAACATCCAGGGCTTCCCGGCGCTCTCGCCCCAGGACGACCAGGCCTACAGCGCCATCTGGCAGAAGGTGCAGGGCAACTGATGGCACGCAACAGCGGCTTCCGCGAGGCGACGGGCGACCTGCGCCTCGAGTCCGTCACGAAGTCCTTCGGGGACTTCACCGCCGTCGACGACCTCGACCTCGTCGTCCCCCGCGGCTCGTTCTTCGCCCTCCTCGGCCCCTCGGGCTGCGGCAAGACGACCACCCTGCGGATGGTCGCCGGGCTCGAGCAGCCGACGGCCGGCAAGGTGCTCATCGGCGACACCGAGATCACCGGCAGCCGGCCCTACGAGCGCCCCGTCAACACGGTGTTCCAGAGCTATGCGCTCTTCCCGCACCTGACCATCCGCGACAACGTCGCGTTCGGGCCCAAGCGCCGGGGCGACAAGAACGCGCTCGCGCTCGCCGACGAGACCCTCGCGCTCGTCCAGGTCGACCACCTCGCGGCCCGCAAGCCGGCCCAGCTCTCCGGTGGCCAGCAGCAGCGCGTCGCGCTCGCGCGGGCCCTGGTCAACCGGCCCGAGGTGCTCCTCCTCGACGAGCCGCTCGGCGCCCTCGACCTCAAGCTGCGCCGCCAGCTCCAGGTCGAGCTCAAGCGGATCCAGACCGAGGTCGGGCTCACCTTCATCCACGTCACCCACGACCAGGAGGAGGCCATGACGATGGCCGACACCGTCGCGGTGATGAACCACGGCCGGATCGAGCAGATGGGCCACCCCGCCGACCTGTACGACCTGCCGCGGACCTCGTTCGTCGCGAACTTCGTCGGCCGCTCCAACCTCGGCACCGGCCGGGTCGTCGACCGCGACGGCGACAGCCTCGTCGCCGAGGTGCAGGGCACGAAGGTCAAGGTGCCGCTGGCCCGGGCCAACGCGACCGACGGCACCGTGATGTTCGGCGTGCGCCCCGAGAAGGTCCGCGTGCTGCGCCGTCCCCCGGAGGGCACCGGCGACGACGTCAAGGGCACCGTCCTCGACGTCTCGTTCACCGGGGTCGCCACCGAGTACCTCGTCCGCCTCCCGAGCGGGACGATCTGGAGCTGCTACGAGCAGAACCTCGACGTCGACCCGATCGACCTGCGGCCCGGCGACGACGTGTGGATCGCCTGGAACCACGCCCACGCCTTCACCGTGCCGGCCGACGAGGCCGAGGCGCAGGCCGCCGCGGAGGCGACGGCGTGAGCGCCCTCGCCCACGCCGGCCCGGCGGGAGGTACCCCCGCCGGGGACGCCCCGCCGCAGGAGCGCCAGGGCCGCAGCTGGCTGCCCTACCTCCTGCTGGTCCCCGGGGCGCTCTGGCTGCTCGTCTTCTTCGTCGTCCCGCTCGTGCAGCTGTTCTCGGTCAGCCTGCAGTCGCAGTTCCCCGGGTACCCGGGCTACTACTACCGCGACGTCAACTTCTCGAACTACCTCTCGGCCCTCACCGACTTCGCGCCGCAGTTCGGGCGCTCGCTGCTCTTCGCGGGGCTCGCGACCTTCTTCGCCTTCTGCCTGGCCTACCCGCTGGCCTACGCGATGGCCTTCAAGGCCGGGCGCTGGCGCAACATCATGCTCATCGCGGTCATCGCGCCGTTCTTCACCTCGTTCATCCTGCGCACCGTCGCGTGGCGCCAGATCCTCGCCGACGAGGGGCCGGTCGCGAGCACGCTCAACGCGCTGCACCTGCTGCCCGGCGGGCACATCACCGAGACGTGGGCGGCGGTCGTCGCGGGCCTGACCTACAACTTCCTGCCGTTCATGGTGCTGCCGATCTACGCCAGCCTCGAGCGGGCCGACCACCGCGTCATCGAGGCCGGGGGAGACCTGTACGCCAACGGGTTCACCACCTTCCGGACGGTGACCCTGCCGATGTCGATGCCGGGCGTCCTCGCCGGCACGCTGCTGACGTTCATCCCGGCGGCCGGTGACTACGTCAACGCCGACCTGCTCGGCGCCGACAACACGAAGATGGTCGGCAACGTCATCGAGAGCCAGTTCTTCAAGGTGCTCGGCGGGTTCCCCGTCGCCGCCGCGCTGTCCTTCACGCTCATGGCGCTCATCCTCGCCATGGTGTTCGTCTACGTCCGCCGCTTCGGGACGGAGGAGCTGGTGTGATCCGCTGGTTGACCAACCGCTTCGCGATCATCGTCGCGGTCCTCGTCCTGCTCTACCTGTTCCTGCCCGTCGCCTACACGTTCGTCTTCTCGTTCAACAACTACCGGAAGTCGAACATCGTCTGGAACCCCGAGGGGAGCCCGACCCTCAAGCACTGGAAGGACCCCTGCGGTGCGCCCGGGGTCTGCGACGCGCTCGTCACCTCGCTGCAGATCGGCGTCATCGCGACCGTCGTCGCGACGGTGCTCGGCACGCTGCTCGCCTTCGCGCTCGTGCGCCACCAGTTCCGCGGCCGGGCGGCGAGCAACGTCCTCGTCTTCGTCCCGATGGCCACGCCCGAGATCGTCCTCGGCGCGAGCCTGCTGACGATCTTCGTCCAGGGCTTCTCGCGGGTCGGCCTCGGCCTCGGCTTCTGGACGATCACCATCGCGCACATCATGTTCTGCATCAGCTTCGTCGTCGTCACGGTCAAGGCCCGTCTCCAGAGCCTCGACCCGCGCATGGAGGAGGCCGCGCAGGACCTCTACGCCGGGCCGGGCGCGACGTTCTGGCGGGTCACCTTCCCGCTCGTCCTCCCCGGCATCGTCGGGGCCGCGCTGCTGTCGTTCTCGCTGTCCTTCGACGACTTCATCATCACGAACTTCGTCTCCGGCAACGAGACGACGTTCCCCAAGTTCGTCTACGTCTCCTACCTGCGCGGGATCCCCGCCCAGGCCAACGTCATCGGCTTCTCGATGTTCGTGCTCGCCCTCGCCCTGGTCATCATCGGCCAGGTCGTCGGCAACGCCCGTCGCAGCAGCAAGTGACTCCCCCCGCCGGGGACGCTCCCCGGCCGACAGGAAGGTTCCCGTGCGCGTCCTCATGATCGGTGCGGGCGGCGTCGGCGACGCCGCCGCGCGCATCGCCGCAGAGCGTGACTTCTTCGAGGCGTGGGTCGTGGCCGACCACGACGTCTCCCGGGCGGAGCGGACGGTGGCCGCGGCCTCCGGGCGCCGCGAGGGGGAGAGCCGCTTCCGCGCCGCGCAGGTCGACGCCTCGGACGCCGCGGCCGTCGAGGCGCTCGTCCGCGAGGTCGGCGCGACGCACGTGCTCAACGCCGTGGACCCGCGCTTCGTCGTCCCGATCTTCGAGGGGACGCGCGCCGGCGGCGCCGACTACCTCGACATGGCGATGAGCCTCTCGCGCCGACACCCGGAGGAGCCCTACGCCAAGGTCGGCGTCAAGCTCGGCGACGAGCAGTTCGCGCAGGCGGGGGAGTGGGAGGCCGACGGCCGCCTCGCGCTCGTCGGCATCGGCGTCGAGCCGGGCCTGTCCGACGTCTTCGCGCGCTACGCCGCCGACCACCTCTTCTCGGAGATCGACGAGCTCGGCACCCGCGACGGCGCCAACCTCGTCATCCGCGACGAGGACGGCAACGAGGTCTTCGCCCCCGGCTTCTCGATGTGGACGATCATCGAGGAGTGCCTCAACCCGCCGGTCGTCTGGGAGAAGGAGAGGGCCGGTGAGCCCGACGGCGGCTGGTCCACCCTGCCGCCGTTCAGCGAGCCCGAGGTCTTCGAGTTCCCCGAGGGCATCGGCCCGGTCGAGTGCGTCCACGTCGAGCACGAGGAGGTGCTCCTCATGCCCCGCTGGGTCGACGCGAAGAAGGTCACCTTCAAGTACGGGCTCGGCGAGGAGATGATCACCATCCTGCGCACGCTGCACACCCTCGGCCTGGACCGCACCGAGCCGGTCACCGTCAAGGGCGTCGAGGTGAGCCCCCGCGACGTCGTCGCCGCGGTGCTCCCGGACCCGCTGACCATCGGCCCGCGGATGGAGGGCAAGACGTGTGCCGGCCTGTGGGTCACCGGGACCGGCAAGGACGGGCAGCCGCGGCGCACCTACCTCTACCACGTGTCCGACAACGCCGACACGATGCGCGAGTACGACGCCCAGTGCGTCGTCTGGCAGACCGCGGTCAACCCCGTCGTCGCGCTCGAGCTGCTCTCGAGCGGTGCCTGGTCCGGTGCCGGCGTGCTCGGCCCGGAGGCCTTCGACGCCGTGCCGTTCCTCGACCTGCTCGCCGCCCCGAAGCCCGCCGGCTACGGCTCGCCGTGGGGCCTCGAGGACCGCTGACCCCGGCCGGCCCCCGGCCGCCCCGCCCGTCCTAGGCTCGACCCGTCCGGCGCACGCCCGCGCCGTCCCGCACCACCGGAGGAGATCATGGCGACCACGCAGAAGGCCCTCGTCGAGTCGGTCCCGACCCGCCTGCTCATCGGCGGCCGGTGGCGCGAGGCCACCGGGGGCGCCCGCTTCGAGGTCCACGACCCCTCGAGCGGCGCGACCCTCACGACGTGCTCCGACGCGAGCCCCGAGGACGGCATGGCGGCGCTCGCCGCGGCCGCCGAGGCCCAGCCCGCGTGGGCCGCGACGGCTCCCCGCGAGCGGGGCGAGATCCTGCGGCGCGCGTTCGACCTCGTCACCGCCCGGGCCGACGAGTTCGCGATGCTCATGACCCTCGAGATGGGCAAGACCCTCGCCGAGGCCAGGGGCGAGGTCGCGTACGGCTCGGAGTTCTTCCGCTGGTTCTCCGAGGAGGCAGTGCGCATCCACGGGCGGTACTCGGTGGCCCCCAACGGCGCGACCCGCCTGCTGACGATGGCGCAGCCGGTCGGGCCGACGCTGATGATCACGCCCTGGAACTTCCCGCTCGCGATGGGCACCCGCAAGATCGGGCCGGCGGTCGCCGCCGGCTGCACGATGGTCGTCAAGCCGGCGGCCGAGACCCCGCTGACGATGCTCCTGCTCGCCGAGGTCATGCGCGAGGCCGGGCTGCCCGACGGCGTCCTCAACGTCGTGACGACGACCCGCTCCGGCGAGGTCTGCGAGCCCGTCATCCGCGACCCGCGCCTGCGCAAGCTGACCTTCACCGGGTCGACCGCCGTCGGCAAGAAGCTCGTCGAGCAGTCGGCCGAGCAGCTGCTGCGCGTCTCGATGGAGCTCGGCGGCAACGCGCCGTTCGTCGTCTTCGAGGACGCGGACCTCGACGCCGCCGTCGAGGGAGCGATGCTCGCGAAGATGCGCAACATCGGGGAGGCCTGCACGGCGGCGAACCGCTTCTTCGTCCACGAGGACGTCGCCGACGAGTTCTCCCGCCGGCTCGCCGAGCGGATGGCCGGCCTCACCGTCGGCAAGGGCACGAAGAAGGGCGTCGACGTCGGACCGCTCATCACCGAGAAGGCGCGCCGCGGCGTGCACGAGCTCGTCGAGGACGCGGTCGACAAGGGCGCGACCGTCCTCACGGGCGGGTCGCCGGTCGAGGGCCGCGGGTACTTCTACGCGCCGACCGTCCTCACCGACGTCCCGGCCGACGCGCGCTGCCTCACCGAGGAGATCTTCGGGCCGGTCGCGCCGATCTGCACCTTCGCGACCGAGGCCGAGGCCGTGCAGCGCGCCAACGCGACCGAGTACGGGCTCGTCGGCTACGTCTTCACCCGCGACAACGCCCGCGTCCTGCGGGTCGCCGAGGCGCTCGAGTTCGGGATGGTCGGCGTCAACACCGGCATCGTCTCCAACCCGGCGGCGCCCTTCGGCGGGGTCAAGCAGTCCGGGTTCGGCCGCGAGGGCGGCTTCGAGGGCATCGACGAGTACCTCGAGGTCAAGTACGTGGGTCTCGCGACCTGAGGCCTCCGGGCGCGGGCGGCCTCGTCCGAAGGGACAGGATCGTCCGCGTCCGGCTGCGCCCCACGGGTCCCGGGTGCTCCACTGGCCCCATGAGCCGGGCCCGTCACTCCGACCGTCCGGACCGCCAGCGGTCCGTGCGCTCCTTCCTCGACGACACCGACGAGGCACTGCGCCTCGGCGCCCGACCCGGGGCCACCGTGTGGCCGACCGGTTTCGACCTGCTCGACACGACCTTCACCGGTGGCCTGCGCTCCGGTGAGCTCGTGCTCGTCGCCGGCACCGAGGGCGCCGGCAAGACGACCTTCGCGATGCAGATGATGCGCAACGCCGTCGTCACCGGCCGGCACGCCGTCGTCTTCTCCTTCGAGCTGACCGCCGCCTCGCTCATCCAGCGCCTCCTCGGCCTGGAGGCCGCGGCGGCGGCCGACCTCGTGGACGACCCGATCTTCCCGCCGGCCGACGTGCGCGCCTTCCGGGCCGTCCTCGAGGCCGAGGACCCCGACCGCCGCGGCCTCGGCTCGGCGATGCGCGGACTGTCCTTCGGGCAGGAGGCGCTCATGGCGGTCGAGCGCTGGTCGGACCGGTTGCACATCGTCGAGGGCAACCGGATGACGACGATCGGCCAGATCGCCGCCACCGTCGCCGCGGTCGCCGACGAGACCGGCGAGCCCCCGCTCGTGCTCGTCGACTACCTCCAGAAGATCCCCGTCGACGGCATCGAGGGCACCGCCGACGAGACCACCCGCGTCACCTTCGTCGTCGAGACGCTCAAGGAGATCGCGATGGAGCTCGAGTGCCCCGTCGTCGCGATCACCGCCGCCGACCGCGAGGGCCTCGGGGCCGGGCACCGGATGCGTACCCGCGACCTGCGCGGCAGCAGCGCGCTCGCGTACGAGGCCGACATCGTGCTCATCCTCCAGACCAAGGAGAACATCGTCGCCCGCGAGCACCTGACCTACGACCTCGGGGCGATCAAGACCTACCGCCGCTGGGTCGTCATCTCGGTGGAGAAGAACCGTTTCGGCGGCGGGCAGATCGAGCTCGAGGTCGAGAAGGACTTCGAGCACGGGCGGTACCGGCCGCAGGTCCGTGTCGTCGGCGAGCGCCTCATCGAGGAGCGCGTCTTCACGTCGTGAGGGATGAGGCAGGATGGCGAGCCGTGAGCTCACGCACCGTCGCCGTCCTCGGCTCCACCGGGTCGATCGGCACCCAGGCCCTCGAGGTCGTCGCCGCCCACCCGGACCGCTTCACCGTCGTCGCCCTCTCGGCCGGGCGCAACCTGCGGCTGCTCGCCGAGCAGGCCGCCGCGACCCGGGCGCCCCTCGTGGCCGCCGCCGTCGGTGACGCCGACGAGGTGCGCGCCGCGGTGGCCGCCGCCGCGGGCGACCCGTCCTACCGGCCCGAGGTCGTCGTCGGCGACGACGCCGCGACGCTCGCCGCCGGCTGCGGCGCCGACGTCGTGCTCAACGGCATCACGGGCTCGATCGGCCTGCGGCCCACCCTCGCGGCCCTCGCCGCGGGCTCGACCCTGGCGTTGGCGAACAAGGAGTCGCTCATCGTCGGCGGCCCGCTCGTCAAGAAGGCGGCCCGCCCCGACCAGATCGTCCCCGTCGACTCCGAGCACAGCGCCATCGCGCAGTCGCTGCGCGGCGGCCGGGCGAGCGAGGTGCGACGGCTCGTGGTCACGGCCAGCGGCGGCCCGTTCCGTGGCCGCACGCGCGCCGAGCTCGCCGGGGTCACGCCGGACCAGGCCCTCGCACACCCGAACTTCTCGATGGGCCGGGTCATCACGACGAACTCGGCCACCCTCGTCAACAAGGGCCTCGAGGTCATCGAGGCCCACCTGCTCTTCGACGTCCCGTTCGACCGGATCGACGTCGTCGTCCACCCCCAGCAGCAGATCCACTCGATGGTCGAGTTCCACGACGGCTCGACGATCGCCCAGCTCGGGCCGCCGCGGATGCTCGTCCCGATCGGGCTCGGCCTCTCGTGGCCCGAGCGGCTGACCGACGTCGACGTGCCGTGCGACTGGACCGCCGCGCAGACGTGGAAGTTCCACCCCCTCGACGACGACGCCTTCCCGGCGGTCCGGCTGGCCCGGCGGGTGGGGCAGGCCGGCGGCACGCACCCGGCGGTCTACAACGCGGCGAACGAGGTCGCGGTCGACGCCTTCCACGACGGCGCCATCGGGTTCACCGACATCGTCGACACCGTGGCGCGGGTGGTCGAGGCGCACGAGGCGTCCGCGGGGCACAATGGGATCGATGTCGACGCCTCGAGCGTTGACTCGGTGCTCGCCGCCGACCGGTGGGCCCGCGAGCGGGCCCGCGAGATCGTGGGGGCGGCACCCGTCGAGACCCCCGGAGGAGACCGGTGACGATCCTGGCCTACGTGGTCGGCGTGCTCGCCATGGCGTTCGGCGTCGCCGCGTCCATCGCGCTGCACGAGGTCGGCCACCTCGTCCCCGCCAAGAAGTTCGGCGTCAAGGTCACGCAGTACATGGTCGGCTTCGGCCCGACCGTCTGGTCGCGACGCCGCGGCGAGACCGAGTACGGCCTCAAGGCCGTCCCGCTCGGTGGCTACATCCGGATGATCGGGATGTTCCCGCCGCGCCCCGGCGACGCCCCCGGCATGCTGCGCGCCTCGAGCACCGGCCGGTTCAGCCAGCTCGTCGACGAGGCCCGCGCGGCGAGCCTCGAGGAGGTCAAGCCGGGGGACGAGGACCGCGTGTTCTACCGGCTCTCGGTCCCCAAGAAGGTCGTCGTCATGATGGGCGGCCCGCTGATGAACCTCCTCATCGGCGTCGTCCTGCTCACCCTGTTCGTCACGGCCCACGGCCTGCCGACGGCGCAGCCCGGGGCCCAGGTGGCCTCCGTCGCGCAGTGCGTCGTGCCCGCCGCGCAGGCGTCGCAGGCCACGTCGTGCGCCGGCAAGCCGCAGACCCCCGCCCTCGCGGCGGGCATCCTCCCCGGGGACCGCTTCGTGTCGATCGGCGGGCAGCCCGTCCGTGAGCTGACCGACGTGGGCCGGCTCGTCCGGCCCGCCGCCGGGCGCGCCGTCGACGTCGTCGTCGAGCGCGACGGCCGGCAGCTGTCGCTGAGCGTCACCCCGATCCGCACCCAGGTCGCCGTCCTCGACGACCAGGGCCGCCCGGTCACGAACGCGGACGGCACGGTGCAGACGACGGAGGCCGGCTTCCTCGGTGTCACGAGCAGCTCCCCGACGGCCTGGGTCCCGCAGCCGGCGACGGCGGTGCCGGGCATCCTCACGGACTCGGTGGTGCGCACCGCGGCCGCCCTCGTCGACATCCCCTCGCGGATGGTCGGTGTCTGGAACGCGGCGTTCTCCGGTGCCGAGCGCGAGGTCGACGGCCCGATGTCGGTCGTCGGCGTCGGCCGGGTCGCGGGGGAGGCCTCGGCCGGTCGGCTCTCCTCGCTGACCGGCGGGTCGGTCACCGACCGGCTGTGGTTCCTCGTCAGCCTGCTCGCGGGCCTCAACCTCATGCTCTTCGTCTTCAACCTCGTGCCGCTGCTGCCGCTCGACGGCGGGCACGTCGCCGGCGCGCTCTGGGAGGGCACGAAGCGCCGGTGGGCCCGGCTGCGCGGGCGTCCGGACCCCGGCTACGTCGACGTCGCCAAGGCCCTGCCGGTCGCCTACTCCGTGGCGATCGTGCTCATCGGGATGTCGGCGCTGCTCATCTACGCCGACCTCGTCAACCCCGTCCGCCTCGGCTGACGCCGGTCGCGGCCGCGAGGTCACCCCGACCCCGTCCTGCCGCCTCGACCTCGCCTTGCCGCACTGCCCTGGCGCCTCGGCACGGCGAGGTGTCTCCGGCACCGCGCGGTCACCCCGACCCCGTCCGGCCGACCCAGCTCCGCCCTGCCGCCCTGACTTCGCCTGGCCGACCCGATCTCGCCTCGTCGCACTGCCACGGCACCCCGGCACGGCGAGGTGTCCCCGGCACCGCGGGGTCACCCCGATCCCGTCCTGCCGCCTCGACCTCGCCTCGTCGGTCAGCCGCCGACGAGCTCGTCGCGCCGGCGCAGCAGCGCCGCCCGCTCCTGCGCGAGCAGGCCGGCGCGTCGCTCGAGGTCCGCGAGGACGTCGCGCACGGCCAGCGCCGCCGCGTCGACGTCGGCGGCGGAGTCCTTGATGCGCGCGCGGACCGACAGGTCGGTGAAGAGGTTGTCGAACCAGATGTCGACGGTCCGCATCGTCGGCCCGACGCCGAGGTCGGCGCGCAGGGTGTCGACCGCGCCGACGTCGCCGAGCTCGCGGGCGAAGTCGGCGAGGGCCGACTGCGCCGATGCCACGTGGCGGCCGGCGTCGTCGAGGCGGTCGTGCTTGACCATCGACGAGACGAGCCCACCCCCGAGCCAGGTGTCGTAGGTCGACCAGCTCTCGGCCGAGCCGAGGCGCCCGCGCGCGGCGGCCAGCTCGTGGGCGGCGCGGAGGCCGGCGGCGGTGGCCTCGTCGAGCTCGGTGCCGAGGGACTCGACCCGGGCGAGGTCGTCGAGGACGGTCTCGAGCTCGGGGGAGGAGCCGGTCGCCCGGACCGCCTGGGCGTGGGCGCGCCGGGCCCGCTCGACCCGGCCCGCGGTGTCGCCGAGGCGCTCCAGCTGCTCGACGGTCGCCTCGCGGCGGGCCTCGAGGTCGGCGACCCGCGCCGAGGCCGCCTGCAGCGCGTAGCGAGCAGCGGTCTCCTCCGCCCGCTCGCGGTCGAGCTCGCCGGTGCGGGTGCCGCGCACGGCGGCGACGAGCGAGGACCACCCGACGCCCTCGAGCCGGCGCACGTCGTCGGCCTCGAGCCGGTGGCGTCGCTCGACGAGGTCCCGCTCGCGACGAGCGGCCTCGAGCTCGGTGTCGAGACCGCCGACCAGCCGGCGCAGGTGCCCGGCCTCCTGTGCGTCGGCGACGGCCGCGTCGAGGGTTGCGCGGGTGGACGAGGTCGCGGGGAGGTCACTCATGGTCCTCCGAGGTTCGGACCGTAGGCTTGGTTCCATGTCCGTCTCCCTCGGTATGCCTGCCGCGCCGCCGCCCGTCATCGCCCCCCGCCGCCCGTCCCGCAAGATCCGGGTCGGCAAGGTCGAGGTCGGCGGGGACGCGCCGGTGTCGGTGCAGTCGATGACGACGACGCCGACGACCGACATCAACGCCACGCTCCAGCAGATCGCCGAGCTGACCGCCGCCGGCTGCGACATCGTCCGTGTCGCGTGCCCGAGCCAGGACGACGCCGAGGCCCTGCCGGCGATCGCGCAGAAGTCGCAGATCCCGGTCATCGCC
The DNA here is from genome assembly GCF_017312765.1 of Phycicoccus sp. DTK01. NCBI lineage: Bacteria > Bacillati > Actinomycetota > Actinomycetes > Micrococcales > Intrasporangiaceae > Phycicoccus > Phycicoccus sp. DTK01. The sequence goes on along the minus strand of NZ_BOPU01000004.1, from coordinate 60,463 downwards.
GACATCCACTTCCAGCCGAAGTACGTCTACGCGGCCATCGACGCCGGCTGCGCCGCGGTGCGCGTCAACCCCGGCAACATCCGGCAGTTCGACGACCAGGTCGGCGAGATCGCCCGCCGCGCCAAGGAGGCCGGTGTCTCCATCCGCATCGGGGTCAACGCGGGCTCGCTCGACAAGCGGCTGCTCGAGAAGTACGGCAAGCCGACCGCCGAGGCGCTCGTCGAGTCGGCCGTCTGGGAGGCGAGCCTCTTCGAGGAGCACGACTTCCACGACTTCAAGATCTCGGTCAAGCACAACGACCCCGTCGTCATGGTCAAGGCCTACCAGCTGCTCGCCGAGCGCGGCGACTGGCCGCTGCACCTCGGCGTCACCGAGGCCGGCCCCGCGTTCCAGGGCACGATCAAGTCCGCGACCGCGTTCGGGGCGCTGCTGTCGCAGGGCATCGGCGACACCATCCGCGTCTCCCTCTCGGCCCCGCCGGTCGAGGAGGTCAAGGTCGGCATTCAGATCCTCCAGTCGCTCAATTTGCGTCCGCGCAAGCTCGAGATCGTCTCCTGCCCGTCGTGCGGGCGCGCCCAGGTCGACGTCTACAAGCTCGCCGACGAGGTGACCGCCGGTCTCGAGGGGATGACCGTGCCGCTGCGCGTCGCCGTCATGGGCTGCGTCGTCAACGGCCCCGGCGAGGCCCGCGAGGCCGACCTCGGTGTCGCCTCCGGCAACGGCAAGGGCCAGATCTTCGTCAAGGGCGAGGTCATCAAGACCGTCCCCGAGAGCCAGATCGTCGAGACGCTCATCGAGGAGGCCATGCGCATCGCCGAGGAGATGGGCGAGCCGGTCGACGAGGAGTCCGCGGGCGCCCCGAGCGTCACCGTCTCCTGACCGGGTGACCCCACCCGCGCTCGACGCGTTCGTCCCTCCCGTCCCGACCGGGCAGCGGGCCCAGGTGCTCGGCGAGCTCGCGGGTCGCCTGCTCGTGCTGCGGCCGGGGGAGCGGGCCGTCGTCGCCCTCGACGGCGTCGACGGGGCCGGCAAGACGGGTGCTCGCGCGTGAGCTGGCCGCGCTGCTCGACGGGCGGCGCGAGGTCCACCGGGCCGGCGTCGACGGGATCTTCCTCCACCGCCCCGAGCTCGCCGGCCTGTGGGACGCGAGCCTGTGGGTCGAGGTGCCGTTCGAGGTCTCGCTGCCTCGGGGCAACGCCCGCTTCGGGCCGCTCGACGACGCGGCGTGCGACCCCGGCTCGCCGGCCAACACGAGGTACGTCGGGGGACAGCGGACCTACCTCGCCGAGGTGGCGCCGCGGTCCCGCGCCACGTGGGTCCTGGACAACACCGACCTGGAGCATCCTGTGCTCGGGGCCGCGCGGCCCTAGGCTGTGCACGTGCTGCGCACACGATCCCCGGTCCGGCCGCTGTCGCTCGCCGACCGCGACGCCGCTCTCGAGGTGTGCGCCCGCGACCTGCCGCGCGGTGTGTTCGTCGCCGCGCGCCTCCTCGAGGGGGCGCGCACGGGCTCCATCGGCTCGGTGCTCGGCCTGCGCGAGGAGGGCGAGCTGCGCTCGCTCTGCTGGGCCAGCGCCAACGTCGTCCCCGTCGGCACGACCGCCGCCGACCAGCCGGCGTTCGCCGAGCGGCTGCGCCGCTGGCGCGGCCGGGCCGCCTCGGTCTTCGGGCCGCGGGAGGAGGTCGAGGGGCTGTGGAGCCACCTCGAGCCGCACTGGGGGACACCGCGGGCGGTGCGGGCGCACCAGCCGCTGCTCGCCGCCCACCAGCCGCCGTCGGCCCTCGGTGTCGCCCTCGACGAGCGGGTCCGCCCCGCTCGTCCCTCGGAGGTCGACCTCGTCCTGCCCGCCGCCGAGCACATGTTCACCGCAGAGATCGGCTACCGCCCCTACAGCGGCTCGAGCAGGGGCTACCGCGCCTCCATCTCCTCGCTCGTGGCCCGGGGGCACACCTACGTCGTCGTCGAGGACGGCGAGGTCGTGTTCAAGACCGACATCGGCAGCATCGCCCTCGGCTGCGCCCAGCTCCAGGGGGTCTGGGTCGCGCCGCGGCTGCGCGGGCAGGGTCTCGCGGTGCCGATGCTCGCCTCGGTGCTCGATCAGGTCATGGCCGGCCAGGCGCCGCTGGTCTCGCTCTACGTCAACGACTTCAACACCGCCGCCCGGGCCACCTACGACCGGCTCGGCTTTCACGAGGTCGGCGAGTTCTCCACGGTCCTGCTGTGAGCCCTGGGCCCCACTGATGGCCCTCACCGAGTGGACGCCCCTCGGGCCGGCGGACCTGCCCGACCTGCGCGAGCTCGCCCTGGCCTGCCTGCGCGCGGACGGCGGGCTGCCGCTCCTCGCCGACGAGGCGATGCTGCGCCGGCTCTTCCTCGACGGCCCCGGGGTCGGCGGTCGGGACGAGACCGGCGACCTCGTCGCGGCCGCCGCCGTGCGCCCGGTCGGGGGCGGGGGATGGAGCGCCACCGGGCTCGTGCGGCCCTCGGCCCGGCACACCGGCCTCGGGGAGCAGCTGGCCGCCTGGTGCACCCAGCGGTCCGGGGGAGTGCTGACCCGGGTCGTCGTCGAGACGACCTCGGCGGGCACCGACGACTTCCTCGGCGCGCTCGGGCTGCGTCGCACCTTCGCCGAGCACGTGATGCGCCACGACCTCGACGCCGTGCCGCTCGTGCGCCGGCCCCGCGGCACCAAGGCCCTGGCCTGGAGCGAGGACACCGCCCCGCTCTTCCACCGCGCCTACCGGGCGTCGTTCGCCGACCGACCGGGCTTCCCCGACACCCCGCTCGAGGAGTGGGTCGGCGAGCTGACCGAGGACCCCGGCTTCCGGCCCGACCGCTCGCGCGTCGTCCTCGACGCCGACGCCCGGGTCGCGGGCTTCGTCACGCTGTCGGACTGCTGGCTCGACCAGGTCGGCGTCGTCCCGGCCTGGCGCGGCCGGGGTCTCGGCGCGCACCTCGTCGCGCGGTCGCTGCGGGCCCTGGCCCGCGGGGGCTGCGAGGAGGCCTGGCTCGCCGTCAACGTCGACAACCCGGCCCACCGGCTCTACGAGCGGCTCGGGTTCGTCGACGCCGGCCTGCGCAGCCGCTGGGAGCGCGAGACCTGAACGCCTTCCTCGTCCTCTCCGCCGGGGACGACGGAGGGCCCGTCCGCGGGTGCGGACGGGCCCTCGTCGTGGATGACCGTGCGGTCAGCCGGCTGGGGTCACTTGGTCAGCGGGCCGAGCGTCGGGTCGTTGGCGTAGGCCTCGGCGGCGTTGTCCTTGGTGACGATGACCGGGGCGAGGAGGTTCGCCGGGACGACCTTGACGCCGTTGTTGTACGACTTGTCGTCGTTGACGGTCGGCTTCTCGCCCTTCTGGAGCGCGGTGACCATCGCGATGGTCTCCTTGACGAGCTCGCGGGTGTCCTTGTTGATCGTGGAGTACTGGACGCCCTCCATGATCGACTTCACCGACTCGACCTCGGAGTCCTGGCCGGTGACGACCGGGACCGGCTTGCCGGCCTGGTCCACCGAGGTGAGGATGGCGCGGGCCAGGGTGTCGTTGGGGGACAGGACGCCGTCGAGCTCCGTGCTGCCGCCGTAGGAGCCGGCGAGCAGGGTGTCCATGCGCTTCTGCGCGTTCTCGGCCTTCCAGCCCTGGGTGACGGCCTGCTCGAACGAGGTCTGGCCGGAGACGACCTTGAGGGTGCCGTCGTCGATCTTCGGCTGGAGGACGCTCATCGCGCCGTCGAAGAAGACCTTGGCGTTGTTGTCGTCGGGGGAGCCGGCGAAGAGCTCGATGTTGTACGGCCCGTTCGGCTTCTTCTTGGCCATGCCCTCGAGGAGCGCCTGGCCCTGCAGCTCACCGACCTTGAAGTTGTCGAACGCGACGTAGTAGTCGACGTCGGCGGTGTTCGTCAGGAGGCGGTCGTAGGCGATGATCGTCGCGCCGGACTCCTTGGCGGCCTTGAGCTGGGTGCCCAGCTGCGAGCCGTCGATGGCGCCGACGACGATGACCTTGGCGCCCTTGGTGACCATGGCCTGGATCTGGTTCTGCTGCTCCGAGACACCGCCGTTGGCGAACTGCACGTCGCCCTGGAAGCCGGCGGAGGCGAGGCCGTCCTTGAACAGCTGCTCGGCGAGCACCCAGTTCTCGGAGGTCTTCTGCGGCAGGGAGATCCCGATGACCGAGTCGGCCGCGAAGCCGCCGGCCGCGGCCGAGCTGCCTGCGCTGGCCGTGGCCGCCGTGTTGTCGGAGTCGGACCGACCGCAGCCGGTGAGGGCGAGGCCGGCGACCGCGGTGACCGCGAGCGCCTTGGTGAGGTGACGCATATGTGCTCTTCCTTCTACTCGCGCGTCCTGCGGACGCGGGGTCCTGCTCACGGGTCGGCGGGCGCCGGCCGGAGGGGTCTGGTGGTGGCTCAGGAGTCCGAGCCGAGGGTGCTGCTCGTCGAGGTGACGCTCGACTGGGCGGGGTTCTGGGTGTCGACGGTGCCGCTCTCGGCCTCGGCCAGGCGCCGGTTGCGGTCGCGGTTGCGCTGGAACAGGCCGAGGATCGAGGGCTTGCCCTGGCTCTTGTTGTAGACGTCGAAGGCGACGGCGACGAGGAGGACGAGACCCTTGATCATCTGGGTCGCGTCGGCGCCGACGCCCTGGAGCTGGAGGCCGTTGTTGAGGACGGCCATGACGAGACCGCCGACGATCGAGCCGACGACCGTGCCGACACCGCCGGTGACCGCCGCACCACCGATGAAGACCGCGGCGATGGCGTCGAGCTCCCAGCCGACGCCGTCGAACGGGCCGGACGCGGTGGAGCGGGCGACGAACATCATGCCGGCGAGGGAGGCGAGGACGGCCATGTTGGCCATGACGAAGAAGTTGATCTGCCGGCTCTTGACACCGGACAGCTCGGCCGCGTGCCGGTTGCCGCCGACGGCGTAGATGTGCCGGCCGAGGACGGTCTTGCTCGCGATGAAGCCGTAGACGAGGACGAGGACGACGAGGATGAGGCCGGAGACCGGGAAGCCCTTGCGGCCCGAGGCGATGAGGAACATGGCGCCGAGGATCACGAGGCAGACGAGCGCGAGGCGGACCCACATCGCCCACGCCTCCTCGACCTGCGCGCCGATCTTGGTCAGGCGGGCGCGGGAGCGCAGCGCGCCGAAGACGATCGCCGCGCAGCCGAGGATGCCGAGCAGCACGGTGAGGTTGTTGTAGCCGGTGTTCGGGCCGACCTCGGGGAGCGAGCCCGAACCGATGACCTGGAAGCCGGCGGGCACCGGGACGGTGGTCGAGTCGCCGACGAACTGGTTGGCGCCGCGGAAGAACAGCATGCCCGCGAGGGTGACGATGAAGGCCGGGATGCCGACGCGGGCGACCCAGAAGCCCTGCCAGACGCCGACGAGGGCACCGAGGCCGAGGCCGAGCAGGATGCCGACCGGCCAGGGGAGGCTCCAGTCGCGGATCGCGATGGCGACGACGATGCCGACGAACGCCGAGATCGAGCCGACCGAGAGGTCGATGTGGCCGGCGATGATGACGAGCACCATCCCGATGGCCAGGACGAGGATGTATGCGTTGCCCTGGATGATGTTGTTGACGTTGTTCGGGTCCAGGGTCAGGCCGCCGGTTCGCCACTGGAAGTACGCGATGAGGATGACGAGCGCGGCGACCATGCCGAGCTGGCGGATGTCGCCACCGAAGATCTTGCGGACGATGTTCATGGGGGTCCTCGGGTCGGGGTCAGGAGACCGCGTTGGCCTGGGTGCGGGTGGTGTTCTTCGTCATGAGGCGCATGAGCGACTCCTGGTCGGCCTGGGCCTTGTCGAGGCAGCCGGTGATGCGGCCCTCGGCGATCGTGTAGATGCGGTCGGCGAGCCCGAGGAGCTCGGGCAGCTCGGAGGAGACGACGATGACGCCCTTCCCCTGCGCCGCGAGGCGCTGGATGATCCCGTAGATCTCGAACTTCGCGCCGACGTCGATGCCGCGGGTGGGCTCGTCGAGGATGAGCAGGTCGGGCTCGGTGAAGAGCCACTTCGCGAGGACGACCTTCTGCTGGTTGCCGCCCGAGAGCTTGGCGACACCCTCCTCGACGTTCGGGGTCTTGGTGCGCAGGTCCTGGCGGTACTGCTCCGCGATCCGGTACTCCTCGGTCTCGTCGACGACGAGGCCGTGGGTGATCCGGGACAGCTTGGCCGAGACCGTCGTGCGCTTGATGTCGTCGAGGAGGTTGAGGCCGAGGGTCTTGCGGTCCTCGGTGACGTAGGCGAGGCCGGCGTCGATGGCGTCGCGCACGTGCTTGAGGTGCAGCTCCTTGCCGTCCTTGACGATCGTGCCGCCGAGGAGCGTGCCGTACGAGCGGCCGAAGATGCTGCGCATCAGCTCGGTCCGGCCGGCGCCCATGAGCCCGGCGAAGCCGACGATCTCGCCGCGGCGGACGAAGAAGCTCGCGTCGTTCGCCACGAGCCGGTCGGCCCGCACCGGGTGCTGGACGTTCCAGTGCTTGACCTCGAAGAACACCTCGCCGATCGTCGGCGTGTGGTCGGGGAAGCGCGACTCGAGGTCGCGGCCGACCATCCCGCGGATGATGCGGTTCTCGTCGACGCCGTCCTCCTTGACCCGGAGGGTCTCGATGGAGCGGCCGTCGCGGATGATCGTGATGGCGTCCGAGATCTGCTCGATCTCGTTGAGCTTGTGGCTGATCATGATGCAGGTGACGCCGTGCGAGCGCAGGCCGTCCATGATCTGCAGCAGGTGCTGCGAGTCGGACTCGTTGAGCGCCGCGGTCGGCTCGTCGAGGATGAGCAGCTGCACGTCCTTGGACAGGGCCTTGGCGATCTCGACGAGCTGCTGCTTGCCGACGCCGATGTCCTTGACCTTGGTCATCGGGTCCTCGGAGAGCCCGACGCGCTCGAGCAGCTGGGCGGCCTTGGCCTGCGTCTGCACCCAGTCGATCGCGCCCCGGCGGGTCTGCTCGTTGCCGAGGAAGATGTTCTCGGCGATCGACAGCTCGGGGATGAGCGCGAGCTCCTGGTGGATGATGACGATGCCGGCCTGCTCGCTGTCGCGGATCGAGGAGAACTGGGCCGGGGCCCCGTTCCAGAGGATCTCGCCGCGGTAGCTGCCGTGCGGGTGCACGCCCGACAGGACCTTCATGAGGGTCGACTTGCCGGCGCCGTTCTCGCCGCAGATCGCGTGGATCTCGCCGCGGCGGACGGTCATGTCGACGTCGGAGAGGGCCTTGACGCCCGGGAACTCCTTGGTGATGGCGCGCATCTCGAGGATGACCTCGTGGCTGCCGGTGCGGGCCGTGCCCGTGGCGGTCGGTGCGACGTTGCTCATTCCCATCCTCGACGTTGAGGGCTTCAGGCGTCCGGGGGCCGCTGGGGCCCGGGGCTCACGTGAATTGTTGTACGGCCGAACATATTGGAGACACCGTTGTCCGGCAAGAGGCTGCCCGGTACCGGCTGGTAACGATCGGGTAACTCGCCGTTCACCCGGCCGTGACGAGCCAGGCCGAGGGGTCGGCGATGACGTCGTCGAGGACGGTGAGCGCGGCGCCGCGGGCCGGCGAGCTGGAGCCGCCGAGCGCGGGGGAGACGCGGACGGCGGCCCACCGGGCGATGACGGCCCGGCGCTCGAGCTCCGCGAGGACGCGGGGGGAGAGGCGGCCGTGCAGCGTCGCGTAGACCCCGCCGAGCACGACCTCGTCGACGTCGACGACGTTGACGACGGTGGCGGCGGCCTGGCCGAGGGCGCGGGCCGCGGCGTCGACCGCATCCGCCGCCGGGCCGGCGGTCTCGGCGGCGCCGCTCAGGGCCGCCGTCGTCGTGCCCGGGGGCATCCCGGCGGCCTCGACCATCGCGTCCTTGCCGGCGTAGGGCTCGAGGCACCCGACGGCGCCGCAGTGGCAGGGCCGGCCGTCGGGGTCGACGACGACGTGGCCGATCTCGCCGCCCCAGCCGTGCATGCCCTCGAAGACGCGGCCGCCGAGCACGACCGCCGAGCCGATACCGACCGCGCCGTAGGCGAAGAGGAAGTTCTGGGCCTCGGCCGGGCGGCGGTCGCGGCGGCGGCGCTCCTCGACCTCGGTCCGCGCCGAGAGGTCGGCGTCGTTGGCCGCGGTCACCCGGAGGTGCGCCAAGGCGGGGTGGCGGGTCAGCGCGTCGTCGACCGCGATGTCGTGCCAGTCGAGGTTGGGCGCGTAGCGCAGGGTCGTCGTCTCGCGGCTGACCAGGCCGGGCAGGGCGACGCAGGCCCCCGCGACGCGCATCCCGTCGGCCGTCACGGCGCGGACGGTCTCGGCGGCGAGCTCGGCGAGGCGGGCGAAGGTGCGGTCGGGGTCGCACCCGCGCAGGTCGACCTCGACGACGCGCTCGGAGACGGTGATGCCGGCGAGGTCGAGGACGAGCGCCGAGAGGTGGTCGATGCCGACGGAGAGCCCGAGCCCGACGACCGAGCGGCCGCAGGGGGCGAGGGGGACGGCGGGACGCCCGGCCCGCGAGGCGGTGAGCGGCTCGAGCTCGGTGACGAGGCGGGCCTGGATCAGCCGGTCGACGAGGTCCGAGACGGTGGCGCGGGCCAGGCCGACCTCGCCGGCGATGGCCGCCCGGGACAGCGGGGCGCCGACGGCCTGGGCGTCGACGACGCGCTGGAGGACGACGGCGAGGTTGTGCTCCCGCAGGGTCGACTGGCGCGCGGCCTCCCGGCCCCCTCCGCGGGGCAGCGCGGACCCCGGGGCCCGACGGCTCGTCGACGTCGACATGGCGGTCACCATAGCCCCGGGGCGCCCTTTCGTTCGACCACCTGACAAATGACGGTCGGTGGCCGGCGCGCCGTGGCTCCTCGCCGGGCGCGCGTGCGGGCGGTGGGCGGAGGGCCTCGCTGTCCGGCCGCCGCACAAACCGCGCGGCACCCGGGGTGGGCGCGTCGTTATCCTTGCCGGGTTCTCTCCCACGACCCCAGGAGCCTCCCCGTGGCCATGCGCATGTCGTCCCTGTTCCTGCGAACCCTTCGCGAGAACCCGGCGGACGCGGAGGTCCCGAGCCACCAGCTGCTCGTGCGGGCCGGGTACATCCGCCGGGTCAGCCCCGGCATCTACACGTGGCTGCCGTTGGGGCTCAAGGTGCTCCGCCGCGTCGAGCGCATCGTGCGGGACGAGATGGACGCCATCGGCGCCCAGGAGCTGCTCTTCCCCGCGCTGCTGCCGCGCGAGCCCTACGAGACCTCGGGCCGCTGGACCGAGTACGGCGACGGTGTCTTCCGCCTCCAGGACCGCAAGGGCGACGACTACCTCCTCGGCCCGACGCACGAAGAGATGTTCACCCTCGCCGTCAAGGACCTGTACTCCTCGTACAAGGACCTGCCGCTGTCGATCTACCAGATCCAGACGAAGTACCGCGACGAGGCGCGGCCCCGTGCGGGCATCCTGCGCGGGCGCGAGTTCGTCATGAAGGACAGCTACTCGTTCGACCTCGACGAGGCCGGGCTCGACAAGAGCTACCAGCTGCACCGCGACGCCTACGTCCGGATCTTCGACCGGCTCGGCTTCCACTACGTCATCGTCCAGGCGATGGCCGGCGCGATGGGCGGCTCGAAGTCCGAGGAGTTCCTCGCCACCGCCGAGAACGGCGAGGACACCTACGTCAGGTGTGCGAACTGCGGGTACGCCGCGAACGTCGAGGCCGTCCGGGTGCCCGTGCCCGACGCGGTCGACGCCTCCGGCGTGCCCGCCGCGCACGTCGAGGACACCCCCGACACCCCGACCATCGACACGCTCGTCGCCCACCTCGAGCACTCCTTCCCCCGCGCCGACGGCCGGTCGTGGACCGCCGCCGACACCCTGAAGAACGTCGTCGTCATGCTCGTCCACCCCGACGGCACGCGCGAGCCGCTGGCCATCGGCCTGCCCGGCGACCGCGAGGTCGACGAGAAGCGCCTCGGGGCGCAGGTCGAGCCCGCGAGCGTGGAGGCGTTCGACGAGAAGGACTTCGCGCGCTACCCGACGCTGACCAAGGGCTACATCGGGCCGGGGGCGCTGGGGTCCGAGCGGTCCTCGGGCATCCGTTACCTCCTCGACCCCCGCGTCGTCGAGGGCACCGCGTGGGTCACCGGCGCCGACGAGCACGGCCGGCACGTCCTCGACCTCGTGGCCGGGCGGGACTTCACCGCCGACGGCACGATCGAGGCCGCCGACGTCCGCGAGGGCGACGCCTGCCCCTCGTGCGGGCACAAGCTCGAGTCGGCGCGCGGCATCGAGATGGGCCACATCTTCCAGCTCGGGACGAAGTACGCCGAGGCGCTCGACCTCAAGGTGCTCGACGAGAACGGCAAGCTGCGCACCGTCGTCATGGGCTCCTACGGGGTCGGCGTCTCGCGCGCCGTCGCGTGCGTCGCCGAGGGCAACCACGACGAGCTCGGGCTCGTCTGGCCGCGCGAGCTCTCGCCCGCCGACGTGCACGTGGTCGCCACCGGCAAGGACGAGGAGGTGCACCGGTACGCCGAGGAGCTGACCCGCGCGCTCGAGTCCGAGGGTGTCGAGGTGCTGCTCGACGACCGCCGGCAGGCTTCTCCCGGAGTCAAGTTCAAGGACGCCGAGCTCATCGGCGTGCCGACCATCGTCGTCGTCGGCCGCGGGCTGGCCGAGGGGAAGATCGAGGTCAAGGACCGTCGCTCCGGCGAGCGCCGCGAGGTCGCCACGGACGACGCCGTGCGCGAGGTGCTGGCGGAGGTCGGTCGCGCGTGAGCCGTCGCGTCGAGGCGGTCGTCTTCGACTGGGGCGGCACGCTGACGCCCTGGCACGACGTCGACCTGCCCGAGCAGTGGCGGGTCTTCGCGCGCGAGGTGCACGGCATCCCCGTCGGGTCGCCGGACGTGCCGCAGGCCGACCTCGACGAGGCGCACCGGCTGGCCGACCGCATCCTCGAGGCGGAGGCCGGGGCGTGGGCGCGCGGCCGTGACGAGCACTCGTCCGCGGCGCTCGCCGACATCCTCGACGCCGCCGGGGTCGACGCCGAGCACGACCGGCACCACCTGGCGCTCGCGGCGTACCGGCGCTTCTGGGAGCCGCACACCCTCACCGACCCGCAGGTCAAGCCGCTCTGGGAAGGGTTGCGCGAGAGGGGGATCAAGGTCGGCGTGCTGTCCAACACCATCTGGACGCGCGAGTACCACCGCGAGATCTTCGCGCGCGACGGCGTGCTCGAGCTCATCGACGCAGACCTCTACTCGAGCGAGCTCGACCACGTGAAGCCGCACCCGGAGGTCTTCCTCGCGGCGTGCCGCGCCGTCGGGGTCGAGCCGGCCGCGGCGGTGTACGTCGGCGACCGGATGTTCGAGGACGTGCACGGCCCGCAGCAGGTCGGGATGCGCGCCGTGTGGGTGCCCCACTCGGTGCTGCCCGACAACCAGAAGGTCGAGGTGACCGCCGTCCCCGACGCGCGGGCCCACGAGCTGCTCGACGTGCTGGAGATCGTCGACGGGTGGAACGCCGCGTGACCCGTGGGTGACGTCGCGCCGCACGTCCTCGCGCTGCTCGCGCTCGCCGGGTTCGTCGCCGGGTGGGTCGACGCCGTCGTCGGGGGCGGCGGGCTCGTCCAGCTGCCCGCGCTGCTGCTCGGGATGCCCGGGGCCACCCCGGCCCAGGTGCTCGCGACGAACAAGTTCGGGTCGGTGTGGGGCACCGCCACCGCGTCGGTCACGTACTACCGGCGGGTGAAACCGGATCTGCGTACGGCGCTGCCGATGGCGGCCGTCGCGTACGTCGGGGCGATCGGCGGGGCGCTGCTCGGGCTGCACATCCCGAAGTCGCTCTTCAACCCGGTCATCCTCGTCATGCTCGTCGTCGTCGGGGCCTACACGCTGCTCAAGCCGTCGGTGGGGGAGCTGACCCGGCTGCGCTTCAGCGGCGCCCGGCACACGACGGCCGCGGTGCTGACCGGCTTCGTCATCGGCGTCTACGACGGCGCGCTCGGGCCGGGCACGGGGTCCTTCCTCGTCTTCGCGCTCGTCGGGCTGCTCGGGTACGCCTTCCTCGAGGCGAGCGCCAAGGCGAAGATCACCAACCTCGCGACGAACCTCGGCGCGCTGACCGTGTTCGCCCCCGGGGGGCACGTCGTGTGGGTCGTCGGCGGCGTCATGGCGGTCGCGAACCTGCTCGGCGGGTGGGTCGGCGCGCGCACCGCGGTCGCGCGCGGCAGCAGGTTCGTCCGGACCGTCTTCGTCGTCGTCGTCGGCGCCTTCACCCTCCGCATCGGAGGAGACCTCGCCGGCCTCTGGTGACACCCCACCCCGACCCGCCCCTCCCTCGCCCCCTCCCTCTCCGCGAACGTGTGTGAAACCGCCGGGGAGCACCGGCGATTCCACACGCGTTCGCGGGGCTGTGGATGACGACCGCGGGCCGACCGCCCGGCGGTGCAGGCTGCGCGGATGGACCCCGAGCACCGACGAGGAGTCGAGAGGCTGGCCGAACCGTACGGCGGCATCCTCTCGCGGTCGCTGCTGCGCGGGCTCGGCGTCGACCGGGACGCCGTGGCGCGCCAGGTGGCGGCCGACCGGTGGGCGCTGCCCGGGCGCATGACCGTTGCGATGCACCGCGGGCCGCTGGCGGATGCGGCGAGGCCGTGGCTCGCGGTGTGGGAGGTCGGGCACGCGGTCGCCGTCGTGGACGGAGTCAGCAGCCTGGTCGCCGCGGGGCTCACCGGCTTCACCGAGCACGACGTCCACGTCTCGGTGACGCGCAACTCCCGGTGTCCGCGGGTCGACGACGTGCGCATCCACCGGGTGCGGCGACGGCCGGACGAGCTGGTCGGGGACGACTCGCTCCCGCGGACACGACCGGCGGTGGCGGCCGTCCGTGCCGCGGGCTGGGCGAGGAGCGACCGGCAGGCCGCCCTCGTGCTCGCGATGACCGTCCAGCAGCGGCTCGTCACCGGGGCCGACCTCGTCACCGCGGCGAAGGTGGTGCGGACCCGGGGTCGTCACCCCTTCATCCGGCAGGTCGTGCGGGACGTCGCGGACGGCGCGCAGTCCCTCGGCGAGCTCGACTTCGCGGCCATGTGCCGACGCCACGGCATCCCCGAGCCGGACCGGCAGGTCGTGCGTCGCGGGCCGACGGGGCGCATCTACCTCGACGTGCGGTGGGCGTTCGCCCGGCTCGTCGTCGAGATCGACGGGTCGGGCCATCGCTCGGGGCTCGCCCTGACCGACGACAACCTGCGGCAGAACACCGTGACGCTCGGCAGCGACCGGGTGCTGCGCTTCGACCTGCTGGCGCTGCGCCTCCAGGAGTCGACCGTCATGGCCCAGGTCCGCGCCGGCCTGCGCGGATGCGTGTGAAACCGCCGGGGGTCCCCGGCGATTTCACACACGTTCGGGGAAAGGGCGGGGGGAGGGGGTCAGGGGGTGGTGAGCCAGAGGGCGGCGTAGGGCGGCAGGTGGACGTCGCCGTCGGCGTGCCAGGGCAGGGGCTGCCCGGTGAGGGCGTCGACGGCCGCGTCCAGGCCGAGCTCGTGGACCCGCCAGCCCGGCCAGACCCGCTCCTGCGGCGTCACGTTGTAGACGCCGGCGAAGCGCCCGAGGGGGTGCTCGCGCAGGGTCACGAGCACCCCGGGGTCGTCGACCGGGCCGATGCGCGTCTCGACCGAGCCGTGCAGGTGCGGCAGCGCGGCCCGCGCCCGGACGAGCCCGACGAGGTCGCCGAACACCCGCCCGGACACCGTCGAGCGGTCGTGCCGCGTCGCCATCGCGGCGAGGTCGAGCCGCGGCCGGTGCGCCCACCGGTTGTCGTCCTCGTGGCCCGGCTCCGACGCCCACTCGGGGTCGTTGACCTGCCCGAGCTCGTCGCCGCTCCAGATGACCGGGATGCCGCCCCAGCCGACGACGACGGCGTGCGCGAGCCGGAGGGCCGCGACGGCGAGGTCGAGCTGCTCGGGCGTCCCCGCACCCTCGATGCCGACGAGCGAGGCCGCGGTGCCGGACGTGCGCCGGTCGCCGGTCTCGGGGTTGAACTGGAAGACCAGGCCGCGCGCCGGCGAGCCCCAGAAGTCGCCCGAGTACCAGTCGGCGAGGAAGTGGCGGTGCCCCGGGCCGGTGACGCCGACCGCCGCCGCGTCCTCGTCCATGATCGCCCAGCCGATGTCGTCGTGGCAGCGCAGGTAGGTCAGCCACGTGGCGCTCGCGGGCTTGGGTGGCAGCGACCCCAGCGCGCGCGCGGCCAGCCGGACGTCGCGGGCCGCGAGCATCGACCAGACCTGCACCATGAGGCTGTTGTGGTACGCGAGGTCGCTCACCTTGCCGGTGTGCTCGCGCTCCCCGAGGTACGCGAGCAGCTTGGTGGGGGCGACGATGGCCTCGGCCTTGAACGCCACTGCGGGACAGGCGATCCGGGTCACCGCGCGCAGCACCTGCGTCAGCGCGTGCACCTCGGGCTGCCCCTGGCAGTCGGTGCCGAGGCGCTTCCACATGAAGGCGATGGCGTCGAGGCGCAGGACGTCGACGCCGCGGTTGGCGAGGTCGAGCACGACCTGCGCGTACTCGACGAGGACGTCGGGGTTGCCCCAGTTGACGTCCCACTGCCACGCGTTGAAGGTCGTCCAGACCCAGCCGTCGAGCTCCTCGTCCCACGTGAAGTTGCCCGGGGCGAAGTCGGGGAAGACCTCGGGCAGCGTGCGCTCGTAGGCGTCGGGGAGGCGGCGGTCGGGGAAGACGTGGAAGTACGAGCGGTAGCGCAGCACGCCCTCGCGCGCCTTGCGCGCCCACTCGTGCTCACGCGCGACGTGGTTGAGGACGAGGTCGAGGACGAGGCTCATCCCGCGCTCGTGCAGCGAGTCGGCGAGCGCGGTGAGGTCCTCCATCGTCCCGAGGTCCGCGCGCACCTCCCGGTAGTCGGCCACGGCGTAGCCGCCGTCGTTGTCGCCCTCGCGCGGGCGCAGGAGCGGCATGAGGTGGAGGTAGGTGACGCCGAGCTCCTCGAGGTAGCCCAGGCGCTCGCCGACGCCGCGCAGGTCGCCGGCGAAGCGCTCGGTGTAGGCGGCGTACCCGACCATCGAGGGCTCCTGGAGCCAGTCGGGGCGCAGCATCCGCTCGAGGTCGCGCCGGTGCAGCCGGTCGGGTCGGCGCGCGTAGGCGCGGGCGGCCCGGGTCACGAGCTCGGAGGCCGTCTGCGCCGCTCGGTCCTCGCCGTAGACGGCGACGAGACCGCTCCACAGGTCCGGCCACCAGCGCTCCAGCCGCGCCTGCAGCATCCCGGCGCGCTCCGGGTCCCACCCGGAGGTCGGGAGGGCGGGGGGCGGCGGCACCGGTGCGGTCACGGGCGCCATCCTGCCGAATCCGCGCAAGCGTTTCCACAGCTTCCACGGAGCGTGTCCCCGGCACTCACACGGCGGCCCGAGACGGCACACAGGTGACGCATAGGGAGCCGCCCGACAGTTCAGGCATGACGACGAGCACGGCGGCGCCCGACGAGGCCTACCGCCGCCCCCACGCCGCTCTCCGCCGTCCCCGTCGCGCCGTCGTGCCCGTGCCGCGCTGGTGGCGGGACGCGACCGCGGCCGCCGGCTGGGCGGTGCTCCTCGGGGTCACGGCGCTCTGGGTGCAGGACGGTGGCGTGCAGGACCTCGGCACCCTCGCCGGGGCCCTCACGTCGACCGGCCGGCTGACCGGGCTCGTCGCCTCCGCGCTGCTGCTGCTCCAGGTCGTCCTCATGGCCCGCGTCCCGTGGGTCGAGCAGGCCTGGGGGCAGGACGAGCTGGCGCGCGTGCACCGCCTCGTCGGCTTCACGTCCTTCACGCTGCTGCTGGTCCACATCGGCCTCATCACCCTCGGGTACGCGGCGAGCGGGCCCCTCGGCCTCTGGGGCACGACGTGGGACTTCGTCGTGAGCTACCCGGGGATGCTCCTCGCGTGGGCCGGCACCGCGGCGCTGGTCATGGTCGTCGTCACCTCGGTCAAGCGCGCCCGTCGCCGGCTGCGCTACGAGTCGTGGCACCTCATCCACCTCTACGGCTACCTCGGCGCGGGGCTGGTCCTGCCGCACCAGCTGTGGACCGGCGCCGACTTCCTCGACTCCCGTGCCGCCACCGTCTTCTGGTGGGGCCTGTGGGCCGCCACGGCCGCCTCCGTCCTCGTCTTCCGCGTCGGCCTGCCGCTGTGGCGCTCGCTGCGCTCCCCGATCCGCGTCCTCGACGTCCGCGCCGAGGGCCCCGGCGTCACGAGCGTCACCGTCGGCGGCGACGGCGTCCGGCACCTGCCGGTGCGCGCCGGCCAGTTCCTCCAGTGGCGCTTCCTCGACGGCCCCGGCTGGACGCGCGCGAACCCCTACTCGATCTCCGCCGCCCCGGACGGACGCACCCTGCGGATCACCGTCGCCCACCTCGGGGACGGGTCGGCCCGTCTCGCCGCCTTGCGGCCCGGCACCCGCGTCCTCGTCGAGGGCCCGTACGGCCGGATGCACGGCGGTGTCCGCACCCGGCGCAAGGTGCTCCTCATGGGTTCGGGCATCGGCATCACCCCGATGCGCGCCCTCCTCGAGGAGCTCCCGCAGCACCCCGGCGACGTCACCGTCGTCCACCGCGTGCGCTCGCGCGCCGAGGCCGTCCTCGCCGACGAGCTGCGCTCGCTCGCGGCCGCCCGCGGCGCCCGCTACCTCCTCGTCGAGGGCCCCCGGGTGCGGGACCGGGCGAGCTGGCTGCCCCAGCAGGCCGCGCACCTCGGCGACGCCCAGGCGCTGCGCGAGATCGTCCCCGACATCGCCCGCCACGAGGTCTACGTCTGCGGCAACGACGGCTGGATGGACGCGGTGCGCGACGCCGCGCACACCGCCGGCGTCCCGCACGACGCCATCCACCTCGAGCGCTTCGGCTACTGACCCTCGACCCCCACGACCCCGCGAGGACCTCCACGATGCGACGCATCACCACCTGGCTGCTGAGCACGGTCTCGGCGCTCGTCCTGCTCTTCAGCTACCACACCTCGACCGGGCAGGGCGCGACCACCGTGGCGCTCGGCGACGCCAACGCCGGCGGCGCCGCGGTGCCCGACGCCGCGAGCGGCGACGGGACGTCGAGCGGCTCGAGCGACGACTCTTCCTCGTCGTCCGGCTCGTCCTCGTCCGGGTCCTCGGACACCTCGAGCGCGACACCGTCCCCCTCGACGACGAAGAAGTCCTCGTCGTCCGCCGCGAAGACCTACACCGGCGACGCGATCCAGACGCGGTACGGGCCGGTGCAGGTCGAGATCACCGTCAAGGACGGGAAGATCACGAAGTCGGCCGTGACGCAGGTGCCGTGGAGCGACCACCGCGACCAGGAGATCAACGGCTACGCCGTGCCGATCCTCAACGACGAGGCCGTGCAGGCTCAGGACGCCGGGATCGACATGGTCTCGGGGGCGACGTTCACCTCCGACGGCTACATCCAGTCGCTGCAGTCCGCGATCGACCAGGCGAACCTGTGATCACCGCCGAGATCCCCGTGGCCCCCGCCGCCCCGGCGCCGCCGGTCCTCGCCCGCCGGGCCTGGGTGGAGCACGTGATGGGCACCGCGGTGAGCATCCACGTGCGGGCCGTCGAGCCGACCCGCCCCGACATCGAGGCCGCGGTCCGGCGGGCCTTCGCGCACCTGCGGCGGGCCGACGCGGTCTTCTCGACGTGGCGCGCCGACAGCGACCTGCTGCGCCTCCAGCACGGTGAGGTCGACGACGTGCACGGCTGGGTCGCGGACGTCGTCGGGCTCTGCCTCGAGGCCGAGGAGCGCACCGACGGCCTGTTCTCCGCCTGGCGCTCGCGCGCGGGTGGCCGCCCGGTGTTCGACCCGACCGGTCTGGTCAAGGGCTGGGCCGCCGCCGGGGCCGCGGAGCACCTCGCCGTCGTGCCCGAGATCGCCTACAGCCTCGGGGCCGGCGGCGACGTCGCCGTCGGGGTGGGGCCCGGGCCGTCCGTCACCGCGCCGACGTGGCGGATCGGGCTCGAGGATCCGCGCACGCCGGGCCGGGTCGCGGACGTCGTGGCAGTGCGCCGCGGTGGCGTCGCGACCTCCGGGGCGGCCGCACGCGGCGCCCACGTCGTCGACCCGCGGACCGGGCGAGGGGTCGCGCGACCCGGCTCGTGCACGGTCGTGGGTCCCGACCTCACGTGGGCCGACGTGTGGGCGACGGCCGCGTGGGTGGACCCCGAGCGGGTGGCCCGGATGCTCCCGGAGCGTGACCCGGAGTACTCGCTCATCGTCCTCTGACGAACGTCCGCGCCTGTGGCACAGCGGGGTTTACGAGGCCGCGGGGGGTTGTCCACCGCCGCAGGAGGCCCCTGCCGCGGGCGCGCGGCCGCTGCTATGTTCGACGCACCACGCCGGGCTTCAGCAGGGGGTCCCGGCTCGAGCCACAGGCCGGGTCATGGTCCGATCGCAGCTCCGCGTGCTCCCGCGTCCGCACCCGCCGACGCCCCGGGCCCGTCGGGTGGCGCACCTGCGGTGCGCCACCGCTGCTCCGCCGTGCCGGTCGTCGGCTCCCTCGGACCCGGCGGGTCCTGCGGCGTCGCCGCGGGGCTCGCTCGGCCCGGCGCCGGTCGCCCACGGGTGGCTGCAGCGCGGGTCGGCGGGCGCCGGGACGGCGGTGGCCGCGCCGAGCGCCGGTCGCCTTCCCTCTGTGCCGCCCGGCGTCCGTGGGCCCCGGCCCACGGACGGCAGCCGCCCGCTCAGCCCCGCGGGAGGGCCTCGGCCAGCGACTCGGCGTCGGTGACCGGCCGGTCGCAGACGAAGCCGCGGCACACGTAGGCGGCGGCTGCGCCGTCCACGAGGGGACGGTCGGCCAGCAGGGGGATGCCGGGGGCGTCCGGCCGGCCGGCGACGTGCACGAGCCCGGGCGAGGTCGACGCCCGGACCGCGGCGAGCATCGCGTCGGCCTCCGGCCCCTCGCCGACGACGGCCACCTGGAGCGGTCCGGCCACGGCGGCCTCGGCGACCGCCAGGGCCCATCCGGCGAAGCGTGGCTCGGACGCAGCCACCGAGCCACAGGCGGCCAGCGCGCGGTCGGCGGCCTCGCGGTGCCGGCCCGAGCCGGTGAGGGCGGAGTACGTGAGGAGCGCCCCGGCCAGGGCCGCGGCGCCCGACGGCTCGGCGTTGTCGCTGCGGCTCGCCGGGCGCGCGAACAGCCCCGGCGCGTCGTGGGCGGTGTCGTGCAGGGCGCCGTCGGCGTCGACGAAGCCCGCGAGGGCGCGGTCGAGGAGGTCACCCGCGCGCACGAGCCAGCGCGCCTCGCCGGTGGCCTGGTGCAGCGCCAGGAGCCCCTCGGCGAGGTCGCCGTGGTCGTCGAGGACGGCGGGTGCGGCCGACACGCGACCGGCGCGCGAGGTGCGGTGCAGCGTCCCGTCGACGTCGTGCGTCGCGAGGACGTGGTCGGCGGCGCGCGCCGCGGCGTCGACGAGGTCGGGCCGCCCGAGCAGAGCCCCGGCGTCGGCGAGCCCGGCGATGGCGAGGCCGTTCCAGGCCGTGACGACCTTGTCGTCGCGCGCCGGCTGCGGACGGGACCCCCTGGCCTCGAGCAGGCGGGCGCGGGTGGCGGACCACCACGTGGCGTCCTCGGGGTCGCGCCGCAGCTGCAGGGTGGAGCTGCCGTGCTCGAAGGTGCCGTCGTCGGTGACGGCGAGCAGGGCCGCGGCGCGGGCGCCGTCGTCCGCGCCGAGCACCTCCGCGAGCTGCGCCGGGGTCCAGGCGTAGGTCAGGCCCTCGTGCGACGTGCCGTCGACGACGGTGTCGGCGTCGAGGGCGGAGGCGAACGCCCCCTCGGGGGTGCCGAGGTCGCGGACCACGAAGTCGGCGGTCTCCTCCGCGACCCGCCGGGCCAGGGGGTCGCCGGTGACCCGCCAGAGGTGGGCGTAGACGCGCAGCAGGAGGGCGTTGTCGTAGAGCATCTTCTCGAAGTGCGGCACCACCCACGAGGCGTCGACCGCGTACCGCGCGAAGCCGCCGGCCAGCTGGTCGTACATCCCGCCGCGGGCCATCGCCTCGCCGGTGTGACGGGCCATCGCGAGGGCGTCGGCGGACCCGGTGCGCGCGTGGTGGCGCAGGAGGAACTCGAGCACCATCGACGGCGGGAACTTCGGGGCGCCGCCGAACCCGCCCCGCACCTCGTCGTACTGGCTGCGCAGGCGCACGACGGCCCCGTCGAGGACGTCGGCCGGGACGGGCGCCGGGGCCGGGGGACCGGTCACCTCGCGTAGCCGCTGCGCGACGTGCGCGCCGGAGGCGAGGACCTGGTCGCGCTGCTCGCGCCAGACCCGCGACGCGTTGTCGAGCAGCCCGAGGAAGTGCGCCCGCGGGAGGTAGGTGCCGGCGAAGAACGGGTCGCCGTCGGGGGTCAGGAGGCACGTCATCGGCCAGCCGCCCTGACCCGTCAGCGCGGTGGTCGCGGCCATGTAGACGGCGTCGACGTCGGGGCGCTCCTCGCGGTCGACCTTGACGGCGACGAACCCGTCGAGGAGGACGCGTGCGACCTCGTCGTCCTCGAAGGACTCGTGCGCCATGACGTGGCACCAGTGGCACGCGGCGTACCCGACCGACAGCAGCACGGGCACGTCCCGTCGTCGTGCCTCGGCGAAGGCCTCGTCGCCCCACTCCCACCAGTCGACGGGGTTGTCGGCGTGCTGCAGGAGGTAGGGGGAGAGGGATGCCGCGAGCCGGTTCGCCATCACCCCACCGTACGGGCGGCGACCCGGCCGGGCGCCGGGGCGCCTGCGGTGCCTTCGTGCAGGCATGCTGGAGGCGACCGTCCCGGCTGCCGATCGAGGAGACCCACCGTGCCCAAGGCCCCGCTGCCCCCAGACGTCGCCGAGCTCTTCCGCCGGCCCAACCCGGCCGTCGTCGCGGTCCTCCGGCCGGACGGCTCCCCGATGTCCGTGGCCACCTGGTACCTCCTCGAGGACGACGGCTCGGTCCTGCTCAACATGGACGCCGAGCGAGCGCGGGTGTCGTGGATGCGCCGGCGGCCCGAGGTCGCGCTGACCGCCCTCGAGGAGGGCAGCTGGTACACGCACGTGAGCATCCGGGGGCGCATCGTGCGGTGGGAGGAGGACCCGGAGCGGGCGATGGCGGACATCGACCGCCTCTCGAACCTCTACGGCGGACAGGACTACCGGGTGCGCGACCGCCGGCGGATCAGCTGCTGGGTCGAGGTCAGCCACTGGCACGGCTGGGGCGAGGCCAAGGCCGACTGAGGTCGCCGCGCCCGACCGAGGGCGACGAGGCGGGACCAGCCGCTCGTCACCGGGCCGGTCCACAGCCACCAGTAGGCCAGACCCGCGGCGGTGCCGAGGACGAGCCCGAGGACCGGCCCGTGCTCGGGCAGCCCCCAGGTCCACTGGAGCACCTGCCAGTGCGCGACGTAGACGAACAGCGACGCGGAGGCGAGGACCCGCGCGACGGGGACCACCGGCCCGGGCAGTCGCACCGTCGGGACCCAGAGCAGCGCGAGCACGCAGGCGAGGGTCAGCCCGTCGCGGGAGGGGTTGCCCGAGAACGTCATCACCATCGCGGCGGACACGGCGGTGAGGGCCAGCCGCTGCCCGGTGGAGGTCGCCCGGGCCAGGGCCCAGCCGAGCAGGACCAGGTGGAGCACGACGAGCGCGGCGCCCTGCATCCGCGGCGTCGGCAGGTCGAGCACCGGCAGACGGAAGGCGACGAAGGCCGCGACCGACAGGCCGACCGGGAACAGCAGCGGGTGGCGCCCGTCGAGGGCCGTGACGCCGGGGACGCGCACGAGCAGACCGATGCCGACGAGCGCGACGAGGAGGGCCTCGACGAACCAGAAGCGCCACGGCGGCCCGAGGTGCTCGGCACCGAGCGCCCAGTTCATGAGGACGAGGTTGCGCGGGGCGTAGAGGCCGAGGAGGAAGTGCGCCGCCCAGACGACGACGAGCGTCGGGAGGGCCATCCGCAGCGCGGCGCCGAGCAGCCCCCGGCTGCGCTCGCCCGGGTCGGGGCTCGCGAGCTGGAAGCGCGCCAGCTGGAAGCCGGCGACGACGAGGAGGGCGTTGGCGCTGCCCTGCAGCGTGAACACGTGCGTGTGCGTGCCGACGACGAGGACGATGGCGAGAGCCCGCAGGGCCACGCTCGTCTCGACGGTGCGCCAGCGGGGGAGGCGTAGCCCCGACGCGCGAACCGGGCTGCGGCGCAGAGCGTCCAGCTGCGCGACGGTCATCAGGTGCCAGCCGCGGGGGAGGTGCCCGAGCAGCTCCTCCAGCCGCACCGACACCTCGACGAAGGACAGCGAGTCGCCACCGAGCGACGCGAACGTGCTGTCGGGCGCCGCGGGTCGGTGCAGCAGGGTGGAGTACAGCGCCGCCACCCCGGCGTCGCTCGCGACGGCCTCGGCGCCGACCTCGACCTCGGTCGGTGCCGCCTGGGCCAGGACGGCCCGGTGGTCCGGCTTGCCCGACGGCAGCAGCGGGTGCTCCGCGACCGCGACGACGCGCACCGCGTCGGCCGGGACCCCCGAGGCGCGGACCGCGGCCCGGCGGACCCGCTCCCGGGCCGGCGCGGACGACGCCCCGCGGGCGGACACCGCGAGCAGCCCGTCACGGCCGGCGACACGCACGTCGTGGCCGTCGGCGCGCAGCGCACCCTCGACGGTGTCGAGGTCGACCCGGTGGCCGAGCACCTTGACGAAGCGCGCCCGCCGGCCGGTGACGCGCAGGAGGCCCTCGGGCGTCACCTCGCCGAGGTCGCCGGTGCGCAGCTCGTGGACGGTGCGGCCGAGCGCCAGGTCCGCGGGGTGCTCGGCGTACCCGAGCATCACGTTGGGGCCGGCGTAGACGATCTCGCCGTCGTCGATGCGCACCGACCCACCGGGCACCGGGGTGCCGACGCAGTCGGGGTGCTCCTCCACGAGATCGCCTGCGAGACAAGCCATCCGAGCGGTCGCCTCGCACTGGCCGTACATGACGACGAGCTCGTGACCGCGCTCGCGGCCGAGCCGGGCCACGCGGCGGACGCGCTCGGGGTCCATCCGGCCGCCGGCCTGCGTCAGCTGCCGCAGCGTCGGGAGCGAGCGCTCGGCGAAGCCGCTCCGCTCGAGCAGCTCGAAGGTGTGCGGGACACCCGGGATGGTCGTGACGCCGGCCGCGCGCGCCTGGTCCCAGAAGCAGTCGTCGACGACGGAGAGGTCCGTGAGGAGGACGGACGCGCCGGCGTCGAGGTGGGACAGCAGGACCGAGAGGCCGTAGCAGTAGCTGAGCGGCAGGGTGAGCGCCGCGACGTCGTCGGACCGGACCCCCAGGGCCGCCCGGACCTGCGCCGTGTTGGCCAGCAGGTTGCGCTGCGAGAGCCGGACGAGCTTGGGCGAACCGGTGGACCCGCTCGTGCTCATGAGCAGCGCGAGCTCGGGGTGCAGGTCGTGCGCGCTCGTCGGCCGGAGCACGTCGACGCCCTCGACGGCGAGGACGACGTCGGGGTCGTAGGCCTCGGCCAGCGACCGCGCAGCGCGCCCGGGGGCCGAGAGCAGCACGACGTGCCCGGCGGCCCGCGCCGCCACGAGCTGGGCGACCGTCGCCACCGTCGCGCTCGCCCGGACGTGGACGAGCGAGCGCCCCGAGGGCAGCAGCCCGACGACGTCGGCGGCGCGCGCCGCGAGGTCGGCGTACGACACCGGCCCGTCGGCCGTGTGCAGGGCGGTCCGCCCGCCGAGGGCCGCGAGCCGCGTCAGGCTGACGCCGTCGGGCGCGAGCGTCGGCGACGGCGCGCCGGGCAGCGGGGCGGTGGCGAGCAGGGTGGGCACGGCGGACAGTCAATAAGGTTAGGCACACCTAACGCAAGACGGGCGGTGTGATCCGTCTCGCGCCCCGGGCCGGTCGTGGGCACGCTCAGCGCTCCGTTACGCTGGACCGAGTTAGGCAAGCCTTCCCTACACAGACGGAGGATGACTCGGTGAGACGCCGGACCCTGTCCGCCACGGCCGCCGCGCTCGTCGCGCTGCTCGGCCTCGCCGCCTGCGGCGAGAGCACCCTCGAGGCCGGCGACGACCTCGACTCCTCGAAGCTGACGATCTACAGCGCCCAGCACAAGAACCTCACCGAGGAGTGGGGCAAGGAGTTCCAGGAGAAGACCGGCATCGAGGTGCAGGTCCGCTACGGCAACGACTCCTCGATGGGCTCGCAGATCGTCCAGGAGGGCGCGAGCTCCCCGGCCGACGTCTTCCTCACCGAGAACTCCCCGGCGATGACGACCGTCGAGCGCGCGGGCCTGCTCGCGCCGGTCGACGCCTCGACGCTGGCGCAGGTCGGCCCGGGTTACGCGCCGTCCTCGAAGGACTGGGTCGGCATCGCGGCCCGCTCGACCGTGCTCGTCTACAACCCCTCGAAGATCTCCGAGCAGGACCTGCCGTCCTCGCTGATGGACCTCGCCGACCCGAAGTACGCCGGCCAGTGGGGCGCCGCGGCCGGGGGCGCCGACTTCCAGGCCATCGTCTCCGCGGTCCTCGCGACCGAGGGCGAGGAGAAGACCGCCGCGTGGCTCGACGCGCTCAAGAAGAACGCGAAGGTCTACCAGAACAACATCGCGACGATGAAGGCCGTCAACGCCGGCCAGTCGGCGATGGGCGTGATCTACCACTACTACTGGTACCGCGACCAGGCCCTCAACAAGTCCGGCAGCGGCAACACGAAGCTGCACTACTTCAAGAACGAGGACCCCGGCGCGTTCGTCAGCCTCTCCGGCGGCGCCGTCCTCAAGAGCAGCACGAAGCAGGCCGACGCGCAGAAGTTCCTCGCCTTCGTCACCTCCCAGCAGGGCCAGCAGGCGCTCGGCACCACGGCCTCCAAGGAGTACGCGGTCGGCCGTGACGCCGCCTCCGACCCCGCCCTGCCGCCGCTCGACACCCTCGAGGCCCCGCAGATCGACCCCTTCACCCTCAACGGCCCCGAGGTCATCTCGCTCATGACGAAGGCCGGTCTGCTCTAGGTGTCGACCACCGCGCCCGTCACGACGCCGACCCCCACGCCGGGGTCGGCGTCGGCGGCGTCCCCGCGGCGTCGTCGGCAGGGTGGCGGCAGCCCCGGTCTGCGCCTCGGCGCGGTCCTCGTCGCGCTGGTGTGCCTGCTGCCGCTGGCCGTCGTCGCGCTCAAGGCCTTCGAGGCCGGGCCGTCCGAGGTCGCTGCGCTCCTGTTCCGCCCGCGCGTCGGCGAGCTGATGCGCAACACGCTCGCGCTCGTCGCGCTGACCGGCACGCTCGCCACCGTCCTCGGCGTCGGGGCCGCCTGGCTCGTCGAGCGCACCAGCCTGCCGCTCGCCGGCCTGTGGCGCGTGCTGTTCGTCGCGCCGCTGGCCATCCCGGCCTTCGTCAACAGCTTCGCCTGGTCCACCGTGCTGCCGGGCCTCGAGGGCCTCGGGGGAGCGGTGCTGGTGACGACGCTGTCGTACTTCCCGTTCGTCTTCCTCCCGGTGGCCGCGATGCTGCGGTCGGCCGACCCCGGGCTCGAGGAGGCCGCGCGCGCCCTCGGGCTCGGCCCGTGGCGCACGGTCGCGAAGGTCGGTCTCGCGCAGGTCCGCCCGGCGCTGCTCGGTGGCGTCCTGCTCGTCGCGCTGCACCTGCTGTCGGAGTTCGGCGCGCTCGAGATGCTCCGCTTCCCGACCTTCACGACGGCGATCCTCGACCAGTTCGACGTGGCCTTCGACAGCCGCTCCGGCAGCGTCCTCGCCCTCGTGCTCGTCGGCCTCGCCGTCGCCCTGCTCACGGTCGAGCTGCTCGCCCGCGGCCGCACCCGGTACGTGCGGGTCGGCTCGGGCGCGGCCCGCCGCCCGGCCCGGGCGCGGCTCGGCCGGGCGACGCCCCTCGCGCTGCTCGCCGTCACCGCGCTCGCCGTGCTCGCCGTCGGCGTGCCCGCCTGGGTGACGGGCACGTGGCTCACCCGCCCGGAGGAGGCGCTGGAGCCGACGGTGCTCTGGCCCGCCCTGTGGTCGACGGTCCGGCTCGCGCTCGTCGCGGCCCTGGTCACCACGCTCGCCACGCTGCCCGCCGCGTGGCTGCTCGCCCGCCGGCGCACGTGGTTCGGCGTGCTCGTCGAGCGGGTCAGCTACCTCGCCTCGTCGGTGCCCGGCGTCGTCGTCGCCCTCGCGCTCATCACCCTCTCGATCACCTGGGCCCGCTCGCTCTACCAGACCTCGGCGGTGCTCGTCCTCGCCTACGTCGTGCTCTTCATCCCGCGCGCGATGGTCTCGACGCGGGCCGCCGTCGCAGCGGTGCCGCCGGAGCTCTCCGACGCCGCGCGCTCGCTCGGCGACGGACCGCTGCGGACGTTCGTGCGGGTGCAGCTGCCGCTCATGCTGCGCGGCACCCTCGCCGGCTCGGCCCTGGTCGCCATCGCCGTCTCGACCGAGCTGACCGCGACCCTCCTGCTCGCCCCGACCGGCACCCAGACGCTGTCGACGGCGTTCTGGGAGGCGAGCGCCTCCCTCGACTACGCGGCCGCCGCGCCGTACGCTGCCGCGTTGGTCCTCCTGTCCGCACCCCTGACCTGGCTGCTGCTGCGCAGCGGCCCCGAGGAGCACACCCCGTGACCGCCCTGCGCCTCACCGGCATCACCGCGTCGCACCCCCGCACGCCCGTGCTGCACGGCATCGACCTCACCGTCGCCTCGGGCACGACGACCGCGGTGCTCGGCCCGTCGGGCTGCGGCAAGACGACGCTGCTGCGGGTCGTCGCCGGCTTCATGCGCCCCGACGCGGGCGAGGTCCGCATCGGTGACGAGCTCGTGGCCGGCCCCGGTACGTGGGTGCCCCCGGAGAAGCGCGGCTTCGGCTACGTCGCCCAGGAGGGCAACCTCTTCCCGCACCTCGACGTCGCGGCCAACCTGTCCTACGGCCTGCCCCGACGGGAGCGTCGCGCGCGCGAGCGCGTCGCCGAGCTGCTCGAGCTCGTCGGGTTGCCCGCCGAGACCGCCTCCCGCCGCCCCGACCAGCTCTCGGGCGGTCAGCAGCAGCGGGTGGCGCTCGCCCGCGCCCTGGCCCGGCGTCCCCGCGTCGTCCTCCTCGACGAGCCGTTCTCCGCGCTCGACCCCGAGCTGCGCGCCACGACCCGTGAGGCCGTCGCCGACGCGCTGGCGCACGAGGGCGCGACCGTCGTGCTCGTCACCCACGACCAGGCCGAGGCCCTCTCGTTCGCCGACGAGGTCGCCGTCATGCACGAGGGCCGGCTCAGCCAGGTCGGCGCCCCCTCGCTCGTCTACTCGTCGCCGGCCGACCGCCGCTCCGCGCTCTCGCTCGGCGAGGCGTGCTTCCTCCCCGGCGTGCTCGAGGCCGGGATCGTGCACTGCGCGCTCGGCGACCTCCCGGCCGACCGCCGCGCCGCCGCGGGCCCGGTCGAGGTGATGATCCGCCCCGAGCAGCTGCGCCTGGCCGACGCCCGGACCGGTGCCGTGGCGCCGACGGGGGAGGTGCGCCACGTCGCCTACTTCGGTCACGACGCGCTCGTCGAGGTGCACCTCGACACCGCCGACGTCCTCGTCCGCGCGCGCACCTCGCACACCCCGCCGCCGCCGGTGGGCTCCCGGGTGGAGGTGACGGTCGACGGCCGGCCGCACCTCCTCACGGCCGGCGGCGCGCCCGGCATCGGCTGACCGGACCTGATCCGAACCCGGACCCATCCGGTCCGGGGGTCGGCTCCGAACGTTCGGTACCCGCGCCGCCCGATCCCCCTGCGGGCACGACGACGTGTCCGGTCGGTGGGTGCAGGAAGGACCGTCGATGACGACCGCCCCGACCTCCCGTACGCCCGAGACCCCCGCCTCGGAACCACCGGACCGCCCCGGCGTCAGCCGCCGCCGCCTCATCGGCTGGGTGCTTGCGAGCGGCACCCTGGCCGTCGCCGCCGACCTGTCGAGCGGCGCCCCGAGCGCGTCCGCCGCGGTGCCGAGCCCCCCGCAGGTGCCCGAGATCTTCGACCTCGGTGACCTGCAGACCAACTCGGCCCTGCCGACCTCGCAGCTCATCCGGATCGACCTCGACGAGGACGGCGTCGCCCACTTCGCGATCCCGCGGATGGAGGTCGGCCAGGGCATCACGACGGCCGCGGCGATGATCATCGCCGAGGAGCTCGACCTGCCCGTCGACCGCGTCCGCGTCACCCTCGCGCCGGCGCGGCCCGAGCTCGTCTTCAACCAGCTGACCGGCGGCTCGAACACGATGCAGTCGATGTTCACGCCGATCCGCGTCGCGGCCGCCACCGCCCGCGGCGCGCTCCTGCGGGCCGCCGCCACCGAGCTCGGCGCGCAGCTCTCGGCCCTCACGACGAAGGCCGGCGTCGTCACCGGACCGACCGGCGCCACGCTCACCTACGGGCAGCTGTCGACGCTCGCCGCGAGCACGGAGGACGTCGCGGTCGAGGTCTCGCTGACGCCCCGCCGCGAGTTCTCGGTCATCGGCACCTCGCACGGCCGCGACGACGCCGTCGCCGCCGTGACCGGCCGCAAGCAGTTCACGATGGACCTCTTCGTGGAGGGCGCGCTGCCGACGATGGTGTGCCGCCCGCCGACGCTCAACGGCTCGCCGCGCGCGGTCCGCAACCTCGCGACGGTGAAGGCGATGCCGGGTGTGACCGACGTCGTCACCGTCGACACCGGTGTCGCCGTCCGGGCCGCGACCTTCGGCCAGTGCATCGACGCCGTCCGCGCGCTCGACGTGCAGTGGAACGGCGGGCCGGTCGACGGCGAGGACGACGAGTCCATCCTCGCCGAGCTGCGCCGGGCCGAGCTGCCGATGGTCGTCCCGAAGGTGCCGGTGCTCGCGAGCACCCTGGACCTGCGGGTGGAGTTCATGTTCCGCAGCAGCGCTGCGCTGGAGCCGAACTGCGCCATCGCCGACGTCCGTCGGGACCGCGCCACCGTGTGGGCCGGCCTCAAGGCGCCGCTCGTGGCGCAGCGCAACGTGGCCCGCGCGGTCGGCCTGCCGATCTCGAAGGTCACCGTCAACGTCGTCACCGGCGGAGGGTCGTTCGGGCACAAGCTGTTCGGTGACGCCGCCATCGAGGCCGCCAAGATCTCCAAGGCGATGGGCAAGCCGGTCAAGCTCATGTGGCACCGCGCCGACGAGCCGCGCCAGGGGCGCACGCACCCGATGGCGACCTCGCGGGTGCGGGCGACGATGCTGGCCGGCCAGGTCCTCACCTTCGAGCAGCGGCACACCAGCGTCGTCACCGACTTCGGCCACGGGCTGGGGGAGCGGCTCACCGCCCTCGCGGCCGAGCTGCCGGCCAACCTCGGCGGGCTCAGCCTCTCGCAGTCGATCTTCACGCTGACCCAGGAGCTGCCCTACGACTTCGGCGTCGTCACGCAGCTGCTCAACGAGGTCGACACCCGGTTCAACACCGGCAGCATGCGCAACATCTACAGCCCGGACGTCGCGACCGCCAACGAGCTGGCCGTCGACCAGATCGCCAAGCGCTTCGGCAAGGACCCCTACTCCTTCCGGATGTCGTTCCTGCGCAACGCGAAGGCCAAGCGCTGCCTCCAGGCGGTCGCGAAGGCCGGCGGGTGGGGTCGCGCGCTGCCGAAGGGCGTGACCCAGGGCATCGCCGTCCACACCGAGTACAAGGGTGCGACGGCGGTGCTCGTCGAGCTCGACACGCGGCCCGCGACCGTCAACCGGAAGATCCGCGACGCCGTCACCGGCCCGCGCGTCACGAAGGCGGTCATCGCGGTCGACGCCGGGCTCGTCGTCAACCCGCGCGGGCTCGAGGCGCAGATGATGGGCGGCGTCGCCGACGGCATCGCCCTCGCCCTCACGAGCAGCAACCACCTGCAGGACGGCCACTTCCTCGAGGCGAGCTGGGACAACTACTTCTACACGCGGCAGTGGAACGTCCCGCCCGAGTTCCGGTGCATCGTCATGCCCTCCGACGAGGAGCTGCCCGGCGGCGCCGGTGAGGCCGGCGTCGCGGCCTCGGTGGCCGCGGTCGCGTGCGCCTACGCCCGGGCGACCGGCAAGGTCCCGACCCGCTTCCCCGTCAACCACGGGACGGTCTCCTTCACCCCGAAGAGCTTCGTCCCGTCCGTGCCCGAGTCGCCGACCGACGGCCTGTCGTACACCTCCTGAGGAGCCAGCCATGCCCCAGCACACCTTCCTCGTCAACGGCGAGCGGGTCACGGTCGACGTGGCCGACGACGTCCGCCTCCTCTGGGTCCTCCGGGACGTCCTGCGCCTCACCGGGCCCAAGTACGGGTGCGGCATCAACGTCTGCAAGGCGTGCACGTCGCACGTCAACGGCAAGGCGTTCAACCCCTGCTCGGTCCGGGTCGGCGACCTCGCGCCCGACGACGAGGTGACGACCATCGAGGGCCTCGCCGACACCGTCGACGCCGACCTGCACCCGATGCAGCAGGCGTGGGTCGACCACGACGTCGCGCAGTGCGGCTACTGCCAGCCCGGCCAGATCATGGCCGCGGTGGCGCTCGTGCGCCGCGTCCGGGCTGAGGGCCGCGCCATCACCGACGCCGACCTCGACGGCATCCGCAACATCTGCCGCTGCGGCACCTACACCCGCATCCGGGAGGCGATCCGGGACGGCGCCGAGCGGATGTGACGACCCGCCGCGGGTCGTGCCGTCACGAGGGGGCGGCGCGACCCGCGGTCACTCGTCGAGCGCCTTGTGCAGGGCGATGCACGCCGTGACGGCCTCGTCGCCCTCGAGCGCGCTCGCCCAGCTGACCTCCACCCCGGCGCGCAGCAGCGTCCAGGCGCGTGCCTCGTCCGGGTCGAGGCCCGCGGCCTCGGCCACGACCTCGAGCCGTCGGCGCACCGACCAGCGGAAGGCCGAGCCGGTGCCCATCTCCGCGAACCGGTTGCGCAGCACCGGCCAGAGGTCGAAGCCGGGGTGCCCCGCGACCGGCTTGGGGTCGATCGCCGTCCAGCCCTCCTGCGGGTGGAGCAGCACGTTCTCGTAGTGCAGGTCGGTGTGCAGGAGGAGCTCCGGCGCCCCCGGCAGGAGGTCGCGCGCGAGCCCGAGCGTGCGCGTGACGAGGCGCCGCGGGACGGCGGGTCGTGAGGCCATCCGCTCCAGGTGCGGCTCGAGGTAGGCGGCGATGCGCGGGACCTGCGGCGGGGCCGGCACGTGGAGGCGCCGCAGCAGCCCGCCGACGACGGCGCAGGCCTCCTCGTCCCACGCGTCCGTCAGGTCGGTGCGCTCGAGCCGGTCGAGGAGCAGCAGGCCGTCGGACGGCAGGGCCGCGACGAGGCGCACCGCGCCCTCCCCGCCCCACGTGCGCAGGGCGAGGTGCTCGTGCGTGCCCTCGGGGTGCGGCCAGCCGACCTTGAGCGCGAGGCGCTCGGTGCCGCGGCGAACGGGCAGGACGAGGGCCGTCCACCCGGTGCCCGCCGGTCCGTCGTCGAGGACGAGATCCCACCGCTCCAGCGCCTGCGTGACGAGCCGGGGGACGGTCGCCAGCCAGTCCTCCCCGGTCGGGCCGCCGTCCGCCGGGTAGGTGACGACCCGAGCCGCCCATTCCGGGGGCAGCTCGACGGTCACGTGAGCCCCGGGAACGGCACGAGGGACCCGCCCCACCGGTGCACCTCGACCTCGACGCCACCGAGCCAGCGGGCCGCGCCCGCGAGACCGGTCGGCGCGTCGGTCGCGAGGAGCGCGGGCAGGGCCGCGCCGAGCGACGAGCGCAGGTCGGTCGTGGCCCGTGCGACGAGCCGGTCCACGTCGGCCCCGGTCTCGACGGCGAAGGGCAGCGGGTACCCGAGGGCCGGCGGGGGCTGGCCCGGGCGCGCGGCGTCGTCGCACAGGGCGCGCAGCACGCCGAGGGTGACGACGGCCCGCTCGCGCCGGGCGCCGGCGGAGCGCGCGGCCGCGACCTCGAGCAGGTAGCAGGCCCTCCGGAGGGCGGACACCGCGTCCGTGGGGCCGGTCCCGGCCGGCGGGTCCCCCGCCGGCCGGGCCGGCTCGCCGAGCAGGGCCGCCGCCGCGACGCGCTGCGCGTGCAGCGCCGCGAGGCTCGGCAGCAGCTCGGCGGGAGCCGCCGCGAACGACGACGCCGCCGCCGCGGCCGCCGACTCCCGGGCGGCGACGTCGGACCGCAGCCCCTGCGCGTCGGTCGTCGAGGAGGGGGAGGGGGAGGGGGTCGGGTCGAGGGCGTCCGCGGGCACGCCGGCCCGCAGCAGCGTCGTGCGCAGCACGGTCACCTGTCGCCGGTGGGCGGTCGCGAGGTCCGTGCCGAGGTCGTCGCCGAGCGCGGACGCGTCGGCGGCGAGGACCGCGGTGTCGCGGACGAGGGCCGCCATCAGGTCCTTCGCCGGGAGGGGACGACGGGTGGGCACGAGGGGCAGGCGTGGGGCGTCGTCCTCGAGGCGGACGCCGCACCCCGTGAGCGCGCCCAGGAGGACGGTCCCGGTGCCGGCGAGCAGCAGGCGCCGCCCCGGACGCCGGGGGTCGTCGGCCGGCACCGCGCCATCATGCCACGGTGCGAGCACGCGTCGCGGGGCCCTAGAGTGGTGCCCCCGGCGCGAGCCGGGACGAGAACTGCACAGGGAGAGGAGACCGGCGTCATGGCCACCGCGGACAGCGTCCGACCCGTCCTCGAGGAGGGCCTGGCCGGAGCCGGCCTCGTCCTCGAGGACGTCACCGTCACGCCGGCCGGCAAGCGCCGCGTCGTGCGCGTCCTCATCGAGCGCGACCTCGGCGACGTCGACCGCGTCACCGAGCCGACCACCCCCCTCTCCCTCGACGAGGTCGCCGACGCCACCCGCGCCGTCAGCGAGGCCCTCGACACCAGCGACGTGATGGGGGAGCAGCCCTACACCCTCGAGGTCTCCTCCGCCGGGGTCGGTCGCCCGCTCACCCTGCCGCGCCACTTCCAGCGCAACGTCGGCCGCCTCGTCACCGCCCGGACCGCCGACGGCGAGACCACCGGACGACTCGTGGCCGCCGACCGCGCGGGCCTCGTGCTCGAGGTCCCCGCCACCGCCAAGACCCCCGCCCGCACCGTCCCGCTGGCCTACCCCGACCTCGACCACGCCGCCGTGCAGGTCGAGTTCTCGCGCCGCGACGACGACCCGAAGGAGAGCTGACCCGTGGACATCGACCTCGCCGCCCTGCGCGCCCTGGAGCGCGAGCGCGGCATCTCGCTGGACATCATCGTCCCCGCCATCGAGCAGGCCCTGCTGCTGGCCTACCAGCGCACCGACGGGCACTACCGCTCCGCGCGCGCCGAGCTGGACCGCAAGACGGGCCACGTCGTCATCTGGGCGCGCGAGGAGCACGAGGTCCCGGCGCCCGAGGGCGAGGTCGACGAGGAGGGCAACCCCGCCCGCCCGCGCCGCGAGCTCGGCCCGGAGTTCGACGACACCCCGACCGGCTTCGGCCGCGTCGCGGCGTCGACGGCCCGCCAGGTCATCGTCCAGCGGATGCGCGACATCGAGGACGACGCGATCCTCGGCGACTTCAAGGGCCGCGAGGGCGACATCGTCGCCGGCGTCGTCCAGCAGAGCCCGAACCCGCAGCACGTGCTCGTCGACTTCGGCACCATCGAGGGCATCCTCCCGCTCGCCGAGCAGGTGCCCGGCGAGACCTACCAGCACGGCCAGCGGCTGCGCACCTTCGTCGTCTCGGTCAAGCGCGGCCCCCGCGGCCCGCAGATCGGGCTCTCGCGCACCCACCCCAACCTCGTCCGCAAGCTCTTCGCGCTCGAGGTGCCCGAGATCGCCGACGGCAGCGTCGAGATCGCGGCCCTGGCCCGCGAGGCGGGGCACCGCACGAAGATCGCCGTGCACTCGACCGTCCCCGGCCTCAACGCCAAGGGCGCCTGCATCGGCCCGATGGGCGCCCGCGTCCGCGCCGTCATGGCCGAGCTCCAGGGCGAGAAGATCGACATCGTCGACTGGAGCAAGGACCCCTCGTCCTTCATCGCCTCGGCCCTGTCGCCGGCGCGCGTGCAGTCGGTCGAGGTCGTCGACCCGACGCTGCGCGCCGCGCGCGTCGTCGTCCCCGACTACCAGCTCTCGCTGGCCATCGGCCGCGAGGGGCAGAACGCCCGTCTCGCGGCCAAGCTGACCGGCTGGCGGATCGACATCCGGCCCGACACCGACGCCGGCCGCGGGGGGTCCACGGGTGCCCGCGACACGCCCGGGCCCGCATAGGCGGTAGACTGGTGCGAACCGACCGGACTGGACTCCGGACGTCGGGGTCCGTGCGCACGTGCATCGGGTGCCGGGGGACGGATAGCCGGTCGGCACTCCTGCGAGTGGTACTCGGGCAGGCGGAGCAGGGCCCCACGGTCCTCCCCGACCCCGGGCGCCGTCGCCCGGGACGCGGCGCCTGGCTGCACCCGAGCGTCTCGTGTCTCGACCTCGCCGTCCGTCGGAGGGCGTTCGGGCGCGCACTGCGAGCCGGTGCCGCCCCGGACACCACCGAGGTGCGGGCCTGGGTCGAGGGCCTCGAGCAGGAGTGACCGTCAGATGCACGACAGAACCGGAAGCGGGTTTGAACGCAATGAGCACCCGATGAGTCCTCAGCGATGAGCACCCCCCAGCTGTAACGACGGTCCGCGCCGCCCCGGCACGGACCTGGACAGGAGAGATGTGTCTAAAGTCCGTGTGAGCGCACTTGCGAAGGAGCGCGGGGAGACCAGCAAGGTCGTCCTCGAGCGCCTCAACGAGATGGGCGAGTACGTCAAGAGCGCCAGCTCGACGATCGAGGCGCCGGTGGTCCGGCGCTACAACGAGCGGTTCCCCGTCGAGGCCGCGGCCCCGAAGGCCGCCGCCGAGGCGCCCGCCCCCAAGGCCCCCGCCGCCCCGGCGGCTCCGGCCGCTCCCGCCGCCCCGGCGGCCCCCCAGCAGCCTGCCGCCGCGGCCCCGTCCGCGCCGGCTCCGGCCACCCCCGGCCCGAAGGCCCCCGCGGCCCCGGCCACCCCGGCTCCGGCCGCCCCGGCCCCGGCGGCGCCCGCCGCCGCGGCGCCGTCCGCGCCGGCTCCGGCGACGCCCGGCCCGAAGGCCCCGGCCCCCAAGGCCCCGGCCCCGGCGGCCCCCGCCGCACCGGCGCCCGCCGCTCCCTCCGCCCCCGCGGCGCGCGAGGGTGGCTCCGCCGGCCCGCGTCCGGGCGGTCCCCGCCCGTCGGGCCCGCGCCCGGGCAACAACCCGTACGCCCCGAGCCAGGGGATGGGCCGCAGCCGCGAGTCCGCCCCGCGCCCGGGCAACAACCCCTTCGCCCCGAGCCAGGGCATGCCCCGTCCGCAGAACCGCCCCGGCGGTCCGCGTCCGGGTGCCCCGGCGGGCACCGGCGGCCCCCGTCCCGGTGGCGCGCGTCCCAGCCCCGGCATGATGCCCGACCGCAGCGCGGTCGCACGCCCCGGCGAGCGTCCGGCCCGCGGCGGCGGTCGTCCGGGTGCCGGTGGCGCCGGCCGTCCCGGTGGTGGCGGTGGCTTCGCCGGCCGTCCGGGTGGTCCCGGCGGTCGCGGTGGCCGCGGCAGCACCCAGGGTGCGTTCGGCCGCGGTGGCGGTCGTCCGGGCCGCGCCCGCAAGTCCAAGCGCGCCAAGCGCGCCGAGTTCGAGCAGATGCAGGCGCCGTCGATCGGCGGCGTCAGCGTCCCCCGCGGCGACGGCTCGACCGTCATCCAGATCCGCCAGGGCGCGAGCATCAGCGACTTCGCGGACAAGATCAACGCCAACCCCGGTGCGCTCGTCACCGTGCTGTTCCACCTCGGTGAGATGGCCACGGCGACCCAGAGCCTCGACGAGGACACCTTCAAGGTCCTCGGCACCGAGCTCGGCTACGACATCCGGATGGTCTCGCCGGAGGAGGAGGAGCGCGAGCTCTACGACTCCTTCAGCATCGACCTGGAGTTCGGCATCGACTCGGAGGACGACGAGGACCTCGAG
Organism: Phycicoccus sp. DTK01; assembly: GCF_017312765.1. Lineage (NCBI taxonomy): Bacteria > Bacillati > Actinomycetota > Actinomycetes > Micrococcales > Intrasporangiaceae > Phycicoccus > Phycicoccus sp. DTK01. Next base: position 24,636 of record NZ_BOPU01000004.1, on the reverse strand, counting down.
GCCCGTCCGCCGGTCGTCACCGTCGTCGGCCACGTCGACCACGGCAAGACGCGCCTGCTCGACGCCATCCGCAACGAGGACGTCGCGGGCGGCGAGGCCGGTGGCATCACGCAGCACATCGGTGCCTACCAGATCCACCGCGAGCACGAGGGCGTCGACCGTCCGATCACCTTCATCGACACCCCGGGTCACGAGGCGTTCACCGCCATGCGTGCCCGTGGTGCGAAGGTCACCGACATCGCGATCCTCGTGGTGGCGGCGGACGACGGCGTCATGCCGCAGACCATCGAGGCGCTCAACCACATGCAGGCGGCCGACGTGCCGATCGTCGTCGCGGTCAACAAGATCGACGTCGACGGCGCGAACCCGAGCAAGATCCGCCAGCAGCTGACCGAGTACAACCTCGTGGCCGAGGAGTACGGCGGCGAGACGATGTTCGTCGACGTCTCCGCGAAGCAGGGGCAGAACATCGACAGCCTCCTCGAGGCCGTCCTGCTCACCGCGGACGCCGCGCTCGACCTGCGGGCCAACCCCGACCGCGACGCCCGTGGTGTCGCGATCGAGGCCAACCTCGACAAGGGTCGCGGTGCGACGGCCACCGTCCTCATCCAGTCCGGCACCCTCAACGTCGGTGACGCGATCGTCGCCGGCTCGGCCCACGGCCGCGTCCGCGCCATGCTCGACGAGCACGGCCAGAACGTCTCGGAGGCGACCCCGTCGCGTCCGGTCCAGGTGCTCGGCCTCTCCTCGGTCCCGCGGGCCGGCGACACCTTCGTCGTCGCCCCCGACGACCGCACCGCGCGCCAGATCGCCGAGAAGCGCGAGGCCGCCGACCGCCAGGCCAGCCTGGCCAAGGCCCGCAAGCGCATCTCGCTCGAGGACCTCAACGAGGCCCTCGCGGCGGGCAAGGTCGACACCCTCAACCTCATCCTCAAGGGTGACGTGTCGGGTTCGGTCGAGGCGCTCGAGGACGCCCTGCTGCAGATCGACGTGGGCGACGAGGTCGACCTGCGGATCATCGACCGCGGCGTCGGCGCGATCACGCTGAACAACATCAACCTGGCGATGGCGTCCAACGCGATCATCATCGGCTTCAACGTGCGGGCCGAGGGCCAGAACGCCGAGGTCGCCGAGCGCGAGGGCGTCGAGATCCGGTACTACCCGGTCATCTACCAGGCGATCGACGAGATCGAGCAGGCCCTCAAGGGCATGCTCAAGCCGGAGTTCGAGGAGGTCGAGCTCGGTTCGGCGGAGATCCGCGAGATCTTCCGCTCGAGCAAGTTCGGCAACATCGCCGGCTCGATCGTCCGCAGCGGCGAGATCAGGCGTGGGACGAAGGCCCGCATCACCCGCAACGGTGTGGTCGTGGCCGAGAACGTCGAGGTGGCCGGTCTGCGCCGGTTCAAGGACGACGTCACCGAGGTCCGCGAGGGCTTCGAGTGCGGCATCAACCTCGGGTCCTACAACGACCTCCAGCTCGAGGACCTCATCACCACCTACGAGATGCGGGAGAAGCCGCGCGCCTGACGCATCGAGTGAACAGAACACGCCGTGTGCCCTCCGGGGCGCACGGCGTGTCCTGTTCCCTCGACGGGTGGGGGGACGGGGTCAGGTGAGCATCGCCTGGCCGAGCAGCTCGCCGGGCCGCGCTCCCGGCAGGACGGCGAAGACGGCCGAGCCGACCGGCGTCGTCCAGAGGTTGAGCAGGTCCATCTCGGCGAGCCGACGCTGGACCGGCACGAGCTGGCGCACGGGGTCGGCCTGGTACGCGACGAAGACCAGCCCGGTGCTGCTCGCGGCGCCGGTGCCGTCGTCGTAGGAGTAGGGCCGGCGCAGGAACCGCTCGTGCGGGGCGCTCGCGTGCGCCCGGCGCAGGTGCGCCGCGTCGTCGATGCGGTGGAAGCCGAGCTCGTCGACGGCCGTGAGGTCGGCCGGGGCGTCGACGCCCCCTCCGGTCACCGGCGCGCCGGTGTCGAGCCGGCGGCCGACCGCGTTCTCGCGCGAGAGCCGGTCGGCGCGGTCCCAGGCGTCGAGGTCCATCGCGATGCGGCGCACGACGACCGACGAGCCCCCGCGCAGCCACGCCGGTCTGTCGTCCCCGACCCACAGCAGGTCGGCGTCGAGCCCCGTGACGTCGGGCTGCACGGTGCCGTCGACCTGGCCGAGGAGGTTGCGCATCGGCAGCCCCGGCCCCTCGAACGGCTCGCGGAACCCGCGCTGCACCCAGCGCACGCGCGCGAGGTCGGTGACCGCGGCGGTGAGGCGGCGCTGGGCATGGGCGACCGTCGTCGGGCTCGCGGCGCACACCTGGAGCAGGAGGTCGCCCCCGCTCCAGCGCTCCTCGAGCCGGTCGATCTGCGGGAAGTCCGGCAGCGGCGCGAGCCACGTCGGCACCGGTGCCCCCGCGAGGCGGACGACCCTCGGGCCCACGGCGACCGTCACCGTGAGGGACGCGGGGACGGCCGCGAGCTCGGGCTCGAGGTCGGTCAGCGGCCCGCGGCCGCCGACCAGCCGCTCGACGTCGTCGGTCCACACGGTGAGCAGGCGCTCGACGGCGCCGCGGTCGGCGCCCGCCAGCAGGTCGAGCGCGACGAAGGCGGCGTACGGCGGCGGGGCCTCGAGGATGCCGGCCTGGTGCGCCCCGCGGAACCCGCGCGCGACGGCACGGGCACGGACCAGGCGGTCGTCGACGACCGGCGTCGACCGCTCGCGGGCCACGGCGGCGCCGGCGCCGGTGACGACACCGGCGCCGGCTCCCGCGAGCCCGGAGAGGAGGACGGCCCGGCGGCGCGGTCGTGCGCCGCCGGCCCCGTCGGTGGTCCCGGACCCGTCGGTCACGACGCGGGGGAGGGCGCGTAGGACTCCTCGGCGCCCGAGAAGGCGCGCACCGGCACGGTGAGGGTGACCTCGCCCGCGGACGTCGTCAGCGTCACGCTCGCCCGCGAGCCGTTGGGCACCGGGCCGGTGAGGTCCATGAGCATCACGTGGTTCGCCCCCGGCTCGAGGACGAACGTGCCGCCGGCCGGGATGGTGAAGCCGCCCTGCTTCTGCTGCATCTGCATGGCGCCGGTGTCGGTCTTGACGGTCTCGTGCAGCTCGACCTTCCCGGCGAGCGGAGAGCTCCCGCCGGTGACGGTGAGGGCGGAGCCGCTCGTGTTCCTCAGCGTGCCGAACATGGCCGTCATCGGCATCGACATGTCCATGCCGTCCATGCCGTCCATGCCGCCGGAGGGGCTCGCGGAGGACATGTCCATCGGCGAGGCCGTCGCGGACGGTGACATCGACGCCATCGGTGACATCTCGCTCGCGTCGACGGCCTTGACCCAGCCGTCCTCGACGGTCAGCGGGGTCGCGGAGGGGGAGGAGCCGGTCTCGCCGGCGGTGTCGGTGCCGCAGCCGGCCACCCCGAGGGTGACGGCGGCGAGCACGGCGGTGAGGGCGACCCGGCGGGTCGCGGAAAGGGTACGGGACATGGGTGTCTCTTCCTGGCTGCGGGCGCGCGCACGCGCGCCCGGTCGGGCTCGTCGGGTGGCTGTGGTGGCGGGCCGGCCGGAGGAGGATGGACACCGACCGGCCCGGAGCCGGCCCGGGGGATGGGGCGAGCCGGCTCAGGAGAGGCCGAGAGGTGGCGCTCGGCCCCCCACCGGACGCGGCGTGCGCCCGAGGGGCCGGACGGCCACGAGGGGCACGGCGAACCGCGGGACGAGGGGGGAGCGCAGCGGCGCCGCGGCCGGGGGCAGCAGCGCGGAGACCACGTGCCAGAGGGCGTCCTCGGCACGGGCGAGCAGGAGGGTGAGCGCGAGCGTCGCCACGACGTGGGCGAGGAGCATCCGCGGCTCGAGGTGGGTCATCGACGGCATGGCGGCGCCGGCGCCCGGCAGCGTCGCGCCGTGGTGGTGCGCCGCGGTGCCGGTGCCGTGGCCGGGGGCCATCGAGAGCAACCCGAGGTGGACGACGACCTGGGCGGAGGCCAGCACGCCGAGCACCCCGGCGGTGCGCAGGCGGCGCCCCGCCACGAGCCACAGGGCCGGGCCGAGCACGAGCGCGAGGACGACGAAGGCGGCCGCCCCCGGGGCCTGCCCGCCACCGAGCTGGTGGGCGCCGGCCGAGACCCCGAGCACCGCGAGGGTGGCCGTGGCCGCACGCGCGGCACGCACCACCGGGGCCCCTGCGGTCGCCATGGCGACGATGGTAGCCCCGGGGCGGTCGGGGGCGCTGCGGGTCACTAGGGTTGGGGACGCCCCGCGAGGGGCCGAGACCCCACCCAGCCCGAGGAGGACCCGTGGCCGACGAAGCACGCGCCCGCAAGGTCGCCGACCGCATCAAGACGCTGACCGCCGCGAACCTCGAGTCCATCGTCAAGGACCCCGACCTCGGGTTCGTCACCGTCACCGACGTCCGCGTGACCGGCGACCTCCAGCACGCCTCGCTCTTCTACACCGTCTTCGGTGACGAGGCCCAGCGCGAGACGACCGCCCGGCTGCTCGAGGAGAGCAAGGGCCGGCTGCGCTCCTTCGTCGGCAAGCAGCTCGGCATCCGCCTCACCCCGAGCCTCGAGTGGATCGCCGACGCGATCCCCGAGACCGCGGCGCACCTCGAGGACCTGCTCAAGGAGGCCCGCGAGCGCGACGCGCAGGTCGCGGCCGCGGCCGCCGCCGCGACCTACGCCGGTGAGGCCGACCCCTACCGCAAGCCCGAGGCGGACGAGGACGACGACACCGACGACACCGACGAGGGGCCCCGGGACGAGGCGTCGGGTGCGCTCGAGCGCTGAGCCCGCGCCCGACGGCCTCCTCGTCGTCGACAAGCCGCAGGACTGGACGAGCCACGACGTCGTCGCCCGCAGCCGGCGCCTGTGCGCCACCCGCAAGGTCGGCCACGCCGGCACCCTCGACCCGATGGCGACCGGCGTGCTCGTCCTCGGCGTCGGCCGGGCCACCCGCCTGCTGACCCACCTCGTCGGCGCCGACAAGGACTACACCGCGACCGTGCGCCTCGGCCAGGGCACGCTGACCGACGACGCCGAGGGCGAGGTGACGATGGCGCCCGGCGCCGGGTCCCTGGACCGCGCCGCCGTGGAGGCCGCCGTCGTGGGCCTGACCGGCGCCGTCGAGCAGGTCCCGAGCGCCGTCAGCGCCATCAAGGTCGACGGGAGGCGTTCCTACCACCGGGTGCGCTCGGGGGAGGACGTGCAGCTGCCGGCGCGGCCGGTCACGGTGTCGCGCTTCGTCGTCGTCGAGGCCCGGGCGGGCACGGCGCCCGACGGCACCGCCGTGCTCGACGTCGACGTCGAGGTCACGGTCTCCTCCGGCACCTACGTGCGGGCCCTCGCGCGCGACCTCGGTGCCGCGCTCGGCAGCGCCGGCCACCTCACCGCACTGCGCCGCACCCGCGTCGGCGGACTGACCCTGGCCGACGCCCACCCGCTCGCGGACCTCGAGGCGCGCCAGGGCGAGCCGATGCCGGTCCTTCCGCTGGCCGAGGCCGCTCGGGCCACGTTCCCCTCGCGGTCCCTCGACGCCGACGAGGCCCGCGCCCTCGGCTACGGCCAGCGCATCCCTTCGCTCAGCCCGGGCCGCACGGGCCCGGTCGCGGCGTTCGCCCCGGACGGCACGCTCGTCGCCCTGCTCGACGAGGCGCGCCCCACCGCGCGGTCCCTCGTCACCTTCGCCCCCGCGAGTTCGTAGAGTGTCACCCGTGCACCGATGGAGCGACCCCGCCGCCACGCCCGAGGCCCTGCGCCCCTGCGTGCTCACGCTCGGCAACTTCGACGGCGTGCACCGCGGCCACAAGGCGGTGATCTCGGCCCTCGTCGAGGCCGGCGCCCGGCTCGGCCTGCCCTCGGTCGCCATCACCTTCGACCCGCACCCGGTGGCGGTCCTGCACCCCGAGCGCGCCCCCGAGCTCATCGCCCCCGGCCGGGTGCGTGACGACCTCATCGCCGACACCGGCGTCGACGGCCTGCTCGTCCTCGACTTCACGACCGAGTTCGCGCAGCAGACGCCCGAGGACTTCGTGCGCTCCGTGTTCGTCCGCGGCCTCGACGCCCGCTGCGTCGTCGTCGGGATGGACACCCGCTTCGGCTACCGCAACGCCGGCGACGTCGGCACCCTCGTCGACCTCGGGGAGCAGTTCGGCTTCGAGGTCATCGCGCTCGACGACGTCGGCGACGGCGAGCGCTTCAGCTCGACCGTCATCCGGCGCGAGCTCGGCGAGGGCCGCGTCGCCGAGGCCTCGCGCATCCTCGGCCGTCCGCACCGGGTCGTCGGCGAGGTCGTGCACGGCAACCACCGGGGCCGCGGCCTCGGGTACCCGACGGCCAACCTCTCGCCCGACTCCCTCGGGCTCGTGCCCGCCGAGGGCGTCTACGCCGGCTGGCTGACCCGGCTCGACGTGCCCGACGACGCCCCGGACCGCACCATGCCGGCCGCCGTGAGCGTCGGCACCAACCCCACCTTCGACACCGGCGACCGGCGCACCGTCGAGGCGTACGTCCTCGACCGCGACGACCTCGACCTCTACGACGAGACCGTCATGGTCGAGTTCGTCGAGCACATCCGCCCGACGCTGCGCTTCGAGAGCGTCGAGGAGCTCAAGGACGCGATGGCGGGGGACGTCGAGCGGTGCCGCGAGGTCCTCGCCAACATCGTCCCCGCCTGAGCGGCGTCCCGGCCGTGCGCCGGGACGGCCGGGCGGCGGGTCACGACGTCGGGCTCTTCGTCGCCGCCGGCGGGGCATCGCTCGTCGGCGCGCTGCTCGTCTGGTCGGCCACCGTCCGCACCGCCGGGTCCGCCTACCTCGTGCGACACCTCGTCACGGCGGCCGTCGGGCTGGCGCTGGCGGTGCTCGTCGCGCGGGCCGGGCGGGGACGGCTGCGCGTCGCGGCGCCGTGGACGTGGGGAGCGGCCGTCGTCCTCCTGCTGCTCGTCCCGACCCCGCTCGGCACGACGGTCAACGGCGCCCGCTCCTGGATCCCGCTCGTCGGCGGCTTCACCCTCCAGCCGGCCGAGCTCGCCAAGGTCGGGATCGTGCTGGCCCTCGCCGCCGTCCTCACCCCGTGGCCCTCGCGCGGCGCGCCGCCCGGGGGCCGGGAGGTCGGGCTCGCCGTGCTCGTCCTCGCGGTGCCCGTCGGACTCGTGGCGCTCCAGCCGGACCTCGGGAGCGCGGTCGTCCTCACCGCCGTCGGCGTCGTCGTGGTGGTCGTCGCCGGGCTGCGGCTGCGCTGGGTCGCGCTGCTCGGGGTGGCCGCCCTGGGGCTCGGCGTCGCCGCCTGGACGACGCCGCTGCTCTCGGGCTACCAGCGGGCGCGGCTGCTCACCTTCCTCGACCCGTCCGCCGACCCACTCGGCGCCGGCTACCAGGTGGGCCAGGTCCGCCTCGCCGTCGCCGGGGGCGGCCTGTGGGGGCAGGGGTTCATGGAGGGACCTCGCACCCAGGGCGGGTTCGTGCCCTTCCAGCTCAACGACTTCGTGTTCTCGGTGGCGGGGGAGGAGCTCGGGTTCGTCGGGGCGGCCGGCCTCGTCGTGCTGCTCGGGGTGCTCGTCGTCCGGGTGCTCGTCGTCGCCGCGCGCTGCGAGGAGCCCTTCGGCCGCCTCGTCGGGGTCGGCGTCGCGACGTGGCTGGCGGTCCAGGTGGTCCAGAACGTCGGGATGAACCTCGGTCTCCTGCCGGTCACCGGGCTGCCGCTGCCCTTCGTCTCCTACGGCGGCTCGTCGATGCTCGCCTCGTGGCTCGCGGTCGGGCTCGTCGACGCCGCGCAGGGCGGCTCGCGCGCGCCGTGAGAAGGAAAGTGACCCGCCGGTAACGAACCCGTTCCCTCCGGGCGGCTCGTGTGACAGGATTCTGCGACCACGCCACCGATGCCGAGGACGATGCACCATGCACCGGGTGACCCCGCAGATCCACAGCCCCGCCGACGAGCCCGTGGACCACGCGGTCCTGGAGCACCGTGCCCGCAGCGTCGCGCACCTGTTCCGCGACCGGGTCGCCGCCTCCGGCGACCGGCCGGCCTTCCTCCACGCCAAGGTGTCCGAGGCGGGTGACGAGTGGCTGACGACCTCGTGGCGCGAGCTCGACGTCGTCGTGCGCGAGCTCGGCGCCGGGCTGGTCGCGCTCGGGGTCGAGCCCGAGGACCGCGTGGCCATCGCCTCCGGCACCCGCTACGAGTGGGCCCTCGCCGACCTCGCGGTCATGGTCGCGGGCGCCGCGACGACGACCATCTACCCGACGACGATCGCTGACGACGTCGCCTTCATCCTCGCCGACTCCGGCACGCGGGTCGTGTTCGCGGAGAACACCGAGCAGCTCGAGAAGCTGCGCTCGGTGCGTGAGCGGACGCCGGGCGTCGGCCGTGTGGTCCTCATGGAGGGGAGTGCGGACGGCGACGACTGGACGCTCACCTTCGACGAGCTGCGGCAGCTGGGTCGGGAGTACCTCGAGGGCGACCCGGGTGCGGTCGACGCGCGCATCGACGCGCTGACCCCGGACCGGCTCGCGACGATCATCTACACCTCGGGCACGACCGGCCGCCCCAAGGGGGTGCGCCTGCTGCACAGCGCCTGGACCTACGAGGGCGCCGCGACCGAGGCCATCGACATCCTCACCGAGGACGACGTCCAGTACCTCTGGCTGCCGCTCGCGCACGTCTTCGGCAAGAACCTGCTGACCCTGCCGCTGCAGATCGGCTTCGCGACGGCCATCGACGGGCGGATCGACAAGATCGTCGACAACCTCGCGGTCGTCAAGCCGACCTTCATGGGCGCCGCGCCGCGCATCTTCGAGAAGGCGTACGCGCGCATCCAGATGATGATGGAGGCCGAGGGCGGCCTCAAGCTCAAGCTCTTCCGGGCGGCGTCCGCGACCGGCCGCGAGGTGAGCATCCTGCGCGAGCAGGGCAAGCAGCCCTCCGGCCTGCTGGCGCGCAAGCACGCCCTGCTCGACAAGCTCGTCGCGAGCAAGATCCGCGAGCGCTTCGGCGGCAACATCCGCTTCTTCATCTCCGGCTCCGCGGCGCTCAACCAGGACGTCGCGCGCTGGTTCGACGCGATGGGGATGCTCATCGCCGAGGGCTACGGGATGACCGAGACGAGCGCCGCGTCGTTCGTCAACCGCACCCGGGCCTACCGGTACGGCACGGTCGGCTGGCCGCTGCCCGGCATCGAGGTGCGCATCGCCGAGGACGGCGAGGTGCTGCTGCGCGGCCCGGGCAACATGGAGGGGTACCACAACAACCCCGACGCCACGGCCGAGACCATCGACCCCGACGGCTGGCTGCACACCGGCGACATCGGCGAGCTCGACGAACGCGGCTTCCTGCGGATCACCGACCGCAAGAAGGACCTCTTCAAGACCAGCGGCGGCAAGTACGTCGCGCCGGCGGTCATCGAGTCCACCTTCAAGGGGCTGTGCCCGTACGCCAGCCAGCTCATCGTCCACGGCGCCGACCGCAACTTCGTCTCCGCGCTCATCACGCTCGACCCGGACGCCATCGCCGGCTGGGCCGCGCAGAACGGGATGGAGGGCGCCTCCTACCGCGACGTCGTCACCTCCGACGCCTGCCGCGAGATGGTCCAGGGCTACGTCGACCAGCTGAACGCCGGCCTCAACCGGTGGGAGACGATCAAGAAGTTCACCATCCTCGAGAGCGACCTCACCGTCGAGCAGGGCGAGCTGACGCCGAGCCTCAAGCTCAAGCGCAAGGTCGTCGCCGAGCGGTACAAGGACGTCCTCGACAGCCACTACTCCGGCTGACCCCTCCCTTCCCCCCTCCTTCCCCCCGGGGGTCCCTCCCTCCTTCCGCACTCGACCCGAGGGATGCGGGGCTCGTCAGCCGCGCTCGCCGACGCCGAGGCGGACCTCGCGGGTCGAGCCGTCGGTGTAGGTGACCGTGGCCGGGGGCGTGGTGTCGAGGGTGGGGTCGTCCGGCGTCACCCCGACCGGGCCGGGCCACCACGCCGCGAGGTGGCCGCCGGCGACGGTCGCGACGACGTCGCCGTGGTCCGGCGTGTGGACGGTGACGGCGGCGACCTGCGGGCCGACGAGCCCGACGAGCACCGAGACCATCCGCCCCGAGGAGCCGCCCGAGCCGCCGCTCGTCACGGCGACCTCGCGCGGCCCCGGGATGGGAGAGCCCGGCCCGTAGCCCATCGAGCCGAACTCGGTGCCCCCGAGGAAGCGGTCCTCGGTGATGCAGGTGGCGTCGAAGCCGCGGTCGTCGCCGAGGACGACGAGGGTCCAGTCGCCCCGCTGCTCGGCGGCGACGACCGGGGCGCGCTCGATCGTGCTGCGGCTGACGCCGGTCGGGTCCGGGCCGTCGCTCCTCAGCGAGTCGACGAGCGAGTCGCGGCAGTCGTCGGCGGCGGCGAGCTGCTCGGGGGTCGTCGGGCGGTGGGGGGTGGCCGTCCACGTGGCGTAGGCGGAGTCGCCGCCGGTGAGCACCTGGGCGCCGACGACCCCGACGACGGCGGTCGCCGCCGCGAGGGCCCCGGTCAGGGCGAGGCGGCGCCCGGTGCGTCGGCGTGGGGCCGGCCGCGGCGGCGCCGGCGCCGGGGGAGCGGCGAGGACCCGCTCGAGGGTGGCGGCGGCGCGGACGCGCTGGGCGTCGTCGAGGTCGTGCGGGGCGGGGTCGAGGGCGGTCAGGGCCGCGCGGGTCGTGGCGTCGATGTCGGAGCGGCTCATGACGGGCTCCCTTCGGGGACGGGTCGGGTTCGGGCGGAACGGGTCTCGACGAGGTCGAGGTGACGGCGCAGGGCGCGTCGGGCGCGGGTGAGTCGCAGCCGGAAGGCGACCGGCGAGATGCCGAGGACGCTCGCGGCCTCCGGCGACGTGAGGTCGTCCCAGTAGGCGAGGGCGAGCACCTCCTGGTCACCGGCCGTCAGGCGCGGCCACGCGGCGACGAGGTCGAGACGGCGGGCGACGAGGTCGGGGTCCTCGCCGCCGAAGGGGCGGCTGCGCCCGGCCTCGTCGGCCAGCCGGACGGCCAGCGCCTCGCGCCGCCGGACGCCGCGCCGGTCGTTGAGCAGCACCCCGCGGGCGACGCCGAAGGCCCAGGCCCGTCCGTCACCGGGGTCGGACGGCAACTCGGCGACCCGCCGCCACAGCACGAGGAAGGTCTCGGCGACGACGTCCTCGGCGTGGGTGGGGTGCACGCGGCGGCTGACGAAGCGCAGGACGTCGGGGTACCACGCCGCGAACGCGGCGCGGAAGCGCTCCTCGTCGCCCGGCGGGGGCTGGTCGCTCGGTGTCTCCATGTCCCCCTCCTGTCCGGCTCCGGCGGCAGTGTGTCACCGTCCGTCACGCCGCCACTCGGAGTCGAGTGCGGAGGTGGCAGCCGGGGCGACCACTTCCGCACTCGAATCCGCTGGACAGAGGGGAGGAGGGGGTGTCAGTCGAGGTCGGCGAGCGCGGTGGAGACGGCGCGGTGGAAGGTCGGGTAGGCGAGCACCTGCTCACGCAGCACCGCGGTCGGCACCTTCGCGTGCACCGCCGTCGCGAGCATCGAGAGGACCTCGCCGCCCATGGGCCCGACGGAGGTCGCGCCGACGAGGTGGCCGGCCGCCCGGTCCTCGACGAGGACGATGACGCCCTCGCCGCCGGGGCCGTGGATCCAGCCGCGCGAGCTCTCGCCGAGCGGTGCCCGCCCGACCCGGACGTCGACCCCGGCGTCGCGCGCCTGCTGCTCGGTCATCCCGACGGCGCCGACCTCGGGGTCGGTGTAGGTGACGCGGGGGACGGCGTGGTAGCTGGCCCACGGCCCGTCCGTGCCCGTGATGTCCCGCACGGCGATGCCCGCCTGGTACATCGACATGTGGGTGAAGGCGCCCTTGCCGGTGATGTCGCCGATGGCCCACAGCTTCTCGCCCGCGCGCATCCGCTCGTCGGTCTCCAGCGAGCGGGCGGCGGGGTCGAGCCCGACGGTCTCGAGGCCGATGTCGTGGAGGTTCGGGCGGCGGCCGGCGGCGACGAGCAGCCGGTCGGCGTCGAGGTCGAGGTCGGTGCCGTCGGCGTCGGTGACCGAGACGGTGAAGCGGCCGTCGGCGTGGGCGACCGACCGGATGGAGGCCCCGGCCAGGACCTGGATGCCGTCGGCCGCGAAGGAGGTGGTGACGACCTCGGAGGCCGCGGGCTCCTCGAGAGCGAGGATGCGCGGCGCCATCTCGACGAGGGAGACGCGCGTGCCGAAGCGCGCGAAGGCCTGCGCGAGCTCGGCACCGATCGCGCCGCCCCCGACGACGACGAGTGAGGCGGGGGCCTCGGTGGCTTTCAGCGCCTCGCGGTTGGTCCAGTACGGGGTGCCGGCCAGGCCCTCGACCGGCGGGGCGGCGGGGGCGGTGCCGGTGTTGAGGACGACGCCGACCGCCGCGACGTACCGGGTGCCGCCGACCTCGACGACGCCCTCGCCCGCGAGCCGCCCGTGCCCCCGCACGAACGTGACCCCGGCGTCCTCGAGGCGCTGCACCGCGACGGTGTCGTCCCAGTCGTCCGTGGCCTCCTCCCGGATACGGCGCGCGACGACCGAGAAGTCGGGGGAGGTGGTCGCGGCGCCGGCCAGCGTCCCGACCCGGTGGGCCTCGGCGAGCGAGTTCGCGGCGCGGATCATCATCTTGCTCGGGATGCACCCGAAGTACGGGCACTCGCCTCCGACGAGGCGTTCGTCGACGCCGACGACGGACAGGCCGGCCTTCGCCGCCTCGGTGGCGACCGACTCACCACCGGGGCCGAGGCCGAGGACGACGAGGTCGACGTGCTGCTCTTCGCTCATGGGGCGAGCCTCGCACGCCCGGCGCCACCTCGACACCCGTCGCGACGCCGGTTTGGGTGCCGCTCGCGCCCGACCTACCCTTGGGGGATGCCCGGTGAGTCCGTCTTCCCCGCCCTCGAGCCGCTGCTCGAGCAGGTGAGCAAGCCCATCCAGTACGTCGGGGGCGAGCTGAACTCGACGGTCAAGCCCTGGGAGGTCGCCGGCGACGCGACCGTCCGCTGGGCGCTCATGTACCCCGACGCGTACGAGGTCGGCGTGCCGAACCAGGGCGTCATGATCCTCTACGAAGTGCTCAACGAGCGCGAGGACGCCCTCGCCGAGCGCACCTACGCCGTCTGGCCCGACCTCGAGGCCCTGATGCGCGAGCACGGCGTCCCGCAGTTCACGGTCGACGCCCACCGGCCGGTCGGCGACTTCGACGTCCTCGGGATGTCGTTCTCGACCGAGCTCGGCTACACGAACATGCTCACCGCGCTCGACCTCGCGGGCATCCCGCTGCACGCCGAGGACCGCGACGAGACCCACCCGGTCGTCCTCGCGGGCGGGCACGCGGCGTTCAACCCCGAGACGGTCGCCGACTTCGTCGACTGCGCCGTCGTCGGCGACGGCGAGGAGGCCGTGCTCGCGGTCACCGACATCATCGGCGACTGGAAGCGCGAGGGTCGCCCGGGCGGCCGCGACGAGCTCCTGATGCGCCTCGCGCGCACCGGCGGCGTCTACGTCCCGCGCTTCTACGACGTCTCGTACCTGCCGGACGGCCGCATCCAGCGCGTCGCCCCCAACCGTCCCGGCGTGCCGTGGCGCGTGTCGAAGCACACCGTCATGGACCTCGACGCCTGGCCCTACCCGAAGCAGCCGCTCGTGCCGCTCGCCGAGTCGGTGCACGAGCGGATGTCGGTCGAGATCTTCCGTGGCTGCACCCGCGGCTGCCGCTTCTGCCAGGCCGGGATGATCACCCGCCCGGTGCGCGAGCGTTCCATCACCGGCATCGGCGAGATGGTCGAGCGCGGCCTGGCCGCGACCGGCTTCGAGGAGGTCGGGCTGCTCTCGCTGTCGAGCGCCGACCACTCCGAGATCGCCGACGTCACCAAGGGCCTGGCCGACCGCTACGAGGGCACGAACACCGGTCTGTCGCTGCCGTCCACGCGCGTCGACGCCTTCAACATCGACCTCGCGAACGAGCTGACCCGCAACGGTCGCCGCTCCGGCCTGACCTTCGCGCCCGAGGGCGGCTCCGAGCGCATCCGCAAGGTCATCAACAAGATGGTCAGCGAGGACGACCTCATCCGCACCGTCGCCGCCGCGTACGGCGCGGGCTGGCGGCAGGTCAAGCTCTACTTCATGTGCGGCCTCCCGACCGAGACCGACGAGGACGTGCTCCAGATCGCCGAGCTCGCCAAGCGGGTCATCGAGACCGGCCGCCAGGTCAGCGGCCGCCGCGACATCCGCTGCACGGTGTCCATCGGAGGCTTCGTGCCCAAGCCGCACACGCCGTTCCAGTGGGCCGCCCAGCTCGGCGCCGACGAGACCGACGCGCGCCTGCAGAAGCTGCGCGACGCCATCCGGTCGGACAAGCAGTTCGGCCGCTCGATCGGGTTCCGGTACCACGACGGCAAGCCGGGCATCGTCGAGGGCCTGCTCTCGCGCGGCGACCGCCGGGTCGGCCGGGTCATCGAGGCCGTGTGGCGCGCCGGCGGCCGGTTCGACGGCTGGTCGGAGCACTTCTCGTACGAGCGGTGGATGGACGCCGCAGAGCGCGAGCTGCCGCCGCAGGGCGTCGACGTCGCCTGGTACACGACCCGCGAGCGCGAGGAGTCGGAGGTCCTGCCGTGGGACCACATCGACTCCGGCCTCGACAAGGAGTGGCTCTGGCAGGACTGGCTCGACGCCGTCGACGAGGTCGAGGTCGACGACTGCCGTTGGACGCCGTGCTTCGACTGCGGCGTCTGCCCGCAGATGAACACCGAGATCGAGATCGGCCCGACCGGCAAGACGCTCCTACCCCTCACCGTCCTCGGCGCCGGTCGCGAGCGGATGGCCGAGGCCGCCCACACCCACTGACGCGAGGATCTGCGTCGTCACGGTGACGGCGCGGATCTTCCGGGACGACGCGGATGCATCCGCGTCCCGAGGGATCTTCCCCGTCATCACGGTGACGGCGCGGAAAGTCCGGAGCTGGGTGCGACAGCGATAACCCCGCACGTGCGGGTTTGGCGCGGGCGCCTGGCGGAGCGGACAGCGATAACCCCGCACGTGCGGGTTTGGCGCGGGCGCCTGGCGGAGCGGACAGCGATAACCCCGCACGTGCGGGTT